>JBEKNI010000013.1:0-86075 GCA_049522975.1 Occallatibacter sp. | reverse complement strand
GGCGCATGTCACGGAAGCGGGCGATGATCTCAGGATTCAGGGCGGCAAGAGAGTATTTGCCGAGATGGCGCTCCAGAATCGCGGCGCGGCGAAGTTCGCCTTCTTGGGACGATGGCCGCTTGGTGGGAGTGACCTCGGCGGTGTAGCGCTTCAACGCCGCCGCCAGCGTCATGCGCTCGGCTGTAGCGCGAACGATGTGAACACCGCGCACCATCTCATCCTCGGTACGGCGCGCCCAATCCTCCGCGTCTCGTTTGGTGCGAAATGTCTTGATATTTGTGGGCCAGCCGTTCTTGCGAATAACTGCTTTCCAGGTTCCGGAAGGGGTCTTAACGAGAGTTGCCATATTCGCTCCGGTACAGTGCAAATGTTCCGTCACTGTACCGAAATTGTACCGAAAGCGAATACTAAGCGCAAGTTCACCGCAAATCCGCTTGTTTGTCTTGTCCGGATTGTTTCTGTATATTGCTGTATTTACTGCCTTTATGTTCTTGAAGTTTTGGTGGGCCTGCAGGGATTCGAACCCCGAACCAAGGGATTATGAGTCCCCTGCTCTGACCGTTGAGCTACAGGCCCGGTCATTCCGCAACTAATTGAATAGGCCGCTCATGAGTATCATTCCTTTGGGCTCTGGGTGTAGCATCCGGCAGGCTGAAGTTTCCACTGCCTGATATTGCTCCCGCGCGCCCAGCGCGGGGGTGCGCAGGCAGCTACAGCCGAGGCGGCGTTTCGTGCAGCCGCGTGTTCAGGAGGCGCTAGGGGCCTGCTTGGGATTGACCAGGTCGCGCAACTCCTTGGAAGGTTTGAAGTAAGGCACCTTCTTGGCCGGAACCTCGACGCGCTCACCGGTCTTGGGGTTGCGTCCAATGCGGGGATTGCGCTGCCGGATGCGGAAGGAGCCGAAGCCGCGAATCTCGATCTTGTCCCCGCCCCTGAGGGCCCCGATTACCGCATCGAAGATGGTCTCGACGATCACTTCGCCATCGTGACGCGTCAGGTCGCCCACACCGGTCACCTTTTCCACCAGGTCTGCCTTTGTCATATCCTCATAGGCCTCCGCTCACAGCATAAACGGTTTTGCCCTTTTCGGCGCGGAAAAGATGGTTTTCCTGTGGAATTGACCCTTTTCCTGTCAACGGGTTGGCGGGTATTTCCCCGAGCCACCGATTGGCAAGCCAACTTCGCCTGGCGGCGTTTATGATTGGCGGAGCAATCTCCCCGAGATTTTCGCGCGCGGCAGGCTGGGACGGGCAGGGAGGGGATGGGGACGTGACGGACGAGCGAAAGAGCGAGAATGGGTCCAAGAACGGGAGCGGGCCGCAGTACAGCATTGTGATTCCGGCCTACAACGAGAGCGGGCGGATCCCGAAGACGCTCGCGTCGGTGGTCAGTTGCGTCCGCGCGCGGGGCTGGGATGCGGAGGTCATCGTGGTCAATGATGGCTCGAGCGACGCGACGGCCGAGGTGGTGCGGGCCTTTGCGCTGACGGCGCCCGAGGTTCGGCTGATCGAGAATCCCGGCAACCGGGGCAAGGGCTACAGCGTGCGCATCGGGATGCTCGAGGCGAAGGGCAAGGTGGCGATCTTTACCGACTCCGACCTGTCGGCGCCCATCGAGGAGGCCGAGCGCCTCTTCGCCGCCATCGCCGGGGGCGCGGATATCGCCATCGGCTCCCGTTGGCTGGAGCGTGGGCGGCAGACGCAATGCCAGCCGCTTTACCGCCAATTCTTCGGCCGCTGCTTCAATGCTGTTACCCGCACGGTGATGGGACTGAAGTTTGCCGACACGCAATGCGGCTTCAAGGCCTTTACCCGCGCGGCTGCGCAGACGGTCTTTCAGCTTCAGACCATCGAGCGCTGGGGCTTCGATCCGGAGATTCTCTTTATTGCCATCAAGCGCGGCTTCTGGATCATCGAGGTGCCGGTAAGCTGGGCGCACGACGAGCGCAGCCGCATGAGCTACCTGAAGGACGGAATGAAGATGCTGGAGGAGATCGCCGTCATCCGCTGGAATGCCTTCCGCGGGCGGTATGACAAGCCGGTAGAGTAGATTCCGCGTACAATGACGGAGAAGTTGGAGCGGTAGGCCGGCAAACGCTCTTGTCGCCCCGCATTGCCCGAGGCAATGCCAACGGTCGCCCGGCGGTTGGACTGGGCAGGATGCCGCGCATTTCTTTCCCGGCACTGGTTCGATCTTTCCGGCTCAGGCCGCATGGTCCAGTTGATCTTCATTGAACGGGAAGGGGAAGAAAGATGCGGAAAAACACGCTTGCGGGCCTGACAAGCATAAGATTCTTTGCCGCAATCTGGGTTGTGTTCCATCATCTCCGGTTCGGCTGGAAGCCGCCGGAGTTGCTGGACAGGTTTTTTGACGCGGGTTACTCCGGGGTGACTTTGTTCTTCATTCTTTCCGGATTCATCCTGAGCTACAACTATCTCCCGCGCGAATTCACGCTGCGCGACTTTTGGTCGGCCCGGATGGCCCGGATCCTGCCCATCTATTTCTTCGCGCTTCTGGTGTCATTTCCTTTTTCTGCCGGCTTCAGTCGAATGAATGGACAGGCCTTCTTTCCGAGCGCCCTTCCCGCGTTTTTCCTTGTCCAGGCATGGATTCCAAGATCCGCTTTGACCTGGAATTGGCCTGGATGGAGCCTCTCAGTTGAGGCTTTCTTTTACCTTCTGTTTCCTTTTCTGCTCAGACCGTTCGCTCGTCTCGCCCAGCGTCATGCCGCGCTTGTACTTGGCGCAATCTGGATGCTGAGCCTCATTCCGTCCACCCTCTATGCACTTGCGCTCCCCGAAGGCCCCGTCGATACCATGAGCCGCTTCGTTGGCCTGACAATTATCAAGTTCAATCCGCTTCTCCGGCTTCCGGAGTTCCTGATAGGCATCGCCCTGGGTGTGCTTTATCTGAATGGCGCGCACATTCCCCGGCCTCGGCTTGCGGCCGCGGGTTGCGTTCTGGCGCTGGTATTCATCGTGCTCGGTCCCTGGCGGCTGCCATATCCGGTAATTCACAATGGGTTGCTGGCGCCCCTCTACGGGGTTCTGATTCTGGCCGTCGCCTCTGAACCGAAGATGCTGGCCAATCCCATCCTCGAGCTTCTTGGCGAGTCGAGCTACAGCCTCTATCTGCTTCATGCATCCGTGATCGTCTATTGCAGCATGTTTGCCGGCAGGCTGCATTGGCCAGTGCATGGGAGCTTTTGTTTGATCTGGGCGGCAATTGCCGTCCTCGTCTCCATCGCAAGCTACAAGTTCATCGAAGTCCCGGCGCGACGGTTCCTCCGGTCAACGCTGATGCGAGATGGTCTCAGCTTCTCCGGTGTCCCAAATCGGACTGCTTGAGGAACTTTCGAGCACGCCGACGCTTCGACGCCTGCCATGCGATTGACCTGGCAGGGACGATTCACTTCGCCAGAATGGTTACGGATTTGTTACAGTAGAGGAGAGCGGATGTGGCTATTGCCGGAGCGGGTTTCCACGAATCCGTCGGCTGTAGACCGCATCCAATTTGTGAAAGGCTTGCAACAACCCCGTGGATGGGGGCGGCCTGAGGACTCTGACGGCAGCGCCGGCAACCTCAGGATGGTCAGCGCATCCACTGCAAGTCGCGTTAGCTTTCAACATCCCCGTTCGCTGCCCGGAAGTTGGGGTGAGCTGGACTGAAGGCGGAATACGGTGAACCTGGTTCTCGATGAACTCACGGCGGCCTCGCCGGAGGCTGGCAGCACCTGTAGCCTCGAAAACTACTTGGCGCTCCCCGACCACTCGATGGACGGTCGCATTGCACGGGCGCGCGCACGGCTGGGTGCAGCTACAATCCTGCTCGGCCACCACTACCAGCGCGACGAGGTGATCCGCTTCGCAGACGCGACCGGCGACAGCTACAAGCTCTCCCGAATCGCCGCCGAAACCGACGCGAAGTACATTGTCTTCTGCGGTGTGCACTTCATGGCGGAGAGCGCCGACGTGCTCGGCCGCGCGGGGCAGCAGGTGATTCTGCCCGACCTTAACGCCGGCTGCTCGATGGCCGACATGGCGGAAATCTCCCAGGTGGAAGCCTGCTGGGAGGCGCTCGAAGGCCTCGGACTCGCGGATGAGATTGTTCCGCTCACCTACATGAACTCGACTGCGGCGATCAAGGCCTTCTGCGGCGAGAGGGGCGGACTGGTCTGTACCTCGTCGAACGCCCGCGCCGCCTTCGAGTGGGCCTTTGCCCGCGGCAAGCGGATCCTCTTTCTGCCCGACCAGCACCTGGGGCGCAACACCGGCTATGGCATGGGGATTCCGCTGGAGGAGATGGTGGTCTGGGACCCGTGGGGATTGCAGGGCGGCCAGACAAACGAAAAACTTGCGGCCAGCCGCATCGTTCTCTGGAAGGGCCACTGTGCGGTCCATCAGCGCTTTCTGCCCAGCCACGTCGATACGGTGCGCGCCAAGTACCCAGGAATCCAGGTCATTGTCCATCCCGAGTGCCGCTTCGAAGTCTGCCAGAAGGCCGACGCCCTGGGCTCTACCGAGCGGCTGATCGCGCTGGTCGAGCAAGCGCCAGAGGGCTCAATCTTCGCCGTGGGCACGGAGATTCACCTGGTCAACCGGATGGCTAAGCGTTTTGCTGCCGAGGGCAAGAAGGTCATCACCCTCGACGACACCGGCTGCCTCTGCACCACGATGTTTCGCATTACCCCCCAGCATCTTGCCTGGGCGCTGGATAACCTGGTTGAAGGCCGCGTGGTCAACCGCATCCAGGTCCGCGCCAGCGTCAAGCACTGGGCTCGCGTGGCGCTGGACCGGATGCTGGAAGTGGCCTGAAGGCAGGGACTAGGGACTAAGGGACTAGGGACTAGAACCTCGGGAGCCGGGACCCCAATGAGAGAAGAATGATTGAGAACGACAAGCAGTTCTTTGACATGCTCCGATCCTTAGTCGAGGCATGGTGCGACCGCAGGTGTTTGGGCGCACTTCGATTCATCCTTCATGCATATCCGATGCCTTCTGGGCTCACAGATAGTTGGGGTGAGTTGGAGATTGCGCTCGCAAATGTCAGTGCGTTCGCACGAAATGAACTGACAGATTCAGAACTTCGATCGGTTGAAGAGGCGATCAGAACGATACGAAAAGCCATGGGTCGTTTTTAAACAGCCTGAAAGGCTCCCGTTGAGCCGCGAACTGTATCTTCGGACCCGCTCCCTGATCCCTACTCCCTGTTCCCTACTTTTGTCGTATCCTGTATCCAGGACGGACCCATGAAGACCTTCACTCTCGACGAAGCGCAGTCTTTGCTCCCGGTGCTGGAGTCGCTGCTGAAGCGCGCCATCGAAAGCAAGCGGTCGGCCGAAGAGGTCGAGTCCGGCCTATCGGAGATCTCCCGCAGCATCTATCTCTCTGGCGGGATGAGAGTGGACGTGAGCAAAGTGGCCAAGCTGCGCGCGGAAGTAGAGGCGCACGTACAGCGGATCCGTGAGAGCATTGCCGAGATCGATTCGATCGGTGTGCAGGTGAAGGATCTCGATGCCGGCCTGCTGGATTTCCCCTGCCGCATTGAAGACCAGGTGGTGCTGCTCTGCTGGCGGATGGGCGAGCCCGCCATCGAGCACTGGCATCCGGTCGACTCCGGCTTCAAGGATCGCCAGCCGGTAGATGAGCGTTTTCGCCGCCGCTCGGCTTCCGGCCCCCGGCCCAACTGAGCGGTTGGCGCAAAGGCGAAGATGCCATCAGGATTCAGGGTGCTGAAGATGACGCCCCTGCGGGAAGTGGGGTGACCGGCGCTTTACTTGAGAAGCAAAACCGAGCTCGCTGCAACAATGCCAATCACTGAAAAGACCATTCCGATATACCAGTAGAGGCGGTTGCGGGTCAGCAGCGTGACCGAGGTGATGACCAAGCCGATCTCCAGCAGGGCCTCGGCCAGGTCGAAGCGGTCGCCGCGGGCCTCGGCTTCTTCGACTTTCTTCTCATAGTCCAGCGCCTTGGCCATGTCATCTTTGGTCTCATCCTTCTTGTCGGCAAGACTCTTGGCGTACTCGTCGGCCAGTTGTTTGGCTTTTTCCTTGTCGGCGACGGTCACCACACTGAGCAGTTCGGCAATCAGCTTGGTGTCGTTGGCGCGAATCTTGTGGGCCTGGTACTCATTCCACGTATCGGTGGCCTTGTCCTGGTTAAGAATCGCCTCTGTGTGCGTGCGATGACCCAGCACCGTGACTACGGCCACCAGCACGGCCAGTATGGTCATGGTCAAGGCGACCGGACGCAGCGAAGATTCGTGTCCGGCGTGTTCCGCGTGCTCCTGCAACTCCTGGGCTTCGTTGGCTTCCATGGATTTATAAATCCTCCGGTTTCAATCCTGTTCTTTCGCAATGCGGGCAAGCATCACAGGGCCAATTTCTTCCCCATCGTGAAAAGCCCATGTGAATTCGTAGGCATAGCTTGGATGTTCAAGCTGCCTATGCGATCCACTCTTGCTGATGCGAGGCTTTTCGCGCCAGCCAATTCGTTGCAACGCACGGAATACTTTTCTTGCACTTGTTGAAGGCCAATTACTCATACGGCAATGATCGCCGTTTCACGACATAATTCCTAGGGGGTGGTAACAACACCAATGCAACAGGACTCGAAGCAGCCGCTTACGCAGCAGCAAAGCGAACCTGATCCGGTGTGCTCTGATCGACCTCAATGCGGTCGGCGACGACGCGAAGTGCAAGCGCCTCCACTTTGGACTGGGCTTCTGCTTTGGTGGCTCCGTAAGCGAGCGCTCCAGGCAAACTCTCAATCTCAGCGATCCAGCGGCCGTCCTTTTCTCGGTCAAAGACGATCTCGAAATCCATGGCAAACACCTCGAACGGAGCCGGTTATTCTTCCACTGTCAGTCTATCGCAGTTTGTTCTACTTCCGCTTCCAGCGCACGCCGTCCTTGGAGTCTTCGAGAACGACGCCTTTCTCCGCCAGTTCGTTGCGAATCTGGTCGGCGCGGGCAAAGTTGCGCTGCTTTTTTGCCAGCGTCCGCTCGGCTACCAGCGCCTCGATAGCCTCATCGGTCAGCCCTTGCCTGGCCAGTAACTCAGGAGACACATCGCCCAGCCGGCCCGACTGCTCCGCCCAGGCCAGAGCGTGGCGCGTGGGCTCTGCGTCGCGATCCTCCAGCACATCAAAGACCGCGTCAAACTGATACAGCACACCGAGAATCGCATCGCGGTCGACGACGCGGAGTTGCCCATGATCGATGGCTGTGTTCGCGGTTCGGATTAGGTCGAATATGGGCGCGCGAGCCTCGGCGGTGTTCAGATCGTTTGACAGTGCGGCCCTGCATTCGTCCTGTGCCTGCTTTGCAGCACTCTGGAGGGCACTATTGAATCCTGGCGCAAATATACCCTGTTTCAGTCGCGCAACAAACGTCCGCAACCGATCGATCGCGGCTGTGGCCTCGATCAGACCGTCGAAAGTGAAGTTGAACTGATGCCGGTAAGGCACGGAGATCAGCGCAAGGCGGATTGCCGAAGCCTTGTATCCCTTCAGCAGAAGGTCGCGCAGCGTGTAAAAATTCCCCTCGCTCTTGGACATCTTGCGCCCGTCCACCAGCAGGAAGCGCACGTGCATCCAGTGCCGCGCAAATGTCTTGTGGGTCACGCTCTCGCTCTGCGCAATCTCGTTTTCATGGTGCGGGAAGATCAGATCTTCGCCGCCGGCGTGCAGGTCGAAGCTCTCGCCCAGGTACTCCATCGCCATCGTCGAGCACTCGATGTGCCAGCCAGGCCGGCCGCAGCCGATCGCCGTCTCCCAGGAGGTCTCGCCGGGCTTGGCCGCCTTCCACAGGGCAAAGTCCCGCGCCGAGTCTTTTTCATACTCATCCAGATCCACGCGGGCACCGTCTTCCATCCCGGAGAGGTCTTTTTTACTGAGCTTGCCGTACTCAGGAAAGGCGGCGAGGCGGAAGTACCAGGAACCGTCCTCGGCTTGGTAAGCCGCGCCGACCGCAGCCAGCTTCTGAATCAACTCGACCATGCGTGGAATGTGCTCGGTGGCGCGGGCGATGACCTCCGGCCGCTCTACGCGCAGGGCATCCAGATCCTCAAAGAACGCCCGCTCGAAGCCCGCCGTGTACTCACTGATCGAGATTTCCGCCGCAGCTGCGTTGCGAATGATCTTGTCGTCCACGTCGGTGATGTTCATGACGTGGCGGACGCCGGTTCCGGCCAGTTTGAGATAGCGCCGAAGGACGTCGACTTGAAGGAAAGTGCGGAAGTTGCCGATGTGGCCGTAGTCATAGACCGTCGGCCCGCAAGCGTACATGCGGAGGGCCTTCCCGTCAGAAGGAACCAGCTCGTCCAGTTGTCCCGTGAGGGTATTGAAGAGGCGTAGCGTCATCGGTCGGACTTCTTGCTCGTTCAGCGGTTGAAATCGCCTGATTTTCGGCTCTTCCGATTGTAGCAGCGGACGATTGTGAAGAACGAAGCCGCGCTGTTCGCCGATTCCCTGCTTCATTGCTGGCTGCCCCAGAGCCTAACCTGAACCAGCCGAATGGACTTGCCATCAAAAGATGGGATTCCGAAGAGAGCTACCCTACGACTGCGGCACACTATAGGGGCCAGGAAGCACGGGCTCGGTGGCCTTGTCAGTCGGTTCGGGCTCGGCATGTACGGCGGTGCGTTTGGAGAAAATGCGGAACTGCACCACCAGATCCAGCAGCACAGGAACGGGCTTGCCGTCCTTGGTCGCCGGCTGAAAGCTGGCCTTGCGAATGGCCGCAACGGCGTTCTCGTCCAGGCCGAAGCCGATGGGCCGGGCGACGGCGATCTCGCCTGCCTTGCCGTCGGGGCCGATGACGGTGTGATAAAGAGCCATGCCAGCCACGCCGCCAGCTTGGGCAAATTCATTCGAGTCGGGCTCGAATTTGGTTAGTAGCACCGCCTTCTGATCCACCGTGTTCTGACGGAGGATGGAAGGATCTTTGGGCCGGTAATCGGTCTTGGCCGCTACAGCCTGATAGTACAGCTTCCAGAAGTCTGGCATGGCGGCCATCATACGGTCGTCGAGGCCTTGGGCGAATATCTGGTCGAGGGCTTCCTTGAGTACCTTGGTGGCGTGCGCCGGCGAAAGCGTAGTAGTCACACTGGCTGCGTCGGCCGGCCGCTCGGCCTCGGGCGCGGCGGCGATGGATGCCTTCAACTGATCGGCCGCGCTCAGTTCCGCCGGCTCGGGAGCTGGTTGGGCGGCGGGTGGCGCTGGGGTTGCGGCGGTTGGCGTTGCAGCTGGAGGCGCAGCTCCCTGCACCACCGGGGTCGCCGGTATCGTCTTGGCCGCTGTGTTGGGGTTGTTGGCCTTCCCGGCAACGGCTTTGGGTTCCTTTACCTTTTTGGGCTTTACCACGATCTCCCGGTCAATGGTGATTCGGAGCATCTTCTTCTTCGGAGTTATCCGCACCCGGTCGTAGGCGCTGGAAGCGTCCTCGAAGGCCAACTGGCCCAAGAAGTGCAGACCATAGCGGGCGCCTTCGAGCTCCACCTTGTGCTTGGTCAGGCGCACGCGCTCGATCTGGATGGCGCTCAGTGTATAGGAGCCCTGCGGCGAGTGTCCGATGATGCGGCCATGTTCGTCGAAGCTGAGGCTGTTGTCCAGGTAGCCGCCGCGCAGGTAGAGCGCCTTGCCGACCAGCAGTTGCTTGACCTCCTCTTCGGTGATGCCGCCCTGGGCTGCTTCCGCTGCTTCAGACTCCGTTACAGCTGGCGACGGCTGCGGAGCAGTGGGCGCGGCAGGTGACGGAACGAGTAAAGTGGCTGGAGCGGCCGGAGCTGCCGGCGGTTGGGCGACTGGGGCGGGTGGGGTTTGCTGGGGAGCTTGCGCGGGCCGGCCTTGTTCGGGAGCGGCGGGCTGGGACGGCGCTGGTTGCGGGGTCTGCGCAATGGGGTTCGGAGCCGGGGCAGTGCCGGGACTGGGAGCGGACGCGGCCGACTTCTGGGTGTCGTCTGCTTGCGCTGCTGGAGCCGTAGGCTGCTGATTCTGTTCGTGTTGAGAGGGTTTCTGAGCCTGAGCGGAAAAGACCAGCGCCAGAGCCAGGGTACCGCAGCGAGCCACGGCGCTAAGCCGGGCTGGAGCCGCCAGAGAGTCGAAATCAGACCGAAGAAGAGGCACGCGCATGGAGAAAGCCTTTGAGCGACACTTTAACAGAGAATCGTTTCCGCAGTCGAAAGGAAAGAGCAGACGGCCTTAATTGGGTTTATCGGCGCTTACTGGGGCGCGTTCAGCCGCCAGAGAATGCGGCGGAAGAGGCCGAGGATGCGGCGCACGTCCCGCGTGGAGAGGGCGAGGCGGCGCAGGAGCAGGCGCAGGTCATGGCGATTGGCGGCCTGCATGGATTTGGGCGAATAGCCGGCGGCCCGCATAGTCTCCTCGATGACCCCGGCCAGCAGGTCCAGATGGCCGGATGTGGCGGCGGAAGTGGCTGGCGGAATGAGACTTGCTCCTTCCGCAGGCGGGGCTTCCGGCGAAGGGAAGGCGCGGGTAGCCAGCTCGTAGAGACAGACGGCGACGGCTTGGCCCAGGTTCATCGATGGCTGGCCAGGGTCGGTGGGAATCTCCACCAGGATGTGGCAGAGGGAGAGGTCATCGCGGGTAAGTCCATGTTTTTCAGAGCCATAGACAAGGGCGATGCGGCTTCCTTGGGCCAGCTCCCGGGCCATGAGCGGAGCCAGATCGGGCAGCGGAACGACCTTCTGTTCGGGTTTGCGGCAGGTGAGGGTTCCGGTGCCCACGACCAGCGTACATCCGGCGACAGCTTCGGCGAGAGTGGCTGATTCGATGGCGCTTAAAAGCAGCTCCGGAGTGCCGACTGCCGAGCGGGCCTCGCGCCAGGTGGGCGCAAAGGGGGCGACCACCGAGAGCCGGTGGAAGCCGAAGTTGGCCATGGCGCGCGCCGCCGCTCCAATGTTGAGCGGGTTGCGCGGCGAGACCAGCACCACTTCGAGGCAATCGCGTTGGGCTTCAGTGAGCAAGAATTGATTGTAGAGCGGCTGGCCAGGGCAACCGGCTAGGTGCGCCGGCCAGTTCCATCCGCCCCTGTGAGAAAATCAGAACTTGCAGACGCAGTCCAGCTTTCGCTTGCTTGTGGTTCGGCTCGGCGCCATGGGAGACATTCTGCACGCTCTTCCTGCGGTGACGGCGCTGCGGCAGGCGCATCCGGATTGGGGGATCGACTGGATAGTCGAGCCGCGCTGGCGCGCGCTGCTGGGAGCGGAAGAAAGCACCGGCTCCCAATCCGCTCGTAGCCCCGCGCGGCCCTTGGTCGATCACCTGCATTTTGCCCCCACGAAAAGGTGGCGCAAAGCCCCGCTCAGCCGCCAGAACCTTCATGAAATCAAAGCTTTGCGCGCGGCGCTGCGGACTGGCGGATACGACGCGGTAATCGACCTGCAAGGTGCGATCAGGTCTGCGGTGGTGGCGCGGTTGGCCGGTTGCCGGCGTCTGATCGGCGAGGCTGAGCCGCGTGAGCGGGCGGCGCGCTGGCTGTTCACTGAGCGAGTGACCACGCGGAGCGTGCACGTCGTCGAGCAGGATGTGGAACTAGCCTCAGCTATCGCCGGCGATGCACTCGCTCCTGTCGCGCCCTGGCTGCCGGTGGACGCGGCGGCGGAGGCTTGGGCGGATTCGCTGCTGCCGTCCTCCGCGAGCCTGTCGGGGTCCCCACGGACAGGTCCAGGTCCGTGGGGTGGGAGCCAGCCCGCCGTGCTCATCAACCCCGGCGCAGGCTGGGGCGCAAAGCGCTGGCCCGCGGAGCGCTACGCCGCTGTGGCGCAGGGATTCGTCGAGCGAAGCTGCCGCGTTCTGGTCAATATCGGTCCCGACGAGGAGCCGCTAGCAGAGGTCATACTACGCCAAACAGGCGGCGCGGCTATTCCGCTCGCCTGCACGCTGGCCCAGCTTATCGCCGTCACCAGCCGAATTGCCCTGGCCGTGGCTGGCGACACCGGCCCGCTTCACCTGGCCTGCGCGCTGGGCCGTCCGGTGGTGGGAATCTATGGCCCCACCGATCCAAGCCGCAACGGGCCGTTTGGTACGCACTTCAAGGTCCTGCGCAGCCCTCAGAGCCGGCTCGACCACTCCCGCCATGAAGCACCGGAAGCGGGTCTGCTGACCATCCAGCCGGAGGACGTGCTGCGCGCCGCCGATGCCTTGCTTTATCCTGAGACCGCCGTCGAGACCGGCCTATGACTCAGCCCTCGCAAACACAGCAGATCCCGCCGCAGACCCACCCGCCGCAACCGGACCCGGCGTTGCGAGACTGGATCGTTCTCTGGCAACAAGTAGCCCGGCGCATCCGCGTCCCGTTGGGCTTTCTGGCCGCCGCGCTCTACCTCTTCGAACTCTGGCGGCGCGCTCCGCAGCCGGCCGCCGTGGCCTGGAGCCTGGCGCTGGTCGTGCCCGGCCTGTGGCTCCGCGCCTGGGCCGCCGGCACGGTGAAGAAGAATCGTGAGCTGACGGTAACCGGCCCTTACGCGCACACACGCAACCCGCTCTACCTCGGCTCCATGCTGATCGCCGCCGGATTTGCCCTGGCGCTGCTCAGTTGGCTGGTGGCGCTCATCCTCGCTCTGGGATTCGCGATCATTTATGTGCCGGTCATCGTCTCGGAGGAGCGGTATTTGCGCGCTGCGTTTCCTGGCTTCGACGACTATTGCCGGCGAGTGCCGCGGCTGATTCCCCGCCTGACGCCGGTCCGGAATCGGGAAACTGAAAGCGTCCCCGCCACCTTTTCTCTTTCGCTATACATCCGTCACCGCGAGTACAATGCAGGAATAGGGGCCATTCTGCTTTACCTGAGCCTGCTCCTTTTGCGGCCGGTGCTCGCCGCATTTGTGAATCTGCCGCGATGAGCGGCTCCGACGACCCAACAGTTGATTCAACAGTCCACGTTTTCAGGAGCTATTCCCGCCGGTGAAGATGAGCACAATGATAGCGGTCGTTCTTAGCGCCTTCGCCGCCGCAGTCCCCTTGATCTCTGCCCAGCAGACACCTCCCCTGGCGCCGCCGCGCCCCGGCTTCAGCTTTCCGCAGAAGCAGACCCTCACCTACTCGGTGGACTGGAGGGTCTTTCCCGCCGGAACAGCCGTGCTGCGCTTTGAGGCGGCGGGCGATCGCGAGAACCTCACCGCCAGCGCCGACACCAGCGGCGCCATCAACCTGCTCTTCCACGTCGCCGACCGCTTCCAGTCGAGCTTTGACCGGGCCACCGGCTGCACCGACGACTTCAACAAGCAAACGGTTGAAGGACGCCGCCAGGTGAATTCGACGCTGCACGTGGACTACGCCCAGAAGCGCTCCGTCCTGAACGAAAAGAACTTGGTTACCGGGCAAACCAAGCACATTGAATCGCAGGTCCCCGGCTGCCTTACCGACCTGCTCACCGGCGTCTTCTACGCCTCGTCGCAGACCATCCAGCTGGGCCACAACTTTGTGATTCCGGTGGTGGACGCAATGCGCATGGTGCCTGTGACCATGAAGGTGGAAGGCCGCGAGGAGATCAAGACGCCGCTGGGCACATTCAAGACGCTGCGCGTGCAGCCCACCGCCGCCGCCGGCGTTGTGAAGAATCGCGGCAATATCTGGATCTGGTACACCGACGACGAGCGCCACCTGCCCGTCCAGATGCGCGCCCGGCTCTTCTGGGGAACGATCACCTTCCGGCTGATTGGCAATGAGAACAAGTGAGGGGTCAGGGATCGGTTTTCGCCTTGCCTGAACTTGGAATTCTTAGCGGCTCTGTTAACCGCGCCGCTTGCGCCGGGCCGCCAATCGCGCTTCCTCGTTGCGCCGCTCCACCTGCTCAAAGAGATGGCTCATCACTCCGATGAGCGCCGCAGCCAGCCCCGCTACGAGCAAGAGCAGAGACCCCGTCCGCCACAGCGACCCGTTGGCCGGCAGGCCAGGCTGAAAGCTCGAAGGCATGAGCGACATCCCCGCCGAGATCAGCGCGAAGAAGACCAGCGTGCCAGCCAGAATGTAGAAGTTGCGCGACATGATTTGTGGGCCGGCCACTTCCGCCGAGCCTGCTGAGATTTTACGCGGAGCGGAGGCGGCTGCGCGTTCGCTGACCAAGTTCCGGGTGCGCCGCTTCAAATTCGGCGAAGAATTCGCGCGCGGGACGAAGCCTTCCGGCTCTTGCGTCTTCGAGACCTTGGCGGATGCCTTCTCGCGCGTCCGCTTGTGCGGCATCATCGCGCAACTGTTCTATCGCCTGGCTGAAGGAACCTGCATCGACCTCACCCAGGATGCCCTCTTCTTCACGAAAGCCATTCAATCCGGAACCGTTGTGGTCAAATGGCGTACTATACCGAGCACTCATTGAGGTTCCTCTTCATTGATCCGATTCTCCATTTGCATTCGTGTGTCCGGCAGACCCGCCAATCTCTTCGACATAGACAGACCTCGTCCGGCACGCCTCGTTGGCTCCCTTGCACCAATAATCTACAAATGATTTTGCGAAGTCCTTCTCGTTGATGGCATTTCTCGAAGTCAGCACCCACCATCACCCGCTCTTTGATTGACCAGATAGCCCCCTGCCTTTTACTTCAAACCGTCGCAGGCCATTGAGCAAACCGCCGCGGCAATGGTATTGCACCCACAGCTTCCTTTCGAACCCTGCTACGGAAGGACTTTCTTCCTCTCCAGTTTGCTTGTGTTCCACAGCCGAGCATTCCGAGCATTTGTCTTCCAATACCGCGACTCCATCCTCCACCGAGCATTCCCATTGGTCTTCCAAATCGTCATTTTTTTCCATCTTCTTCTTGCACTTGTCCGAGCATGAGGAAGAATTCAACTCGCCGTCGCAAAACAAGAAACGTGTCTGTGACGAGGGGGTCCAGAACTCAAATCGTTTCGAGTCCCCAGTAGGCGTAACCTCGGTAGAGCCGCCCTGAACCGTAAGATCATACCCCTGAAGGCCAAGTTGGAGCTTTCCCCCTCGCGGTACGGCGTTGACGACCTTGGGGATGCCACAGTAGATCGAAAACCCGATCGTGAGCCAAATAACAACGATGCCAGCAAACCCCCAGAATTCCTTCGGCAACCGCAATAGCTCTTTTGTCAGTACCTTGACGACGTCGTCTTCGCTCATTTGGTTTTCATCCTCGCTACCTGTGAAACTCTCCACTGAGCGTCAGCGTACCATATTCAGCGCAGGTGGTGAATCTTTTTCGATGTCTGAGAATACTCGTTAAAACCGTGGATTTCTGCAAACTGAGGCACAAGTCGTGCTTGTCCTTATCGCGGGAGTGGTCTCTCTAGCTACTATTCAGAGAAAAACGCCTCCACATCCCCAATCGTCGTTGTCATGCGATACGGCGGCAGGCTGGCCAGAAAGGTCTGGCCGTATCGTTTTGTGGTAATGCGCGGGTCGAGCATCACTAACACGCCCCGGTCTTCGAGCGAGCGAATGAGCCGCCCGAAGCCTTGCTTGAGCGTTAGAACCGCCGACGGTACCTGATAATCGAAAAATGGCTTGCCGCCGGTCTCTTCGATGGCCTTCATGCGCGCGGCGACGACCGGATCGCTGGGCACGGCGAAGGGCAGCCGGTCGATGATGACGCAGCTCAATGCCTCTCCCTGCACGTCCACGCCCTGCCAGAAGCTCGAAGTGCCAAAGAGGACCGCATTCGGCGTCGAGCGAAATTCTTCCAGCAGCGCCTTGCGCGGCGCCGTGCCGTGCAACAGGATGGGAAACTCCAGCACCGGCACGAGCCGTTCGTATAAGTCGCGCATCTGTGCATAACTCGTGAATAGGCAAAAGGCACGCCCGCGAGTGATTTCGAGCACCCGCTGAATGCAGCGCGCGGCGGCCTCGGGAAACTCCGGATCGCGCGGGTCGGGCATCTCCGGCGGCAAATAGAGGAGCGCCTGCTCGCCGTAGCGGAAATGTGATGGCACTACTAACTCGCGCGCCTCGCTCAACCCCAGCCGCTTGCGTATATGCTCGAAGCCGCCCTGCACGGTAAGCGTAGCCGAAGTCAGCACTACGGTGGGAATCTGGTCGAAGACTAACTCGAACAACAACTCGGAGACATCGATCGGTGTGGCCTGCAGAAAGGTCGTCCGTGACTGTGAACGGAATCCGCCCGGTCGTCCCCCAGCCCTCTCGTTCACTCCGGAGATGCGGCGCTCCATCCAAAAGACCATGTTGCTCGCGCTCGATTCGAGCAGGAACTCAAGCTCGGAGCGCAGCCGCGCGACGCGCTTCCTCAGCCCTGGCGCTTCGTCGATCTCGGTAAGGGCGTCCATCTCCAATTCGAGCCGCTGCAGCGTGGCCCGCACGGCCATGTAAAGGTCGCCCGAGGTCTCCAGAAACTCCTCGCGTCCGGTGAAGGGCTGGCGGCCGTCACCGGCCATGGGCAGTCCGGCAAAGAACATGCGCGCCCGCTCGCGCAACTGCTGCGTCACGGCGGGCAGGCTTTCGGCACCTTGCTTGCCGCGCAGCAGCACATCTGTATCGCGCGCCAGTTCCTCAAAGCGCACGTTGCTGACCGAGAGACCGAAATAATTCGAAGCTACCTCCTCTAACTCATGGGCCTCGTCGAAGATTACCGCCGCGGCCTCGGGCAAAATGCCGGCATCGGGCGCGCCGCCGGCCTCGCGCTTCACCGAGAGGTCGGCGAAAAACAGGTGATGATTCACAATAATGATGTCCGATTCGAGCGCCCGCCGCCGCATTTCGGTGATGAAGCAGCGGCGGTAATCCGGACACGATGAGCCCAGGCAGGCCTCGCTGCGCGCATCCAGCTTTTGCCAGAGCGCGCTCGACTCGGGCAGCCCGGCAATCTCGGAGCGGTCGCCGGTTTCCGTAGTCTGCTCCCACTCGGCGATCTGCCGGTACTGGTCGATCTCTTCCAGGCCCGAGAGAATCGGCTGGTTGCGCAGCGCGGTGAGTTTGTGGCGGCAGAGATAATTGGCGCGGCCTTTCATATAGCAAACGCGTAACTCGCCGACCAGCGTTTCCAGGAATGGCACGTCGCGGAAGTAGAGCTGGTCCTGCAGTGCCTTGGTTCCGGTAGAGACGATGATGCGCTGGCCGGTGCGCAGGGCGGGCAGCAGGTAGGCGAGAGTTTTACCGGTACCCGTGCCAGCTTCGACGATCAGGTGGCGGCGCTCTTCGAGGGCCCGCTCAACGGCTTTGGCCATTTCAAGCTGGCCGGGGCGGTACTCGTAGGGGAGCGGCGAGCGCGCCAGAATGCCGCCCGGCGCGAAGAACTCGTGCAGGGAGGGCAGGGCGCGAGTTGGGCTGTCGCTGGTGGGCATCTGGACCGGCCGCTCTACCCATCATAGTGAAGCGGCATGCTCCGGTTGCCTGCGCGGTGGACTCAGCGTGGAATCAGAGAAGTGTGTCTTATCCGAAGTCGAGGTCCTTGCCGGAGGCGGCAGTGCAATACGCGTCCTGGCTTTCGACCTGGCTGTGGCGTGAGTCCATCCATTGGCCGATCATCAGAGACTCTTCCGCTGTTCCCGAGCTTTCGATCTCGGATGCGCCCTTCAGCAGTTTCCTGCGGACCTCGGCGGCTCGCTGTGCGGCGGCTGTCTTCTCGTTCTGCGCGGCGGCGTAGAAGTTGGCCGCGTTGACGGCCATGGAGTTCCCGTGGATGTGCATCGTTCCCTCCTGCGGAATGAAAAACGCAATCTCACTGCCAGAATTCCGCGGGAAAGATGAGAAGGCGCTCATGGTGAAGCTCGCGCGAACCGGCGTTTGTCCCAGGTGAGATACTTAGCCTAGGGCTTACACAACGTATGAGGTACGGACTCATGTTTCACGGCCCTAATACGGGGTGCGACGGATTAGGGATTGATGGATGCCGCTATGCTAGGCGAATCCGTTTGGGCGAAAAGTGATTGGAGTCAGTCTTGTCGAAGTTTCATATGTCAGTTACGCCGGCCAAATCGCGCTTGGGCGCACAGCCTCTGGTGGCGATTGTGGGCCGGCCCAACGTCGGCAAATCCACTCTCTTCAACCGCCTCACCGGCAGCCGCCGCTCGATTGTGGGCGACGAGCCGGGCATCACCCGCGACCGCATCTATGGCGAGTATGAGTGGGCGGGCCGCAACTTCCGCCTGGTGGACACGGGCGGCATTGTGCCAGACGATCCCGCTCTGATTCCCACCGAAATCTACAACCAAGCCAAGGTGGCCCTCGAAGAAGCCGATGCGCTGGTGCTGGTGGTGGACGCGCGCACCGAGTTGGCCAGCCCCGATTACGACCTGGCGCGCTTGCTGATGCGCGGCGGCAAGCCGGTGTTTCTGGCGGTGAACAAGGTCGAGGGCGAGGCCGTGGCCGCGGCCGCGGAGAATTTTCGACAACTCGGCATGCGCAACGTCTATCCCATCAGTTCGGAACATGGGCTGGGCATCGGCGACCTGCTCGAAGCAATTGCCGAGACGATTCCCGCGCCGCCGGAAGAAGAACCCGAAGCCGCCGCCGATGAACTTGCCGATAAAGATCCGCTTGGCGCGAAGCCCCATCGCACCCACGGCGAGTTTGAGCCGCACGAGACCTCGATCGCCATCATCGGCCGCCCCAACGTCGGCAAATCCACGCTGCTCAATGCGCTAACCGGGACGAGCCGCGCTATCGTCTCACACATCCCCGGCACTACCCGCGACGCGGTCGATGAGGTGGTCGAATTTGAGGGCAGCCAGCTTCGCTTTGTCGATACGGCCGGCATCCGGCGCAAGGGCAAGACACATCTGATGGCGGAAAAGATGAGCGTGGTGATGGCGCGGCGTCACCTGGAGGCCGCGGATGTGGCGCTGTTGGTGATCGACGCGATGGAGGGAGTAACCGCGGCCGACGCTACCATCGGCGGCTATGCCCACGAGAGCGGGCGCAGCGTCATCGTCGTGGTAAACAAATGGGATGCGGTGACCACGGGGCGCACGGACGGCAAGCCGGCTGCCGACCGCGAGATCTTTGAGCGGCAGTTGCGGACGGTGCTCAAGTACCTGAGCTACGCGCCGGTGATCTTTCTCTCCGCGCTCGAGGGCACGAGCTCGGGGGCCGGCAAGATGCTGAGCCTGCTGCACGAAGTCGTGGCCGTGGCAGCCGAGCGCCGCAAGCGCGTCTCGACCGGGCAGATGAACCGATTCCTGGAACGGATCGACTTCCAGCGCGCGCCGGTGCCGATGGCCAAGCGAATCCGCATCTTCTACATGACGCAGGCCGCCGTCGCCCCGCCGACCTTCGTTCTCTTCACCGACCGCGAGGTCAAGCTGCACTTCAGCTTCGAGCGGTTTCTAGAAAATCAAATTCGCGAGGCCTTCGGCTTTGAAGGCACGCCGATCTGGTTCAAGGTCAAGGCGCGCAATGAAAAACAGGCCGGGTGATTCCCTCGATCAAGCTGGCCTGCCCCGCCTCTTCTCGTGAAGAGCTTGCAAGGCCGCCTTCTGTTCCACGCTCACGATGCAGCAATCGGTATTGCAAGGTGTTCCGGGAGGACTGAGCAGATACTGATACGTCTGAAGCGAGTGCTCACAGACCGGTGTAAACCAGATGTCGAAGCTGTAAAGCTGGATGCCGGTGTTGACCTGGTAGTAGACAGCATCCAGGAAGGATGCGACCGTATCGAAATCGTTGATGTAACGATAACTGTTCGGGACC
Organism: Occallatibacter sp.; assembly: GCA_049522975.1. Lineage (GTDB taxonomy): Bacteria > Acidobacteriota > Terriglobia > Terriglobales > Acidobacteriaceae > Telmatobacter. The sequence goes on along the minus strand of JBEKNI010000013.1, from coordinate 66,449 downwards.
AGAGTATTGAACTGGGTGAAGAACTCGTAGTCGCCGACGGCGGGAGAGGCGGCAGTGACCAGCGTGAGCAGTAGAGAAGGAATCGCCGACATGTAGGATGCCATCATGAGCGTTGCGATGGCTCCTCCGAGGCTATGACCTGCTAGCACGATTCCCTGATTGTTGGACTGGATGAATTCCAGAGGATCGACTGCGGATTTGTCCGGCAGGATCCATTGCAATCCCTGGTAGAACTCGTAAAAGCCGGTGGCGACATTGCTGCCCGGCAGCGGTGGGAACGGGGTCGGAAAGGCATTGAAGTCGGTGAACCATTCCGAGTAGTTATAGGTGCCCCGGATCGCGAGTATCGCGGGACCGGAAACGGCGGGGTTGGCGGCGATAAAGCCGAAGAAGACGCGTACTCCGGAGTCTGGGTCGATGGTGTTCAGATAGCAGAGGACGGAGTACCCCGGCGGAAAGCCCAGCGGCGGAGGTGTCAGGTCGGTGCCATCCTTTCCGTACATCAGGTAGGCGCTGTTGACGAAGTTGAGGTAAAAGATGACTTGCTGATTGGTAGGTTGCATGTGGGTTATCTCCATGGGGAGTGGAAATTGGGTACGAACCTGCAAATAGAATGATCTGGATTTTTTTAGAAATCAAGTTAAATTATTGGTCTTCGCCCGCCGGGTCTTGCCTAGCGAAACAGGTCCGCATCTTCTCGATGACGGAAGCCGTAGTAGCCCCGTCGGCCTTTGTCCTCTTCTCCGGCCGCGAGGTCAAGCAGCATCAGCTTCGAGCGCTTCTTGGAAAACCAAATCCGCGAGGCATTCAGCTTTGAAGGAACGCCGATCTCGTTCAAGGTCAAGGCGCGCAACGAGAAGAAGGGCGGGTAGCGCGGCGATAGAAATGAACGGCAGGGCAAGGACAATCGCATGAACGCATATTGTTGGCAAAACCGGTTCCCTCCCTGGTTCCCCGCCGTTCAACCGCCGCCCCTCCTCCCGTAGGGAGGCGCGAAAATAGCCCAGGGTGAAACCCTGGGAAGGCGTCCCAATTGCAAGCTCCAGCCCCGTAGGGGCAGCTCGATCTCCGATTAGGCCTTCACCGCTGTTCATGCGATTGCCCTGACGGCAGGGCTCCTGTGTGCTCCGAAACCAGGCTTTGAGGTTTACACTCTTTACGTGAAACGAATACTGCTGGCAATCATCATCTGTGCAATATGGTCCCTGTGCACGGCGGCGCAAGGAGTTCCAAAGGTCTCCGAGCCAGCCAATCCGGTTGGAGCTGATTGCGTTGATTTCAGCCGCCACCTGAACTGGAAGCCGCAGCAACTCCCTCTTGCTTTTCGCAAGAGCGTTCCGGCAAGTGCCCTAGTGCGTATGGTTCAGGCCCTTTCTAGGTCCGACACTTTGGTGATCTACGAGAAGGGAAACCTCGACAGGCTAATCACTACTGACCATCAGGGCGTCGAACTCACGGCTCCAAACACACAGTTAGTTGTATTCAGGGGCGGAAAGATCGTCTTCCATATTGACATGAAAGATACGGAATCCGCGAAAGACGAGAACCCAACTTGGTGGGCAGACTATGTAGCCATGGACGCTGCGCGTATTTGCAAGGGCAATGACCCTTTGATCTATCTCGTTCTTCAATCGGGAAATTCTGGTGGCTTCTTTGTGGCGATGCAGCCCTGGCAGGGTAACTACAAGATGGTCCAGATTTCGGACGCTGGCCAGGGTAGGCTGGTGCTTTCGAAAGGTGATCCGACCAAGGTCAAGGTTTGGGATGCTGCTGAGCCAGGCCAATGCACTGCTTGCCCGAAGCCATTCATCGTCAAGACGTTTCATTTTGATGGGAGCAGGTTCCAAATGGTCTCATCTATTAAGACAAGGCAAGCATACAGTGGCTTCCAGGAAACGCCCCTTGCCATTCTTCCCTAGCCGAATGGGCAAATGCAGGAAGCCACTCCGGTTGCATCTGGCCAGGCTGCCCGATAGGAACGGACTTTCTATAGGCTAGTCCAGCCGGGTCATATGCACGCTGGCCTGGGTTTCCGGGACGGCGCCGTCGTTGAGCTGGACCTCGGTGGGCTTTCCCTGGATGAGGATGCGCTCGGTGGCTTTGCCGCGGGCGGGGATGCGGACGCGCCGGGTGATGGAGCGCGCGTCGGCCCCGGAGCCGGAGCGGAGTGTGAGCGGAACCTCGGCCTGGACGTAGCCTGAGTTGGCAAGGTCGACGGCGACGAGCCAGTCTTCCCCGGAGACGAAAGCGGGAAAGACGCCCGCGATGCTCAGGTCGGGCAGACCCTTGTCGGCATCGACCCAGTCGGCGAAGAACGAGGAGAGATCGGCGCGCGCGCCGGCTTCTTCGAGGAGTTTCTGGAAGGAGCTATGGGCAGGACTGCCCGCGGCCGGAGAATAGGCGCGCAGGGCGGCGGAAAGCGCGGTGTCGCCAGCCAGGTCGCGCAGCATCCACAAAACATAGGCTGCCTTGGTGCGGTAGTAGACCGGCGAAGTGGCCAGGGCCAGCGGCTGGCCGGCGCTCTCGCCGGGACTGGCGGGCTCGGCCAATGCCAGGGCTGCGCGGTCGGCTTCCAGGGTGCGCAGGGCGGCATCGCGCCCCTGGCGTTTCTCGACCCACAGAGCGCCCATGAAGCTGGCCACTCCCTCGCTGAGCCAGGCGGGGGGCGGCTGCGACGAATTCGGAGAGACGATCCAGGCGTGGGCCAGGGCGTGGACGAGCACACCGGTCATTGCATCCGGAGCTGCCTTCGGGCCGGGTTCGCGGAGAGGCGCGGCCAGCAATGCTCCGGTCTCGAAGGGTGCGTCTTTAGGATCGGGCAGGTCGAGCAGGGTGAGCTGGGAGCGGGGCTGGCGGCCGAGCCAACTTTGCAAGAACGGCTCGACCGCCGCTGCCGGTGTGGTCCAGAATGTGACGGCGATATCGTCGTCATGGAGGGTCCAGGCGGTGAGGTTCTGGCCGGGGTGAGGGGTACGGATTGCGACAAAGAGGCTGGGAGCCTCGAAGCCCAGAATCGAGTCGCCGGAGTCGGCCGTCGCTACGCCGGCAACCTCCTGGTTCGGGTCCAGTGAGCCGGAGGACTCGGTGACCGTGAGTGGCACAGAGTGGCCGTTGATGAGAACGACGGTAGGAGCCTGGCCGTGGGGGAACTCGACGGTGAGCCGGAGCCGGAAGCGGGCACCGCTGAGCCGCAGTTTGTGCTCGCCCATCTCGTCGAAGAGCCGCGCGCCGTCGCCCAGGATGACCGGCACGCTGGAGACCGGATACCAGACGACGTTGCCAAAGCCGCGCAGGCCGGTGAAGGAAAGGCTGATCTGGTCCCAGTCCGAGTGCAGGGCCGCATCGGCGGGGGCGCCAATGGTAAGCAGGCGTTGGGCAGAGAGCGGAATCTGGCCCGAATAGGTCATGTCGAGCTGAAGGCTCTGGCCAGGCGCGAGCGGCTGGGCCAGCGGCACGACCGCCTCGTGCAACTGACCCGTGTGGTCGGCGTCGGAGTTCAGTGTGGCCACCGAAAATGCGGCCTCCTTGCCACCGGACCGAATCCGCTCCCAGTTGAGCGAAGAGGATATCTCCAGCGGAATGCGGGCCAGCGGGGTCTTGCCGTCGTTGCGCACGGTGACCAGGGCGCGGACGGCGATCTGCTGCTCCGCCGGGCGAAGATGGACGTCGAGATCGAAGCTGGTGAAGGTGACGGCCTGGCGCTCGGCGTCGTTGACCGAGGGCTCAGAGGCCATCTGGATTGCCGGCTGGGCCGCGGGCTGGATCGTTTGAGTGGTAGTCTGGCCGTTCGCGTCGGTCGAGCGGGAGAAGATCACTGTGCCCTTGGAGGTTCGATCCGGCGGGGCGGGCGCGGTCTGCGCGGCGCAAATGAGAGCCGGCAGGCAGATCACGGTCCCTGCAATTGCGGCGATGCGGGCAAGAGAGAGCTTCATGAGCCCAGGCCTTTCTGTTTCTTCTTTGGTTTGGACGCCGCTTCCGCCGAGCGGTCAACTTCGCCTGCGTCGCGGCGGGCAGCCAAGCGGCGCTGGCGGAAGGCTTCGTAGAGGACTACCGCTCCGGCGGCGGAGACGTTGAGAGAGCTGACGCCGCCGGCCATGGGAATGCGCAGCAGATGGTCGCAAGTGCGCCGGACCAGCTCGTGCAGTCCCGCACCCTCGCGGCCCAGCACCAGGACGGAGTCGCCTGTAAAGTCGAACTGATCGTAATCCTCCTGGCCACGCTCGTCTAGTCCAATGATCCAGAGATTCCGCCGCTTCAGCTCTTCCAGCGCGCGGACCAGGTTCACCACGCGGGCGATGCGCAAGTGCTCGGCTGCCCCGGCGCTGGCCTTGACCGCGGCCGGGCTGAGGGGGGCCGAGCGCCGCTCGGTCAGCAGCACGCCGTCCACTCCCGCGCCGTCGGCCACGCGCAACAGCGCGCCCAGGTTCTGCGGGTCTTCAACGCCATCGAGTGCCAGTAGCAAGCGGGCCGCGCCAGTGACCTTCGGCTCGAAGAGGTCTTCGATGGCCAGGAGCTCCGGCGGGTGGACGATGGCCGCGACGCCTTGATGGGCGGAGGTCTGGGCCAGCTCGGTCAATTTCTCGCGGCTCTCTTGGCGGACGCGAAGACCGGCTTCGCGGCAGAGGGCGACCAACTTTTCCAGGCGAAGATCGTCGCGTTCGCGAGCCACCAGAACCTGGTCGAAGCGCCGCCGGCCCGCCTTCAAAGCCTCTTCCACCGAATGCAAACCGTACAGAACTTCCATAAAGTCCAGTGTAGTGGATCGTAACTTCCAGACCCCTTTGGAAATCCAAAAGATCCTTGACAGGTCTCAATTCCGCGAGCTAATTTTCGCAGCAGTTGTCTAGTTCCCCCCGTGAGGTCAAACCATCATGAAGACAAGAATCCTTCTTGCGGCAGCGTCGATGCTGCTGCTCGCCTCCACCCCTCTAGCCCAGGCGGCTCCGAACTGCGTTAAGGGCACCCTGGAAAGTTACATCCTACTCGGCGCCGGAGGATGTCTGTTCGACGGCGCGCTCTATAACAATTTCAGCTACGCGGCGGTCTCGGCGAACGGCATTACCGCAGCAAATATTACCGTGGAACCGGCCATTCTGCCCATGTCCACGCTCCAGCAAGGGCTTAACTTCCTGGCGGATTGGAGTGTGGCCGCCGGGCAAACCGAGGAGTCCATGATCGGTTTCAACGTTGTTCCGTACCCGCCTGTCGCCACGACAGAGCCCGGCGTTCTGACGCTCGATCTGGGGCCAGCTAGCGTTGAGGGAATCATCGGGAGCGTCACCGTGCAAGAGAGGATTGCGGCGACCTCAACCATTAGCGATCTGGAGGTCTACGAGATCTGCGCCGATGCATGCCGCATCAAGCAGGTTGATTCGGTCACACTCACGCCTATCCAACCCCTTCAGACCTCGATTACTATCTCGCTCTCAGGCGGAACCGGCGGCGCGACACTGCACAGATTTACCGTCTACGATGCCTTTGGCCCTCAGCCCGAATAGCAGCATTTGATCGTGCTTCCACAGGCGCCCGCTTCTCTGAGGGAGCGGGCGCACTTTCACTTCATCCAGAGACTGCTCCTTTCTATAAAGGACAGACGGCGAAGGATCGCGAAGAAGATCGGTGAAGGAGAGATTTCCGGGAACCTCGGCCTGGGCTCTCGCGTAGCATCTCATCATGACCGCAATTACGTTTGATCGGCCCCGTCTGCCCGCGCTGACTACAGTCCGGTTCTTCGCGGCATTGTGGGTCGCTCTCTTCCACATGCAGGCAATGAACTCCTTTCATTTCGGCACCGCGGCTTTGCGCCAGTTCGCTTCCATCGGCTACTGCGGCGTGAGCTTCTTCTTTGTGCTCTCGGGATTCATCCTGGTCTACACCTACGCCGGCCGCGCGACCACCGTGCGCGATTTCTGGCAAGCGCGTTTTGCGCGCATCTATCCCGCGCTGGCCTTCTGCCTGCTCATCACCGCCCCTTTCTTTATTATTGGCTGCCTGATGATGCGGGACCACTATGCACAGTTTTATGTCCGCGAGTGGGCTCCCTGGATCGCTCCCCACCTGTGGCTCTCGGCAATCCTGAGCGTGACGCTGACGGAGGCCTGGATTCCGCAGGCCGCCCTGGCCTGGAACATGCCCAACTGGAGCCTCTCGGTTGAGGCCTTCTTCTACCTCCTGTTTCCATTTATGCTGCCGCGGATGATGCGCCTCTCGCGCCGCCAGTTGCTGGCCATCGCGCCGGTGGGCTGGCTCTTCGGGATCGGATGCACCCTGGCCTACTTACGCTTCCATCCGGATGGCGCCGTTGTAGATCCCACAACCATCGGCCCCTGGATCAACGCCGTCAAGTTCCACCCTCTGATCCGTCTGCCGGAGTTTCTCATGGGCATGGCGGCCGGCCTGCTATTCCTGCGTAGCGAGCGCAACCGTAGGATGGCCTGGCCGCTGGTGCTCACGGGCATGGCCTCCATTGCCGCGGTCGCGGCGCTCTCGCCTCGGATTCCCTACCTGGTGATTCATACATCCCTGCTTGCGCCGGCCTTCGCGGTGCTTGTGTACGGAGTTGCCCTGCGGCCCGCGGGCGTGGAGGTGCTGGAGCACAAAGTGATGGAGGCGCTGGGCGAGGCCAGCTATCCCTTCTATCTGCTACATTCCATGGTGATCAGTATGTTCTTCAACGACTGGAAAGCGGGCACGACCAAGCACCAGACCCTGCTTGGCTTTCTAACCTGGCTGCTGATCGCGGTCGCCATTGCGGTGCTGGTTGATCGGCTCATCGAACGGCCACTGCGCCGGCTGCTGCGACCCAAGAAGAAGCCGGTCGAAGCTGCTCCGCTGCCAGCTCCCGCATAAGATGAAAAGACCGCGATGCCTTCGTCCACCCTCAAATCCTTCACCGCCGTGCTGGAGCCGCTCCGGTCGGCACTTGGTTGGGTAATCGCGCGGATTCCGTTCGATGTGGCCAAAGCCTGGCCAAAGCGGCGCGGGCTGCGGGTGCGCGGCGAGATCGAGGGATTTCAATTTCGCACCTCGCTCTTTGCCGCCTCCGGTGGAGAAGGCCACTTCCTGCTGGTAAACAAGAAGATGCTGGCCGCGGCGAAGGGCTCAATCGGTTCGCGGGTGCGGATTTCGCTTGAACCGGATCTGGAGGAGCGTGCGGCCACCGTGCCTCCGGAGTTGGCGCGGGCGTTGAAGGGTGACCGCCGGCTGCCAAAGTGGTTCGCCGGGCTGAGCAACTCGATGCGCAAGGAGATCGGAGACTGGGTCTCCGAGCCGAAGAGTGCCGAGAGCCGTGAAAGGCGCGCCGATCAGATGGCCGAGCGGCTGTTGCTGACCCTTGAGGGCGAGATCGAAGCGCCTCCGATTCTCCAGACGGCCTTTCTGCGCCAGCCGCTGGCGCGCAAGGGTTGGGAGGCGATGACGCCGACGCAGCGGCGCCGTCATCTGCTGGGAATCTTCGGCTATCAGAGTCTCGAATCCAAGGAGCGGCGCACGGCAAAGGCCATCGAGGAGGCGCTACGCGTGGCCCGGAGAGACCCTGGCACGGCGAAGTAGAAGTCTCCTTTCCGGTCCACCTGGCGCAAAAATCCCGCCTGAAAGAAAAGAAGGAGAAATCTTCCTTTATCCACGACTTTCGATGCAGAATTGGTGTCTAACAAAGAAGAATGAACACCTCGGCATATGTTCGCCCTTTTTTCGGTTCTATCTCTACCTCCGTTCAAGACGAGCAGGCGCGGCAGGAGAATCTCGCCATCTCCGCGGGATTGAAGCGCCAGGATGCCGGCTTGCTGGACCAACTGATCGTTCTCTACCAGCACCGGTTGATGCGCTATCTGCTCTATTTGACCGGGAATCGCGAGATGGCCGAAGATTTATTTCAAGAAGTTTGGATGCGGGTTCTGGTGCGGGGAGCGCAGTTCAACGGCAAGGCGCGCTTCGGCACCTGGCTCTTCACCATCGCCCGCAATTTGGTGATCGACCAGCGGCGCAAGCGGACCATGGCCAGCCTTGACGAGTTGTTTGAGGGCGGCGGCGAAGACGACCGGCCAATGAGCTTCGAGGTTGCCGGCGACGAAACGACTCCGTTTGACAGCTTCGTCAACCTCCGCGACCGGGAGCGGATTGCGGCGGCGCTACTGGAGCTGGACACGCTTTACCGCGAGGTGTTGGTGCTCCGCTTCCACGAAGAGCTGTCGTTGGAGGAGATCGCCAAGGTGACGATGGCTCCGCTTTCTACAGTGAAATCAAGACTTTATCGCGGATTGGCCGCGATCAAACCCAAGCTGGAGCGCGACCGGCTGCGCCGCCGTACCGCCTCTGCGGCACAGCCGGAGCCAGCCGATTCCGCATTGAGGGCAGTATGAAGCAAGTGGAAGGCGCCAGCGTTGATCCTGAGCTAGTTTCGGCTTGCGCGGGAAAGCAGGCTGACCGGGAATGCGCCGTGGCAGATCGCACCCGCCGCGTGGTCTGCGCCTCGCAGGGTGTGATGCAGGAGCAGAAGGCCGGGCGCAAGCGGATTCGCGCCGTGGCGCTGGCGGCTGCGCTGGTGGTGGTTCTGGTGCTGGGTCCGCTGGTTTGGTGGCTGGCCGACCTTTTCATTGAAGAGGAACACCTCACCGCCTTGCCGGGGCAGTTCAGCGCGCTGATCTTCTTCCTGGGCGCGGCGCTGCTAGCGTCGGTGGTTCTGGCTGGCTGGCTGCGGCGCAGGTCCTGATCCGGGATTCCCTCGCAAAGCAAAGCCTCCAGCCAACTTCCCGCAACTTCCCGTGTCTCTCCCCCGTCCATTCAAAATGGGGTCCTAGCCGGGTTTGGCCCACCTGAACCCTTCTTGAAAGACGGTTCTTCATGCGCGATCCACAATCCATTGCCGTCAACGAAGACGCCCGCCTGATTCCGCTTTGGTCGATCATCGTCGCAGTTGCGGCTTTTGTTCTGGTGGAGTATTACTTCTGGCGGGTTTTGCCCGAGACGCAGCATCATCTGCCGCCGCTCGGCTTGCGCACCTACTTAAATCTCTCCTGGGGGCTGCTGGCCGCGCTCTACTTCCTGATGGTGGGTTACGTCAGCAAGGACGCTCCGCGCCGCGCGATGAGTTCGCGCTTCTGGATCGCAATCTGCCTGGTGATGCCGGGCGGAATCGGCGCGGTGCTCTACTTCCTCCTGCGCCAGCCGGAGGTCACCCGCTGTCCTGCGTGCTCGACGCATGTGCAAAGCGACTTTCATTTCTGTCCGCAGTGCAACTACCAGCTGACCGCCAGTTGCGGCCACTGCTTCCGCACGGTGCGCACCAGCGACCAGTTCTGCACTCGCTGCGGCCATGAGCTGGCCGCCGACCACATGCCGGCGCGGCTCAGGGCAATGGGCGCCTAGGAGCGAGGTTGCGCATGGCCACACAGCCTCCCTACAATCGGGTTTCATTGCCTTTCGGTTCGCATGACCCTCACCGCCCTCATCATCGACGACGAACAACTGGCTCGCGAGGAGCTTGCCTACCTGCTGGCCCAGGTGGGCGGAGTTGAGGTGGTCGCGCAGGGAGCCAATGGAATCGAGGCCGTCGAACTGATCGAGGAGCACCGTCCCGACCTGGTCTTCCTCGACGTGCAGATGCCGGGGCGGGATGGCTTCGCGGTGATCCAGCAGCTAATGGAGCGCCGGGCGAAAGCTGGGACGGGGGCAGGCGGGGATGCCGAACCGCTCCCGCAGATTGTCTTTGCCACGGCTTACGACCAGTACGCAGTCCGCGCTTTTGACGTCAACGCCGTCGATTACCTGCTGAAGCCCTTTGACCGCGCGCGCGTCGAGCAGGCGGTCGAGAGGGTGCGGGGACGCCTCGCTTCAGCTTCCAACGGCAGCACGCCCGGCTCACTGCCGGAGTCCCCAATCGAATCTCAGATCGACGCGTTGCTCCGCCTTCTGAATCGCCCCCAGGGCGCGGCGCGCACACCTCAGCCGGCCAAGCTCCCCTCTAAGCTGATTGTCCAGGCGCAGAGCCGCCTCCTCTTGATCGACCAGGCCGACATCTGCTTCGCCGCCATCGACGAGGGCGTAATTCGTGTGGCGACGCAGAATTTTGAAGGCCTGTCGAAGTGCCGCACTCTGGAAGAGTTACTCGATCTGCTCGACCCGGCTCTCTTCTGGCGCGCCCATCGCGGCTTTGTGGTGAACATCAACCACATCCGCGAAGTGGTGCCGTGGTTCAAATCCAGCTACCAGTTGCGCATGAACGACAAGCGCCAGACAGAGATTCCGGTAAGCCGCGCGCAGACGCGGCGGCTGAGGGAGCTGTTCAATCTGTAGGGAGCTTTCCTCGGCTCAGCCAGCCTAGTCGTACCGCTCAAACACAATCTGCTTCTTATGCCAGCCGAAGCCGGTCAGCAGTTCGCGCACTCCAGAAACCATGTTATTCAGGCCACAGATGTAAGCGTAAATGTTGAATTTCAATTCCGATTGCAACAAACTTGGGTCGACAGGGGGCTCGGCCAGGGGAAGGCCTAGGCGGGCGGCGCGCTCTGAGAGGATGTGGGTCACCGGCTCCTGCACGTAGCCCCTCAGCCCCATCCAGCTATCCCGCGCGCGGCTCAGCGTGGGCAGATAGTGGAAGTTGGGCACGCGCGCGGCCAGCGCCTCGAACTCAGTCTGGTAGTAGATGTCGGTCTCATGCCGCGTACCGTAGACCAGCCAGATCTCCTTGCCGTCGCTCCGATCCGTCCCGCCCTCCGGAAACAGCCATTGCAGGTAGCTGCGCATGGGCGCAATGCCTGTGCCGGTGGCGATCAGAATCGAGTCGGTGATGGGCGACTGAAGAATGAAGTGCCCGTGCGGCCCATGAAGCTGAATCTTGCCGCCGATCGGCAGGTCCGGCAGGTCGGCCAGGTGGTTGGAAAAGAAGCCCTCCTCCACCCGGTTCACGCACAGCTCAATGTGATTCTCCCTGGGCGCCGAGGCGATCGAATAGGCCCGCGTCTGCTGCTTGCCGTTGCCGTCGTAAGCCACGCCGGAGACAAACTGCCCCGGCGCAAAGGAGAAGCTCTCCACCCCCTCAATAGCGAAGTCGAAGTGGTAGCACTGGGCAAATTCCGAGATGCATTCTTTGCGTTCAAGACGTGCGGTGAACAGTTCACGTGCCAAATCAGGCCTCGCTGGGGAAGAGATGGCCCGCGGGACGGGCTGCATTCAGTATCGCTAGCTGAGGGGCAAAGTAGCAAGCCGGGGGGTGCGTCACCCTATAATTGGTGGGAGCCGCACGGCAGGTCGAAGAGCCTTTTCGGCCGCGAATGCGCGTTCTTTCGAGGAATCCATGGCCGTACTGCTGGAAGCGATCACCGTCAAGCGCAAGATGTACTTCGAGTTCGAGAACACCCCCTACTACTGCATGGAGGCCGAGGTTTCGACGCCCACTGCCCGCGGCGGCCAGACGCTGGTCCGGCTGAAGATGCGCAACCTGCTGACACGCGCCGTTTTTGATAAGACCTTCAAGGCCGGCGAGCGCTTCAAGGAGCCCGACCTGGAGCTGGTCGAAGCCTCCTACCTCTACTCCGACAACGAGGGCTCGCACTTCCTCGATCAGGAGAGCTTCGAGACCCTCACGCTCTCCGAAGATATGGTCGGCGGTGCGCTGGACCTGCTCGTCGAGGGCGCGATCATCCAGTTGCACAAGTTCAACGGCAATCCCATCGGCCTCCAGTTGCCGGAGAAGGTCGAACTGGAGGTTGTCTACACCGAGGGCGGCGCGCGCGGCGACACCAGCGGCAACGTCACCAAGCTTGCAAGGCTCCAGACCGGCCTGGAGATCAAAGCTCCGCTCTACATTCAAGTAGGCGAAAAGGTCAAAGTCTACACGGAGACGCGGGAGTTTGCGGGGAGGGCGTGAAGACAGGGAACAGGGAACAGGGAACAGGGAACAATCTGCTTACATCCCGGGTCCGGAAATGCGGACCCAGTAGCCTCTTGCAAAATTCCGGAAGGAGAACTGATATGAGTATTTCCAATCTCAATCTAATTCAGTTTGATCGTTTGATCCTTCCTGGAGAACAGAAGCAAAGAAGGACCTTTCTGGACTTTTGTGTTGACGGAATCTCGCTTTACGAGAGATTTGCCAATAAACGAGATCTGGTTTCGACGATCTGGGTAAATCCTCCGGTTCCAGAAGAGGCTCAGAGGCCGATCAAAAGGCTCTTGAAGTTGGACCCATCCGATTTCCCGAATGACCGAGTTGCGATTTATGTGTGTCCTGAATGTGGTGACCTCGGTTGTGGTGCAATCTCAATCGAGATTGTTTTCGATGATACCCTTGTGACTTGGCAATCCTTCGGATACGAGAATAACTATGATAATTCTGTGGAGTATGAGGGTTATCTCTCAATTGGTCCCTACAGTTTTGACCGAATTGCTTATGAAAACCTATTCCGCAAGCTGCTGAGTTGAGATTGAGAAGACAGGGCAACCGGTCATGACAGGCGACATTCCCAAGGAACTTCGCCAGAGCCCTCATCGCATCACTTCCCTCCCAGCAATAAATACCCGCGGCCTAGCCGGCGCTGCAATAAAGTAAGCAATCTCGCGATAATCCCCAAACTCATGAACCAGGAAATCGGCCTGCTTGCCGGTTTCGAGCGACCCCGTCCTGCTGCCCAGCTCCAGACTCCAGGCCGCATTGATCGTCGCCGCCGTCAGCGCCTCGGCCGGCGTCAGCCCCATCTGAACGCAAGCCAGCGAAAGAATGAACGGCATAGACGCAATCGGCGACGAGCCGGGATTGAAGTCCGTGGCCACGACAATCGCCAGCCCCAACTCGACCATGGCCCGCGCCGCCGGATAATCCCGCCGCCCCAGCGCGAAGACCGAACCCGGCAGCAGCACCGGCTGCACCCCGGCCGTCCGCAGCCGCCGCAGCGTCTCCTCGGTCGCCATCTCCAGGTGGTCGGCCGTCGCCGCGCCCAACTCCGCCGCCAGCGCCGCTCCCGTCCCCGGCCGGAACTGCTCGGCATGGACCCGCAGCCGCAGCCCGTGCCGCCGCGCCGCCGTGAGCACCGCGCGCGTCTCCTCCTCGGTAAACGCACAGTCGTCGCAGAAGGCGTCGCAAAATTGCGCCAGCCCCGTCGCGGCAACCTCGGGAATCAACTCCCCCGTAATCCAGCGGAGATACTCCTCTCGCCGCCCGGCAAACTCTGGTGGGATGCAATGCGCGGCCAGCAGCGTAGGCACAATTCTGGGGCCGCAGGCGCGCTCCGCCGGTCCCTCCGCATTGAGCCGCGCCGTCACGCGCAGCATCTTCAACTCCGCCGCCAGCTCCAGCCCATAACCCGACTTAGCCTCAATCGTTGTCGTCCCCGCCCGCAGCATCCAGTCGCGATGCCGCCGCGCCGCCGTCAGTAACTCGTCTTCGCTCGCCGCGCGCGTCGCCGCCACCGTGCGCAGAATCCCGCCGCCCGCCGCAGCAATCTCCTGGTAACTCGCCCCCGCAATCCGCTGCTCGAACTCCGCCGCGCGATTCCCCGCAAAGATCAAGTGCGTGTGCGCATCCACAAATCCCGGCGTCACGCACCGCCCTTCGGCATCGATGACCACAGCCTCCGCCGGAATGTTCGCGCGCAATTCAGCATAACTCCCCACCGCCGCAATGCGCCGATCCTTAATCAGCAGCGCCGCATCCGCAACAATCCCCAGCTCTCGTAACTCCGCGCCCACACGCGGCCGCGCCGGTCCCGCCAGCGTCACAAGCTGCCCGATATTCACCATCGCAACAACATCGCTCACGGCAGCTTCTCCGCCATCGGAATCCGAATTCCCCGCTCCCGCGCCGTTCGTTGCGCCAACTCATACCCCGCATCCGCATGCCGCGCCACGCCCAGCCCCGGATCGTTATTCAGCACCCGCGCAATCTTCCGCGCTGCCATCTCCGTCCCGTCGGCCACCGTCACCTGTCCCGCGTGCAGCGAGTAGCCCATCCCCACCCCGCCCCCGTGGTGGAAGCTCACCCACGTCGCCCCCGACGCCGTGTTCAGCAGCGCGTTCAGCACCGGCCAGTCGGCTACCGCGTCCGAGCCATCCAGCATCTTCTCCGTCTCGCGGTAGGGGCTGGCCACCGAGCCGGTGTCCAGATGGTCGCGGCCAATGGCGATCGGCGCTGAAATCTCCCCCGTGCGCACCAGTTCGTTGATCGCCAAGCCCATCCGCGCCCGCTCGCCATAGCCCAGCCAGCAGATGCGCGCCGGGAGCCCCTGAAAGGCAAACCGCCCCCGCGCTAGCTTAAGCCACCGCACAAGGATTTCATTTTCCGGAAACAGCTCCAGCGCCAGCTCGTCGGTGCGATCAATGTCGCGCGGGTCGCCCGAGAGCGCCACCCACCGGAACGGCCCCTGCCCCGTGCAGAAGAGCGGCCGAATGTACTCCGGCACAAAGCCTGGAATCAAAAACGCATCCGCGCAGCCCGCATCGAAGGCAAACCGCCGGATATTGTTCCCATAGTCGAAGGCCACCGCGCCCGCCCTCTGCAACGCGAGCATCGCCTCCACATGCGCGACCATCGTCGCCGTCGAGCGGCGGACATAGTCCTCGGGATCGCGCCCGCGCAACTCGGCAGCCTCGGCGAGCGTCAGCCCACGCGGGATGTAGCCGTTGAGCGGGTCGTGCGCGCTGGTCTGGTCGGTCACCACATCCACGCGCACCCCGCGCCGCGCAATCTCCGGCAGCAGATCGCCGCAGTTGCCCACCAGGCCCACAGAGAGCGCCCGCCCCTCGGCGACGGCCGCTTCGCAGAGCCGCAACGCGTCGTCGAGGTCTTCGGTCACCGTGTCGCAGTAGCGTGTCGCCACGCGCTTTTCAATCCGGCTGCGGTCCACATCGATGGCCAGCACCACGCCGCCATTCAGCGTCACGGAGAGCGGCTGCGCCCCGCCCATGCCGCCCACACCGCCGGTCACCACCAGTCGTCCCTTCAGCGAGGCAGTTCCGCCCGGCTTGGCGAAGTGCCGCTCGGCGAGCGCCGCAAAGGTCTGAAAAGTCCCCTGCAAAATCCCCTGCGTCCCGATGTAAATCCAGCTGCCGGCCGTCATCTGCCCGTACATCATCAGGCCCTTGCGGTCGAGCTCGTTGAAGTGCTCCCAGTTGGCCCACTTGCCCACCAGATTCGAGTTGGCGATGAGCACCCGCGGCGCGCCCTCGTGCGTCGGGAAGACGGCGACCGGCTTGCCCGACTGCACCAGCAGCGTGTCTTCGTTGCCCAGGTTTTCGAGCTCGCGCACAATCGCGTGGAAGCACTCCCAATTCCGCGCCGCCTTCCCGATCCCGCCATAGACCACCAGGTCGGCGGGCCGCTCGGCCACCTCGGGATCGAGGTTATTCATCAGGCAGCGCAGCGCCGCCTCCTGCTGCCAGCCCTTGCAACGCAACTGGTTGCCCCGTGGCGCGCGAATCGTTGGAGCCATTGCCGTCGTCATACCCGCTCCTGCCCAGAGAATCTCGTCCAACACTAGACAATACCGCGAACGGCTCAACTCGGCCAACGCGTAGAGTCAACCCTTCACAGCTCCTGCCGGCAAGTGTGTTGATTTTCAATTAAGCACGGAAACGATCGAATCTTGTGAAGAAGCCCAAATTGAAATCTTTTCTGAGTACGAAGGCTCTTTCCCCTCCTTCGAGGCTTAATCTCCTACTTGCGCCCGATCCACTGCCGGATAAGAGACAGAAATGAGAAATGCCCCGGATTGGTTTGGGACCAAGGGTGCTCAACTTTGCTAAGGTGTGACAATTAACTTGTCAGATCAAGCAAACAACATGGACTTAGGGGGGAGCTGGTATAGCTTCGTAAACCATGCAACGAAGGAGGCGGCGCTCGGGCTATGCGGATCGAGAGCCTTCCGGGTCAGTGCAATGCCAGGTGATTGACCTGGAGGGTCTTGCCAGGCGAGCCAAGTATAAAGATTGGCTTTTTCGATATGACTATCGCGACAGGGGCAACCCATTCCCTTTGCAAGTTGAACCGATTGCTCAGCATGGCTCCACAGTGGATCACGAGGAGCTGGAACCAAGTATTTCAAAAAGGTTTCTAGAATTCCGTCCGAAGAATTATCCGGCATAATCCACACGCCAAACCTTTTGTGATCGGCATTATCCACTACCAGTCCTTCCAAGGGCAGCTTGGCCGGGATATCTGGAAACAAGTCGATACAGAGATTACGGATTCTTTCATACTTTCCGTGTGCCGCCGAATCGGCATCGAGCATTACGCCCCCAGTTGTAAGTGCCGAACTCTTCAAGACAACTGTGAGCAGTCCTTCTTTCTTCAGTATCTCGGGTGCGCCGTTTCCTATATGGATGTAAACAGGCGCCAATAATCTGCCATCGGCCCAATCTACGTGAGCTTTCATCAGCCCAACGACAGAATGAAGGTCATCGTGTCCTTCAACTATCAACTGTTTAGGGTTGTTCGTCGGGTCCACGTCTTATCGAACCTCGATTCCGTGAACTGCAGCGGTTTCAATTTCCCCCGCGGTATAAGGAACAGCCTTCCTTTTCCCCCGTTCAATGCGCTGCAGGGTGACTTCCGTAGCCGCATCTGGGCTTGCGAAACAAAGCTGAGCCAAACTCTTCACACAATCGTCGCTATGTGTTGTCGCAAAAATCTGCACGTTAAGCTCCTTAGCAGCTCCGAAAATCAGCTTCCACATATCCGTCATGACAGAATAGTGAAGACCTGTGTCGATCTCATCGACCAATAGTACGCCGTCTTTGCATTGTGCAATGGCGATTGCCAAAGCCATTATTCTCCACATCCCGTCGCCCATTGAGCCAATCGGGAGAGGCCGATCATTGCCCTTCATCTTGACAAGAAATCCGCCACGCTCATTTCCAGCATAATAATGTCGTGATGCTTGTGCCGCGATTCTCTCCACCCCGGGTTCTAGAAAGCGCAGAGCAACGTAAACGCGTTCTTCATGAGAGGTAAGCGTTACCTTATCCCACAGAGCCACCAACTCGTCGCCGCTCACCGATTCTGCCGTAATAAAGCGAGTAGGCATCTCATCCCCAGAAGCGCTTGCTCTTCGCGGCCTGCGCGTCGGTTCTAGGGATTCAGAAGACATTCCTCCCGAACGGCTTAAAGGAATAATCTCCAATTCGGGGGCCGGTGAGCCCTTTATGATCAGAGCAAGGCGCCCTGGAATTGGAATCCCACCTTGCGTGGTCGGCTTGCCCCGAGAAGGATCGCTGATCTCCCCAATGGAAAACGTTAGGCTTCGACTGGGCGTTTCGTTCTGGGCGCTGAGCGTGAACTTAGTTCCAACCTGGGATTCATGTCCGTGAAACAAATGGCAGATGTCAATTTCTGGATAATTCTCTTGATTGCGTTCCGGCAGCCGTTCTCCGCGCCGCCACAAGACACTCCAGACCGAATACGGTTGGCCGCGCGATGCCAGCAAATACAGCCCCTCCAACGCGGATGTCTTTCCGCTGTTGTTTTTCCCCACCAATAGGTTCACACGACCGAGATCACCCATCTCGAAATCGGCGAAGCCCCGATAGCCGCGTATTTGGATGGACTTGAACATTTTCGCCTACTTCGATTCCACAGATCGCTGTTTAGACAGGATAATACCACGATGCGCTGCCGGGTGATGGGCGACCCACCCTCCACCCGTTTCCTACCGTAACCACTAATCCCACCCCCCTCCTGGCGGACGGCCTATCCCCGTCCCGCAGCCCCGCTGACTTGCTGACTCCACCCGCCGCTCATTATCCTTCTTGTCGTGGCCAACACTCTCGTAGAATGTGTTCCGAATTTCTCTGAAGGGCGCGACGCTGCCAAGGTCGACGCCATCGTCGAGGCCATGCTGCTGCCTGGCGTTTATCTCCTCGACCGGGAGATGGACTCCGACCATAACCGCTGCGTCATCACGCTGGTGGGCGAGCGGGAGGCGATTCAGGAGGCGGCGATTCGCGGCGTGGGCAAGGCAGCCGAGCTGATCGACCTCACGCGGCACCAGGGCGCGCACCCGCGCATGGGCGCTGCCGACGTGGTTCCCTTCATCCCCATCGACGGCGTGACTCTGGAAGACTGCGTCGCCATGGCCCGCCACGTGGGAGCGGAGATCGCGCGGCGCTTCGAGATTCCGGTCTATCTTTACGAGGCCGCCGCCACCACGCCCGAACGGCAGAATCTCGAATTCATTCGCCGCGGCCAGTTCGAGGGGATTCGCGACGAGATCGCGACGAACCCGGCGCGCAAGCCCGACTTCGGCGAGCCGCGCGTGCATCCGACGGCCGGAGCGACCGTGGTGGGCGCGCGCAAGCCGCTGATCGCTTACAACATCTTCCTCAACACGCCCGATGTCGCCGTCGCCAAAAAGATCGCCAAGGCGGTGCGCTTCTCCTCGGGCGGGCTGCGCTACGTGAAGGGCGCGGGATTTCTGGTGCGCGGCATGGCGCAGGTCTCGATGAATCTGACCGACTTCGAGCAGACGCCGATTCACCGCGTCTTCGAGTTCGTCAGGCGCGAGGCCGCGCGCTACGGTGTGCTGCCGGTGGCGAGCGAGATCGTCGGCCTGATTCCCAAGCTGGCGCTGGAGCAGGCTGCCGAGTGGTTCCTGCAAGTGGAGGACTTCGACTCCTCGCTGATCCTGGAGAACCGGTTGGCCGCTGTCATGAGCGGCAAGACGGCCGCCGGCGGCCTGCGCGCGGGCATCGAGCCGTTTATCGAACAACTCGCCGCACCGACAGCGACCCCTGGAGGAGGCAGCGCGGCAGCCGCGGCGGCAGCCATGGCCACCGGACTCGCCGGCATGGTCGCATCGATGTCGCGTGGCAAAAAAGCCTACCTACAGTACGAAAGCCAACTCGGCGAAGCCGTCTCCAGGCTTGCGCAACTGCGCGAGGAACTGAAGGCGGCCATCGACGCCGACGCTGACTCCTACAACGCCGTTATGAAGGCGTACAAGGCGGCGAAAGAGTCTTCCGACGGCGGGCGCGGGATCAACGCCGCGCTTGAGCAGGCCGCCAGCGTACCTCTGAGCGTGGCGGAAAAATCCGTCGAAGCAGCTCGAATCGCCGCCGGCTTGAGGCTGATGACCAATCCCAACATGGCTTCCGATCTGACCACCGCGATTGCCCTGGCAAGGGCCGCTCTGGAAGGCGCGCTGGCCAACGTGGCGGTCAACCTGGATTCAATGAAGCCGGTCTCGCCGGAATACGAAGCATTCGTGCGCGAGACGCGGAAGCGCGCGGCGGGATTGCAAGCGGAGGCCTGATCGAGTTCGATCCGGGCTCACGCTTCATTTGCGATGGGGATCCTCTACGACTCCGCCTTGGCCTTAGAGGAGTGGCAGAGTTCTTTCCAGTCCTTCTCGGTTTGGTCGGCGTAGGCGGAGCCGAATTTGGCCAGTGCCTCGGCAAAGCCGTCGCCGTCGCCAATGTAGCCGGCCAGGACGAGCGGGTCTCCGGAGCGGGCGTGGCCGCGGGCCAGCAGTTCGCCGCAGACCTCGGCGTATGCCTCCAGGCCGCCTCCGGCCAAGTCCTCCAGATCGATGGAGCCCTTGTGGTCGTTGAGCTGGCGGACCAGGTAATCGCGTCCGGCGAAGTGCGTCCAGCCAAGAAACGGGTCGGACTGCACCTGCATCGCCTTCTGCCCCTCGGCGACGCGTTGGCCGTTGTGGTGGGGCGGCGCGGCGGCGTGCAGATAGGGGGCATAGCCGGAGGCCGGCTCCTCCTTGATTTGCAGGAACAAGGGGTCGTTGGGGCCGTTGCCCTCGAAGTAGATGCAGTAGTCGCGGAGGCCTACCGAGCCGGTGCCGACGACCTTGAAGGCCACGTCCAACGGGCGATAAAGAGACAAGAGGTGTTGGCGCTGCGGCTCAAGCATCTGGCGATAGGGGCCGAGGGCGGCCAGAACCGCCGTGGCCTGCGAGCCGGTGACGCGGGATAGGGCTGGCTTGATCTCTTTGAAGCGATGCGGCTCGCCGGGCCTGCCGGGTATGGGCTCGGTGAGCTGCTCCAGGGCGTGCCTGGGCGTGGAGCGCTCTGCCTTGAGCAGCGCCTGGTGGACGGGCGCAACCTCTCCCAAGCGGTGGACCTGATAGTGGCTCACGTCGAGGATGGTCATCTTGGCAAAAGCGCGCAACTGGGCGGCGTAGCGCTCGATGCACTTTTCCACGGCCCGCCGCGCCAAGGCCTCCTTGTGGCCGGATTCGCGGCCGGCCAGCACCAGCGAGGCGGCCATGCGCTTGAGGTCCCACTCAAAGGGGCCGCGGATGGTCTCGTCGAAGTCGTTGATATCGAAGGTAAGCCGGCCGTCAGGAGCGGCAAAGGCGCCCAGGTTGCGCACATGGGCGTCGCCGCAGAGTTGGCAGACGATTCCAGTGTTTGGCAGCACGGCCAGATCCGCGGCCATCACCGGCACCGCGCCGCGGAAGTAGCCGAAGGGCGACGCGGCCATCAGTTCGTACTTGAGCTTGATGAGCGCCGGGATGCGGCCGTGCATCGACCGGGCCAGCAATTCAGGTGCGGGAGTCTTCCGTCCCTTGGGGTTGAATTGGTTGTGTTCCTGGCGGCCCACCTGCTTACGCCGCGCCTGCCCTAGATTGCGCCGTTCTTTAGGGGTTGCCCAGTGCATGTCCCGGACTTTACTCGCTCAGGCCCGCTAGATGCAACTCCGGCAGAGGCCAAGTCATGATTTTGTCGGGCCCGCCTGTGGCAAAAATTGAGGCTGTTTGAATGATTCCACGAACCGCCGCGTCTTGTATACTTAGGACCGATTGCGGTATGACTTACATAACGGCGAAATCAGGGTTGTCAATCTTCTGGACTTGGAGTGTCCATGCGAAACAAAGATGCAGGATTCACTCTGCTCGATCTTCTCATCATGATTTTATGGACAATATCTTGCACGATGCTTGATGCCATTATCCGACACCGTTTGGGCATTGCCGCCTCTGGGAGTCCGCCTGTCGCTTTCTTCTTGGGATATATCGTCTGTTTCTTCGCTGGGATTATTTTTTCTCAAAAGAGTATGGGAAAGCGGATCACTATATTGATTTTTTGCATTCCGTTCTGCACAGGCATGCTCTCGGTTTGCTTGCTGAGAAATTGGAAAGATCCGATTTATCTCTTGGAATTCGCACTTGGCTTTTATGTCCCTGTTCTTTGGTTTTGGACAATGATCTTGCTTTCGATATTGCTTGATCCATTCCCGGCTTGCCGGAGCGGCAATTGCCGCGGAAGTAAGGATTTTACGGTCTCCGAGACTTGCTATTACAGCAACAAAAATAGGCCAGTTGATGGGTCGGTCGAGTATAAGTGCAAATGCGGCGACGAATATGTGCGCCGTGGAAAGAAGTTTATGGCTCTCGATCCAGAGCGCAGGCCGAACCCCTACAAGAAACTGATCGGTTTTCACAAATGGGCGGACGATACGGAGCGATAAGGTTGTCTTCGTGACTTAGACTTCATTCATAGCAGTCCCGCGATGAAGATTCGCCACAGAACTTGCGATCGCCGGGCTCCCCTGCCGAGCAAGCCCGCGATCTCTTCAGAACTAGCCGCCTCGGCTTTGAGCCATCCGTATTCAGTCCACTTTTCCAAACTCATTTACATCTCCGATGAGCGGCACGGTTTCGCCGCGCAGGGACGATTTCAGATGCGCGCCTGCAGCAGAAAATAGTTGAGGAGAGCATCGGCGGTCATTCTAATTCACAAGCCATTATAGGGCAGTGAGCCGGGTCTTACATCCGTTTCGCAACCCTTGCGAGAGGGATGGACCCGCTACCGCTCCTCGATACTACTTTGTTACGCCGTAACCGCGTTCGCTACCGATTGTAATCCTCTGGCTTCAATCTCGAACTCGCGGATTTTGTACTTCTGGATTTTGCCGCTTAGCGTGGCGGGGAACTCGGTTACGAATCTTACGTGCTCGGGGATTTTGAAGTAGGCGATCTGGCCCTGGCACCACTGCTTGATCTCTTCTTCGGTGGCGTCGATCTCCGGTTTGAGACCGGGGCGGAGGCGCACCCAGGCGCAGACGATCTCGCCGAGCCTTGCGTTGGGGATGCCGACGACCTGTACCTCGTCCACTTTGGGGTGGGTGTAGAGAAACTCCTCGACCTCGCGGGGATAGATGTTTTCTCCGCCGCGGATGATGACATCGCGGGAGCGGCCGGTGAGGTGGATGCAGCCGTCGTCGTGCATGATGCCAAGGTCGCCGGTGTGCAGCCAGCCGCTGGGCTTGATGACCTGCGCGGTGGCCTCGGGGTCACCGTCGTAGCCCTTCATGAGCGCGTAGCCTCGGACGCAGACCTCACCCTGCTGGCCGATGGGAAGCGGCTCGCCGGTCTCCATGGAAGCGATTTGAATCTCGGTCTGGGGCATGGCGCGGCCGACGGTGGAGACGCGAATCTC
Source organism: Occallatibacter sp. (assembly GCA_049522975.1). Classification (GTDB taxonomy): domain Bacteria; phylum Acidobacteriota; class Terriglobia; order Terriglobales; family Acidobacteriaceae; genus Telmatobacter. The sequence goes on along the minus strand of JBEKNI010000013.1, from coordinate 44,069 downwards.
GATGGGGTCGTCGGCGTCGGACATGGTGACGACGGGTGAGGTCTCGGTCTGGCCGTAGGCGATGACCAACTCGCGGCAGTGCATTTCGTTGAGGACGCGCTTCATCAGCTCGACGGGGCAGGGCGCTCCGCTCATCATGCCGGTGCGCAGGCTGGTCAGGTCGTAACTCGCAAAGTCTGGCAGCGCCATCTCCGCGACGTACATGGCGGGGACGCCGTAGACCGAGGTGGCGCGCTCGTCGTGGACGGCCTGGAGGGTGAGGCGGGGGTCGAAGGTCCAGTTGGGCAGGATGATGGCCGCGCCGGTGTTGAGCGCGGACATGGTGCCGATGACGCAACCGTAGCAATGGAAGAGCGGGACGGGGATGACGATCTTGTCTATCTCGGTGTAATGGAAACCCTGGGCGAGGAACTGGCCGTTGTTGACGACGTTGTGGTGGGAGAGCATGACGCCCTTGGGCAGGCCGGTGGTGCCGCTGGTGTACTGGATGTTGGCGATGTCCTCGGCATCGACGTGGTCGGGAAGGCGGCCCTCGGCGTCGAGCAAGGCCGGCCACTCGGGTGAGTCGAAGTAGATGGTGTGCTCCAGCTCGAGCGTCAGGCCGTGGCGGGCGCGGCCGAGAATCTCTTCGTAGTCGGCGCGCCTGTCCGTCCGCCAGAGAAAGAGCGCCTTCATGCGCGAGCGGGTGAGGGTGAATTGCAGCTCATGGGAGCGGTAGGCGGGGTTGACGTTGACCAGGGCGACGCCGGCGCGGGCGCAGCCCATGTGCATCATGATCCACTCGATGCAACTGGTGGACCAGAGGCCGACGCGGTCGCCCTGGCGGATGCCGAGGGACCAGAGGCCGCGGGCGACGCGATCGGCCTGTGCGCTGAGCTCGGCCCAGGTGAGGCGCTTCTGCTGGTGGCAGGAGGCTACGGCGAGGCGATCGGGATAGCGGCTGGCGGTGCGGTCGAGCAGGCCGCCAATTGTTAAATCAAGGAGCGGACGGCCGGGGCCGCGCGCGTAGCTCAGGGTGCTGATGGATTCTTCGACTGGCATGGCTTTGGTTTTGAACTTGAACGGCAGTGTACACCACCGGACCGGGGCGGGATTTGTGATCTGGCCCACATTGCAGGGCAAACACATTTGAAACAGATGGCCTGAGGATTTGAGAAGGCGTTTCCTGGAGTGCGGGAAGTGGTTGCTTCAGCGAGGGCGAGCGGGTTCAATATGGAGCAGGGGCTAAAGCCCGACCTTTCTTTCGGGCATTTTGCGGCACGACTGAAGTCATGCCCTGACGCTTTTTGCCGTCCCTATTGAATTTCTTGAAGAGACTCACAGATCTCAAAAACCAGGTTCCTCGACTCCGCTACGCTTCGCTTCGGAGGATTTGGCATGGGGCGGTCATGCTCGCCGTCACGCCTCGGCCGGCTCGAGTGCGGGTGGTTCGGGAGGCGCGTCCGGCGGAGGCGCGTCGCCGCGCTTGAGCAGCCGACTCAGAATCACGTAGAGGACGGGAATAAAGAAGAGATTGAGGACGGTGGAGAGCAACATGCCGCCGACGATGGTCGTGCCCACGGAGCGGCGTCCCAGGGCGCCCGCGCCGGTGGCGAAGACTAGCGGCAGAACGCCGAGGATGAAGGCGAAGGAGGTCATCAGAATGGGCCGCAGACGCAGCGCGCCGGCCTCTGCGGCCGCGTCGGCGATGGAGCGGCCCTTGCGGCGCAACTGCTCGGCAAACTCGACGATCAGAATGGAGTTTTTGGCCGAGAGGCCGATCAGCATGACCAGGCCGATCTGGCAGTAGACGTCGTTCGCCTGGCCACGCAGCGAGACCAGGCCCAGCGCGCCCAGCACCGCCATCGGCACCGCCAGAAGAATGATGAAGGGCAGCGCGAAGCTCTCGTATTGCGCCGAGAGGGTGAGATAGACGACCAGGATGCCGAGGCCGAAGATGATAAGCGACTTGCCGCTGGATTCGAGTTCGTCCAGCGTCAAGCCGGTCCATTCGAACCTCATGCCTTGCATCATGGTCTTCTTGGCAAGATCCTCCATGGCCGCTAGTCCCTGGCCGGAACTGAGGCCGGGCGCGGCGGAGCCGTCGATTTCGACCGCGCGGAAGAGGTTGTAGTGGGTGATGACGGGCGGGCCGGAGCTTTCGGTCACCTTGGCGAGATTATCCAGTGGCACCATCTGGCCGGAGTCGGAGCGGACGTAATAGCCGTGCAGATCTCGGGCGGACATGCGGAAGGGCTGGTCGGCCTGGACGAAGACACGATAAGTACGGTTGTTGAAGTCAAAGTCGTTGATGTACTCCGAACCCATGAAGACGCTGAGCGTGTTGGTGATCTGGGAAAGCGGAATGTTCATCGCCTTGGCCTTCTCGCGATCAATGGTGACCAGCACCTGGGGATCGTTGGCCGAGAATTGGGTGAAGAGGCCGGTAAGGTCCTTGCCGGCATTGCCCGCGCCCATCATCTGGTGTGCGACGCGGTCCAGGTCGCTGAGCGTGTTCGAGCCCGTGTCCTGCAGCATGAATTGGAAGCCGCCAAAGCTGCCCACTCCCGAGACGGCGGGAGGCTCGAACATGGCCACCAAGCCGCCATTGGGCGCGAACATCAGCATCTGGAGCTTGGGCGCGAGGTCCGCAATGATGTCAGCGGTGGAGTGGCCCTTGCCGCGCCGCTGGTCGCTGGGCTTGGTCGAAACGAACATCATGCCGGAATTGGAAGCGCTGCCGGCCAGGCTGAAGCCCATGACAGAGAAGGCCCCGGCGATGTCGGGATTCTGGGCGATGATGGCTCCGGCGCGATCGGCCAGCGCAGTCGTGTAGGCCAGCGAGGAGCCCGGCGGAGCCTGCACGATAACCATCACGTATCCCTGGTCCTCCTGGGGAATAAAGCCGGTGGGAACGTGCCGGTACATCCACACGGTAGCGCCCAAGCCGGCGAAGAAGAGCACCAGCAACAGATACCGCAGCTTTAGCGCCCCGTGAATCGCCTTGGCGTAGGTGGCTCCCAGCCAGGTGATCTGGCGGTCGGTGGAGTGAATGAATGCCGAGAATAGCCGCGAGACCGGCGCGATATGCAGGAAGTCGAGCTGTTTGGGACGATCCTCTTCGCTGCGCAGGAATATCGCCGAAAGAGCCGGCGAAAGCGTGAGCGCGTTGAAGGCCGAGATGGCGATGGCAAAGGCGATGGTCAACGAGAACTGGCGATACAGGATGCCGGTGGTGCCGGGGAAGAATGAGACCGGGACAAAGACGGCGATCAAAACCAGGGATGTGGCGATGACTGCGCTGGTCACCTCACCCATGGCGCGGGAAGTGGCCGCATGGGGGTCGGAGTGTTCCAGGTGGATATGGCGCTGGACGTTTTCGATGACCACGATGGCGTCGTCCACCACCAGTCCCGTGGCCAGCGTGATGCCGAAGAGCGTGAGCGAGTTGATGGAGAAGCCGAAGATCTTGATGAAGGCGAAGGTTCCGATAAGCGAAACCGGAATCGTGACGGCAGGAATGATGGTTGCGCGCCAATCGAGCAGAAAGAGAAAGATTACGGTGATGACGATGAAGATGGCCAGGGCGAGGGTCCACAGCACCTCCCGGATCGAGTCGCCGACCACTGTTGTGGTGTCAAAGGCGATGGCGTATTCCAGCCCCGGAGGGAAGCTCTTCGAGAGCTCGGCCAGCGCGGCCGCGGCCTGGCGGTCCACTTCGAGTGCGTTGGCGTTGGAGAGCTGCAGGACGCCGATTCCCATCGCATCGTGCCCGGCATATTTGAGTAGGGTGCTGTAATCCTCGGCGCCCACCTCGGAGTGGCCCACATCCTTGAGCAGCACCAGCCCGTTGGAGGAGTTCTTGACGATGATGTTATCGAACTCCTGGGGGCTTGTCAGCCGGCCCACGACGCGCACCGGAATCTGAAAGGCCTGGGAAGAATCCGCGGGCGGCTGGCCAAGCTGTCCGGCGGGAATCTCGATGTTCTGCTCCACCAGCGCGTTGACCACATCGGTGGCGGTGAGGCCGCGGGCGGCCAAGCGCTCCGGATCAATCCAGACGCGCATGGCGTACTTGCGCTCGCCGAAGATCAGCACGTCGCCCACGCCGGGCACGCGCTTGAGGGCGTCCTTGACATAAACATCCAGGTAGTTCGAGATAAACTCGGGCGAATAGCGGCCGTCGCGGGTGAAGAAGCCCGCGCCGAAGACGAAGTTGAAGTTCGTTTTGGTAATGCTGATGCCGGTTGCGTTCACCGCCGCGGGAAGCCGGCCCTGCACGCTGGCCACGCGGTTCTGCACATCCACTGCGGCGATGTCCAGGTCGTAGCCGGTCTGGAAGGTGGTGCTGATCGAACTGGTTCCGCTGTTGGTGCTCGACGAGCTGATGTAGCGCATCCCCTCGACGCCGTTGATGGCTTCTTCCAGCGGGATGGTGACGGCCTTCTCGACGGTGTCGGCGTTGGCGCCCACGTAGTTGCAGTCCACCGACACTTGCGGCGGCGCGAGCGTGGGGTACATGGCGACCGGAAGCGTGGGAATGCAGACCGCGCCGGCAAGAATGATGAGCAGCGCGCAGACCGTGGCAAAGACTGGCCGATGAATAAAGAAATCTACAAACAAGGCTATTTCCTTTCAAACAATATTGTCATCCTGAGCGGCGTTTGACCGCGTGTTCCACCCAAGCCGATTCGCAGAAATCACATAATCGTCAAGACGTGCGGAACTCCTTTGCGAACAACAACAGCGGTCTCCTCCAGGGCGTCCTTATCCGCGCCCATTTTCATGAGGTAGGCCTCCGCTGATTTCCAACTTCGGAAACGAATGGAGGTACCATCTGGAGCTTTCCCTCTTGAGGGTATATCTCGTCCGGGATTCCAATCTCCGTGAGGTCAACCAACAAAATTGTGTGGTTCAATGGATAAACAACAAAACGATGCCTCACGACTGTAAATCCCCCATCCATCGGAGTTTCACGTTCCTCAGGCACCCGGCAGCGGCATCACCGGCATGTCCTTCACCAGGAACTGGGTGTTGGAGATGATAACTTTGTCGCCCGCGCTCAGCCCCGAAGTAACAGCGTAGTTGTTGCCCACCGTATCGCCCAGCGTGACCGCAGCCTGGCGGGCTATAAAGCCGCCCTGCTGCGGCTGAGCCACGAAGACGAAGGTCTGCCCGCCTTGGCGCGTCACTGCCAGCACCGGAACCACGGCCATCGGAGCGGTGCTCCAGATCACCCGCGCCTTGATCATCTGCGCGTTACGCAGCACCTCCGGCATGGCATGAACCGGAGCCTTCACGAGAATTCCCTGCAAAGTGCTATCCACCTGCGCGGAGAGAAAATCGATCTTCGTCTTCTCCAACAGCTTGCCGGCGTTGTCCATCAGTTCCACACCCAGCCCCTGGCGCACTTGGCCGGCGCGCTCCGTGGGAACGTAGATATAGGCTTCCAGGTCCTTGTTCTCATCCACGGTGGTCAGCACCGTTGCCGGAGAGTTGGACGGCGAAGCATAGTCGCCCACGTGCACCGGAATATCGCCCACCACGCCGTCAAAGGGCGCGCGGATAGTGTAATAGGCAAGTTGCTCCTCCTGCGTCTTGCGCAGTTGGACGGCCGACTGGTAGTCCGCCTTGGCGTTATCATGCGCCTGCTTGGCCTGGTCGAAGGCGTCGCGGCTGGTCACGCCGGCCTCAAAGAGCTTGCGCTGCCGCTCGATCTCCACCACGTTGTAATCGTAGACGGCCTTCTTCTGCCGCTCGGTGGCGCGCGCCGACTCGACCGTGGCCTGTTGCATCCGCGGATCGATCTCCATCAGCAATTGCCCGGCCTTCACTTGGTCGCCTGAACGGACAAGAATCTTCGTCAGTAATCCGTTCACCTGCGGCAGCAGCGTGGCCGAGCGGCGCGACTTGATCGTGGCCACATACTCGCTCGATTGGGGCACCGGCGCGAGAGTAACCGTCACCGTCCGCACCGGCATCCCTCCCTGCATCCCGCCGGGGCCGGCCGACACCTCAGGCTTCTTCTGGCAACCTGTAGCCGCCAGTACGAGAAGTAGAAAACAACCTAATCCCAGAATGCGTTTCAAAGCGTTCTTCCTCACTTTATTCTTTGTACGGCAATGCGCGGTCCGAAGTTCAAGCCGTAAGTCCGGTTTGTTCCGGACAAACTCCGATGACGGACCGCGGGAGTCCATTGACTGCGGCGTCTCTGGAGCAGGCGCCGGACCGGGGGTATGCCGGGGCTCCGCAGAGAATCGAATCAAGTCCGTCTTCTCTATTGTGACGTCTGAGGGTGGGGCCTCGACGCAAAAAATCGCCGTTAGGGCGGTTTGCGCCGGTTGAATACCAGCCAGATGCTGGTTCTTTGACATGGCCCTGCTGAGTTGGTAGCCTCTAGGAGGGCGCGTGTGGCCAATGGAGGCTTTTTCTTCGCCCCGTTTGCGTCCCCGTCGTCTAGCCCGGCCTAGGACACCGCCCTTTCACGGCGATAACACGGGTTCAAATCCCGTCGGGGACGCCAATCATTTCAACAACTTAGACTATCAGGCAGCTTGAGAGCCGATTTCTGGTGACTCTGTGGTGACTAACTGGAGTCCACCCGGCACGGTTTGGCCCAACATCCCGCCCATGATCCCGTCCAGCTTGCCCACCGCTCCGGCCATGTACTCCGGGGATAGGTGCGCGTAGCGTTGCGTCATGCGGGGCGTCTTGTGGCCTAGAATCTGGCCCACCGCGTACAGGTCTACGCCTTCCATCACCAGCCAGCTTGCCGCCGTGTGGCGCAACGTGTGAAAACTGGCGTCCGGGATTCCCAGCCGCTTAAAGACGCGCTTGGTATAGACAGAGAGGTTGGCGGGGTTCACTCCGGCAAAGACGGTATTGCCCGTTGCGCCAGCCGGTAAGGAGCGCAGCACAGTAAGGGCAAACTCCGGGATGGGCAGAATTCTCAAGGCTCCATTCTTGGTTTCCCGCAGATAGAGCCTTTTATTCCCCATGTCCACATCCATCCAACGCAGCGAGAGCATTTCCCCGCGTCGGACTCCGGTACAGGCTGCGAAGGCCATCGGCGCGCGCAACCATTCGGGAGCCGATTCGAGAGCGGCCTTCAATTCGCCCGGAGTCAGATAGCGCGTCTTGCCCGCCGGGAGTTTGGGCAGCCGCGCACCAGCCGCCGCGTTCTCATTCAGCAAGCCCCATTCAACGGCCAGCCGGAGGCAATGCTTGAGTACGCTCATTTCCTTGGCAACCGTTCCGGGCTTGACCGTCTCCGCGCGCGCTTCGATGTATTCGGCAACCGTGCGCTTGGTAATGGCCTTTGCCTGTTCCGGTAAATGGGCCTTGAGGGTTTCCAGTATGCCGCCCAGCCGCTCATAGGTTGTGGGCCGTATCTGGGCTTTCTGGTGCCGCTCATAGCGGTCCAGCATAGCCGCTGTGGTGATCGCACTGGCGGGCCGGACTCCCAAGTCCCTTGCGCGTTCCTCTTTCGTGCGGATGAGCGAGAGCGCATCAATCGCTTGCCGCCGCGTGTGGGCCGTCACCTTTCGCCGTTGGCGCTTGCCCGATGCGTCGATATAGCAAACCCACCAGCCCGCCCGATCTGGCCGGTAATAGACTCCGTCGCGTTCCTTAGCCTTTGGTATTGCGTAGCGCCTCCACGCGCTTTTGAATCTCTTCGATGTTTTGAGAAAACCACCGGCGTCCAAATGCTGTTCCATGTGCTTTGTTCACTTGCTCCGCAACCCATTCCGGCTGTACTGTCCCCTTGTGCTTAGACTCCCACTCGATAACTGCCCTAGCAGCGGCTTTCCATCTTTTTTCTCGGCTTCTTTCAGTCCGCTTCATGGAGCCTTGTCCATCGTGAGCCGCGCAGAAAACACCATTTTTCACCCTACGGAGCCGCGCTCTTTCATAGACAAAATACGATTTGCAATGATCGCATCGGGATATGTGACGCGAGAATGGAGAGTCGAGTAGCTTGGAGAAATAGAAAGCTGCCCACTTTGCGCCATGCGCTTGGAGAGCGTCTTCGAGTTTCCAGTACGATTGCGGGTCGAACCTTGGATAGGTGTCTTGGATGGCCTGGGAGCCGTCCCGCCTCATCACCTTGTAAACCGGATGGGTGCGCAACAGGGACCGGTAAATTAGCAGAGCTAGAGAGCACTCACGTCCGGGCAACACATCCTCTACGTTCCGGTCTACTGGAAAATCCACGTCCCGCTCCGTTTGGCTCTTACCTGAATCAATCCACATGTCGGCCATTTCTCGCATAGCGGAAATCATGCCGTCTACGGCACACTGCAACAGCGAGGTATCACTACTCAGGCGTCTTTGAATTTTCTCGATTTCCGGTGTGCCGATCTGAAAATTAAAGCGCAAAAAATACTCCAAATGCTGCCGGACCATCTGCCGGTGTTTCCCGTCAAGCACTCTCAGAATGAAAGAGAGCAGCGGTCTCGGTTCATCCCGGAATCCGGGTGGCCAGCCGCGCTCAATGACGACAACGGCATGACCAGAAAGCGGGCTGAGGGTTTCCCCTTGGCTCTTTCCTTGTCGAGATTTTGCGGTTGCCGTCATAACTTGATGCGAATTGTAAATATAGAATGCGCCATTTTGCAGTAGATTGCAAGTCTTATCTCTGGCACTATCCAATTGTCCCGACACTTCGGGACTCGGATGGAATGGCAATGCAGAGCACGGCGAACCGGAAAATTCAGCCGGAATTGTTGGGAATGGCCGAAGCCGAAGAGATGACGGGCCGGAGCCGATGGAGTTGGCGGCGTGACTGCTATTCAGGCGCAATTGCGTCTGTGAAAATCGGTCGTCGCCTGTTTGTGCCGATTTCTGAGGTTCGCCGCGTGATTGCGGAGTGTACCCGGCCACGGTTACAGGCTGCAAAGTAATGGCGTCTCCACTGGCCCGTCTCCCGGATAGGCTCCCGCCGGAGGTGCGCGCCGCCGCTGCCCGTGGTTGGCGTCTGTTGCCCATCCGTGCGCTTGATAAGACGCCGCTGGTGAAAGCATGGCCGCAAGCGGCCATCTACTAGTAGCTTAAAGATTTCATTTGGCGTCCTCTCTTCAAAATCGTGTAGCGGCGGTCGTGCTCGAATTCCCGGGGGAGCGCTTCACGGGGAGAACCGTCCTTCAGGCATGGTTCCATGTATGCACAGGTCTCTGCCCGCGACCTGAAGCCATGCTCTTTGACCGTTACGGTCCAGACAGAATCGACCCTCCTACGCATGACGATAATGCCAAAACTCGTATCGTTCACATCCTTGGTTGCAATGCCACAACAAAAACCATCGTCACTCAGCCACGCACCAATTGGCGGTCTATCACCAAACCCGTGGCCTCGTGGCAACGCCAAAGCCAAAATGTCAAACTCTCTCTGATGCAGCTGTCTTACAGATTCTATCCATCTTCCGGTTTTCGGAAGCTTCACGACCTTCTGCTTTGTTCAGTTTCCGGGCGGCCTTCTATCAGAAAATCTTCCCAACTAATGCTTGAGATCCCGTGTCGCCGTGCAGTCTCTTCACTGTCCGGCGCACAGATAACCAGCGGCTTGAATGCTGGATAGCGGCGACAGAATTCCAGAAGTCCACGGAGAGCCTGGACATCGTATCTTCCCGTCTTGACCTCGACCGCCCACTGCCCCCAACTCCCGTTAAAGACAGCATCGATCTCAAGCGGTTCCTCTCGCCAGTAAGTCACTTGTTGGTCTTGGTTGATGGCGAAGGCGAGACAGGCATTCTCGACCCAGAAGCCGAAACGCTCGGGCTCACGAGCAGGATCGGGAGGGCCATCGGGATGCATGGCGGATAGAAGAGCATTGTTTAGCACTACGAGCTTGGGCGGAGAGGCGCGGCGTCTGAGAGCCTGCGCCGAGTATTTCTCCAGCGGCGCAACCAGGTAGGCGTCCTGAAGCAGCGCCAGATAGTGGGCGACTGTTTCGAGAGCGCCGCTGTCTTGTAACTGTCCCTGCATCTTCTGGAGTGAGACGATCTGCGCGGGCGAACCGGTGGCAATAGCGAATACTTGGCGCAGCAGCGCAGGGCGCCGCACAGCTCCCATTGCCAATACATCACGGCCAATTGCCGGTTCAATGATGGCATCGCGCACGTAAGCCCGCCAGCGCGCAAAATCCTTTTGGAACTCGACTGCGCCAGGATATGAGCCAAACCGAACGAGGCTCTGAGCGGCTTCACGCGGCGAAAGATGAAAGGCATCGGCCAGCGAAGAGGCGGGCCAATGGCTCAAGGTCAGCCGCTCAAAGCGCCCCGCCAGGCTTTCGCGCGAACCTGTGGCGACACGCAACGCCGAAGAGCCGGTAGCTACGACATGAATGGGAATATGACGGCGGCGAGCGCGGTCCCAATGGCTCTTAAGCCGTCCAGCCCAGTCGGAGAGATGATGCACTTCGTCCAACAGCAGAACTGCTGTCTCGCGCTGCGCTCGCGTCTCAGCATCTGTCCAGCAACGCTCCCAGAATCCGGGCCGCGCGGCATCTGGATCGTCTCCGGCGGCATACACAGCTCTGTCGCCGAACCTGGCGGCGATTTCCAGTAGCAATGTGGTTTTGCCCACTTGGCGTGGTCCGGTGAGAAGCTGGATGCGGGCCGGCGCGGATTCCTTCAGCCGGTCGAGCAGCACTTCGCGGCATCGGGCAAAGGCATTATAGATCTCATCCATACTCTAATAATTATTAGACTATGACCTGACATTTGTCAATTCCGAATCCGTCTTTTTCAGCTCGCGTTCTCCAGCGGCTCGGGACTTTCCACGCTCAATAGGACGCTTGCTAAGCGACGCAGCGATTCTGCGTAAACAGAGATCAAGCTTCCGGCGGACATGGAGGATATCCGCAGCAGACGTGCCTTCATAGGCAACAATGGATTCGGCGAATCCGCGTCGAGCGCGCCCCGGTTATCTAAAAGGAACTTGAGACGGCCGGCCTCTCGCACGGGACGATCACGCGGTTGACGCTGAAATTAGAGAGTTGCATCGCGTCTACGGTTTGTCCAATGATTGCCAGGAGTCACCGGCTCATCCCCAGATCGTGCTTGTGGCCATCCTTTTTCCGTAGCAGCGACGGTTCAATGGTCTGTAATGGCGGCCGCTCAGGGCTGAGCATTGGCGCGGGATGAGGCGGCGCTTGTTCTCTCGCCAGTTCAGTTGCCGATGGCCGCGCCGTGGAGATGCCGAGCATTTCGCGCAACTGTTCACGGTCGCTGGTGACCACGACGATTTCTTGACGGCCACGCGAGGCCCCGACATAGAACAACTCCTGCTTCATCGCATCGGCGGAGAGAATCACCGCATCTACCGTCTTTCCCTGGCTGCGATGCGCGGTGACCGCATAGCCGTGATCGAACTCGTGGTAATTGGCCGGCAGTGTCCGGCCATCCTCAAGGTGAATGCGACCGCCATCGACATCACGCACATTCACCAGTTCGCCGTTGGTGGCTCGGAAGCCCGCACCGCCGCGATTGCCCGTCAGCAGCAACTTGTCGCCAGGGGCCACCTCAATCTGTTGGCGTTCGTGCACCGAAAAAGAACGCGCCTGTGATGGACTCACCGTGCGCTCTGCGCCTTGCTGGTCCCTGGCGACGATTCCCAACTTGTCAGTCCGCTCAACGGTGAGCGCCTCATGCTTTTCGATTCCACGCGAAGAACGATGAAATAGAAGCACTTGCCCTGCCTTGTAGTTCACCAAGTCTTTCTTTTGCGCCTCGGTCCATTGCAACGGCACATAACGCTCGGAGACAATGCCGCGATCCAGTTCGCCGTGCTGCTTCATATCCACACGGATGGCATCGGTAATCTTGCCGATTTCCTCATGAGTGCCGGCAACCACGAGAACCGTGCGACTTGAGTCTGACGTGAGTGCGCTATAAGCTGATGCCACTGCGTGTGCGCGCTCCATATATGGAACCTCACGAACGGCACCAAGCTGCTCCAGCTTTTCAAGCCCTTGCTCCGGCGAATGCCGCAACGTTTGTATTGCATCCCGATATTGAGCCTGCGTCTGCCGCTGCACAGCCATCAGTGAGACGCTCCTTATTCTCGATTCCTGCTCCAGAATGCGAAGGGCATCCGATGCCTCGACACTCTGAAGTTGCCGCGTATCCCCGGAGAACAGAATCCGAGCGTCTTCGCGCTCAGCCAGTTTGAGCAAGCCTTCCATCTGACGGCCTGAGACCATGCCTGCTTCATCCACAACCATTACTCTGCCGTGCAGCGCGACCTGCGCCTTTGGGTCCTCCAGCAATCGCGAGATCGTCATCACATCGCGGAACCCAACCTTTTGCAACTCCTCAACTGCGCCGCGCGTTGGCGCAACTGCCAAAACTTCGTGGCCACCTCGCGTAAGCCACGAGCAATTTCCGTGAGCGTAGCGGTTTTGCCGGTCCCAGCGGCTCCGCGCAGATTGACGGCAAAATCCTGCGAATCCAGTATCTGATGAACAGCCCGCAGTTGTTCCTCTCGCAGTCGCTTTGATGGATTGAATCTGGACTTCCCGCCCAGACGTTATAGCGCCCAATGCCGCTGTCCACCGCTGCAATCATGCGCTGTTCGCGTTCAAGGCTTTCGCGCGTGGCCAGATTGTTCCCGGCTCGGATAAGTGAACCCTGCAACTGTTCCAGTTCCAGGGCACCTCGCAGTTGAAGGCGATCAATCTTCCCGCGCCCGTGCCGCAGAGCCTCCGTCATCAACTCGTGCTCGCGCACAACTGAACTGCGCTCGAAGAGATGCTCTTTCGTGCGTTGAAGCGACTCCGATGCCTGAGTTGGTTCAATTGAAATTTCACCGGTACGATCAACAGACTCTTCATGCAGATGGTTCAGCGCGTGGCTCTCTTCAGGCAACAGTCTTGCCTGCTGCTGTTTCCGCAATTTCTCCGTAGAGATTTCCGCCAGTTTGTCAGCGCGTGATTCTCGGACGAGCACGGCAACTTCATTATTGGTCGGCTTGCGGCCATGATCTACTGTGAATCGTTCGATGGCGGCGTCTCGCCGTGCGCTGCGCACGGTGTATTTTTCGAGTAATCCGTCCGAGACGCCGTGGATCTCAAAACCGTGATCTCTGCCCTTGGAATCGCGGCGCTGTTCAATCTCATATTCCAGGCTATAGACTTCACGCGCCAGTGCATTCCGGTAAACCTCAGTCAGATACGCACGGCGCTCATACAAGCCCGATGCTTGCAATGCCTTCCAGCGGCCCTCCACGCCGTCATATGTCAAATTGGCCGTGACAGCATGGGTGTGTAACTGCGGATCGAGTTCCCGGCTGGTGTCGTGCCGGTATGCGGCCACAATCCAGTTTGCCGTTGCCCTGTCCTCGTTCGCACCATTCAGCCGAACCCGAGCGGCTGCATAGTTCTCTGCCTCAGCGAGCGCCTCCCGGACAGCGTTGTCATGGGCAGCAATCAACCGCTCATCTCCGCCGACGAGCGCCTGAATCGAAATCGACTTCGGTGCGGAGAAGGTCAGATCGTACAGGGATCTCCCTTTGCTCTGTTCGCTTCCATTTGCATCAATACGGTCAGCACTGTGGCGAGGGCGGAGGAATTCCCCAGTCTCTGGATGCAACCCCTCTCGAACTGCTTCAAATTGCTCCCGCGTTACCTCTCCACGCAGACCCAGCAACTCCGCGCCCTGGCCATGCCATTCCCCTTGAACACGACGGCCTTCATCGTAATAGTCGCTGTGTTCCAGATGCCGTTAGCATATCCAGCACCACCCGTCATCGCCCGCAAAGTCAGCACAACCCAACGCTAACCCTGTTCGAAATCCGAATGCAACGGCCTGTGCTACGATACCCTTCCATGGAAGACCCAGACGCAGGAACCCGGAGAGTGCATCATGCAATTCCTCATGCACTCGGGGCCATATATGGAGATGCAGTAAAGCCCAATCTAACATCGTGATCTTCCAAAGCTGCCAGATTCTGCGAGCATCAATTGGAGGAAACACGCAGAAAAGCATTCTCGCTACGCTCGCCTAGAAGGAAGTCACCATCCCTAAGCCTGACGGCTTAGCGATGGTGACGCAATCCACAGAGATCGAACGGAATTCGGACAACGCCGAACAGTGTTCGAAGATGATCGAAGATTGTTCGCACTGTGTTCGAGGATCAAAAAACCTGCCGGAAGGGCTTCCGACAGCTCAATCTTCCAACGCTGCGACAATCTGCCGCACACACAGTACGTGCCTGAGCACCGGCATTCAGGTACGAATTCTGCTCGAAGGCGCCAGCGCCCTCTCGCCTGGAAGATGCGCTGAAGATGCTATGCGGGAGTAGTCTGTGTTTGATTTTTCAATTTATGGACGAATGCAAAGTAGGCTACCATCACGCGAAATGCCTTGGAGCGATTCACCCCGCCGAGAATCTCTCCGCCAACTCTTTCCAGCTCATCGGCAATCTCGAAGGTCAAAGGAAACACGAAAGCGGTGTCGATACTCTGAAATGGAATGTTCAGCCACTGGTTGTTGTAGAACGCAACAAGCTGCACTTGAGCGGCCTTGCTCTTGAAACTCATGATGATGTGTTCGGCCAGGGCATTCTTTCTCCGGACTTTCAGCACGGCAAAGAGCTGGTTAAAGTGACTCTTGGTGAATTTGGAATCAACGGTAAGCCGGAGTTGAGTGCGTTTCTCTGCGGGAGAAACGATTCTGCGCTTCGGTCGAGTTGTGGCCTTCTTCGCGGCAGGCATATGGTTTCCTTGTTGCGATCTATCTTACAGCATACGTGTATGAATGTGGAAGACCACACTGCAAACGATTGTTGCAAAAAGAGCTCGCGCGAAGGAAGCGCCTGGGGTTGTGGTGCGTTCATTGCATGAAGAGGCGAGCGATTCAAACCGAATAGATCACGACAAATCTAACCGTGGAGGGGAAGGGAGAAAAGAGAGCCGGCCAGAGACCGCATAGCGCGTCAGTGCCATGAACCCGGCGGGCACCCCCAGAGCTGCCCTCCCTGCAACGCTCGATGTCGGCAGGGGCAGAGCGGACACCCATGCTAACGCCTTCCTAGAGCGGGTGCCGGCCGCCATGTTGCGCCAGTTTCCCTTTTGTATCAAGGGCTTTCACTCCGACAACGGCAGCGAGTTCATCCACGCCATATACTGCCATTACAATGAACTTAAAAGCGGCAGTTGATCCCCCGCTCGTTTTGCACCAACTTGAATCCACAAGTACTTGCAGTTGTTAGAGATTTCACTAAATCGGTGTGTTGCGGAGGAGTCGTTAATGCAGCCGTCACAATCACTTGACGGCGCCAGACCTCGTCTACTGCGGTTTCTAGGATGAATGCAGCCAGTCTTCTTGTGATGTACATTGGGGTGACAGGGCCGCCCTTCTGTAATCACCGAGCATTGCTAATGGCATTGAAAGACTCCGAACAATATCTGATCAACAAGCTATCCGATCTAAAATGGGCCTACCGCTCGGATATCCGCGACCGCGTTTCGTTAGAGAAAAACTTCCGTCAGAAGTTCGAGGTACTCAACCGCGTCCATCTCATGGACGACGAATTCTCGCGCCTGCTGGAACAGATCATAGTGCCGAATGTTTACACTACTGCCCGTACACTGCGCGAACGCAATGCTTTCGAGTGCGATCTGTACCCTGGCTTTCGGCCTTACGGGCCGAAGCTAGCAACGTATCAACTTCGGCCTTTTCCTTTGCCCATCCCCCGGCCTGTAATGCCCATTATTGAACTAGGATTGTGACCGTTCCCGTGGCCGTGGTAGTACCCGAAGTCCCCGTCACGGTTACCGTGTAGGTTCCAGCAGTAGTTCCAGCGCTGCCTCCTCCACCACTACCGCCGGTGCCGGTGGTTTGCCCGCTACCGCCGCACGAAAGGACACCGACTGACAGAGTGAAAAGAAGGAGCAGCATTCGCAGCATCGACTGGCTTCTGCGCGACCGCGCTGGGATGCAGAAGATCAGGACGCAGGCCAGCGCCGCGCCAACGGCGCTCTGCCAGCGGCCTCGGCGGCTCTTGGGATATGCTAGAGCGCTGCCAGAGGGCGGCGTTGTGGTGGTGACGGTCAAAAGCGCCGTACCTGGACTGGCGCCAGTAATGACTACCGGGCTGGTCGATCCGAAGCTCAAGGTAGGCGGATACTGAGCACCCTCCGGACTGCCGGCGATGGCAGCGGTCAACGCCACGCTGCCGGTGAAGCCTCCGCTCGGAGTCACCGTGATCGTGGAGGTATTTCCTGTGGTTGCCCCAGGCGCGACGGTGACCGGGGTTCCCGCAAGGGCGAAGCCGGAAGTCGCCGTGACCGTAGCCGAACCGGAAGCAATGCTATAGGTCGACGCGCTGGCTGGATCGGGGGTGAAGACTGCCGTCAGCGTATTTACGCCCGTCGCCAGCGATCCGGCGGGAACCGTGATCGTTGCGCTGCCTCTTGTGAGTACGGTCGGCGTGGAGGTGTAGCTCCCGCTGCTCAGAGTGACTGTGCCGGCAGGCGTCGGGTTGCCGCTTCCATCGCTCACGAGAACGGTTACAGTCAAAGCCTGCCCCGTCGAAGTGCTCGGCGAGGACGGTATCACCGCCACGGCCGGCGTTACGGCCGCTACCGACACGACCAGCGCTGGACAGGCTGCCGGAGGATAATTGGCATCGCCCCCGTAGGATGCCGTGATGCTGTCCTGGCCGGCGGGGAGATTGGTGGCTATATACGTAGCGATACCGCTGCCGTTCAACGAGGTTGTGCCCAGCGGCGTGCCGCCGATCAGGAATGTCACCGCCCCGGTGGGCGGGGGCACGGCCGCCTGGCTGGGCGCGCTTCCCGTGCTAGCCCCCGAAGCTAGAGCGCCGCTGATCGCCACGGTTAGGGTGACGGGCGTGACTGAGGATACGGAGGCCGCAGAGGAGGTCAGCGTCATCCTGGGCGAAAGCATCTGCCCGGTCAGCCCGACGGTGGGCGAGCCGCTGGAGCTATAGTTGACGTCGCCGGGATAAGCCGCCTCCACCAGATGCGTCCCCCCGCCCACGGGCACTATTTTGTTCACGGCAGCCGTCTGCGCGCTCTCCGCCAGAAAGATGGTCACCTTCGCATCGTAGTAATTGGCGATCACCAGGTCCGGTCTGCCGTCCCCGTTGAAGTCGCCCGCGGCAATCGAGATCGGGTACTGACCCGCCAGCGGATTGACCGCAACTGTAAAGTTTCCAGTCCCATCGCCCCTGAGGACCGTTACGGTGTTGTTGCCGTAGTTCGCGGTGGCCAGGTCCGGGACGCCGTCCCCATCGAAGTTTCCCACCGCGATCGAGTAAGGTCCGCTGCCCGTCGTTAGGCTCGAAGATGGCCCGAAGCTGCCATCGCCGTTGCCCAGCAGCACGGTCACCGTATCGTCCGTGAAGTTTGCGGTTGCCAGGTCCGCCTTGCCGTCGCCGTTAAAATCGGCAGTCACAATGGAGTTCGGCTGACTGTCCGTAGACGGGCTTGCCGCCGTAGCCGTGAAGTTGCCCTTCCCATCGCCCAGCAGAATCGTGACGGTGCTGTCGCTATAATTGGCGACGGCCAGGTCGGGGATGCCGTCTCCGTTGTAGTCGCTCACGGCAATGGAGGCCGGTCCGTTGCCGGTTGCCGGAGTTGTCAATGTGGCCGTGAAGCCGCCCTTGCCGTCGCCCAGCAGTATTGTTACGGTATTGCCGCCAAAATTCGCAACCGCTAAATCCAGATTGCCGTCTCGATTGAAATCGCCCACGGCGATGGAATTGGGGGTGGCGCCGGAATTGGGACTGGTTAAAGTGGCCCTGAACGTTCCGTCGCCGTTGCCCAGCAGGATGGTCACTGTGCCGTCGCCGGAGTTGGCCACAGCCAAGTCCAGGATGCCGTCACTGTTGAAGTCCCCGGTGGCGATGGCAATGGGATCGTTGCCGGTCTGAGCAATCGCCGATACGGGCGTGAAGTTGCCTTTCCCGTCGCCCAGCAGAATCGTAATCGTGTTGCTGGAGAAGTTGGCCACAGCCAAGTCCAGGATGCCGTCTCCATTGAAGTCGCCCACCGCGACGGAATCCATAGTTTGGTTCACTCCGGGGTTCGATGCGTTCAGCAAGCTGAGCCCTGCCGTTCCAGTACTCAGGGAAGCCGTGCCCAATACCGCATTGCCGGCGGTGGTGTCGAGAAACGATACCGTTCCCGTGGGCGCCGCGCTGCCCGCTCCGGCCACCGTTGCGGTCAGCGAGTAGTCGCCCAGACCGCCGCCCTGCGCAATCGCGGTCGTGGAGGGATTGACCCCCGTCACCGCCAGCGTGGTAATAGCGGATGTGCTGGCCGCGATGCCTGCCGTTCCCGCATAAACCGCCGTATAGCTGTGGCTGCCGATCCCTGGGACAAAGCGGAAGAGAGCGGTCCCGGCGCTGGTCAGTTGCGCTGTGCCCAGCCGGTGAATATCTGTGCAATAGGCAGCCGATGCGTCGCAGAAATTCACCGTGCCCGCCGTCAGAGGCGCGCCGCCGATCCCGACCGATGCGGTCAGCGTGACCACACTGCCCGAGGCAACCGACGCGACCGGATTGCCTGCCGAGGGGATTGCAAGGATGGTTATTGAGGCCGGCACGACCGTTACCGGCACTCCCGCGGAGACCACCGCCGTGTAGTTGTTGTTGCCTCGGTAGCTGGCCGCGATAAGGTGCGAACCGACCGCCAGCGCGCCAGTCGAGTAAGTAGCCATGCCGTTGCCATTCAGTGCTGCTGTGCCCAACTGCGTTGCGCCATCCAGAAAGGTCACTATGCCGGAGGGAACAGCGCCGGTGCCTCTTCCGGTCAGCGTCACCGTGAAGGTCAGGGATGTGCGATAAGGGACAGAACTAGAAGACGACGCCAGCTTCACGGCTGGCGTCGCCTGTTTTACGACTTGTCGATAAATTTCGTGACTCTGTGAAACGGCATGGCTGGGGCCAAGCGCCATGATGACGCTGCAGAGAGGCGCGAGGAGTAATGTGTACCTTGCGCCCAACTGCCCCTCCTGGGAGGCGAAGCATCGGCGCTGCCGTAACAGAGCAGCGCCGATGCAGGCGTTTAGTAACTGCTGCTGTAGTTTCCATCACCGGAATACGTGACCTTGATGCTGTGTGCGCCGGCGGTGAAGTTGGTTGCCGTTACGATGATGCTCGCGTTGCCGGAACCGTCGAGTGTCGGCGTTCCGAGGATGGTGCTGGTGGTAGTATCCGCAATCGTAACCGTCCCGGTGGGCATTGCGCCAGTGCCGGCTACGTTCACGCTTAGAGTCACGGTATCGCCGTAGACCGAAGGATTGAGCGAACTGGTGACCGTGGTGGTAAGCGTTGCGCCGCCCGATCCGGAAGTCGCGGGAGAAACCGTGTAGCTGACCGGCGTGGAGGTATCGGTAACGGCGGTGAAGTTGCTGTCGCCGCCATAGGCAACGGTGAGGGAATCGGAACCGCCCGCCAGAGAGTTCGATCCGGAGAGGACGAGGGCGTAGGTGGAGGTATTCCCGCTTCCGACCTGTGTCAGCGTTCCAGTGCCGATTGAGGTTCCGTTGTTATAGAACGTTACCGTCCCGGTTGGGTACAAGGGCGAACCGCTGTCCAAATTCGATAAGGTCGCGGTGAGCGTTATGGGGGTTCCGTAGGAGGCCGTTCCCGAGGGCGAAGCATTCAGGCTCAACCCTGGAGTCGCCTTGCCGACGGTGAGCGAGACGGTATTCGAGGTGGAGGTGACGAAGTTCGTATCGCCGGCGTAGAGCACGGAAATGTTGTGGGTTCCGTCAGCGAAGCCGGTGGTATCGGCCCAGGTGACTGTGCCCGCTCCGCCGGTGACAGAGGGCCGCGCTGTGCCGATGGTCGAAACGTACGGACCCGGCGCTGCCGCAACCTCAACCTGCGCGCCCCAAACGCTGATGTTGGTGGCGAAGGGAGAGGAAGAGGTGAGCAGGGCGGCAAAGCCCGTGCCGGCGCCGGCAGGGAAGGTATAGGTCAGGGAGCAGCGCTGCCAACTTGAGGTCAGCGCGCAGGCCGACGAGGAGGTTGCGGACGAGTAGGGGCTATCGGTGAGCGTCAGATTCAGCGTTGCGGTGGTGGCCGTCTTCGCCCAGATCGAAAACGTCACCTGCTGGCTGGCGTAGGCGGTGCCGGGAACGGCGTACTGAACGGTGGAGGTGCCATCCACAAAGGAGATCGTCGTCGCGGTGCTGGCGCTGCCATCCGGTCCGGTCGACGCCAGAGACGTGACCGTGGGCGCTGTTCCGGAAGTCGTCCAACCATGCCCAGTATTCACTTGGGAATAAGGTAGCAGGTTGGAGCCGTTAGCAGAACCGATGGATTGCGTACTGCCCAGCAGGTTGATCCCATCATAGAACTGTACCGTTTCGGAGGTGGGAGCGGGCGCGCCCGCCGTGTTCAGGATGTAGGTGAAGGTGACGGTGCCGCCGGAGGTGATGCCGGTCGATGGCGACGCGGTGAGCACTCCGATGGTGTTTCGTTGGCTGACCGTCTGAGTAACGGTTCCCGTGGACTGCGCAAACGAGAGCGTCGCGGAGCCCCCTACCAGCATGAATGCAAGGATGCTGAGTTTCTTCATGGTCCCCGAGCCCTCCCTTGGCTGTTGTTTGGGGTAACTTGAGTGGATGTCGCGTGCCGGAACAAGTCGGCGCATTACCTACTCGTAGTTATCGTCTCCGTTGTAGACAGCCGTGAGCGTGTGTCTCCCTGGGGACAGTGTGGACATGTTAAAGGTTGCGACACCGGATCTGAGCGAGACGGTGCCGAGCGTATTTTCTCCATCCAAAATAGTGGTTGTGCCAGTTGGAGTGACCCCGCTTCCGACAAATGTGAACGTCAGCGTAACGTTATCTCCGAAGTACGCAACGGCCAGGGAAGTTGTCCCATTTACGGTCACTGAACTCTTGTTGACGGTGACGGTGACCGAGCCGGCCGCCGGGGTGTTGTAGTCGGTGGTGTCGGAGGGGGTGAAGGTGACGCTCTCCGAGGGGCTTCCCGCGCCCGGAGTGGTGCTGGGGGTGGTCCAGGCGAAGGTTCCGCCCACCGAGGCCGTTCCGCCGGTCAGCATGGAGGAGGCCAATGTCTGCCCGTAGGTGATGGTGCTGGCTGTCGGCCATGCGGAGACGGAGGGGGTGGCTTTGTTGACGGTGACGGTGACCGAGCCGGCCGCCGGGGTGTTGTAGTCGGTGGTGTCGGAGGGGGTGAAGGTGACGCTCTCCGAGGGGCTTCCCGCGCCCGGGGTGGTGCCGGGGGTGGTCCAGGCGAAGGTTCCGCCCACCGAGGCCGTTCCGCCGGTCAGCGTGGAGGAGGCCAGTGTCTGCCCGTAGGTGATGGCGCTGGCTGTCGGCCATGCGGAGACGGTGGGAGTGGCTTTGTTGACGGTCAGCGTTCCGTTGACGAAGGCGAAGGTGTAATTGGCGGCCGAGAGGGTGCCGAGCGCGGCGGTGATGGTGTAGGGTCCCACTGTCGAGGAGAGGGTGGCCGTGGTGGTCAGCGAGGCCGTGCCGCTGACCACACTGGAGTTGTCGCCGTTGACGTAGCCGGTGATGGTGTCGGCGAAGGTGGGGTTGGCGGTGTTGTAGGCGCGGCTGGCGCTGGTGGCGGTGACGGTGAGGGTGGCCTGATTGACGGTGAGGCCGACCGATCCGGTGTTGCTGTTGTAATCGGTGGTGTCGGAGGGATTGAAGGTGACATTGAGGGTCTGGGAGCCGGCGCCGAGGACGGTTCCGGAGACGGGCGAGTAGACGAAGCCGCCGGCCACGCCGCCGGAGGAAGCGTTCAACTGGGTGGCGCCGAGGGCGGTTCCGTAGGTGATGGCCGCGGGCGTGGACCAGGTGATGGTGGGAGTGGCTTTGTTGACGGTGAAGCTCAAGATAGATGAGGTGCTGGCCAGGAAGTTGGTGTCCGTGGCATAGACGGCGGTCAGGCTATTGGTTGCGGTCGGCAGGGTGCTGAGGGTCAGAGTTGCGACGCCGCCGGAGAGGGAGCCGGTACCGAGCGTGGTGGAACCGTTCTTGAAGGTGATGGTCTCGCCGTTGGTGGTGAGGCTACCGATAACGTAAGGGCTAAGCGTCGCTGTCAGGGTGACCGACTGCCCAAAATAGGAGCTGGTGGGCGAGGCTTGCAGGGTCAGGGTCGTCGCCGCCTTCGACGCAGTCAGTCCGACGGTGCTGGAAGTGCTGCTGGCATCGTTGGTATCGCCTCCGTAGACGGCTTCGATGTTATGCGTTCCGCTGCCGGGAATGGAGACCGAGCTAGCGGTGGCGGTGGCGGTGTGCGTAATCTTGTCGAGGAAAATGACGGCCGTATTGTTGCCTTGCATCGGCGTCACTACGTCCGGGGCACCGTCGCCGTTGAAGTCCGCAATTCCGACGGCGCTGCAAGCGGTGCTGCCGGTGGAAAAGGCGGTCGCGGTTTGGAAAGTTCCATTGCCGTTTCCCAAAAAGACATCGACGGTGCCGGTGCCGGTATCGCAGACGGCCAGGTCGAGGTTTCCATCCGCATTGAAATCGGCCATGCCGATGGACTTCGATCCGCTCAGGGCGGTGAGCGAAGTTGCCGTGCCGAAGGTGCCGTCGCCGTTGCCGAGGAGGATGTCCACGGTGGAGGCGCCTGAATCGGCCACGGCCAAGTCCGGCTTTCCATCCCTGTTAAAGTCGCCGATGACCAGCCAGGAGGGATTAGCGCCAGCGGCGAAGGGCGAACCTGTGGGCTGGGTGAAGTGGCCAGTGCCGTCGCCGAGCAGCACGGTTACCGAGCTGGCTCCCGAGTTGCCGGCCACCAGGTCGATATTGCCGTCGCCGTTGAGGTCGGCCGCAGCCAGCGAGTACGGCTCGGAGCCGGTGGCAAAGCTGTAGGTGGTCGGGAATGCGCCGGTTCCATTGCCCAGAAAAATTTCGACTGCGTTCCCTGAACACTCCGCAACCGCCAGATCCAGGTTGCCATCGTTGTTGAAGTCCGCCGCCACAATCTTGTCCGGTTCGCCGGCGGCAGTAATGCTGGTCGCGGTCTGGAAGGTGCCGTTGCCGTTGCCGAGTAGAATGTATATCTTGTTGTCTCCATAGTCGGCCACGGCAAGATCGACATTGCCGTCGTTGTTGAAGTCGCCGGCGGCGATTCCAACCAGAAGAGTGCCGGAAACAGTGATGGGCGAGCCGGATGCGGCTGTAAAAGTGCCGTTGCCGGTACCCAGCAGAATGTACACTTTCTCGCCGGACTGATCGACGATGGCCAGGTCCGGGACGCCGTCTCCGTTGAAGTCGGCAATCGCCACGTCGCGCGACACGGCGATGGTGCTGGGCGATCCGGGATTGGTGAGGGTGTAGGTGACCGTGCTGCTTCCGAGGGTTGCCGAGGCCACCGCGTAGTCGCTGTTGCTGGTGTCCTCGAAGGTGACCGTGCCGGTGGGCGCGATGGCATAGGCGCCGGCGGAGGCCACCGTGCCGGTCAGCGAATAGTCGCCGGCTGAGCCGCTGTCGGAGATGGTGGTGGTGGTGGTGTAGGTTCCGGTGACCGTGACCGAAGCGCTAGAGGATGTAGCGGTGGGGTAACTGCCGTTTGCCGCGAAAACCGCCTGATAAGTGTGTGTTCCGATAGCCGGGACGATCTTGATGGCCGCCGAACCGGAGCTGTTGAGCTGTGCTCTCCCGACGACCGCCTGATAGAGGCACGTGCTGTAACTGGTATCGCAGAAGGTTATGACTCCGGGGTGGACCGCAGTCGCGCCCGACATCGCCGTCGCGGTCAGGGTGAGCGCTGTGCCATGCGCAATGGTGCTCGACGATAGCGTAAGCGTGACCGTGGGCGGTCCATTGTTGACGGTCTGGGTAAATGTCGAGGAACTGCTGCTGTTGTAGTTGGAGGAGTTTGTGGTATAGGCGGCAGTGACGCTGTGCGTGCCCAGTGTTAGAGTCGAGGTCGCGTAGGTTGCCGTGCCGCTGCTGAGGGTTACGGGACTGCCGACGGAGCTGCCGTTGATGCTGAACTGCACGGTGCCGGTGGGCACCGCCGATCCGCTGGTGGGAGCCACGGTGGCTGTGAAGGTGACCGAGCTGTCATAGGTCGACGGATTCGCCGACGATGTCACGGTGGTAGAAGTACTGACTGCCGTTGCCGTGCCGCTAACCGGAATCTGCTGAACAGTGCCGCTTGCGTTGAGATTGTTATCGGTGATGTTGGCGTCGCCGGTGAGCGGGCTGCCGGTTGTAGAGGGCAAAAAGGCAACGCCGAAGTTGCAGGTGCTTCCCGAGGCCAGCGGGGTGCTCGTGCTGCACGTGGTGTCCGTGCCATTGAAGGTTGCGTTGGTCCCAGTCAGAGAAGAGAAGGTCAGCGCCGCATTGCCGTCGTTCTCGAAGCCCTCGATCTGATCCGCGCTGGTCACGCCCACCGCTGTCGAGGAGAAGCTGAGCGTCGGGGTCGCGGTGCGCGTGTACTTGTAGATTGCGGTGGCGCTGTCGAGCGAGGTATAGAGATTGCCGCTCGCGTCAAGGGCGACGGACCCCAAACCGGTGTAAACCGAAGTCGAGAAGACGTTGGCCGTGTACGTGCCGACGCTGTAGCGAATGACGGTGTCGTTGGCATTGGTGACGTACAGGTTGCCGGCCGGATCGATGGCCAGGGCTTCCGGTTCGTCGAGATTGCCGTCGGCGTTGACCAGGGTGGTGACGGCCCAGCTTCCGTAGGCGACTTTATAGAGGCGGTTGTTGGTGTAGTCGGCGAGATAGAGGTTGTTGTTGGCGTCGATCGCCATGCCGATGCAGCGGCCCAGTGTTCCGCCAGTTACGGTCTGGCCGCCGGTAAGGATCTGGGTTACTGTGAAGGTGCCGGCGGCTACCTGATAGACGTCGTGGGAAGTTTTGCTTTCCACATAAATGTTGCCCGCCGAATCTACGACGACGGTATTGTCCACAAGCCCGGAGATCGTGGCCACTGCGCTTGCAGTGGAGCTTCCGGCGGGAATCTCGTAGAGTGAATCGACACTATTGCTCCCGACAAATAGATTGCCCGCGCCATCGACCGCGGTTCCGGTCGGCTCCGTAATGCTTGAAGTTGCGGTCGACTTCGTTCCTCCCGGAGTGATTTCGTAGACCGCGTTATTTCCATATCCCGAGACGTAGAGATTGCCCGCTGCGTCAAAACTGATGCCGCGCCCTTCGGTAACGCTGGAGGAGAGCGTGGAGGCGGTCGGGGTGGTAAATAGCCCCATGGGGCCCGCGCCCGTACCGGTTAGACCGAAATAGATGGTTCCGTCGCCGGTGACCGCCTTCAACTGCACTTTCCGCATTCCAGGATACGCAGGGCTGAAGGTGATGGGCAGTGTGCAGACGGTGTCGATAGCATTGCTTGAACCGATGGTGCAGCCGGAGATCGTCCCGATGGTGAACTCCTGCTTGCTGCCGACGGACGTCTGGGCGGTGAAGCCGGTCAGGGTTTCGGCGGCCGTCGTCTCCAGAAGGACGTTTTGCGCCGCGCTGCTGCCGATGGCCGTCTCTGGGAAGTTGAGGATCAAGGCGACCCTGCGAATGCGATTGTTGCCGGAATCGGAGACATACAAGTTGTCGGAATTATCGACGAAGACGGCGGTGGGATAGTTGAATTGGGCGCTGGCCGCCGCGGCGCCGTCGCCACAGGGGTTTGTCTGGGCGGAGCAGGTTGATCCCGTACCGGCGACCGTGGTGATGATGCCGGATGAGACGGTAACCTTGCGAATCCGATTGTCCGATTGGTCCGCGATATAGACGTTTCCAGCGCTGTCCAGGGAGATCGCGCCCTGATTGGTCAGGTTGGAGCTGGTGGCAGCGCCGCCGTCGCCGCAGGCATCGGCGGGCGCCGCGCAGGTGTAACCGTTGCCGGCGATGGTGGAGATGTGTCCGGAGCTGGCCGTGATCTTGCGAATGCGATTGTCGCCAAGGTCGGAGATATAGACGTTTCCGGCGCTGTCGACTGCGACACCGCGGGGGGAATTCACGGAGGCGCTGGTGGCCAGGCCGGTGTCTCCGCAAGCCGGGTTAGCGGTGGCATTGCTGCACCCCGTTCCGGTTCCGGCGATGGTGGAGATGTTGCCGGAGCTGGCCGTGACTTTGCGGATGCGCTGGGTGTCGAAGTCGGCAATGTAGATGTTTCCGGCGGAGTCCAGGGTGATGTCGACGGGGGTATTGAGGGTCGCGGCGGTAGCCAGGCCGTTGTCGCCGCAAGCCGGGTTGGCGGTGGGATTGGTGCAGGCGTATCCGGTGCCGACGATGGTGGAGATGTCTCCGGAGCTGGCTGTGACCTTGCGGATGCGGTTGTCGCCGCGATCGGCGATGTAGATGTTTCCCGATGCATCCACATAGGTGGCGTTCGGTTCATAGAGATTGGCGGCGGTGGCGGGGCCGCCGTCGCCGCAGGTGTCTTGTGGCGCGGGGCAGGCCGTTCCGTTGCCGGCAACCGTGGTAATGATGCCGGTGGCGGCCGCAATCTTGCGTACCCGGTTGTTGGCATAGTCGGAGATGTAGATATTGCCCGCGTTGTCGACGAAGGTATGTTGAGGACCATTGAGATTGGCGGCGGTGGCCGCTGCGCCGTCGCCGCAGGGGTACGTGGTGGGCGAGCAGGCGTTTCCGGTGCCGGCAGCGGTCGTGACCGCCGGGACGATGTTCAACTGCGCCGAGGCTGGCAGGGGGAGAAGAGCGAGCGCGAGAAAAAGCCAATGCCGCGCCGCGCTTCCGATTCCGGCGGCGCGCGTCCCGGCTCCTGCCGAAGCGGACCGCGGACTGGCAATCACCGGCCCGCGCCGGCCTTTAGGGACGACTCCCCCCGCTCCCGTCCGGGCAATCCAGGGCGCGATAGAGACAGGCTTCCGGGCTTGGCCTGTCCCGCGCATTTTGGCGGCTTCAATCTTTGCGAAACGAATCAGCGGAAATTCTCCATGGGATGTCGGATTCCTAGTCGAGGGGCTTCTGTCGGTGTTGCAACTCGACCGTGCGGCTTTCGGTTTGTGGTTCGCCCCTTGGCCCGTTTCTCCAGCCATTGCGATTGAACTCTGCCTCGAAACCGGAAGCTTGGCAATGCAGCTACGTTGCTGGCTAGGCCCTGCACAGAAGCGCCGAATTGCGGAATATCCGGTATCGACTGAGGTCAAGTTGAAGCAAGATGCTGCCGGAATAAAGATGGACAGGCGCTGTTCTCGAACAATATGCGCAAAGAGTGTGGCAGTTTGTTTACTCATCCTCATTGACATCTGCAAACATATTGACATCTATAAAGGTTGTATCGGTAATGATTCTAAATATGTTAGTAGTACGGCCGTGCGAGTCGTAAGTACTTTGGTAATTCGCAGTGTCCAGTATTTTTCGCGCGTTCGATCTTCCTTGGAGCTTAACCAGCATTTAATCCGCATAATCCTAAAAACCGCAGTTGGCCGACAAAAGCGGTCCAGTATCGAAGAATTGTAGGGGGCGGCGGGGGATATGATCGTCACTGTATGGGGTATCAAGCACAGCCACAAGCCGCTCCAATGTTGCCGTATCGAATCCATTCGCAACCTCGATGCACCGGCCGTTGGCCAACTACACAAACAGTGCCCCGCAGTTGTTGGCCACGGAATCCCGCGCTGGCGCATTGCTGCCGACTAACTCCACCGGAAGAATCCTGTTCTCCGCAGGCTGTGATGGTATATGCTTTCGTCCCAATGCGCGGCGGCGGCGGTACTTGTCCAGCATCGCAACTGATAAGCCCCCTTCCGGCAGTTAAACTGTAGAAAGTGCCCTGAACGATAGATTCGTAGCGGCTTTTATTGCCATCGGGGGTGTCACCAAATGGGTGAGTTGTCAGGAGCGGAGATTTCCGTTTTTTGGCCAGATCTGGAGTCGTTTTCTGTAGAAACGCCCGGAGGGCGGATTCACATTCGCTGGGACTACGAAACCCGCGCGGTGCCCTTGTGTCGTTCGATGATGCGAACAAAGGTCTTCCACGGCACAAATTCCATTACCTGCGCAAACAGCGTCTTGCCCACGTTCATGCGGCCTTCCGGGTGGCTGAATCCCGAAAGTATCGCCAAGATTCACCACGCAATTCAAATCGCAGACGCACAAAAAACGCCGTAATTGCTTGTGAATGAGCGGATTGCGCGAGATACGCCTCAAATGAACCGGACACTAATGAGTCCGTGTACAAGTTTAGGTCGGCCCTCTTCATGCGGCGAGAGTATCAGGGCCAGACGGGAGGCTGGAACCTGCTGAACCATATGAGGCGACGGTTTTTTTAACTGCCTGCCGATTGCCGCGCTGGATTCCCCTCGGTAGCCGATCGGGACCGCGTAACATCCTCGATGTCGAGCGGCATCCACGGCGGATTGTTGATATGGATGTTGAAGCCGGGCTTAAGAGTTCCGGCCTCCTAACCTCCCCCAAAAACAAGTCCGCACGTGATACAACTCAGCCACCGCAGTCGTTGTCTGAACGCTTTGTCAATTCGTTCCTGCTCGCAAAAAGGAGCTCATATAGGCGAAATACTGAGCTCGACCGGCAGGCCAATGCCGAAAGGGACCGGCCTGCAGTCAACCGGCGAGCTTCTGCTGTATCCACTCGTCGAGGACGGACGAGCGGAAGCGCCAGACTTTGCCGATCTGCAAGGCGCGAATGGCCCCTCTCCGTGCCATTCTTTGGAGCGACTTAGGATGGATTCTCAAGATCGCTGCCGCCTGGCCCGAGTCTAGCAATGGCTCTGGGAAAAATGCACCTGGCAATACCGCCTGCAAACGCGCCCTCGGAGGTTCAGCGTCAGAAACGGCGTTCGGCTGAGTTTTCTCCGGAACGCCCCGCACGGTTAATCTGTCGTTGCTCGGAATAGCCTCGTGCAGATGGTTCCGCGCCCCATTGCCAGCAACTGGAGAATAGTCCTCCGCCGCACGACGATCCTCTTTTCGCATCGCATCATTCATCACTACCCTCCACAAGGGTGTCACAAAAGGATTATGTCATACAGTATATATTACACAAGTCAGGTAGTATAGCAATCGTGCAATAATCCGCTATATCGTTCACGGATAACGATATAAGCGAATATTTCTCAGGGGATGCTCTGGGAGGCGCTACTTTCCAGCCTGCCATGAGCGATAGAGAACCCCTCTATCGCTCATGCTCAGCGCCACTATTTGTTTTGGTAATGGCGTTGCTGCTTGGGACGGCCAACCGGCCCACCGCTCTCTTTCTGATCGGGGATTGGAACAGCTTCCACCACTGATGGTGTCGGCGTGGTGGCCACTGCGGGACCCGAATCTATGCAGCCTCGAATCCCCATTCCAGCAACCAATCCGATCACCAGAGTCGCAGTGGAAATCAGCGGAATCCAGAAACACAGCAACCAAGTATTCAGTTGATGCAAGAGCGCATCAAGAGCATTCTCCCGCTTCTCCAGAGACTGCGTGAGCCGGTTATACGCGGACTCAACCTGAGCAACGACTCCGCCCTTTGAATAACTCAGAATGCCGAGCGCGGCAGAGAGTTCCTTCTGTGCGCGCGTCATCGTCTCGCTCGTTCCTTGCAGGCATCTGGCTGCGGCGGGCAGGCCAGATTCGAGGAAATTCTGGCGTAGACTTTCACTCAGCAATCTTGCAATCTTCAGTGCATCAAGCCCGGATTCGATCTTCTCTGGCAGTCGAGCAATCCGCGACTCCAGCTTGTAGACATAGCCGAGCATTTTCTGTTGCGCTTCGTCTGAATACTGCTGATGAAGATCGAGCATCTCCTGAAAGCGCTCGCGCTCCTCGGCAATTTCCATCGGCGTTTGGCGCGTGAGCAGGGCCAGGATGCCCATCGCTTCGAGAATGCGTAGCATCTCGTCGTCAGGGCTGAGCTTGCGAGTATGTGCGAGTACGCGATAATACGCGGCCTGCATCTCTTCCGGGACGAGCCGGGCGAGAGAGTCGAACAGAGTAGGCTCTCCCGCCGCGACAACGGCATTGGTGGTTTCCGGCTCCGTACTCATGGCAAAAAAACTTACCTTGCCCGGTCGAACTCAGAGAAGAGCCGCCGCCGGTAGCTCTGACCTTGCCATCCTTACATCGCCTCCGCCGAACGCACTGATAACGTCTGCTTGCTTCGCCACAAACCCATTCTTGATTGTGGTGCGCGAAAGGCATCCACTGGCCGGGAAGACATCCGTGAAGCTGAATGAGCTTGGCCCCTATCCGTGGGCCTTTTTCAATCGGAACATCCATCACCATATGCATGACTTGATCCTGCAAAGAATCAAAGCAGAAAGCGCGGCGACCGGCGTAAGGCATTCAGTGAGCCAGGAAGAGCACGTCGTGGCCTTATTGACAGACGAACAGGTATTAAGATGGCTGACGCCAACGGGCGCGCAACGCAACGCGCACAGTGGCCTCAAGAGCATACCGCTTGACGATCCGCAGATTCGCCTCGAAATGCATATTGCAACGCTGGCCAATAACAAATCACCGCTAGTCAGCGAGTACGTGCGGACCTTTATGAAACGAATTGAGGAGCAGCGCCCACCTTTGCAATTGCAATTGCCGATTGGAATGAAAGGCGATAATTGACTGTGGTAGTAGTCTAGATCCAAAGCTAGGGCCTGTCATCAAATTGGTTATATGCAGCGTGCTGTTCTGTCCGTAGATTTGCATTATGGGAGTGCATCGCTACGGGTTGCGGG
The DNA here is from genome assembly GCA_049522975.1 of Occallatibacter sp. Classification (GTDB taxonomy): domain Bacteria; phylum Acidobacteriota; class Terriglobia; order Terriglobales; family Acidobacteriaceae; genus Telmatobacter. The sequence continues at coordinate 13,464 of JBEKNI010000013.1, read as the reverse complement.
ACGATCAGTGGGCGCGGATCGAAGGGCTGTTACCGGGCCGAAAAGGTTCCGTGGGGCGGCCGGCGGAAAATAATCGACAGTTCGTGGAAGCGGTCTTGTTTCGCTATCGCGCCGGTATTCCGTGGCGCGACTTGCCCGATCGCTTTGGCAGTTTCAGTGTGGTTCATACGCGCTTCAGCCGCTGGGCGCGGCGCGGCGTGTGGGAAAAGTTGTTTCAGCATTTGGCCGCCGATGCCGACAACGAGTATGCGATGATCGACGCAACCATCGTTCGCGCCCACCAGCACAGCGCCGGGGCGCTGAAAAAGGGGGCTCCGATCAAGCCATCGGGCGCAGCAAAGGCGGGCTGAGCACCAAGATTCATGCCACGGTCGACGCCTTGGGCAACCCGACTGGCTTTCATCTGACCGGCGGTCAGGCCTGCGATCTGGACGGCGCCGACGTGTTGTTGCCGCAGATCGAAGCGGGGATCGTGCTCGCCGACAAAGGCTTCGATGCCGACGAGCGTGTCCTGCAGGTGCTGGAAAACGCCAGTAAAATCGCGGTGATTCCGCCTAAAGCCAATCGCAAAGTTCAGCGCGAATACGACCAGGACCTCTATAAAGCACGCCATCTGATAGAAAACTTCTTCGCCAAGCTCAAACAATTCCGCGCCATCGCGACTCGCTACGACAAAACCGCTCGCAACTTCCTGGCCGCCATTCACTTCGCCGCCGCACTCATCTGGCTAATTTGATGACAGGCCCTAGGCCTCAAAGAATTTATGCGTGCTGTGCAACAGCGCGCTCCTGCGCGTCGGGTGGCCTCCTCCATAGGGTGAACATCGGCGCGAATCAGGTTTTCAACGATGGATGCTTCAATGGCCTGAGCATCCGACAATTCAGCGATGCGAACCGGGACGAATTCAAGCCCCGCCAACTGCGCGGCGCGATAACGCCTCGCTCCGGCAACAATCTCGTAACTCTGCGCTCCCTTGGGCCGTACCAGCAATGGAGAAAGCAAGCCTTGAGTGCGAATGTTTTCCGCCAACTCGTTCAAAGCGGCTGGGTCAAAGGTGCGGCGTGGATTGTTGGCTGACTCGTTGAGGTTGGCGAGTGGAAGGTTGTGATATTCGATCTGAACTTCGGTGATCATAGTCTCATCTCCTTGTGAGGTTGTCGAGTGTTGAGGCGTAGGCGGGCCGCAAGTGCCCGCCCAAAAAGTTGCGGGTTACTGCTTGCGGCTGCGCTTGAAGGCTTCAAGAAATCCTTGTGCGCGTAGGTTCTTGTCCCATGTGCGGGCAAAGCTCTCATGCTCCTGCAAGAGGTCGGGGACAAAGACATAGTTCTCGCCTTCACGGGTGCGGGAATACTGCTCCACTCCCATGTAGTCGTTGCGAAAATAAAACGATGTGAGAATCCAACCCATGTCAAGCGGGTTGGATAACTCGAAGCACATCTCCGGGTCGCGCATTAGGTCGCCGTTCTGTTCGCCGTAATGCGCGACGGAAATTGCCTGAACTCCAAGCGGGCCGGGTTCCGGCGTGGCTTCGATCACGAGGGCCATATAGGGCGGGTTTCGATAAACTCGATAGCTGGTAACGATTCCCATTCAAGATCATCCCAAATGGATTTGTTGCACTTCGAGGTTGAGCGCGGCGTGGGAAAGCACAAACCATGAAGTGCGAAATCACACGGTCAGAGATCTAGTCTGCGAATTATGAGCATATTGTTCTGCGAAAGATCCGTTCGGCACGGTCATGTGACCTCGAATGGGTGCAAAGCGAATCCGGCGGCGCGCGTGCAACGTCTATGGTGCGCCGTCACGAGGTATGCCGGCCTCTGCGGTCAGCAACAAAATGATCGCCGAGATCTTGAGCAGGTGGTCGCAGAAAAGTTGCTCTTCTCCCGGAGACCTCAAATGGGCGAAAAAATGCAATGGCATTAGAGCAGTTCCTCCAATGGTGTAGACTATTTCTGGCGACTCTCCGCGACGAGAAAAAGGATGGCAGCAGCCTTTGGGGATGACTTGCGCCGAAAGTTTCTTTCGGCCTACGACGCGGGCGCTTACTCGCTGGCGGAGTTAGCAAAGATTTTCACGGTGAGTGTAGGATGGGCCAAGAAAATCTCCGCAGCACGCGCTCGTACAGGACGTGTTGAACGCCCATCTTACCAACCCGGGCGCAAGCCACGCGTTGATGCCAAAACTCAACAACAGGTGGTTGCATGGATCGCTATGCAACCGGATCTGACACTGGTCGAAATTCAGCAAAAGTTGGCGATCGAGGCGGGGGTTGTGTTGAGTCGCGGACGCGTCGGATCGCTTGTGGTCAAACTCGGTTTGCGGTTCAAAAAAAGTCTCTCCACGCCACCGAGCGCGACACTGAGGCCAACCAGAAACGGCGCGAAGAGTTTATCGAGAAGATCCGCACGATCTCGCCGAACCGCCTGATTTACTTGGATGAATGTGGTATAACCACCTCGATGACGCGGCTCTATGCGCGCGCTTCAGGCGGTAGCCGCATCTACGAAGGCACGCCCGATAGCCGCTGGAAGATGCTGACCATTTTGGGTGCTCTCAGCACCCGCGGGATCGTTGCTGCGATGACCATCGAGGAGGCCACCGACGGCGACATCTTTCTCGCCTATCTGGATCACTGCCTTTGTCCGCAACTGCGAAAAGGCGACGTTGTGGTGATGGATAACTTGAGTTCGCACAAGGCCGCCGGGGTTGAGCAACGAATCGAAAAATGCGGTGCGGAAGTGCTTTACTTGCCGCCTTATTCACCTAACTTGAACCCCATCGAAAAGGCTTGGTCGAAGATGAAAGGGCTGCTGCGTTCGGCCAAGGCTCGCAGTCAGGAAGCCCTCGACCAAGCCCTCACAGAATTGCTTCCCATGATCACGCCGGAGAATGCATCGGCATGGTTCAAACACTGTATCGGTGGTCTATAACAATACGAGAACCGCTCTAGGCATACGCATGAGCAATCCGTCCTGGCGCAAGCATATAATTCTATCAGATTTCCACGAATTTCGCCCGGAAAAACCTTCATAGCCAAACCAGAGCCTGTTTCCGGTTCGCCAACCAGAGTTATTCTGGAGGAGCAAGCGCTGTTTGAGGAGGACAATTCAGCGAGCGGCAAGTGGGGCACTCGCAAACTGACTTACTCAAAGGGTCCACCCCAATCAACTCCGTGCCCCATCCTTTCGCTTTTTCTGGCGAAAGAGTGGGAATCCACGAACTCTCATCGGCCTTGTTCATGCGAAGTGCGGGAAGGGGCAATTATGTACGGCAAGGTGCAGAAGTTTCTGCGGGAAAAGATCGCCGGGATAGAAAGCGCCGGCCTCTACAAGCGGGAGCGGGTTATTGCTGGGCCGCAACAGGCCAGGGTTTCGGTCGCGGGCGACGCGCCGGTTCTGAATCTCTGCTCGAACAATTATCTCGGCCTCGCCAATCATCCCATCGTGGTGGAAGCGGCGCAGCAGGCCCTGCGGGAGTGGGGATATGGCCTGGCCAGCGTGCGCTTCATCTGCGGCACACAATCGCTGCACAAGCAGCTTGAAGAGCGGCTCGGCGCGTTTCTCGGAACCGAAGACACCATTCTCTATAGTTCGTGTTTCGACGCCAACGGCGGCCTCTTTGAAACGCTGCTCGACGCCGAGGATGCCGTCATCTCCGACGAGTTGAACCATGCCAGCATCATCGACGGCATCCGGCTCTCGAAGGCGCAGCGCTTCCGCTATCGCAACGGCGAGATGGATGATCTGGAGGCCAAGCTGAAGGAGTCCGTATCGGCGCGGCATCGCCTGATTGCGACCGACGGCGTCTTCTCCATGGATGGATATTTTGCCAAGCTCGACCGGATCTGCGACTTAGCCGATAAGTATGACGCTATGGTGATGGTAGACGACTCCCACGCGGTTGGTTTCATTGGCGAGAACGGCCGCGGCACGCCGGAGTTATGCGGCGTCGAGGGCCGAGTGGACATTATCACCGGCACTCTGGGCAAGGCGCTGGGCGGCGCCAGCGGCGGCTATACCAGCGGACGCAAAGAGATTGTCGAGTTACTTCGCCAGCGCTCGCGCCCCTATCTCTTCTCAAACTCTGTCGCGCCGCCCATCGTCGCGGCGTCGCTGAAGGTTCTCGAATTGCTGACCGAGTCGGTCGATCTGCGAAAACAGTTGCGCGAGAAAACTCGCTTCTTCCGCGAGGGCATGAGCGCGACGGGCTTCAACGTTCTGCCTGGCGAGCATCCCATCGTGCCGGTGATGTTTGGCGACGCCGTCGCAGCCTCGCGCATGGCTGAACTGCTGCTGACCAAAGGCGTCTATGTGGTTGCGTTTTCCTATCCCGTGGTGCCGCAGGGCAAGGCGCGCATTCGCACGCAAATCTCCGCTGCCCACACCCGCGTAGATCTGGAATTCGCGCTGGCAAAGTTTGCTGAGGCGAAGGCGGAGTTGGGAGTTTGATGGGTGTCCCGAATTACTTTGTTAGCGGCACCCGCACCAGGATCGCATTGTCCACGCGCACAATCAGGCGGGAGAAATTGTCCTTGCCAACGCTGCGCATGGCCTGATAGCGCGGAGTGAGCGGCTTCACATCGACGCGCAGCGGATACTTGGGATCCTTGGGCACATCGAAGCTCACCAGAACGTCGGGCTGCCCGCGGCCGTCGATGTTCACCATGTCGGAGACGTGCGCAGGCAAGGCGCTCACCGGAGTCCAATCCAACTGCACAAACGGCTTTTCGCTTTGCAGGAAATGCGGACGGACAGGGCGGTGAATCACGATGGAGTAATCGCCTATCTGAACCGAGCGCGCCTTCGGCCCGCCTGTGTACACCTCGTCTACATGGAGCGGGAGGGCGGCGAGGCCATTCGAAAAGTATCCCATCAGCACGAAGGGTGTAAGCACTGCCGCAAGCAGTGTCGCGCTGGCTGCTGTGTAGCCGAATATCGCTCGCAGTTTCATAGCATCCCTCTAAACGAAGTGCAAAATGGTGAAAATTCCCTGGGCGACGACGCTGCCGCCGAACATGATGGCCATGGCCCAAGCCCCATAAAGAAAGATCAGCCGCGCCCGCTCCGGTTTCCAGGCGACCTGAGTTCCCTTGATATGCCAGACAACGGCCTGCCGCGGGCACGCATCCACGCAGGCGCCGCACTTCATGCAAGACATCAGCGCCTCGCCCCGCGCGACCGATTCCTTGGTCAGAGACAGATTCGGGCAGACATTCTGGCAGGCCAAGCAAGGCCGGCAGCTCGCCTGATCGATCCTCACTTCAAAGGCGCTGATCTTGTTGAAGATGGATTGGAACGCGCCGAACGGACAGAAAAACGCACATTGCGTTCTCTTCTTGGTCAGAAACGGCAGCGCGATGACGAGGCCCGCAAAGAGCAGGATGAAGATTGCATTCTGTATCAGGCCAATCGTGTTCCGCGCGGCAACATACTCCGTGACGGCTTTGAAGGGACAGAGCCACATGCAGTAAGCCGGCTCGAAGAGGGCCAGCGAGAGCAGTACCATGGCCAGCAGCACGGCCCATGGGCCATAGCGCCAGCGCGGGTCGATCTTGCGAAACTTTGCCCGCGCGGGGATCGCGGCCACGCCCTCTTCGATTCCGCCAAAGAAACATGCGTAGCTGCACCAGCCTTTGCCCAGCACCAGCGTGAGGGCGAACCATAGGCCCACCATGGCTGCAATGCCGTGGCCGGCGGCGCCTGCGCCCGGCACGATGGAGCCGGGGAAGACCAGCGTCCGTGTCAAGGCCGCCGGCAGAATCAGGAGAGGAATCGGCATGAAGCAGAATGGAGTCCGGCCGGCGATCATCTCTTCCACCGGAATGCCCATCGTGCCGCGCATAGCGACGATATTGTAGATAAAGCCGACGGGAAAGAGAACTCCCAGGGTCACGAAGAAGTAGCGCCGCCAGCGATAGGTGCTGCCCGTCCGCATCATCATGAAGAACAGCGCAACCATGAAAAGCGCGGTGATCGTGGCGGCAATGCGCGACTTGGGATCGGCGTTCGTACCGGGGTGAAAGAACATCAACAGCGACCAGACGGCGATCGGCAAAGTCAGCAGAAGCGATCTGAAAATACTGCGCGGCTCCGCGGGGGCCGGCCGCGGCACGCAAGCCTTAGTAGCCATACGCTTTTCTCCCTATCAGCATGGCGATTCCCAAAGAGGCGTAATAAAGGGCGATGAGCGCCATCGCCATCCGCGCGACGGTAATCACGGCCTGGTTGCGCGCCATGCAGCCAAAGCTTATAAACGGAATAAACCAGACGGAAGTTCCAAGAAAAAAGAAAAAGAAGAAGAGCAGAGCGCCAGTCACGCTGCCTGACTGGGCCGCCCTCACACCCGCCGCTACAAATGGAGGGCAGAGGTTCAGGCCGGTAAGCAGGCCCAGCGCCCCTGGCCCGGCCGCACGGTGATTCTCTTTTTCGCCAATCTCGACTAGGTGCTCGCCCGCGCACGACTGGCCGCAGAGGCTCTTGGCGGACCAGGCATACCAGAGCAGCACGCTGGCGATTGATAGATTTACCGCGCCCATCATCACGACGCGCGGCCCCGGCGCAAGCGAGATCAGCGCGCCAATCTCCCATGCCACGGCGGCAAAGAGCAGGTATCCCATGAGGCGCGCCGCCAGAAAGACGGAGAGATAGCGTGCATGGGGCCGCAGCCCCGCTCGCTCGGTGAGCAGCGAGGGAACCAGTATCGGTCCGCAAGCCGCGATGCAAGCGGGTCCCGACGCCAGCCCCAGGACCAGCGCCTCGCTGAATGTCGCTGATGCCCCCATGAGTAAAATCTAGGGCCGCCTGGCTTCCTGGTCTGTGACAACTGACACGCCCGCAGAAACTGCCTACCGCGGTTCGCGGCCTTTTCCGCGCTGCGAGGTTTTGTTATAACGCCTCTTTCAACTGGCGAACCACGCAGACCACGCCCGCTGTAGAGCCATTGACCTTGTCCACGATGGGCGAGGCGCTGATCTCCGCGCGCACCTCCCGGTGCTGACGGTCGAGCAAGGTTGCGGTCCCGCGGCAGGGGCTCTCCAGCGACCTGGCGAAACTGAACTCCGTCTTCTCGCCGGAGAGATACGAGAGCATCGGAAACGCCTCTTCGATCGATCTGCCGGTCAATTCCCCGGCCTCCCAGCCGAAGAGCGCCTCGGCCGCCGGATTGATAGTGCGGACGAAACCCAGCGCGTCGGTGACGATGATCGCGTCGGCCAGCGACGCCAGCACCCGCTCAAGCCAGAGGCGTGCTCGGCGCGCCTCCTCATGCGCCACATGCGCCTCGGTCACATCCACGGTGACCACTCTCATTCCCGTCGGCTGGCCGGAGGCGGCGCGGATGACATTGCGGTGCATCTCGTAGACGCGGTATTGCCCGGAGGCATCGTAGATAAAACGGTGGGCCGCCGCGGGAGGTTCGGTCGAGTCCATGGCAGCTCGGAAGGCCGCGCGGCTCATCTCCTGCTCGCTGGGCGGCATCAGCTCCCACGCCGGCTTGCCGATCAATTCGCCGGCATCGCTGGAATGAAGCGAGCGGGTCAGGCGATTGGCGCGCGTGATGGCTCCATGGGCATCCATCTCGACGTAGGCGACGGGCAATTCGTCAAGCGGGTCCGGCTGGGCAGCGGCCTGAGCGGCCAGGGCAGGGCCTGGGATCTGGTTCATCATCTTCACCCTTTTCTTGTGTCTTGCAACGTGAGTTTGTAGAGGTCGTTGGGGCTCTTGAATCGATCGAGGGGAATCATCTCAAAGACAAAGGGGATGCGGAGCATGATCGAGCGCCCGCCGATATTGACGTTGATGTCGGTGTTTCTCGCCGCAATCCGGTTAAGCTCGGCGGTGAGCAAAGTCTCGTTGGGCCGGTTGAGGAGAATCGCGACCAGCGAAGAGTCGCTCCAGTGAAAGATGGCGTCCTCGTCGCGCAGGCTCTCGGTGAGAAAGGCCGCGACCGCCATCAGGCAGTCCTGAACGGCCTCGGAGCCGAATCGCCGGCTGACCATCTCCAGGCAACTGAGCCGGAAGATGACCACAAAGCCGATGGCCTCCTGCTCCATCACCTTTTTCAGGTGCTCGACCGCGCCGCCGCCGCCCAGCAGTCCGGCCGCATTGTCGTTGGCCGTGGAGGTATCGGTGACGTTCAGCGAGGAGATTCCGGCTGCCTCCCCGCCCCCCGTGCGAAGCTCGAAAAAGCTGTCCAGCAGCCCGCGATACTCCCTGATCTGCTCAGCGGTCGTGAGCTGGTCGATTCCCTCGGTGAGCGGCAGGGCGCTGGGAGAGTCTGGTTTGACGCCCAATGCGGCAAGCAGCTCGCGGGTCAGTTTGGCCGTCAGAAAGCGCCAGTTCTTCTGGCGTTCATGAAGCGCCTCCTCGACGCCGTGGCGATATACCTCGAACTCGTGCAGGACGGCGTTGACGACCACCTGCCGGTCGCCATTTTCCATGCGGTCGGGAACCTGCAAGGCCATTCTCGCGGCTGTTCCGCGAAACTCGGAGTAGGTCTTGGCATCGATTCTGGGCATGGCCTCGGCCGCGCCCTCAATCAGCGCCGTCATGCACGTGCCGAGGTTGTCGGTGGCCGCCTTCCCGCCTGCCGCGGCCTCGGATTTGCCCAATCCGGCAATCTGCCGCAGGTTCATCCCGCACACTCCCGGTAGGTTCATCGGCAACGATGCCCATTTTCATCAGGGATTTCCCAAACCGGCATGGTTCATGCGGCGCGAAATTGGGCGCCGAATCCTCGCTATCATCCTGAACTTGGTGCCCATATTCCCGGCTTTGAGGCATGGGAGTCTACAGGATCTGAGGGTCCACCCTCACCTTTGCATCGCCGTTTCCGGCAACAGCTTGTACAGATCGTTGGCATCTCGAAACAAGCTGATGGGAGTAATCTCAAAATCCAGCGGAACCCGCACCATCACTATGTGGCCCCCCACATGGATCGTTATATCGCGATTGCTATCAACAATGCGCTGAACTGCCGCATGGAGCGTCTTCTGGGGGCCGTACTCTCCAGAATAGCCAACAGCGAGGTGTCGCTCCAGAAATAGATCATATCGTCGCTACGCAAACTATGGGTAAGGAAGGCAGCAACGGCCATCAGGCTATCCTGCGTGGCCTCCGTGCCAAATCGTTCGCCGATCACGTCCATGCATCCCAGCCGGAAGAAGACGATGTAGCCTAGCGAGCAATTCTCCAGGATAGCTCTCAAATGTTCCACAGCAGCGCCGCCGCCGCGCAGTCCGGCCGCATTGTCGTTGGTGGTTGAGCGATTCGCCTCCTTCAGTTGAGGGATCCCCCCTGCTGGCATATTTTTGCCACTCAGACGAAAAAAGTCAGCCAAGAGGATGGATAGGCCTGAGTCTCGGCGCCGGTCAGAAGACTCCCAATCCTCTGCACGAGCGGCGCAGCTTCGGCAGAGGCAGGATCGATATTCATCAGCCCTAGCACATAGCGAAGAAGCATGGTCGTCAGGCTTCTCCAGCCGATCCGCCGTTCGCGAAATTCATCATCCACGGCCTTGCGATAGCGTTCGAATTCGCGAATGATGTCCTGAATGATCTTCAGTTTGTCGTTTTCGGGTAGACGGTCCGGAATCTGTAGCGCCAGCTTATTCATGTTCGTGCGAAATTCCCGGTAGGATTCGCCGCCAATATCGGGTACGTTTGCGGCCACTCCCTCCGCCATCAAGGTCATGTACCTTCCGGTGACGCCGGCTTTAGGCTTCTCGCTGACCATGGGCTTAGGCTTGCCCAATCCCGGTATCTGCCGGAGGTTCATCACGCACTCCCGGCTAAACTCATCGGCTGGAGTGTGCGGATTCAACAGGCAATCCGGAGATTGGGCGACGAACCGAAGGAATCCCGGAATCCGCGGGCTTGTTTCGGGAAACAGGTTGACCCTTCCGGTTCAAAGCGCCCCCGCCTGCGCGCCGATTCGTTGCATCGCGTCCTTCCTCCTGTACACTGGAGAGTTCAAGGCCATGAAAACAAAATCCCCAATCGGCATCCTGGGCGCGACCGGCATGGTCGGCCAACGGTACATTCAACTGCTTGAGAACCACCCCTGGTTCGAGGTGGCGTGGCTGGCGGCCAGCGACCGCTCCAGTGGCAAGCCCTACGGTGAGGCCGCCAAGTGGCGTCTGGACACGCCGCTCCCCGAGCGCATCGCCAACATGATCGTCGCCCCCGCCGAGCCCGAGGGCGCGCCAAAGATTATTTTTGCCTCGGTGGACGCCGCCATCGCGCGCGAGATGGAACCCAAGTTTGCCGCCGCCGGTTGCGCCGTCGTCTCCAACTCCAGCGCCTTCCGCATGACGCCCAACGTGCCGCTGGTGCTTCCCGAGGTCAACGCCGATCACCTCCACCTGATCGAGGAGCAATCCTGGCGCAAACAGTCGGGCGGCTACATTGTCACCAACTCCAACTGCACGGTGATGGGTCCGGTGCTGGCTCTCAAGCCGATCCAAGACCGCTTCGGCATCGAGCAGATATTCTCGGTCTCGATGCAGGCTGTCAGCGGCGCGGGCTACCCCGGCGTAGCCTCCATGGACATCCTCGACAATGTCGTTCCCTACATCCCGAATGAAGAAGAGAAGATGGAGGAAGAGCTGCTCAAGCTGCTGGGCTCGCTCGAAGACAGTCCGGCCGGCCATGTGGTCATGCCGCTCCGCGCGCGCGTCAGCGCCAGTTGCAATCGCGTCCCGGTGGTGGACGGCCACACGGTGAGCGTCAGCATAAAGCTGGGCAACAAGCTGGGCAGGACGGCTACGCGCGAAGAGATTCTGGCGGCTTGGGCGGAGTTTCGGCCGCTGGCCGGCCAACCGCTGCCCACCGCGCCCGAGCAGCCCGTGCAGTATGCTCCGCAGAATGATCGTCCGCAGCCGCGCCTGGATCGCAATCGCGGCAACGGCATGGCGGTGACCGTGGGCCGTCTGCGCCCCTGCGGTCTGCTCGACTGGAAATTTACCGTGCTCTCGCACAACACCATTCGCGGCGCTGCCGGAGCCACCATCCTCAACGCCGAGCTGCTGGCCAGTTTAGGAAAATTTGCATGAGCCTGGTAGTGATGAAATTTGGCGGCACTTCGGTCGAGGACCCGGCGGCCATCGGGCGCACCGCGGCCATCGTCGCCGGGCGCGTGGCGCTGGGCAAGCAGCCCGTGGTTGTCGTCAGCGCCATGGCCAAGGTCACCGACCAGTTGCTGCGCGCCGCCGCCTCGGCCGCCGAGGGCGACCGCACCGGCGCGCTGGCCATCAGCTCACGCCTCCGGGCTCGCCATCGCGACACCGCCGCCGCCCTGGTCAAAAACTCCGCCGCGCTGATCGCCAATATCGACGAGAAATTCGACTCGCTCGATGAGATTCTGCGCGGCCTCGCGGCCATCCTCGAACTCACTCCGCGCATCTCCGACTTGGTCGTGAGTTACGGCGAGCGCATCTCCAGCCGCATCGTCGCCGCCGCCTTCAGCGAACTGGGCATCGACGCCGCCCATGTGGACGCGCGCGAAGTTATCATTACCGACTCGCAATTTCAGAAGGCCGCGCCGCTGGACGCGCTGATCGAACAACGTGCCCAGGACAAGCTGCGCCCACTCACCGATGCGGGCCGGGTTCCGGTGATGGGCGGCTTCATCGCCGCCAATGAAGCCGGCGTCACCACCACCCTGGGCCGCGGCGGCTCGGACTTTACAGGCGCACTGGTGGGCGGCGCGCTCTCCGCCGAGGCCATCGAAATCTGGACCGACGTGGACGGCATCATGTCCGCCGATCCCCGCGTCTGCCCTGATGCCTTGCGCGTCAAGGTCATCAGCTTTGAAGAAGCCGCCGAGCTGGCCTACTTCGGCGCCAAAGTCCTGCACCCGGCAACCATCCTGCCCGCCGTCAAGAAAAATATCCCGGTGCTGGTGCTCAACAGCCGCAACGCCGCCTGCGAAGGCACGCGCATCACCTCGCTTGCTCCCCACTGCAAGAGCCCCTTCAAATCCATCGCCGTCAAAAAGAAGCTCAGCATCATCGACGTGGTGGCCAGCAGAATGTTGATGACCCACGGCTACATGAAGGCCATCTTCGATATCTTCGACAAGCATCAGTGCGCCGTCGACATGGTGTCCACCAGCGAAGTCTCGGTCTCGCTCACCGTGGACTCGAACGAAAAGCTGCCGGCGCTGGCCGCCGACTTGAGCAAGCTGGCCGACGTGAAATACGAGGGCCGCAAGGCGCTGGTCTGCATGGTCGGCGACGACATCCGCGGCCGCAACGGCATGGCCGCGCAGGTCTTCACCGCCATTCGTCACATCAACGTCAGGATGATCTCGCAAGGCGCGAGCGAAATCAATATGAGCTTCATGATCGACGAGGACGACGCCGACGAAGCTGTCCGCTCCCTCCACGCAACCTTCTTCCAGAACCCCGACCCGGAGATCTTCGACACTGAAGCCCGTCGCGCAAAATAGCGAATCTTGCTTGGAGCTGGTTGACCGGCTGTTGTGTGGCCCCCGGTTCACGCCGCACTCTATCAGTAGGTAAAATACTCTGGACTCCGGCGGGTGCATCATCTCCCGGCTCTCATAATCGAGAGCTGCAACGCCGTAGACCGTTCAAGCAGTGCTTGAACCAGGCCTGAGCATTGTCTGCGGAGATGAGTTTGAGAGCTTCTTCGATGGCTTGGTCGAGGGTCTCTTTGGTACGTGCCTTGGCCGAGCGGAGAAGTTGCTTGAGCTTGGCCCAGGCCTTCTCGATGGGGTTCAGATCAGGCGAATAGGGCGGCAGATAGAGCACCTCCGCTCCGGCTTTTTCGATCCATTCACGAACGCCGTTGACCTTGTGCGAACTCAGGTTATCCATCACCACCACGTCACCGGGCTTCAGCGCCGGACACAGAACATGCTCGACATAGGCCAGGAAAATCTCCGCGTCGGTGGCCGCTTCGATGGTCATAGTCGCGACCATGCCGCGAAGGCTCATCGCGCCCAAAATGGTCATGATCTTCCAGTGACCGCCGGGCGTCGATTCGTGGATGCGCCGGCCTCCGAGCGAGCGCGCATACAACCTCGTCATCGAAGTAGTCACACCGCTTTCGTCCAGGAAAATCAACCGTTCCGGCGCGACCGTACGGATCTTCGCGATGAACTCTTCACGCCGCTTGAGGTTGGCTTCCGTGTCGCGTTCGGCGGCGTGGAGCGACTTTTTTCAAGCGCAGACCCAACTTCCGCACCAGATACCAAACCCGTCCGCGGCTCAGTGCCACTCCGGCTTCGCTGTGCAGCTTGGCTTGCAATTGGGCCAGGGTCAGATCGGGTTTCTCCCCAACCCAGCCAACTACCTGCTTCTGCGCCTCGACTCCGGCCTGTGGCTTGCGCCCAGGCTTGTGCGGCACCCGCTCGCACTGACCGGTGCGCTTGCGCTGCGCCGAAATCTTCTTGGCCCAACCGGCACTGACAAAAAAGCGGGATGCCAAATGCTCAAGAG
>JBEKNI010000012.1:0-102649 GCA_049522975.1 Occallatibacter sp. | reverse complement strand
TCACGAACGTGAGTGGCAGCGCGACGGTGGTGCTGAGCGCTCCGCCCACAGTCCCCGGCCCGGCGCTGACGGTGGATGTGGGCAACCAGACCCACGCCATCAGCCCATATATCTATGGGATGGACGCGTATCTGCTGGACGACACGACGGCCAAGAAGGCCAACCTCTCGATAGATCGTTGGGGCGGAGACTCGACCGAGCGCTACAACTACAAGCTGGACGTAACCAGCTCCATCTCCGACTGGTACTTTGAGAACCAGACCGGAAGCGGAGGGGACGGGTTGAACGCGGTGAGCGGAGTGAAGGCATTCGACGCTCTGGTGGAGCGCAACGCTGCCGACGGAATCAAGACGCTGGGCACGGTGCCGGTGCTGGGCTGGGTGGCCAAGGACAGCACCTCGTGCAGCTTCCCGGTGTCGTTGTACCCCGGCCAGCAAGAGGTGGATTCCAGCCGGCATTGCGGCAACGGAGTTTACCCCAATGGGGTCGGTGGCTGCACGAGTACCGGTGGGTGCGACATCACCGGCAACGATCCGACTTTGACCAGCATCTCGGAGCCGCCTCCGGTGCCACCGGCAGCCTCCGCGGTGAACGCGGCGTGGGCGGATGCCACCTGGACGGGCAGTTGGGTGGAGTACCTGGTAGGCAAGTTCGGACCGGGAAGCGCGAACAACGGAACTAGCGGCGTGGCTGTATACGATCTGGACAACGAGCCCAGTTGGTGGGATGCGGGCAGCCGCGACGTACATCCGGATCCCTTTACCTACGACGAGGTGACGCAAGGCGGGATCGGCACGGCGCTGGCAATTAAGACAGTGGATCCGACGGCCGAGGTGAGCGGGCCGGTGATGGATTACTGGTGGGATTACTTCTACTCGAAGAAGGATGTCGAGAACGGCTGGTACCACAGTACATTTTGCTGGACGCCGTGGAGCAATCCGATCGATCGCGAGGCGCACGGCGGGGTTCCGTTCATCGAGTATTATTTGCTGCAGATGGCGGCGGCGGAGACTACCTATGGTGTGCGGCTGCTGGATTACGTGGACCTGCACACTTACCTTGCGGCCACCTATGAGGGCAACGGAGTGGCCTTCGCCGATGCGGGAGACACCGGGGCGCAACAGGCGCGGTTGAACTCGACGCGGGTCTTCTGGGATCCGACCTATACGGACCCCAACTTCCCGCAACCGAATTACATCACCGACCCGAACTACACCACAAACTGCTCGCCGCCGGCTCAGCCGCCGCAACTGATCCCGATGATGAAGAGCTGGGTTGCGAAGGACTATCCGGGCACCAAGCTGGCCATCGACGAGTACAACTGGGGCGGAATGGAGGCGATCAACGGAGCTCTGGCGGAGGCCGACATTCTAGGCATCTTCGGGCGCGAGGGCCTCGATCTGGGAACCATGTGGCCGACGACCAATCCATCGCAACAGGTTCCGGGCACGATGGCGTTTGCAATGTACCGCAACTACGACGGAAACAAATCGAAATTCGGGGATACGGCTCTGGCCTCGACCAGCACCAACTCGTCCAAGGCCGATGCCGAGGGCCAGCTTGCGGTCTACGGGGCGCTGCGCAGCTCCGACAAGGCCATCACCGTGATGGTCATCAACAAGACCTATGGCTCGCTCACCTCGACAATCGGCCTGGAGAATTTCACCGCGGCCAGCGGGACGACCGCGCAGGTTTACCAGTACACCAGCGCCAACCTGACGGCGATCAGCCAACTGGCGGCGGTAAGCGTTACTCCGCCCGCGACAGGGGGCACGACCAGCACCATCGGCAACTACAGCTTCCCGGGCCAGTCGATCACTCTATTTGTGGTTCCGCAGTAGGTTGCGGCCGCAGCCGGCGGTTGGGCGCAAGGATGCCGCGGGGTTTCAAGAGACCTCGCGGCCGAAGGGATGGCCGGCCCTGGTGCATAAGCTGTGGAAAAAGGGAGTTGCGCGACCTATGGTTTGTGGAATTCCCACTCCATAAATCCCGGATTGCGGTAAATGCGAGCGTTCAAAAACCGCGAAAAAAGAGGGCATTTTTGGCAAAAATGGCTCTTTTGGGACCAAAAAACGGTTAAAAAACGGGGTTTGCTGTTACTGATTCGTTAACATTACCAAAATGCAAGCTATTGATACCGTGTTGGTTACTAGCAATGAATGGGCTGAAAAAAGATTTCCACAGCGTTTTTTCGATTTCCACGCAAATTTTGGGGAGAAGAAACGGAGAACAAGGACTATGGATCAGGGAATGGAGAACAGGGACTGAGATTGCGCGGGTTGGGGATTGGAAGGTGGTCATTTGGGCCTCGCGTTTGCGACTGTTTTTATTCTCCGCGCGGGAAGGGAAATTATCTGCAAAACCGGCGCGGGCGGCTGCGCAAGGGAGGCTGCGAAGGGAGGCGGGCGGTTCCGGGTATAGCTTTTGTGGAACGGCCTTAAGGACGATCTTTCGCTCGGAATTATCTTGCCAAACGGGTTCTTTTGAACTACGATTCAGGGGTTCGAGCAGAACAGCGGGAGAGCGTCTTCAATTTCAATCGGTCTCCCGAGGGGCTTCGAGGATTTTCCTGGAGCAGGGGGTGGGTGCGGCTGGGGCGGCTTATTGTCGATTGTGGAGGCAACCCCCGGGTAGGGTATCGTTATCAGAGGGATTTGAGGCGTTTCAGGTAGTTCTTGACAACTCCGAATCGTGTCGAGTACCGTATACTCCGATTCAGAACTTGCCCTGAGGACGTGGCGAAAACGGGTTCGCCGCGGCCCCGATGAGGAAGTTTGCGAGAGGCGCAGGCAGGCTTTCCAGGGTTCTTTTTCCCTGGGTTTCGATGCCGAACCGATGCGCGGGCTAGCGGATGTGATGGGGAAATGCCCTTCACTATTTTTCAACGGGTGAATGCCCACGGGTAGCGACAAGGATTATGCTCCGGAAGGCGAAGGCCGAATGTGCTTTCCCTCCGGGCCAGGACGTAGGGATTAGGCAACACAGTGCGGGAGATCAAAAGGACAACGGAAACGCTCAGCACAATCAAAAGACGTTGGCTACACGAAGAACGTTCAAGAGCGGGTCAGGCGGACGCGCGCCTTGGTGTCGGAAGACAGCGCGGATGAAACCAAGCAGAAACAGTTCCCCCTTGGGGAGCGAATTCAACGGAGGAGTAGTGATGCGAGCCATTTTGAAGAGTCTGATGAATCCATCAAGGTCATACGCCACGAAAGCTTGGATTGCCATGCTTGTCGTCCTGACCATTTGTCTTTGCGCGGCGGTTGCGACCGCGCAAACAGCGCCACCGATCGTTCTGAGCCAGGTCAACTGGCTGAACACCATTCCGGCCGGCGGCGGGACCCTCGAAGGCGGCGGCCCCGCAGGCCAGACCTTTGCCGTGAACCAGAACGGCGATATTTTCCTGGGCGATCACAACGGGCTTGATATGTTCAATGGCAAGACCGGCGCCGTGACGATCCTGGGGGCGTGGGGCAATACCTCGGCGGTTGCGGTTGACAGTTACAACAACGTCTATGTAGCCAACATCTACAGCGCCGGCTGGATGGTAAAGGTTCCCTACCTCGGGAACGGGACCTACGCGGCGTTCAGCGCTCCCACTAACTCCACCCCCTACTGCACCGGGTTTGGCAGCAACGCATCGGCCGATACGGCGGAGTGCCTTGTCCAAAACATCGGGAACACCAACAACTACGGGGGCTTCGATAGCTATTATTATGGCATTTCAGCGCTCCTGTTCGACGCGCAAGGCGATCTCTTCTGGTCCGTAGGTTGGGGCAATAACAGCGCCCATCAATCGATCTTCGAGTGCAATGTGGCCTGTCTCAGCGCCACTTCCAGTCCCGCCAACCAGGCGGTTGAGCTTTATCGGGAGCCGGCCTCCACCGCCTCGCCAACCGTTACTGAGTTGTCGGTCGGGACCTTGGCTATCGATCCCTGGGGAAATCTCTTCTTCACCGATTCGGCCCTCGACTCCAATGGAAACAGTCATTCCTCCAACCTCAATGAATTGCCTCTCAGCACCGGAGCGGGCTACGGCGGCGTGACGACGGGGTATGCCGCTGCGCCTACGGTTCTATACACATATACTCCAGCCACACCGGGAAATGACGAGATTGACGCAGTGGCTGTCGACCAGACGAGCGGCACGGTGTACTTCGCCGGCACATACGAAGGCATCTTTGCTGTTCCGAACACCGGCGGGACGATTCCCCTCTCTGGTGGCCAACCTACGAATGTCTACGGGGTATCCCCTCAGGGCGCCAAGATGCTGACCCTCGACGGCAAGGGCAATCTGTATATCGTGTCCTATCAGACGGTCATCAACACGGGCGGCGCCGACACCGTTGGCAGCATCTCGGTTGGCGGCGTGTCGGTTCCCGGCTTCACGCAGATCGGGAATTCGGCTACGTTGACCAACATTGACGTGGTCTTCAATGACGGCGGTTGCAGCACTTCGAGCATTACTCTTGGCTCGACTTCGAGCGAGTACGGCGCGGCTGTTCCCGCATCTGCGACCAGCTGCACATCCATGCTGTTTGGCGACGCGTATCTGCCTTTGACCTTGACCTTTACACCAAGCGGGCCGGGGGGACAAAGCACGCAGTTGACCGTGACGGATTCAAACAATAACACCGGATCAGCGGCAGTTTCCGGCTCTGGACCGGCGGACATCTTCCTGAGCCAGACGAACTGGCTGCTGGCTTTCCCCAATGGAGGGGCTTTGTCCAGCGCGGATGCCGCCGGTACCAGCATGGCGGTCAACTCGGATGGCAACGTTCTGGTGGCTACGGAATACGGTAACCAGGTTCTGCTCGTCAATCCGCAAACAGCCGCGGTGACGGTGGTCGCGAATTGGCCCAGCTATAACATCGGGCCGGTGACCATCGACAGCCAGAACAACCTGTACATCGGCGGCTTGTATACCAACAACATCATCAAGATTCCGTATGTTGGCGGAGCGTACGTGGCTGCACCCGATCCGACCACGACCCCGGCAAACTGCACCGGGACCGACACGGCGGAGTGCAATTTCGGTTCTAACCTGACAAACTCGACGAACGGCTGGTACTTCGGGGTCGTTTCGATGGCCTTCGATCCGGCGGGCGATTTCTTCTTCGCGCTGACCAACTCGAATACGGCCCCGGACGCGATCTACGAGTGCACAGCGGCGTGCATTGCCACCGGCACACCGGCGGCGACGATGATCTACCAAGAGCCGCAATCGGTTACCGTCACGCAGCTCAATGTGGGCGCGCTTGCGATCGATCCGTGGGGCAATCTCTTCTTTACGGATTCCGCGCTTGACGGCAAGCTCTCCAACGGAAGCGCATCTTCCAATGTCAACGAGTTGCCGGTCAGCTCAGGCGCGGGCTTTGGCGGCGTGACGACAGGCTTTGCCGCGGCGCCGACAGTTCTCTACACCATGACCATCGCCACGCCCAGCAGCTACGACGATGAGATAGACGGCGTAGCCGTCGATCCGAAGACCGGCACGGTGTACTTTGCGGCCCAATACGACGGCATCTTTGCCCTGGTGAACAATGCGGGAGTCGTCAATCCGGCCAGCTTGTACACGGTGGGGACGCAGGGATCGAAGCTGCTGGCTGAGGACCCGAACGGCAATTTCTGGGGAGCCAGTTATAGCTCGGTCACGGGCAGCTCCGGCGACACGCTATTCGAGACAACGGTCGGCACTGTGGCCTTCCCCGAGACCGCGGTCGGGAGTTCGACGACCAACTCGGCAACCATGAACCCGGTCAGCGTCATTTTGAATGACGGCGGCTGCACGACCCCCGAGACCGTGAACTTTACCAATCCGGCGGACTTCTCGGCCAAGCTGATTCCGCCTGTCTCACCTGCAACGACCACTTGCGCATCGACGCTCTCGGGCGGCTCTCAGTTCCCGGTAGCTGTCACCTTCGCGCCCTTGTCCGGAGGAAACCTCAGCGAAGTGCTGGGCATCTCGGATTCGAACGGAAACAGCGGAACAGCGACGCTCACCGGCGCCGCCAAGGCATTGCCTCCGCAGGTCATCACCTTTACAAATCCGGCGGCGTCGGAATCCGTTGTCTACGGAACGGCTCCGATCACGCTGGCCGCGACAGGCGGCGCTTCGGGCAACCCCGTTACCTTTACGGTTGACGCCAGCTCCACCGCAGGCGCCGGCTCTATCAGCGGTGGTGTGCTGACCATAGCAGGCGCGGGCACGATTATCATCGACGCCAATCAAGCGGGCAACTCCAGCTTTGCGGCAGCAGCCCAGGTTCAGTTGACGATCACGGTTACTCAGGCGCCGCAGACCATCACCTTCCCGGCGCCCGCTTCGCCCGTCTACTTGGGCGCGGCTCCGATCACTCTGTCGGCTACGGCGAGTTCCGGACTTCCGGTCACCTTTACCGTTGACGCCAGTTCCACAGCTGGCGCCGGAAGTATTTCCGGAGACGTTCTCACGATTACAAGTCTCGGAACCATCGTGATCGACGCGAACCAGGTGGGCAATGCCGACTACACGGCTGCGCCGCAGGTTCAGCAGACCATCACGGTCAAGACAGCTCCGGTCATTCCGTTAGCCGATGATGTGCTTCTGGGCTTGACGCAGTGGGTGGTCGCCTTCCCGAACGGCGGCGCACTCTCCAGCGCGGATGCCGCGGGCACCAGCATGGCCGTCAATTCGGACGGCAACATTCTGCTGTCCACAGAATACGGCGGTTCGATTCTGATGATCAGCCCGACCGGCACCATCACAACGCTGGGGTCCGTCGGCAACGCCGGGCCGGTGACCATCGACGCCCAGAACAACCTCTACATTGGCGCTTTGTATAGCGCCACGATCGTCAAGATCCCTTACGTCGCCGGCGCTTATGCGACGTTCAACAACAATCCAACCGTAGCGTGCACCGGAACCGATACGGCGGCGTGCTACCTGCCTAACCTGACAAACTCCACGAACGGTTATTATTTCGGACCCGTTTCGCTGGCGTTCGACGCGGCGGGCGATTTCTTCTTCGCGTTGACCAACTCGAATACGGCGCCGGACGCAATCTACGAGTGCACTGTGGCGTGTCTCACCACCGGCACGCCGGCCGCAACGATGATCTACCAGGAGCCGCAATCGGTTACGACGACGCAGCTCAATGTGGGCTCAATGGCGGTCGATTCGTCGGGCAACCTGTTCTTTACAGATTCGGCGCTCAACTCCAAGGGCTCGAACGAGAGCGAGTACTCCAATCTCAACGAGCTTCCGGTCAGCGCAGGTGCGGGCTTCGGCGGCGTGACGACAGGCTATGCCGCTACGCCGACGGTTCTGTACACCCTGACACCAGGCACTCCGGGCAACTACGATGACGAAATCGACGGCGTGGTAATCGATCCAACCAATGACACCGTGTATTTTACGGCCCAGTACGATGGCATTTTCGGCATGGTGAACAACAAGGGAGTCGTCAATCCCGCCAGCATGTACACGGTTGCGACGCAGGGATCGAAGCTGCTGGCTGAGGACTCCTTTGGTAATTTCTGGGGAGCGAGCTATGGCACGGCCATCAACTCAGGGGGCGCCGACACCCTGTTCTGGGCATCCGACAACTACTTGACGTTCCCCAACACCATGGTGGGGCAGACGTCATCGACCGCGATGCAAACACCGCCCGCCTCCGCCAGCGTCATCTTGAATGACGGCGGTTGCGCGACACCCGAAACCGTGAGCTTTACCAATCCGGCGGACTTCTCGGCCGCGCTGAATCCTCCCGTCGCACCCGCGACGACCACTTGCGCATCGACGCTCTCGGGCGGCTCTTCGTTCCCGGCGACTGTTATCTTCGCGCCAACCGTCGCAGGCAACCTCAGCGAAACGCTGGCAATTAAGGACTCGGATGGGAACAGCGGGTCAGCATCCCTTAATGGCGTCTCCATTTCGTTGATTGCGCAGAGCATCACCTTCACCTCGCCGGCTGCGCCTGAGACGGTAGTGTTTGGCGTAGCGCCGATCACGCTAGCTGCAACAGGCGGAGCCTCGGGCAATCCCGTGGTCTTCACGGTTGACGCCAAGTCCACGGCGGGCGCGGGCTCGATCAGCGGAAACCTCCTGACCGTCACGGGCACGGGCGTGATCATCATCGACGCCAACCAGGCGGGCAGCGCCACCTATGCTGCAGCGCCTCAGGTAAAGACACAGATCATCGTTTCCAAGGCGACACAGGCTATCACCTTCACAAATCCCACCGCGCCGGAGACGGTTGTCTACGGCGTTGCGCCGATCGATCTGACCGCGACAGGCGGCAATTCCGGGAATGCGGTTGTCTTCACCATCGATCCCAACGCGACCACCGCCGGTGCCGGCTCCCTGAGCGGCAGCACGCTGACCATTACGGGTTCCGGCAGGATCACGATCTTCGCGAACCAGCCCGGCAATGGCAACTACGAGGCAGCGCCCGAGGTGGCGCTGGCTATCACGGTCACCAAGGCGACGCAAGCCATCACCTTCACCAATCCCGAGTCGTCGGAATCCGTTCCCTTCGGGACGGCGCCGATCACTCTGTCCGCGGCAGGCGGCTCATCGGGAAGCGCTGTTGTCTTCAGCATTGACAAGAGCTCGACCGCCGGTGCTGGCTCTCTTAGCGACGGAACGCTGACGATCACAGGGCTTGGCATGATCGTGATCGATGCGAACCAGGCAGGCAATGCGGACTACACGGCGGCACCCGAGGCACAGGTGACCATCACGGTCACTTCTCTCGGCACGGTTGCCACACCCACGTTCAGCATCCCGGGCGGCACGTATTATGGGACGGCAACCACTGTAGCTCTCAGCACGACCACGGCGGGAGCGACGATCTACTACACCAAAGACGGCTCGACGCCGACAACCGGCTCAAGCAAGTACACGGGCGCCATTGCGTTAGCCAACCCCGGAACCTATAACGTCAAGGCCATTGCCGTGGAGGCGGGTTACACTGCAAGCACGGTCGCAACGGCCACCTACGTCATCAGCTCAATCCCACCGAACTTCACGTTTAGGATCACTCCGACATCGCTCGATATCACAGCCGGACAAAGCGGCACGGTGACGGCAACGATCGCGCCAGATCCCACTTTCCCGTCGAGTATCACCTTTACCTGCTCGGGATTGCCTGACGGCGCAACGTGCCCCGCGGTAACCATCACGCCTACTGGGTCACAGCCCATTTCAGCGTCGGTCACGATCGCTACGACGGCAAACTCGATTGTGGCCCGCTCCAACTCCAACCCGCTGGTTCCAGGGGCGACGCTGGCGGCAGCTCTGTGCTGCTTCCTGGGCTTCAAGAAGCGCCGCCGCTTGCAGATGCTGCTTGTGCTGGCAATCAGCGCGATCGGCCTGGGTCTGTTCACCGGCTGCGGCGCGCAGTGGTCGCCGACCTTCAGTACAACGACGGTGAAGGTAACCGCCACGTCCACCACGCCTTCGCTGGTAAAGTCAGCCGACTTCACACTGACTGTGCACAAATAGGACTCACAAACCCTCACGAAACCAAGGGGGCCTCTCCACAGATGGAGAGGCCCCCTTGTATTGGTGGCAAAGAAAAGGTCCCCAGCAAGGAGATTTTCTTCAACGGATTGCGGCGAGGGCTTGGACGGCCACGGGAGGCATGGCCGCAAAGATCTCCCGCAATCTGTTTATTTCAGGCCTGGCAGGCTGAACGGTCTTCAGATCAACGAAGACCAAGCAGGAAGGCCGGAGGATTTCGGGGAACCCCGGCCGCAAGTGTGCTTTCCGGATGGTTTTGGATTGACAACGACATTTCAGCCGTCCTATCATTTCTGTTGCTAGGAAAACGCTTACAAGTACGGTCGCTGGCAGATGTTGCGCTCAGAATCTAAAATGGATGGGGCGCGGAAGATGCGATGGCAGGGGAAGAGACAGGGCGATTTTTTGGAGGCAGGACGTGGGAGAATTCAAGGTTTTCTGGACACGCGGTGGAAGAGCGCATAGCGGTTGTGGCGTTCGTGCAGACAGAATGGGGCTTCCGGGCGGCGGGAAGCGGGGAATGGCTTTATCGCTGACGGTTTTTCTGTTGTTTTGCTGGGCCGCGGCTGCAAGCGCGCAGGCGCCGGCAGTGGTGGTCAGCTCGAGCCAGACGCTGGTTCCCGCGCTTTTGACCAACACCCACCATATGGCGGTGAACAGCCTGGGCGATCTGTTCTACGTGGATAGTGTGAACCAGAATGTGAAGCCCGCCAATGGAATCTACGAGGGATACGTCTACGAACTCGTGCCCGGCAATCCGACTCCGATCCTCTTGCTTACGTATACAACCACCGCCAACTACGCCGCGGACAGCTTGAAAGGCATGGCGGTCGACACTTCCAACAATCTTTATGTGGCCAAAGACTATTATCCTGGCGAGATCATCGTGATTCCCTACATCAGCGGGAGCTATCAAGCGAATCAGATAGAATCCAGCCTTTCTTCCTGCCCGACGTATCCGGCCGCGCTCACAGGCGATTGCCTTGCACTCAGTAGCAGTGGCGGCAATGCTACCGGCTACTATATGCAGCCGGACGAGGTTGGCTTAGACGCCAGCGGCAATCTGTATGTTATGGACGGCGAAGACAATGTCGATACGGGTTCCCGGTACCATCGGATTTTCATGATTCCGGCTAACTCGATCGAGACCAATCAGCCAGACGATGTCGTGCTGATCGCGGACCAATTGCCATTCGGCACGATCGGGGCGTACCAGGGCCAGATGGCGGTCGATTCAACAGGCAATGTGTATTATGCCAACGGCGTCAACGTCTACTATTTCGCGGCCGGCTCTAGCGTTGCGGCTGGCACGAAGCCGCCAGCCAGTTCCATACTGAATGTCAGCGTGACTGCGCCTGCCGGCGTGGGCGTGGATGCTTTTGGGAATCTCATCATCACCGACCAAAGCGTGACCACCGGGGGCGTGACAACGGGCTATGACCGGCTGGTCGAGATTCCGAATGTGAACGGCGCGCTGGATACGGCGCAGCAGTATACCCTCGGCTATCTCTACTCCGGCAATGGAGTGTCGGTGGATCAGCTGGGCAACATCTACTACAGCAGTTACAACCCCAACATTCCCCCCCCGGGGGGCACGACGGACGGCGCCACAACGATTGACGAGATGAACCTCTGGAGCGCCAACCTCGGTTCGCTGGCGGTGGGCAAACCTAGCGCCGCGCTCACTCTCAATTTCACCTTCAACGCCGCGGCCACTGCCACTCCCGCGAGCATCTCCGCCTTGCCCGCCGGCGGTTCCTTTGCGCTTGCCGCCGGGGGAACCGGAGCATGCGCCGTGGGCACCGCGCAGGTCCAGGGATCGAGTTGCAGCGTGACCGTGACATATACTCCCAGCGCCGCCGGGACACAATCGGGAGCGGTGGTTCTTGCTGATTCGACGGGAGCCCCGATTGCGACCGGATATCTTTACGGAGCCGGGCTGGGTGCGGCGCAGAGCGTCGATCCGGGCACGGTTACGCCAATCGTTGGCAAATGGCAATCTCCGGAGGGCATCGCCATCGACAACGCGCTGAATGTATACGTTGCCGACAGCGCAGCCTCCGCGGTTTACGAATACTCGCTAGCCGGAACGCTGCTGGCTACTATAGGTAGCGGTTTGAAAGGACCCTCCAGCGTGGCCGTCGATGGGGCGGGCAACGTCTACATCGCCGACGCGGGCAACGGCAGAGTGGTGGAAGTGCCGGTGGTGAACAGCACCATTTCGAATGCCAGCCAGGTTGTGCTGTATTCGGGAACCTCAGGGCCGGCAGGATTGAGCGTCGATGCGGGCGGGAATCTGTATATCGCGGATAGCGGCAACAAGAAGGTCTGGCGGCTGCCCAACACGGGAGGCATGCCGGATTCGGCGTTAGCCGCAACCGTCGGCTCCAACTTTACCGCGCCTCTGGCCGTGACCACCGATATGGCCGGCGATGCCTTCATCGTCGACCAGGACACCGCATATGAAGTTCAGGCCTGGAGCGGAACACAGCAACAGATCATCACCACCCTGAACGCGGCCAGCGGAATTGCCATCGACGCGTCGGGCAGCCTCTACATCGCGGATACGGGAAACGGGCGGGTCATCCGCGTCCCGAACGAGAGCGGAACGCTGGATTCCACCGGCGCGATCAATGTTGGCGCGGGGATTGCAAACCCATACGCAGTGGCCATCGATTCCAATGGCGATCTCTATGTCTCCGATGCCGCCGGCCAACTGGTTGAGCAGATCGTGCGCACGGAGGGATACCTCCAGTTCGGGTTCTTTAATCTTGGAGAATCGAGCGGTTCGGAGACGGCGACGATCGGGAATACGGGAAATCAGACGCTGACCTTTGGGGCATCGCTTTATACCTCGGCCGGAGATACGAGCAGCTTTACTGTCAGCAGCCCGTCATCGGGCGGCTGCGAATCCTCGGGAACCCTGGGGCCGGGTTTTGATTGCACTGTGAGCGCCGTCTTCTCGCCAACCAAGCCGGGAACCAATCAGGAGACGCTGACCTTCTCCAGTTCAGCTGTCACTACTTCAACGCTTGTGCTGGCGGGCAAGGGAGCCAACCTGTTGCCCACACAGCTTTCGGTTGCCGTGACTTCGCCCGCGAGCGGAAGCTCGGTCTTCGGCCAGACGGTGACGGTGACAGCTACGCTGACTGCAACAGGCGGGTTCTCGCTCGGAGCGCCGACCGGGACGGTGACCTTCAGCGTCGATGGGCAGGTGCAAGGATCGTCCTCCGTCTCCGCGACGGGAATCGCCACGTTTATGCTGACCGGATTGTCGGGAGGAAGCCACGCAATTACGGCCTCCTACAGCGGCAACAGCGACTATGAATCGTGCAGCACGCTCTCCGCGGCCACGCTGACGGTGGCGCAAGTGCCAACCGCGAGCGCGCTGGCCATCACCGGCGTGGCAACCAATCCGCTCAGCGCGGCGACGGGAAGCAGCGTCACGCTGACGGCCATAGTATCTCCCTTTCTCACGCCCGGCCCTACCGGCACCGTTACGTTTCTAAGTGGTACCACGGTGCTTGGCAGCGCGCCGGTGCTTCCGGTTTCGGTGGGGAGTCCTCCTCAACTTAACTATGTCGCCGCGCTAACCACTACCACGCTGCCCGCGGGCACTTTGAACATCGTCGCATCCTACGGCGGGGATCTGAACTACGCCGCTTCTCAGTCTGGCGCCACGACGCTGATCGTCAGTCCGGAGACATTCACCATCACGCCTTCCACGGCCAACCTGACCGTGACGGCGGGAACGCCGGGCAGCCTGACGTTTACCGTGACTTCGGTGGCCGGCTTTCAAGGCGGCATCGTAGCGACGTGCTCGGGATTGCCAGCCAACTCCGCCTGCGCTTTCACCTTTGCCGCGGGCAGTGAAGGCTTGAATGGGAACAACCCGGTAGGCGAGGGACAAGAACTGTTCAGCGGCTATCCGCAGTTGATAACCGTAGAAATTCTCTCGGATCAGGTGCCAAACCACCCCCAGCCGCCAGTTGGAGAGTTGCGAATGCCGGGGAAAGGCAATAGCTTGCCTGTTTTCCTGGCATTGCTGCTGCTTACCCCCCTGGGACTCGCGCGGCGCAGGCTGCGGAAGAAATATCGCGGATGGATGCTTTTGATCCTGCTGCTGTGCGGCGGCGTTGGCGCAATGACGGCGACTGGCTGCGGCAATACTCTGATCGGGGTTACGCCAAAGGGACAAAAGACCGTCTCGCTGGTTGTCAATGGAAGTTACGCGAGCAGCGCGACCACGTCCGTCACGGTCACGCAGACGGCTCAGATCGCGCTGACGGTGCAATGATGACAGCCAGCGGAGTTGCACCCAGCGCACGAACAAGGAAGCTCGCTACAGTGCCGAATCCAGTATGCGAGCCAGAGATAGAGCAGCAAAAGCAAACTCAGGGAAGGCCGGTGCCGATCATGATGAGACTCTCAATGCGTTCGCTTCTTCTCCAGGTGGTGATTCTATTGCTCGGCGCAACCATGCTTCTTCGGCCGGCGGCAGGCCAAACCGTAAATGCGTCGCTGGGCGGAATTGTCGCCGATACATTTGGCGCGCGGGTGCCCGAGGCTATCGTCACGCTGGTCAACGAGGCAACCAAGGACACTCGTAAAACGAAAACCAACAGCGAGGGCGTATACCAGTTCAGCGCGGTTCCCACGGGGGTCTATACGCTGAGGGTGGAACGCGTCGGTTTCGGCGTTTACACGGAGAGCGGCATCGAACTCCATCCGAACGATACGCGCACCCTGCCGATCATCAGCCTTAGGGTGGGCAGCGTGAGCGCATCGGTGACGGTGACGGCGGAAAACGAGGTCATCGATACCAGCGAGCGCAGCACGCTGATCACCGCGGCGGACATGAAGAGGCTTTCGACGGTAGGCCGGGATGTGAGCGAGTTGCTGAAGACGCAGCCAGGCTTCGCGATTCTGCAGAACGGGCTGAACAACGGGATTGGCTCCGATCCATCGGTGGTGGGCACAGGCGGAAACGGCCTGTCGAACTATGTTGGCAATGGCGCTCCAGGCAATGGGGCAAGCGTGATTTCCGATGGCGCGAACGTAACCGATCCGGGCAATGAAAGCGATCAGACGCAAACTGTAAACATGGACATGGTCGCCGAGGTAAAGATCGAGACATCGAACTTTGGCGCGGACTCGGCCAAGGGGCCGACGGTGATTACGGTGGTCGGCAAGTCGGGCAGCTCGGAGTACCACGGGACGGTGTACGGGTTCGCCCGCACCTCGCAGTTGAACTCCGAAGACTGGTTCATGAAATACGAGCAACTGCCGCAGATTCCGGACAGATACATCTACCCCGGATTCAATGTCGGCGGCCCGGTGAAGATCCCCGGGAGCAAGTTCAACAGCAACAAGAAAGTGGTCTTCAACGTAGGCGGCGAAGACTATGTGCAGCGCAACGTGTATTCCTACGGTTCGCCGCTGAACTCGTTGATCGCCGCGCTGGTGCCCACGGACCAGAGCACGAATGTGAAGTTTGCCAGCGGCGAGCCGGGCATGCGGCAGGGCAACTTCTCGCAGGCCGAATTGGCGAATTATCTGGGCAAGGATGAAGCGACGATCACAGCCCACTGCACGGCCAGCGACACGACCCCGGATTCGCTCACCCAGTACTATCATGTCTGCGCAGAGCCGTTCACATCCGACGGAACAATCAGCACCGTTGGCAGCACGGGCGGTCAATTCCTTAACGGCGCCGGGAGTTTCGATCCAGGCGCCGCGGCTTTGCTGAAAGCCGAAATGCCGTTGCCGACCGGTCCCACGGTGAACGGCTACAACTGGCGCACTCTGAATCTGAATAATCCTGGTTTGTTCCAGGTTCGCGCGCGCGTGGATATAGCCGCCAATGACAATAACAAGGTCTATGGGGTTTATAACACCGAATACGGGCGCACGACCGGCGTTCCGGAGCAGATCTACTACTCTCCTTCGGGCGGCAATTCGTATATGGGCGGCATCGATACGCCGGGCAAGATCACCAGTTCGACAACATCGAACACAGCCAGTCTCAATTACTCGCATATCTTCAGCGCGCGGGCCACCAATGAAGTGTCCGGATCGGTCTCCTACGTCGGCCAGTACTTTTACTCCGGAGACCCGAGCAAGCTGCTCAAGAGCACATGGAACTATCCCTACAACGGCATCTACACCCGCACCACGGCGTGTCCCTACTGCGGTTCCGACGATATTCCGCAACTGGCCGACTATGGCTCCGATGGCCTGCCTCTGGCCATTACACCGGACTTCAGCAATGGCCGGTATATCTCGAAGAAGTTCATTCCCTCGGCGGGCGACAACTTCAATTTCCTGCTCAAGTCCCACTCCCTGAAGTTTGGAGCGTACATCGAGCGCGATACCGCAAACCAAACGGATCTCAGCCCGGAGACCAACGGCCAGATCTGGAATTACTATGTTCCAGCGGGGAGCTTTACCGATGCGGCCGGCACACATTATACGGCGCAATGCCACTTTGCAGGGTGCGGAGCCAATTACCTGGCCGATTTCATGCTGGGAGATGTCGATTCGTTCACCCAGCAGAACTTCAATCCTTCGACGAATATTTACTACTGGACATTATCGGGGTTTGCGCAGGATTCCTGGAAGGCGAGCAAGCGGCTGACCGTGGATCTGGGCGTGCGCTTGGATCATCTGGGAGCCTGGACGGATTCTCACGGACAGGGCATTGCGGTATTCAGCCCGAAGTGGTATGCCGAAGACGCTCCCACGGCCACCACTCCCGTCACAAATATGCCAGGTGTGCGCAGGCATGGGAAGGGGAAAGGCAGCGATATTTATCCCCTGGTTCTGCCCAGCGTTCCATTGTCCGGCGACAAGACGCGAATCGCATTCGTCTCTCCGCGCTTCGGCTTGGCCTACGACCTCTTCGGCACGGGCAAGACGGTGTTGCGCGGCGGATGGGGAATGTACCGCAGCCACGACTCCTGGAACGACTTTGCGGCGGCTGCGGGAACCTCCCAGGGAGTGATCACTCGCCAAGCCGGCGGATCCGGGATCAGTTTGGCGGGCGTGCAAAATGCCCCCAGCGGCGTCTACCAAGCCAACGGAAACTCGATTTCGGCGCTTGATCCGTCGGACGACCAGCAGCCTCTGACCATGACCTACAGCTTCACGATCTCGCAGCGAGCGCCCTGGAGTTCGGCATTCGAGGTTGCCTATGTGGGCAACCAAAGCGAGTATCTGCTGACCGATACGGCTTCCACGACGATCCCGGTGGATATTCAGAACGTCAACACTATTCCGTTGGGCGGCCTCTTCCAGCCGGATCCAAACCCTCAAAGTTCATACTATGGCCAGGTTTTCAATTCAAACAACGGGGCTGCTCAGGAGGATGACTATCGGCCTTTCCCGTTCTACCAATGGATTCTGGTTCCGCGGCACATCACCTGGGCCAATTACAATGCCCTGCAGAGCAGTTGGAACCGGCAGAAGGGGCGCTTGAATTATGGCTTCAACTACACCTGGAGCAAGGCCCTGGGAGTGCGCGGCGCGTACAACAACGGCGGGACCACGGATGCAACCAATCTGCGCGCGGATTACGGTCCGCTGGCCTTCGACCGGACGAATGTATTCAACGCGCAATACTCGTATGACGAAGGCGCCCTCTTCCGCCGGGGCCGTGTCCTGAACGGCGTGATCAACGGATGGTTTCTCAGCGGCATCACCAACGTGCAGAGTGGTCCCAATATGCAGGCGGTGTCCAGTCCGAATCTAGGTCTGGGCGGTTTTGTCGGGCCGCCCTCCGCCCCGACGGCGTTGAGCATCAACAATATAACGCTGCTGGGAACTCCAGATATGTTGGTGATGCCAACGCTGACTTGCAATCCGACAGCCCATCTCCAAAAGAATCAATTCGTCAATGGCAACTGTTTTGGAGTAGCGCCTTATGGGCAGAATGGGCCGGCAAACCTGGGCTATATTCGCGGGCCCCATTATTTCGCCTCGGACCTGACGCTGCAGAAGCGGCTTTTGCTGGCCGAAAAGAAGAACCTTGAGTTTCGCGTCTCCGCCTTCAATTTTCTCAACCATCCCATCACCTCGTTCAACTCGCGCTATGGAAACGAGGCGAACCTGGAGATGAGCGGGCCGGATTTTTCTTCGGTTAAGCTCCAGCACGGGAGTAATAACGGCGCCAGTTGCAGCGTAGTCGATTCACCATGCTTCGGCTATGCGGGATTCAAGACCGGCAGGCGCGTCATGGAGGTTTCGGCGAGATTCAATTTCTGAGGATTGGAGCGGGGATTTCGGGCGGAGCCGGGCAGAACGGCCGCTCTCAGTGAGAAGGCGCAGAAGTTTGCAGTTGGCGCGTTGCGCGGGGATTCGAGGCTTGGGAGTGAGGCGGGCCTTTCAAAGGCCTCTGTCGCTGGGGAGGAATGGCGGCCGCGAGAGATTCGGCGGAAGCTCTTCATTCCATGAAGGTTGGTTGGCCGGCCCCTTTGATCCGGCAAGGCCAATGGAAGCGTGGGCAGGGAATCTTCATCCATCTGGGGTCCTGAGCGCTTTTGTCAGCCATGGGGCAATCCCATGTCGAACTTCCGGTCCTTGACAACCCGCGCTAGTCCGGGCTATAAACGTCTGTTCAAAAAAGTTTTTTGTTGTTGCTTCGGTAACGATACCTCGGGAATTGAAGGATCGAAGGATCGCCGCAACGCCAGCGCTCGCTGGATGGCAGAAGAGTTGAATGGAGGAAGGGATGATTTTGAGGCCGTGGTCGAGTAAAGGTACGTCAACCTGGGTAAGCCTGGGTCTTTTGATTTTGGTTCTGGCAGGCATTGGGCAAAGACCGCTCCTGGCGCAGACGATCACCGCGTCCTTGAGCGGGGTGGTCTCGGACCAAACCGGAGCCGTGATTCCTGCAGCAACGGTGACGGCGAAGAACCAGTCGAACGGATTCCTTCGCACCGTAAAGACGAATGGCGTGGGCATCTTCAGTTTTTCCTCGCTCGATTCAGGCGATTACACGGTGACGGTGAAGGCTCAGGGCTTTGAGGTGAATGTGCAGAAGGGGATTCACCTTGATCCAGGCGACGCGCGCACGCTGAGTTCCGTCAAGATGGTTCCCGGCGTCGAGACGATCACGGTGACCGTGAACGCCGATGTGTCCAGTGTTCTGGAGACGGGCGAGCGGAGCGACCTGATCACCGCCGCACAATTGGCGCACCTGTCGACGGAAGGCCGCGACGTCACCGAATTGATGAAGCTACTTCCCGGCTCGGCGATCAACACCGGTAGCGGATCGTTTAGTAGTAATTCGGCAAGCAACACCACCTACGATCCAGGCCAGGTAACGATAACGGGCGGAAGCGGCAACTACGCGATGAGCGGGTCGCCCGTCAACGGCGTGAGCGTGCGCTCGGACGGCATCAACCTGAACGACCCTGGCAGTTACAGCGGCAGCACGCAGACCGTCAATACCGACACGACGGCCGAGGTGAAGGTGGAGCAGTCGAACTTCGGCGCGGACACGGCGAACGGTCCGGTGGTGATCAACGCGGTCGGCAAGTCGGGCGGTTCGACAATCCACGGAACGCTCTACCTGCATGGCCGGACCTATCAAATGAATGCGACCGATGCCTTGGTGGCTGGATTGGACCCGAGCGGGCACCTGAAAAAGCCGGACGACCGGTACATCTATCCGGGCGCGACCCTGGGCGGTCCGCTCAGATTTCCGGGCAAGAATTTCAACCACAGCGGCAGACTGGTCTTCTTCGCGCAGGCGGAGGATTATGCGCAGCGGAATGTCTACTCGTACAACAACCCTGGCCAGGCGATCTACCACGCCGTGGTGCCGACGCCGAGCATGTTGAAAGGGGATCTCAGTCCCGCGCAAATTCAGAAATACCTTCCCCCCGGAGCAGCGTCCGAGTGCAACGATGACACATGCTCGGTGACTCCATGCGGTCTGACGGGGCCCTGCTATGGCCTGTGGAGCGCCGTAACCGCTGTTCCCACAGAGGGACTGGTTCCCGGACCCGGACAAGACGCCGGCGGCGTCCATATCAACTGCACCAACGCCTACAGCTCTCCCACGAACGGCTGCATGGCTCCGTATCTTGACAAAGCCGCTCTGACCATCATGAAGCTGTTGCCGTCGCCGAATGTTGGAGTCACCAGCACGAATCCGGACGGACAGGCGAACCAGAATGGCTACAATTTCATCAAGAACAACCTGGTGAATAACGATTTGTGGACGGCGCACGGGCGAATTGACTTTGCCCAGAGCGAGCTAAGCAAGATCTACGGGGTGTACACCATAGAGAGCGGATTCACCGGCGTTCCCCAGGGCAACTACTATTTCGCCTCCGGTTCGTCGGGCGGCGTGAATTTGCCGGGGGGCTCGATAGAATCGACGAATTCGCAGAGCGCCTCCCTGCATTGGACGCGGGTGTTTTCATCCACGTTGACCAACGAGGCCTTCGCTTCGCTGGCCTATGTCAACCAGCTATTCAACGCCGGCGACGCGGCCGAACTGACAACCGCCTCGCTGGGCGAACCAGGCTTGAATACGAGCGCCTATGAAAACGGGACCAAGCAATTCCCCACGTTGAACGATTACGGATACAACGGCCTGCCGATCGGCCTGTTTCCCGACTACAGCTACGGGGCAATCACCACCAAAAGAATGACGCCCGGCATCGGCGACGACTTGACCAAGGTGTGGGGCAAGCACACCTTCAAGTTCGGCGTGAACGTGGAAAAGGCGATGGACAATTCCGTCTATCCGAACTCGGGGAGCATCCCCACCAACGGCGCCATCCAAAACTACTACGTCAACCCGAGTTTCCAGCTTCCGACTGTTGCTCCTGACGGGACCACGCAACTGTACAACTATGACAACTCCTGTAACAACACCTGCGGAAGCGGGACGGGCAACAACCTGGCCAATTTTCTGGAAGGCGAATTTTTTAAGTACCTCCAGGCGAACACTCTTCCCAAGATCGACCTTTATTGGTGGAGTTCGGCGTTTTACGCCACCGACTCCTGGAAGGTGCGCTCGAACCTGACTCTGACATTGGGATTGCGCGTGGAGCATGAGGGCGAGTGGCAGGATGCGCATAAAGTTGGTATTCCGGTCTGGATTCCGGCGGACTATCAGGCCTGGGCGGCGACAGACTCGGCCCCCACGGCGGCCCATCCGCTGCCGGGCTTCCGGTGGCACTCGCTAGCTGGAGACTCGTCCACACCGAATTCCGGGCAGACGGTGACGCCGCTCTTCCTTGATCCGCGCGCCGGCTTTTCCCTGGATATCCGCGGAAACGGGAAGACCGTAATAAGCGGCGGCTATGGATGGTATCGCTTCCACGACAACTGGAACGACGTTGCCAACGCGCTGGCGGTTTCCACCGGGCAGAGAACCATATCGGTGACGAATCCTTATTCCACCATCGGTTACGTGGGCAACAGCAATGGGCTGACGCTGGGCTATCTGGGCAGCCTGAAGTTGAATCCGAGCGACCCGTCCGTGGTGTTGAGTTCGCTGGGAACGACCGGTCTATTCGGATTTGATCCCTCCGACCACAAGCAGCCGCTGACGGCGACCTACAGCCTGACCTTGACTCAGCAGTTGTTTGGCACGACGCTGGCCATCGGGTATGTGGGCAATAACAGCAACTCGATTCTGAACGATGGCAGCAATGGCGGGATCACGGTGGATAACGTGAATGCGATCAAGCCGAATGGCCTTTTTCAGCCCGATCCCGCTCAGGAGGTCGTTACCATCAAACTCAATTCAACGACCAACCAGTTTTACTGGCAGCTGGGACCGAATCCGTACGCTGGAACCACGTGGTCTCCCCCGTCCCTGCAAGGCATGGGCGGAAATCCCACATTGACGGTGCCTTCCATCAATGATTGGAGACCGTACCCGCTCTACGGACAACTGCAATTGGAGGCGCATAAGCTTTTCGCGAACTACAACGGCTTGCAGGTCACCTGGAACAGGTCGAAGGGGTGGCTCACCTACGGAGCAAACTACACCTGGAGCAAGGCCATGGGCGTTCGCGGCGGTTACAACAACGGGAATCCGGGCGATTCCTTCAATGTATGGAACGACTACGGTCCGCTGGCCTATGATCGCTCGCATATCTTCAATGTCTGGTACGTCGTGGCCCTGGGTTCGCATATACACGGCAACCGGGTTCTGGGGGCGGCGGCGAACAATTGGGAGATCTCCGGCTATACGGGCTACCAGAGCGGTCCCAACCTGCAGGCAACCAGCTATGGAACGAACTTCGGCCTGGAAGGGCAGCTCGGCCCCGGTTCGATTCCCGGAAACTTTGTCAATGGCGGCGTCAACCCAACCAATGTTTCAAGTATCGTATTCCTGGGCACGCCGGATGTATCGCTCCAGCCGCTGCTGACCTGCGACCCGCGCTCGAATCTGAAAGCGCATCAGTACATCAATGGCAACTGCTTCGCCCTGCCGCAGATCGGGACTGGCAATGGGAAGTTGATTTATCCGTACATCCACGGGCCGGGCTACTTCCAATCGGATTTGACGGTGCGCAAGGACTTTCATCTGAACGATCGCCAGACGTTTCAGATCAGCGGCGCGGCCTTCAACTTCCTGAATCATCCACTGGTGACGTTTTCCAATGTCTCGCCCAACCAGGAGACTTTGGATTTTATCAACCCAGCCAACTACGACCCGACGCAAGCGATCCAATATAACTCGCAGTTCGGCATTACGCCCTATAAAGTGGGCCGCCGGGTGATGGAAATCAGCATGAAGTACAGCTTCTGACGCAGGCGGCGAAGAGCGTGATCTGCGGTAGGCTGGCTTGCCGCAGATCGATTCAAGAGCAAGGGCGGGAGAAAGGGCGACGGACGGACATGGAGATCAGGAGAAAAACGATGCCGATGGATTGTGCTGATGTATTGCGGGATAGGCCGGTATGCGCCGCAAGCGCGCTAGTCATGCTTTTGTTCGCCTGGATGTTTCTGCCGGGGAACAACTGCTTGGCGCAGAATACGCCGCCGTTTGTGGCGACGACGCAGACCACGCTTACGCAGTGGGTTCCGCCGCCGGGCACGCCGGTGTTGCAAGGTGCTGGATTTGGAACGCTGGCAGTCAACAAATTCGGCGATCTGTTCATTGGCGGGTATAACTCGAACGCCGTCACCGAGTTTCCGGCCAGCGGGATGAATTCCTTCAACCCGGTCACCGGGTCGGTTCCCTACGTGAATCTCTACTTCTCGGATAGCAGCGGCCATACCGGTGCGGTTGCGGTGGACCCCTATGGAAACCTGATCGTTTCCGAGCTGTATTCAAGCGTCACAACGATGATCCCGTATATAAACGGCAAATATACGTCCTTCACCAATCCGGTCAACGGGTCCAGCTATAGCGGCGGCGCGCCGCCCGTTCCCCCGGTTTGCACGGGCACGGTGAACAACGGGGTCGTGACGCTGACCTCGACCTCCGCCTGCTCCTACGACTTTCCGGTCTATTATTACGCTCCGGGAGTTGTGGACCTTGCGGGGACTGACACCAATTCGCTGGTTGGAGGCTACTATCAGCTTGCTGCGCTGGCCTTTGACCCGGCGGGCAACAGCTTCATGGCCACCTTTAGCGATAGCAACGGGGGGCCGAATATTTTTGAGTGCAGCGTGGAGTGCAACTACTCCGGCGCGCCCCCGGTTCAGGTGTACCAATTCAGCGACCCTGGGACTCCTACGAATAAGGACCAGAACTACATCGATTCGATTGCCGTGGACGCCGCGGACGATATCTTCGTAGCGAATAATTCAAACACGGTATGGGAAATTGTGGCAGGCACTCCAGGCGCGCAAACCGTGAAGGCCATTCCGGGCTTTATCGACGCGCAGGGCGTGGCATTCGATCAAGCCGGCAACCTCTACGTGACCGACAACGGGAAGACAAGCAAGACCGCGGGCACCGTCAATGGAGGCATCTACGAGATACCTCTGGAGAACGGCGCGCTGAATCCCGCCGATATGTTCATGGTCTTCCCGCTGGACACCGTCTCCTATTGCGCTGGACCGAACAATACGACGGTGCAATGCTCCTATCCCGGTTATGCCGGGCCATGGAATATCAGCGATATCGGCGTTGCGGTGGATCTGCATGGCAATATCTTCCAGACGGTTGACTACAACACCATCTACAAGTACACAGTGGGAAATGCGTCGTTTCCCGCCACCGCCCTCGGTTCCACCAGCGCACCGGCGACGCTGACTCTGACTTTCAACCGCTCGACTCCGATCACGCTTCAATCCAGTTCCGTCACTGTTGCGGGTGTGCCCTCGTCGGAGTTTTCCATTGTGACCGGCACGAATGCCGGCACCTGCGTGATTGGTGCCCCGGCAACTTCCAATGCGGCCGGCACCTTCTGCACGGTTGTCGTTCAATTCACGCCGGCTGAGCCGGGACTGCGCAGCGCGATCCTGACCCTTACGGACTCGGCCGGGGATGCGGTTCCTATCACCCTGTCCGG
Organism: Occallatibacter sp.; assembly: GCA_049522975.1. Taxonomy (GTDB): domain Bacteria; phylum Acidobacteriota; class Terriglobia; order Terriglobales; family Acidobacteriaceae; genus Telmatobacter. The sequence continues at coordinate 78,652 of JBEKNI010000012.1, read as the reverse complement.
CGTTGGAACCGGTCAGGCGATCACGGTCGATCCTGGAACGCTGACTACAATCGGCAGCGGGTTGAAGACACCGGACGCGGTGGCCGTGGACGCAGCGGGCAACGTTTTTGTTGCCGATGCCGGCGCGAATGCCGTCTATGAATACGCGGGAGGCTCCGGCGCAGGTACTTCGGTAGGAAGCGGCCTGAAGGCGCCGGGTGGTGTGGCGACCGACGCGGCAGGCAACCTGTACATCTCCGATACGGGCAATGATCGCGTAGTGGTGGTCCCGAGCAACGGGGGCGTTCTGAGCACTGCATCGCAGAGCACCCTTCTGAACAATCTGCAGTCGCCCGGCCAGTTGGCGGTGGACCTGAGCGGCACGCTGTACATTCCCGAGGCCGGCGGCAACGATGTGCTTGCCTTTGCCAAGCCCAGCGGATTGTTAACCAGCGGATTGACGACGGTTTTGCCGATTCCGAATCTCAACGCCCCGACGGCAGTGGCGGTTGACGCCAACTACACGGTCTACGTGGCAGACAAAGGCAACGTGGTCGAGTCCGCCGATGGAGTCATCAGCAATGTGGGCAGCAACCTGGAGAATCCGACGAGCCTGGCGGTAGACGGTTCGGGAAGCGTGCTGATCGCCGACGACGGCTCTGGCCGGATCTGGCGTGTACCGAATGAAAACGGAGTGCTGGCGGGAAGCGACCAGACCGTCGTCAGCAGCGCCAAATCCATCCTCAGCCCGTACGCGGTTGCGCTGGATGCTTTTGGAAACGTCTATGCGACCGACAGCGCCAATGCGGCAGCATATGCTCTGAACCGGACCTCAGGGACGGTCAACTTTGGAAAGGTGAACACCAGCACCTCGGATACGGCAGTCCTTTCCAGTTCCGGCCAGGTGGGGTTGGCTCTGGCTTCGCCCCTCTATCCGGCCTTTCCTTCCGGATCGCAATTCTCGATATCGCCCGCCTCCAGCGATGGATGCACTGCGGGCGACACGCTGGCAGTCGGCTACAGTTGCACGCTGGAGGCTACTTTCACGCCCACGCAAGTCGGGACGGAGAGCTATACAGTCGACTTAGCGACCGGCGCTCAGAATACCGCCTCTCCCTCGCTGTTGCTGACCGGATACGGAGAGAGCCTGCCGCAGGTCACGATCACGCTGGCGCAGACAGCCCCCAGCGGGAACGCCACCTACGGCAGTTCGGTCACAGTTCAGACAACCGTTGCCCCCAAGAGCGGCAGCGGAGCCACTCCAACCGGAGATGTACAGTTCTACGTCGATGACAACTACTATGGGGTGCAGACGCTCGACTCCACCGGCGCGGCATCGATTGTTCTTTCCGGTCTGAGCGGAGGCAGCCATTCCGTTACGGTTCAGTACCAGGGCGACACCAACTACGGGTCGAAGACCTCCGACGTGCTGATCGTGGAGATTGTGCCGGCCACGTCGGCAACAACGCTATCGCTTGTGGCCTGCGCGGCGGATCCGACCTCCGCCGAACCGCCCAACTCCACCAATACCTGCGATACGGTGGTGATGACCGCCACGGTGGTTCCGTCAATCTCCGGGGCGCTTTCCGGGCCGGTGGTTTTCTCCAGCGGAGGCACGACGCTGGGCACTGCGTATCTAGTTGGCCAGACCTCGGGCTCGACCACGAACCCGACCACGACGTATACGGCGGTGCTGACTACGACCGGGCCGACTGCACTGGCGGCGGGAAATTACAATGTTGTGGCCACCTACGGTGGAAACGCGAATTATACCTCATCTGCATCGGCGGCCGTGCCATTGATCATTGCCATTCCCACGTTTGTCTTGACGCAGACCGCGACCAGCGTTAATTCGTCGGCCACAAATCCCGGCTCCATGACGATCACCGCGACATCGGAATCCGCCTTCTCGGGAACGGTGGATTTCTCGTGCAGCGGATTGCCCGCGCATGCAACCTGCCAGTTCATTCCGGATGTGCTTGTGTTGGCGCAACAGAGTGGCAGTTCGCCGACGGTTGTTCCTCCCCTTCAGACCAAGCTCACGGTGCTGGTCAATCAAGCCCCGATTGTGACGCCGACCGGGATCTTCTGGTGGAGCGGCCTGTTGCTGGGCCTGAGCCTCTTCGGTCTGGCAAGCAACAGGAATGCTAGGCGGCGGCTGTTGATGCAATGCGCGGCGGGTTGCATTTTGCTCGCATCTCTGGCGGGAGTGGCTGCTTGCGGGACCGGCAGCGACATTTTCACGACGCCGTCCGGCTCATCGACGGTAACAATTACTGCCGTCGCAACGGCTCCGACTGCCGGCGGCGGCGCCAGCAGCAGCGCGAACAATGTGACCCAGACGACGACATTCAGCTTGACGGTGAAGTAAGAAGCTGAAGCTGCGGAATGGCGGACGGGAAGGCTCCCGTCCGCCATTCCGCGTCGGGAAAGCGGGCGATTCGCCTGGAGAGAGAATCCGGGAAACGCGAATGAAGAACTTTCATCCTGTGAGTTGCCGTTATGATTTTTTTGCCGGTGCGGCGCTCTTTTTGCGCGGTTATTCGGGGCTTGCCCAGGTCAAGGTCAGCGTCGCCGCGGACGAGACCAAGACGTGAATCTGCTGACCAGGAGCACGTCGGCTCGGATGCGGAGATTACGGATGCGAACTGAATGAATCAGCGAGTGTTTTCATCGCTGCGCGTCGTGGGCATCACGCCAATCCGGTATCCCGGCGGGGTAGATGGGCGTGCGGAACTGTATCATTGGGCCACGAACCATGCAATCAAGTGGGGAAACTCAAATTCGCCTTGGGTGGCCAGTTACCCGCCGAGCAATGATTGTGTGTGCACTGTGGGTTGTTTGCCGATCAGCTTGGCACGGCCATCATTACGGTGAATCACGGTTCGGATCTGGCGGGAACGGGCGAAGGCGAACCGTAGGATGCGGCAGCCGAGTGGCATATGCGAATGGCGATCCGGGCAGTGCGCGGTTTTTGCTCTTCAGGCACAATCCTGGCCACAGGCACGCCGTTCGTGTGCAGCACGAAGGTCATGCCACTGGTAGGAGGCGCGATTGACGCGATCAGCGAAGTTGCGCGCGGCACCGGTGACGGTGATGGCCCTGGTTGTCATAGAAGCGATTATCAGATTTTGAGTCGTTCGCCAAATGACGGTCTTACGAGATACTGGTACAGTTTCCGGTTATCCGGTCATCCGCCCAGGATGGCGCAGATCATGTGTCTTTACGGTGTCGGAATGCGTTATAAGCACGTTGCGCAACAAAAAATAAGGTTGAGAAACAAAGCAGAACGACTAATATCAACCAGAGCAAGAACAGCCAATCCGGAATATCGCCGGGTTTAACAAACATAAGCATTGCGAAAAATACCGTGAGCGTGATGACTCCGCACTCCACCACTCTGTTTCCGGGATTACTTTTGAAGGTACGCCAAAAGAGCAAGAAGTAGAAAATGGCGGCACCTAGGGTGTCACCGACGGTCCGATCAATCTTTCCAACCATCGCGATCATATCGCAGATGATTATAGCCCAGCCGCAGTTAGATGGAAACTCCTTTCAAGTTGGATGGAGATCATGTGCGGATCGCCGCCGCTTCGGAAACTGCACCTTGCCGTTACGTCGGCGTTTTCAGCAGGAGATAGCCGCCGACCAGCCCGAAGAGGAGATCGGAGGCCCAGGCGGCCATGGCGGCGGGCAGGTAGTTCACGGTGCCCAGCCCCTCGAAGAGGTCGCTGAAGACGATGTAGGCGAGAGTGACGGCGATGGCCACGGCGATGCCGGTGAGCGAACTTCGGCGGCCCATGGAGAGCGCAAATGGAATGGCCAGCACCGCAATAACAACCGCCATGAGCGGATAGGCGAGCTTGTGCCACAGCTCGACGCGCAGGCGCATGGTGTCAAAGCCGCTCTGGCGCAGGTCGCTGATGTAGCGGTCCAACTGGCCAAAGTTCATCTCCTGGGCTTGCAGGCTTTCCTTCTTGAAGTAGCCGGGGTCTTCGTGAATCTCCGCGAAGGAGGTCTTCAGGAAAGGACGATACTCGGTGACGTTAGCGCCTGAGATGTCGCGCTGCCAGCCGTTTAGGAAGCTCCACGCGCCGGTTCCGGCATCCCAGACCGCGCGGGCGGCGAAGATGCGGCGCGAGAGCGCAAAGGTGGAGGGGTCGAATTCAAAGATGGAGAGATTGGCGAATTCGTCGCGCTTGGGATCGAAGAACTGGTAATAGAAGATGCGGCCGGGCTCGCCGTGATGGGGCTGGCCGAAGATCCAGTTCTGCTCGGGGTGCAGGACGGTTTGCGGCGGGCGTCCTTTGATGATGTTATGCAGAGCCTCCTGCCTGCGGTTGGCCTGGGGCAGATAGAACTGGTCGAAGAGGAAGAGGGCGACGGCCAGAACGGCGGAGATGGAGACAATGGGCACGACGAGCCGGTAAAGGCTGATGCCCGTGGCCTTCATGGCGATGATCTCCGAGTTGCGGTTGAGCACGCCGAAGGTGACCAGCACGGCGATCAGCACGGCCAGGGGCGTGATCTGGTAGAGCATATCCGGGGTGAGATTGATCAGATACTCGCCTACTGTGGAGAGCGGAATGTTGCGTTGCAGGATATCCTTTATATCTTCGAAGAAGGTGAAGACCAGCATGAGCATGACAAAGCCGGCCAGCACCAGCACGAAGATGCCGAGAAACTCGCGGACCACGTATTCATCGAGGATGCGCGGGAAGACATTGCGGGCCTTGGCGCGCTGGGAGCGCGGTTGAAACCTGCTTAGGAGGCTGCCGAGCGGGGCGGCGAGGGGTTTAGCCGGGACGGCGGATTTGGGCCTCTGGAAGCGCGAGGTCCAGGCGGCGATCGCACTCAGAACGCGGCCGCCCGAGGCCATCTGCCAGAGCAGGAAGAAACCGCCAGTGGCGAAGATCAGGTTGGCCGACCAGACTGCAAAGAATGCTGAAATCCAGTTCTGCTTGCCCAGGGCGATGCCGGTCGAGGAGAGCAGGTAATAGATGAAGACCAGCAGAATGGTGAAGATCCAGGCGAAGCTCTTGCCGCCGCGCCGCGAGGTTACGCCCAGGGGAACTGCGACCAGCATCAGCACCAGGCAGGCCGCGGGGTAGGAGAAGCGCTTGTGAATCTCGATCAGGAACCGCTTGCCGCCGGGCGAACGGCTGCGTTCCCGCAATTCGCTCATGGGCATGGCGTAGATGTCCGTGTCCAGGCGGCCGAGGTGTTCCTCGCTCTGCTGGCCGGCGGCCAAAGGCATATCGGTGAAGTTGAAAGTGGAGATGTTGTACTGCTGCGGCTGGCCGGCTACCGTCTCCTGTCGAGATCCGTCGCGCAGCCGCATGAGCAACTGCGGGCTGGGATCATTGGTGGAGTCGTTGGCCACAATAGCCGAGGCGGCGGTGATGATCTGCGGATTGGCGGGATCCGTGGTGTCGGCCATGAACACCTGACGCCAGTTGGCCGCGCCGGTTCCTGAGCGCACATCCTGCACATAGAGAACGGCGTTGTGAAAATCCTCATCGAAGACACGCGGCTCGATCTCGTAGGAGGCCTGCATGGCCAGGGCCTTCTCCATCTCCAGAATGCCCTGATTGGCGCGCGGAGCCAGATAAAGGGAGTTGGCCAGCCCCAGCAGCGTGCCGCCTACGGCCACCACGGAGGCCACGCGCACAAAGTAGCCGATGCCCAAGCCGGAGGCGCGCATGGCGATGATCTCACTGTCGGCGGCCAGGCGGCTCAAGCCCAACAGCACGCCCACCAGCACCGCCATGGGAATCGTGACCATGAAGAAGTTGGGCAGAGTGTAGAGCACCACCTGGACCACGCTGATGAAAGTGGAGGCGTTGTGAACCACCATCTCCAGAATGCGGGGCAGTTCCTTCATGAAGAGGATGAAGGTGAAGATCACGCATCCGATGAGCGCGTGGGAGAGGATTTCGCCGAGAATGTAGCGGGTTAGGATGCGCACGATTAAAGCTAGTTTATCGCGCTGGGGCGTTCGGTGCATTGGCGAATAGCGGGGCAGTTTCCGTATAGCCGATGCCACTCATTGGATTATTTGGACGCGCAAGATGCTACCCCGAGAATTCCCTCTCTCGGAGAGAAGACCACCACCTTGTTCCCCGCCAGTACCGCTACACGATCCAAATTGAGCCTCGTCCACCACTCTGGCTCCCCGGGCAAGCGTGCAACTTCAGTCTGAGTCCAAGTTCCATCGGCATTCCGGCTCACTTTGAGTGCATAGCCGAAGTTGAAGCCCATGTGCGCCAAACCGAACAGTACAATTGCGCCATCGTTGTCATAGTCCATTCCGCGGACATTGTCTCGATCCAAGACTTCGGGTTGACCCCGTGCAGGAATCCAGGTGAGGGTGCCGCCCCACTCACCGTGGTCGGTTCCCACCAACTCGCCCCAGAGGTTGCCATTCCGGAATCTCAAACTGTGTGCTGTCTCGTCCTTGCCCGAGTGAATCGTGAACGTTTCGTTCTGCCACTGCCATCGATTGCTCGGACACGAAGATCTTTGACCACGAACTCCCTCGGTTATCACCCAAGCGGGATCCTGCCTCTCTCCCTGATTCAAGACTTCCCAGGAACCTCGTTCCACCCTTCCCCGCGAAGAGCGCAGTGCCACTGCCACCTGAGCCGCGTCTTTCTTCAGTTCTGCTAGCCAGAAACTTGATGCCAGGTTGTCCAGTTCAGTCGTCGCATTTGTGTCTCCAAGCCACCCGACAGCTCGAATTGCTGCATAAACAACTCGCCAGTCCTCCGCATCCAGCGCCTGTTCGATTTGAGGTGTTGCTGGAGCATAGTCAATGAAGCCAAGAGTTAGAATGCCGTAGGCTCGCTCCGCTCCATTTGCCGAGAGCAGAAACGGCGTGAGCGATTCGCCTGCCGCACGGCCCGCCGGACCGAATTCAGCAATCTCGCGCAGACACAAGGCAGAATTCAACGCAACAGAATCAAACTGGGGGGCCTGGGGTTGGCAGGCCTTTGCCAATCGCTCAACCACAATTGGATCTCGCACGGCCTTGAGCGTCTCAGACACTTGCTCTCGAACTTTCGGGTCACTGTCTGAAAGCAACACGTGAAGCGCTTCGCTTGGCCTCTCTGCGGCCGGGCCCAGGGCAGCAATACCGCGCAGCGCTGCCAAACGCTCTCTGGCAGGCTTCCGCGTATCCAGTGCTTTGGCTATCCAGGGGTCAAGATAAGCAAGCGGGAGAGGATTCATTTCGGAGATAACCTGGGCCGCCAGCATTGATTTCTTGTCGTCTTCAAGAAGTGGCATCAGAAATGGAACGGCCTTGGCACCAAGCTTTATAAGGGCAAACTCCGTCTGGTTCCCCATTTCATCTTCTGCGGACAGATCCTCAGCAAGAATGCGGATCGCGTCCGGTGTGCCAATTTGCCAAAGGGGCCGTGCGACCCAGCCGCCCGGTTCCTTGTGTAAGGCTTCGCGGAGTGCCGGAACGTCCTCAGCAGTCTATGTGTCCCAGTCTGCCAGGATCGCACCGGCGACATTGCGCCAGCCGGCATGAGTTCCGACCGCTCGTCTTAACAGCTCCTGCTTTGCCGGTTCTCCAAAGCGCTGCAGGTCCCGTGCGAGTACCTCGCTGTTGCTGCCTTCTCCGTCATCTTGCAATGGCACAACCTTGTCCAACAGACCCAGACAGGCCTGTAGCGTGGGACAGGTGTCCAGACCGCGCGGCACTGGAATCGCTCCAGCGTGGAGGGTAAGCAGGAAGAAGATCGCAACTACAAAGCAGCGGTGCATGGAGAAACCTCCTGCGATACGAAATCTCTCTTGGAAGCCCTAATTCATTAGACACCGCAAAACCCAATTGTTAGACCTTATTAACACATGAGCAGGGAGCCAAGGATGGTTTGACACCGGAATCCGAACCGGGAGGCGTTTATGATCGACATGATTTGAGAAGCCCGGGTCGGCTCCTCGTTTATTCGGAAACTGCACCATTATCCATTGGCCGGCTTCCAGCCTCGCAGCCGCAGGCTGTTGGCCAGTACGCTGACCGAACTGAGCGCCATGGCGGCGGCGGCCAGCCAGGGGCTTAGCAAAATGTGAAAGCTGGGATAGAGCGCGCCCGCGGCCAGGGGAATGCCGAGCAGGTTGTAGCCCGCGGCCCAGGCGAGGTTCTGGCGCATCACGCGGAGAGTGGAGCGGGCTAGGCCGAGCGCGGCGGGAATGGCGGAAGGCCGCGCACGCAGCAGCAGCACATCGCCGGCCTCCTGAGCCAGATCGGCGCCGGTTCCCATGGCGATGCCCGCGTCAGCCTGGGCCAGGGCGGCTGCGTCGTTGATGCCGTCGCCCACCATGGCCACGCGCAAGCTGCTCTGTTGCAGGGCGCGAATGCGGGCCAGCTTGGCGACCGGGTCGAGTCCGGCTTCAACTTCGGCAATGCCAGCCTGTTGCGCAATAGGTGCCGCTGCCGCGGCCGAGTCGCCGGTCAGCATCAGCACGCGGAGACCGGCGCTCCGCAGTGCGGCCACGGCTTGGGCGGCATCCGGGCGCAGCGCGTCGCGGGCGTCGAAGTAGCCTGCGGGCACGCTGTCCAGAGCCATCCACAGGCGCGTCACGCCGGACTCCGGCGGCGCAATCCCTTCCGGCAGCGGGATCGAGAACTCCTTGAAGAGCGATTCATTGCCTAGCAGGCATTCGTGGCCCTCGACCTTGGCGGTCAGGCCGCGGCCGGGGAGAACCTGCACGTCATCGGCGGGTTGCCAGACGAGTCCGTGAGCACGGGCTGCATCGATAATTGCGTGGGCCAGTGGATGGTTCGACCGCTCCTCGGCGGCGGCGGCAATGCGTAACAAATCTCCTTCAGTCGAGTCCCCGAGTGGATGCACGGCCTCCAGAACTGGCCTTCCCACAGTGAGCGTTCCGGTCTTGTCGAGTACGATTGCGTCCAACGGGGCGAGCCGAGCCAGCCGCTCCAGCGCCTCGCCGCCCTTGAAGAGGACGCCCATCTGCGCGCCGCGCCCCACGGCCACGGTGAGCGCGGCGGGAACGGCCAGGCCCATGGCGCACGGGCAGGCGATGACCAGTACGGCGACGGTCGAGGCCAGGGCCATATCGAGCGAGTGCGCGGCGGCGAGCCAGACGATAAAGGTGAGCGCGGCCAGCGCCAGTACGACGGGCACGAAGATCGCGCTGGCGCGGTCGGCCAATCGTTCCATGGGCGCGCGCGAGCCCTGCGCCTGCGAGACCATGCGAGTGATCTGCGCCAGCACCGTGGCCTCACCCAGCGACTCGGCCCGGCAAACCACCGCGCCTTCGTAGTTGAGCGAGCCGGCCAGGACGCGCCCTCCTGGCTGGCGGTCGAGCGGCGTCGCCTCGCCGGTGAGCATCGATTCGTCCACGGTGGTGCGGCCAGAGAGAATCGTTGCGTCCACGGGGAAGCGTTCTCCCGGCAAGACCAGCACACTCTCGCCCGGCTCAATCTCTTCGAGCGGGACGACGGTTTCGATGCCGTCGCGAATGCGGCGCGCGGTGGCCGGCTTCAGGCGTGAGAGCGAGTCGAGCGCGGCCAGGGCGCGGCGTTTGGCACGGCCTTCCAGGCTCTTGCCCAAGAGAAGAAATCCGAGAATCAGCAGGATCGCGTCGAAATAGACCTGTCGTCCAGCCGCGGGCCAGATGGTGGCATAAGCGGAGTAAAGAAACGCCGTGCCGGTTCCCAGGCTGACCAGCGTGTTCATATTCGTAGTGCCGTGGCGCAGGCCGCGCGCCGCGCTCAGGTAGATGCCGCGGCCAGCCCAGGCCATCATCCCCGCAGTCAGAATCAGCAGAGACCAGCGCAGCAGCACCGGCGACAGCGCGTAGAACCAAGGGAAGACGCGCATCAGAGCGTGGTCGAGCGTGCCCATCTCAGCCCCCAGAGGCATGGACAGCAGCATCGCCGCTGCGCCGGCGATGAGCGTGGAATAAGCCTTGCGCTCGGCTCCGGCTGCAAGCGCATCGGAGGTTGCTTTGCCGGAAGAAGCATCGGTGCGCGGAAGCACGGCGTCATAACCGGCTGAGCGAATGGCTTCGACGAGTTGCACTGGCTTGGCGATTGCCGGATCGAAGACCACACTGGCGCGATGGGCCATCAGATCGACGCGCGCGGATTCGACTCCGGCCGTCGCGCGCAGGGCCGCTTCCACGTGATGCTGGCAAGAGGCGCAACTCATGCCAAGAACGGGCAGAGACAGCGATTCTGTTGAAGACGAGGGCATCGGTTGGCTTAGGAAACCTCTGATTAACTTCACTACACGTTGAGCGTTCCCTCAGGGGCTAAAGCCCGCGTTGATTTTGCGGCCTTTGCGGCACGACTAAAGTCGTGCCCTGATACAAAGCCGACTTAATCAGAACTTCCTTAGGCTTCCAGGCGCGCCGAGAAGCCAGCCTCGGCCAGAGCGGCGATGGCTGGATCGATGGGCGCTGGATCGAGGTTGGAATTGAGCCGCGCTTCGCCTATGCGGACTTCGTTGACTACAACTCCCTCGACCGAGGCAAGCGCCTGCGTGACGCGGCCGATGCAGGAGCCGCAGTGCATTTCATCAATGCGCAGTTTGAATTCGGCCAAGGCCTTCTCCCATTCCTCTTTGATGATACGCCGGAGACGAAGGGTGCAATGGGCGGAGCGCGGGGAAGCAGGTCAGTCGCCGGATCGTCTTCAAGGCGGATCAGGACACGTGGCCTTCCATACCTGAAGAGCCAGAGACAGGCCACGGAATTGGCGAAAAAAGGGCTATTTTTAGCGAATACGAGGCCTTTTTGGGTCGAAAAGTAGCCAAAATCAGGGGTTTGAGGTTACTGATTCGTCAACATCGCTAAAAACTAAGCTGTTTTATTTCGTGCAAGTTATGAGACATAGACGGGTCAAAAAAAGATTTCCACAGGGTTGGGGGGTGGGGTACCCGAATTTTTGGGAGAAGAAAAAGGGAAAAGGGGCGGAAAAATGGGACTAGGGACAGAGGGACTATGGACCAGGATTGCAGACGTTGGAGATTGGACGGTGGTCATCAGGGCCTCGGATTTGCAACTGGTCCTATTGTCGGCGCGGGGAGAGAAATTATGTGCAAGGGGGACGAAGAAATCCGGATACCCGCTGACGGTTTGAAATTCATGGTCTCCCATGTCCGAGAATACGGAGATGGGGCACGCAATCTAATCGGTCGGAGCTGGTCCATCCGCCCGCTCATCGCGATCGGGCTGCGATGAACGGGGCACAGCTTCCCATGGCTCATAGTGATTCTTCGGGGCGGATGAACGGGCCAGCTGCCTTTGATAGAATGGCGCTCAAATGCCGGATTCTGGAGCCGGCCAACGTGCAAATACGCGCCCCCTTTCGTTTCGCGATCAGCCCGCTCCTTGTGGTGCTCTTTTCTCCCTCTGCTTTTTGTCAATCCACCCCGCGCGACTTCCACTTCGGTTCCTCAGGGCAAACCACCATTGCCCTCAGCGAGCAGAGCATCATTGAAGCAACGATCAACGGCAAGGGACCTTTCAAGCTTTTTTTCGATACTGGCGCAGCCGTCAATGTCCTGAACCCCGAAGTGATCGCACAACTTGGCTTGACTCCTAGCGGCGATAAGGCGGAGATGTGGGGCATCGGCGGCAAACTCGAAGCCAAGCCTTATCGCGCCGATGAGCTTCGCATCGGAGATCTCACGCTCACCGGTCAGACCTTCTACTCCATCCCCATGCCTCTGCCGAACACAGGCATCGTCGGAGCGGTGGGCTACGAGCTGATGATCCGTCTGATTGTCAAAGCGGACAATGAGCACCATCAGCTCACTTTCTACGATCCTGCCCGGTTCGTCTACAACGGAATTGGAGAGAAACTCGAACTGCTGCCGGATGGCCGGGGGCTTGCGGTTCATGGCAGCATCGGCAAGATTCCGGGGGATTTCGTCCTCGATACCGGAGGCACCGACAACATTGGTATCGGCATCAACCACTGGTTCGCGCAGCGGTACCATCTTCCGCAGCATCTATTTCACTACTACTACCACGGGGTGTTTTCCGGAGGAGCTGGCGGCGATGCTCCCCCCGCCAAGCTTGACCGCATCAAGACCCTATGTCTCGGCGCAGCGTGCGTGCCTGAGATCGTCGGCGAATTCTACGATAGTGGCGACCAAAGCCAATTTGCCGGCACAATCGGCAATGCAGTTCTAAGAAGGTTCACGTTCACGATCGATTGGCGGCACCGGGCCATCTTCCTTGAGAAGACCTCTCACTGGGACCCGCCGACAGTCTACAACCAGACTGGACTTATGTTGAGCCCGGCCGATAGCGGAAGCGCGCTCATTGTAGATGGGGTCTATCCCCGCAGCCCGGCCAGCAAGGCGCGTATCAAAGTGGGGGACCACATTCTTTCGATCGACAACCGCCCACTCCAATACAACTGGTACTGCGCTGACCCCGCATTCCTCCAACCCGCCGGGACCGTCGTTACCCTTACCATCCAGCGCCATAACTCGTCACAGCAGATCAGGCTCAAGTTGAAGGACATACTCTAGCCTCTGATTGAGTTTGGCTGCATATCAGGCGCTGCCTCAGGGGCTAAGGCCCTAGCAGTCGTGTCCTGATACAGAGGCGATTTAATTGTTGGCTTCATGCGAGGGTTAAACCTCCTGCCCCCTCCGAAACGAGTGGTTCCCCAAGCCGTAGATCCCGGCTTCGTTTTTTGGGCGATCTACGGCGCGGCTGAAGCTGCGCCCTTCCATAGCCGGCCGGTGTTGGGGTTGGTGGAATCCCAGGTCGCTGAATCGGGACCTGAGGCCCCGGCCGAAAACATACAGCCAAATAGTATGATGACTAAAGTAATATATAAACTCACTCTTTAGAGCAAATATTTATGCACAATAGTCACAAATTTTGCCCATTTATTCATTTGACTCTCCGGATTTAGGGCATTTATAGTTTCGATGGTTGAAAAATTGCGCGTTTTGTCCCACTGAAAACGTGCGCAACCAACAACAAACACAAACTACGGTCATTCATGGAGGATTTTCAATGGTTACTCTTAGCTCCCCTGCACGCAAACTTGCGTGTCTGATTGTACTCATCGTGCTCGCCACCGGCCTGGCCGCGGCGCAGTCAAGCATCTCCGTCTCCGGCGGCGGAACTTTGCAATACACCAGCATCGGACCTACTTATGAAGAATGTTTTCTTCAGGTATGGAGCGATGTAGGTTCCTACAACGTCAGCACCTATACACCCGCGGGCGGAGGCACCCCCATTCCTTTAAACGGACCAACATCCTTGTCCTATGTAACCAACAGCACTAGCAATGGAGCCGGTTCTCAATATGGAGATCCAATGTGCACCGACTCCTCGACTACCGAAACTTATCCACTTCCAAACCTCGAGGCAGGATACACGTGCAGCCTCACGGCAACATCATCCGGGGGTTCACTAGGGGCGTACCTCTCATGCACGCCCAATGTCAGTTCTGTTTCAACAACAACAACTCTGTACCAAAGTCCAAGCGGTTCACTGGATACTGACGAGAGCTACAACGTCATTGCCATGGTGGCTCCTACAAGCGGCAGCACCACGCCAACAGGGAGTGTGACCTTCACCGGTCCCGGAATTCAGCAAACGGTGCAGTTGGCAAACGGCACTGCCACTTACTCGGGAACGGCTCCGGGAACGGCGGGAGGCTTCACGATCACGGCATGCTACACGCCGTCAACGTCTGCATTCTCCGGAAGCTGTGCAAGCATCGGTATAAACGTCGTTATCAACCCGAATGTCGCCACAACCACAGCGCTATTCATCTCTCCGGGAGGTCCGCTGAATCCTGGCGAGTCCTACTATCTCTATGCCCTGGTGAGTCCGGAAAGCGGTTCAGTTGAGCCGGGAGGCCTGGTTGCGTTCTACATCAATGGTGTTGCGCAATATTATGCCGCGTTGAGCGGCGGTATTGCATATTCCCAAGCCTTTGCTCCGTTCTCCGCGGGGACAATTTCGATCTACGCGGAATACATCCCATCAATAGGATTCTCAGCCAGCCAATCACCGACGCAGAGCGTAACGATCTATTGAATCAAGCAGACTGCGATGCGACGATTCCTTCCCCCTTCGAGCCGGTCCCTTGCGGGGCCGGCTCGATCCCCCAGGTGGAATCCCAGGTCGCAGAATCGGGAGCTGGGGCGACCGGCACCCGCGAAAGGGTCCGTAATTAAGCTTTTGGTTTATACCCAAGCCGCGTTGCTTCATAGTAATCAGTGCGCGCGCCATCTTTGTCGCCCATGGCGTCGCGCGTAGTAGCCCGGTATTGGAAGGCAGCCGCGAGGTCTGGTTTGAGCCGGATGGCCTCATCGTAATCGCTGAGCGCTCCTTCAAGGTCGCCTTGACCTTGGAGCAAAATGGCCCTGCAAATAAAGCCCTCGCCAAGATGCGGCTTAAGACGAATCGCCTCGTTATAATCCTTGAGGGCCCCATCAAGATCGCCGAGCGCTTTGACCGTGTTGCCTCGACAGACAAATGCTTCCGCAAGTCCAGGCTTGAGCCGGATGGCCTGGTTGTAGTTCTTAAGTGCACCTTCAAGATCGCCTAGCGTTTTGACCGCGTTGCCTCGGCAGACAAATGCTTCCGCAAGTCCAGGCTTGAGCCGGATGGCCTCGTTGTAGTCCTTAAGTGCTCCTTCAAGATCGTCTTTGTCGGTGCGCGCGATTCCCCGGGATTGAAACGCTTCCGCAAAGTCCGGCTTGAGGCGGATTGCCTCGTTGTAATGTTCGACGGCGCCCTCCGTGTCGCCCTTTAGTGTGTGAAGCGCAACGCCCCGCCAAAGAAGCGCTTCCACGTAGTCTGGTTTGAGGCGAATTGCCTCGCCATAGAAACGGAGTCTTTCATCAATATCTGTGGCAACAAGGCCCCGCTCATACCATTGCTGCGCCGTCAATTCCTTTTCTTTGACCGGCGGGGCCGCGGCGGCCGCGGCTTTCTGTTTCGCAGCCGCTCGCCGCGCGGGCGGCGACGCTGGATGCAGCACTGCCTTCACCGGGAGATTCAGGAACCTCTCGCGCAGGCGCCTCATGGCCTCCAGAAAGTAATCGGGCGGAATGCTCAGCCCGTTGTATTGCTTGAGCGCGGCCAGCTTGCCGGAGAGCTGGCCGGCGATCTTGGGCGAGCCAAAGTCGAAGCTCTCCAGCATCAGCGGCACGATGTTGCGCCGGCTGTCGAGAGCCGTTTCGATCTGGCGGCGCAGCCAATCTCCCGGCTCACCGCAATGATCCAAGGCGGAGGGGGTGAGCAGGACGAGGAAATGCGCCCGCGCCGTGATGTTGCCGAGGATGACCTGCTCAAAGTCGCCGCTGGCGATTCCGCTGTAGTCGAAGAAGACGTCATACCCGTTTTGATGGAGGTTTTGGAAGATGGCGAGCGCCCAGGGTATGTTGGTGCGGCGGTAGCTGATGAAAACCGTCTTCTCGATTCGTTCCATAAGCCTGACTCGCCTTCCTCATCTCGGGGCATGAACTGAAGGTAGCAGAACGAACGCTTAATGGAAGCGAGTATAACACCGGAGTGCTGGCGCCGTGACCTCCCAGGACGACGAAAAGCGAACTAAGGTCCTTCGACTCCGCTGCTCTCCGCTCAGGATGGCAAGCTATAAGAAACTATCGATATGGGTGCCCCGCCTTCGCCGCAAAAAACAGGAACGCGGCGAAGGCGGGGCACCCAAGGTTCGTGGACTCCCAGGTCCCCAAATGCGAGGGACCTGGGGCACCCACAGTGTAGAAACGGTGAAAAGGATTTAAGGCTGTTGATGCTTACTTCTTCTTCACCTTGGCTGGCTTGGCGGCTTTCTTGGCTTTGCGCGGCTTGGCGACGGGGGCCTTCTTCTTGTCGAGCAGCTTGAGGTTCTTCTTGATGAGTTCGCAGCGCTGTTCGACGCAGGCATAACTGCGCAGCGGATCGGGCGGCGTGTTCACAACGTAATCCAGCAGCTTATCAACGGTGCTGGTGGCTACGTGCAGGCGCGTGTCGGAGGAGGCGTAGTAGATCAGGACATCGCCGTTCTTGCGCTCGATCCAGCCGTTGCTGAAGACCACGTTGGAGACATCGCCGACGCGCTCGTCGCCCTGCGGCGCGATGAAGTAGCCGGCCGGCTTGTGGGTGACGACCCAGGGCTGCTTCAGGTCGGTAAGCAGAAGATAGAGGACGTAGCGAAGGCCGGCGGCTGTGTTACGGACGCCATGGGCCAAGTGCAGCCAGCCCTTGGCGGTCTTGATGGGCGCCGGGCCGAGGCCGTTCTTGACCTCCTGGATGGTGTGGTACTCGCGGTTGTCGAGGATGATCTCCTCGTCGACGACGGCGTTCTCGATGCTCTCCGAGAGTCCCCAGCCGATGCCGCCGCCCTTGCCGGCCAGGATGAAGTCGTCCTGCGGGCGGGTGTAGAAGGCGTATTTGCCATCGACGAATTCGGGATGCAACACGACGTTGCGCTGCTGCGGAGACTTGGATTTGAGGTCGGCGAGGCGCTCCCAGGTCTTTAAGTCTTTGGTGCGCGCGATGCCGCAGGCCGCGACGGCCGATGAGGTGTCCCACTCGGGAGTCTTGGGGTCCTTGCGTTCGGTGCAGAAGAGGCCGTAGATCCAGCCGTCCTCGTGTTTGACCAGGCGGATGTCGTAGACGTTGATGTCGGGATCGGCGGTCTCCGGCATGAGGATGGGGTAATCCCAGAAGCGGAAGTTGTCGATGCCGTTGGGGCTTTCGGCGATGGCGAAGAAGGACTTGCGGTCCACGCCCTCGACGCGCGCCGCAACTAGGAATTTGCCTTCGTGCAGAATTGCGCCGGCGTTGAAGGTGCAGTTGATGCCGATGCGCTCCAACAGGAAGGGATTGGTCTTCTGGTTGAGGTCGTAACGCCACAAGATGGGCGCGTGGGCGGCGGTGAGCACGGGATTCTTGTAGCGGTCGTAGACGCCGTTGCCGCCTGGGGCGATGCGGTTGCGTTGGGCAAGCAGCTTTTCCTGCTGCTTGAAGAGATTCTGCACAGCTTTTTTGAATTGAGCTTCAGTCATCGGTCTTCTCCGTTGGTTTTGACGGCCGGGTTCTCCGGCTTGGTCGTGATGTTTCGGAAGTTCCTAAAAGCGTATCTCGGGGGCTATTGAGTCCTGCAAAAAGAAATGTCCTGCACCGTCCCTACGGGACTCCGGAGCTCCCGTGTGGAATCCTCTTTCCCCACGCTTAAGCGCGGGGCTAACTAACACTGCGCCTCCGGCGCGGCTACCAGGGCATTCCTTACGCAGCAATCAAGAAAGCCCTGCTGTTACTGCTGGCCTCGATGTCAGGGCTGAAGCCCCGACCTACCAGTTTGAGAGGCCTTGGCGGCGTCGAGCCGCTCCATCACCTCAAAGCAGGCGCGTCCGTTGTGGTAGGGACACTTCCAGGGATCGACTTTGTATTGCTCCGTGCTGGGCACACCGGCCTTGGAGACGCGCCAGAACCATTCTCCATGCTTGTGATCGATGATGAATTTGTCGATGAAGGCCCAGCTTTTTTCCGCGGCATCGAGAAAGCGCTGCTGGCCGGTCAACTGGTAGGTGTTGAGGAAGCCGACGACGGCCTCGGCCTGCGGCCACCAATGCTTGTCGCTGTCGATGATGCCGGTGGGGTCGGCTTCGTAGAGCAGGCCGCCGTCGCTGTCGAGGCCCTGCTCGTAGACGGCCTCGGCCATCTTGACCGCGATCTGGCGGACGCGCGCCAGGAGGGCGGGGTCGCCGAGGATCTCCGCGGCCTCGCAGAGGAGCCAGCTTCCCTCGATGTCGTGGCCGAAGGAGATTTTGCCGGAGCGCGGATGCCACTCTTCGTCGAAGAAGAGAATGAAGTGGCTGGTGGCGGAGTTGATGATGCGGCCGAGAAAGATCTCGATCATCTCGCGGAGGCGCAGGCGGACGGTGGGGTCTTCATGGAAGCGCAGCAGCGTGGCGTAGGCCTCCAGCAGATGGAGGTGAGTGTTCATGGACTTCTTTTCGTCCATGTCCACTGCGCTGAGGCGCTGGTCCAGGGCCAAGGTCCAGTCGCGCTCGTAGGTCTCGAAGTAGCCGCCGCGCGCGGCATCGTGGGCCGAGGACTCGATGGAGCGAACCATGCGCAAGGCCTTTTCCAGCGCATCGGCGTCGCCGCTGGCGTGGTAGTACTCGGCCAGCGAGTAGACGGTGAAGGCCTGCCCGTAGATGCGCTTCTTGGTGTCGTGGGGTTTGCCGAGGTAATCGAGCATCCAGTAGACGCCGCCAAACTCCGCATCCCAGAAGTAGCGGGTGAGGTAATCGTAGGCGCGGCGGGCGGTGGCCAGATAGATTGGGGCGCGGTAGACGCGGAAGGCCTTGGAAAAGGTCCACAGGATGCGGGCGTTGAGGATCAGCCCCTTGTTGGCGTGTGGATTGATGACCAGGTCGTTGGTGATCTGGCCGCGAAAGCCTCCGAATTCGTCGTCGATGGAGTATTTGAGCCAGAAGGGCAGGATGTCGGAGAGCAACTCCGTTTCCACTTTCTGCCGCAGGTCTTGCATGTGCGCGCCTCCTTGAAGTGCCGCCGGGAAAAGTATACCTTGCCGGGCGGCACATTGTTTTGGGTTGCATTCTGCTGTTGGGCCGATGCATTTTATTTCTTCGGAAAGCTGTTATGTATTTCTTCAAGCGTCTTCCCCGCATACAAACCTAAGAGAATATCTGATATTCTCAAAAACCTCTGTTGCGGATATTTTTGATAAAACTCCGTGATCCGGTCGGCGAAATGGGACGAATCTCGACTCGTGACCGACGCGCTTTCGGAACACCGCTTTGAGGCCTCCATTGTATAAGATCCGTTCATTTCAGGTTTGGACGCTACTAGGCCATTGTGGCAGCCGCTGGTATAGCCTTCGGAATAGCCCCATGTATATGCGCGAACGTAGACACTACGTGTCTGTGCATCCCATCTCAGCCATTCATCACCCTCGCAACAAATCCAGTTTGCCCGACAAGTGGACGTCACGATGAGAAATAGCACGGTGATAACTACTGATCGTGAAAGAAATGTTTGGCGCATTGCGATTGTTCTCCTTTCATTGATGTTCATAAGTCATCTGGAAATACCTTTTCGGATCATCACCCTTATCGCAAGGTGCGCGAAAAGAAGGGGAGGGCTGGGATTGTAAAGAACCCATTGCGCGACAATGAACCGCAGCTTCCCTCGTCCAGCAGCGGTCATTCCGCGATGCGCCCGGCCAATAACAGACGCACGCGCTCTACGATGAAGCCGACGTATCCTCGGCCGCCAATTTCTTTCGGCGCGTCAGTTCCGCTTCAGACGGATTGTCGGGTTGAGGCGATCCGGTTGAGAAAGGGCCGACCGTGCGATACGTGTTCAGGAGGACGCCCTTGGATGTGGGGCGCGACTCCACCAGGGTGAGAGCAAGCGGCGGCACGCCCTCTTCAAAGAGCCGCTTGCCCTTGCCGAGGACGACCGGGTAGATCCAGACGCGGAACTCGTCGATCAGTTGTGCGGCGATCAGGGTCTGAAGCAGTTCGCTGCTGCCCACGATGTGCAATTCAGGTCCGTCGGATGCCTTCAGCCGGCGGACCTGGTCAACGGCATCGCCGCTCAGGCGATGTGTGTTCACCCAGTCGAATCTGTCCAGGCTGTTGGTGACGACGTATTTCGCTGCCTTGTTGAAGGCGTTCGCGACGGGATGATCGCCGGCATAGGGAAAGTGCGCCGCGAACATCTCGTAGGTGCGGCGCCCCAAAAGCAGGTCGAACTCACGGGACATGATCTCAAGCAACGCGGCGAAGCCATCCGGCGATCTGAATGGCACTTGCCAACCCCCTTGCGTGAAGCCTCCTCTTGGATCCTCCCGCGGCCCTCCGCCCGACTGTATGATGCCGTCGAGCGTGACGTGGTTAGCGGCAATGATCTTTCTCATGGCGATTTCTCCTTTGCTGGCTTGCCGGTGCTTGCCGGCCGGATTTCATTCCTCTGCGAAGCGCGCCGCTGCCGCGCCACTGTAGTATGACCTAATCTTTTTGAGACAGCACAGAGTACCGTAACAGGCAAAGGACGATAAAGGACTATAGCGATAAATATCCCAGGTTAAGCCAGACGATACTGCGCCGTAGCTGGTGCTCCCGCATCGGCTACGGCGGCCGCATTGTCGGCGGTGCGGTTCAGAATCGCGTCGATACGGGTCAACTCCGCGGCGGTGAAGCTGAGGTTGGCGAGCGCGGCTACATTCTGCTCGATCTGCTCGACGCGGCTGGCCCCGATCAGGGCCGAAGTCATCCGGGGGTCGCGCAGCACCCAGGCCAGGGCCATCTGCGCCAGCGACTGGCCGCGCCCGGCGGCGATCTCGTTCAATGCGCCAATCTGAATTAGGCGATGCTCGTCGATGTCGTTCTTCTTGAGGAAGCCGTGCGGCTTGGAGGCGCGCGAGCCCTCCGGGATGCCTTTCAGATAGCGGTCGGTGAGCAGGCCCTGGGCCAGCGGACAGAAGGCTATGGCGCCGACGCCCTCTTCGCCCAGCACGTCCAGCAGGCCATTCTCGACCCAGCGATTGAACATGGAGTACTTGGGCTGGTGGATGAGGCAGGTTGTGCCGCAGATGCGCAGGGTTCGGACGGCGGCGGCGGTCTGGGCCGGATCGTAGTTGGAGATGCCGGCGTAGAGGGCCTTGCCGGAGCGGACCGCCTGATCGAGGGCGGCCATGGTCTCCTCGATGGGGGTATTCGGATCGGGGCGATGGGAGTAGAAGATGTCCACGTACTCCAGGCCCATGCGCTTCAGGCTCTGATCCAGACTCGCCAATAGGTACTTGCGCGATCCCCAGTCGCCGTAAGGGCCGTCCCACATGGTATAGCCGGCCTTGGTGCTGACGATCAGCTCGTCGCGGTGCGGCTTGAGGTCGAGGCGGAGAATCTCGCCGAAGTTCGACTCGGCACTGCCGGGGGGAGGGCCGTAGTTGTTGGCCAGATCGAAGTGGGTGATGCCCAGATCGAAGGCCCGGCGGACCATGGCGCGGCTGTTCTCGAAGGCGTCGACGCCGCCGAAGTTGTGCCAGAGGCCGAGGGAGATGGCCGGCAGGCGCAGGCCGCTCTTGCCCGAGCGGCGGTATTGTATGGTGTCGTAACGCTGTTCGCTGGCGATGTACAAAGGGATGCTCCGTAAACTTCGACGCGCCGTGACGGACACAGAATTCGCGCTAACAGCGATTCTACGCCTCTGGCCTCGGGAGCGAAAAATCCATCCATCAGTGTCAAGACATTAGGTGCCTAGTTTGAGGATGGTCAGACCTGGGCCGGGTGGGCTTGGTCTCATACAGCGTTCTAACAAGTCATGGGTGCCCCCGGTCCCTCGCTTTTGGGGACCGGGGAGGCCGGCAGTCCAGCTATTCACGGACAAGAGACTCGCAAGCCAGGGAGGCCCTCAAAATCCTTGAGGTTAGCGGTTAATAGAGCATAGTCATTCTCCATTGCCTGGGCAGCTATCCAGATGTCGTTGACCCGTGTTCTCGGTGACCGGCCCGACTGCTTCATGAAGGCAGCCAGGATGCCGAAGGCGGAGGCAGTTAGGGAAGTAACATCGAGAACGGGCCGCTGTTCCAAACTGCGCAGGTAGCGGTTGCGCAGCATCCGTGTTGCCGGATCGCCGCACGATTCGACGCCAAAGCTCAACTCTCCGAGCGAAATGGCTGAAATGTAGACCTGCTCGTCTCCGGCAGCGTTGAGTACGGCCTGACTGAGCATTTGCCCGCTGGCCAGCCCTACCCAGATAGAAGTGTCGAAGATCATCCCCACGGATTCAGAACCTCTTCATCGAAGTCTCCACGGCTGTCCTTGAGCCAGGAATCGCTCTGGGCAGGAGTTAACTTTCCTTCCAGGCCAGCGATGGCTTGCGCAGCGGTCATGGTTCGCTTCGCGGGAACAATATGGGCTATTTCAGTGCGATTCCGCATCACACGGACCGTTTCGCCCGTGAGAATGCGTTCCAGGATGGCGCTCGTGTTGCGTGCCAGATCGGAGGCGCTAATGACCTGCATTTTCATACCTCACCCAAAGGAAATGCGCAACGATACATATAAATACATACTATCCGTATTCTCGGCAAAAAGAAAGTGCTGACCGATCACCGGCGGGCGGCGGTTTGGGCAGCGTGGCGCTTCCATCCGTGTCCCAAAAAGCGAGGGACAGGGGGCACCTGCCGAACAGCGCCAAGGATGGGGTCACCTGTGGTATCATATGACTGTGAAAGTCGTACTCGATACCGCAGCCCTAATCAGCGCAATTCGTTCAAGCACTGGGGCTGCCGCTGAAATTGTCCGGTTAGCAGCGATTGGAAGGCTGACGTTGCTGATGGATTACAATCTTGTCTGCGAATATCGGGATGTGGCTCTGCGTCCGCAGCACATTACGGCATCCGGGAGAAGATCGGAAGATGCGGAAGCCATCATAGAAATGCTGGAAGCCATAGCGGCTCCGGTTTTGGTGCGGATCAAGCATAGACCGCTCTCCCAGGACGAAAACGACGACATGGTTCTGGATGTTGCGATTCACGGTCAAGCCGATGCGGTTGTGACGAACAACATCAAGGATTTTGGGGCGGCGGCGGAACAGTTCGGGATTCCAGTGTTGACCCCGAAGGACTTTTTGATTGCTTTTAGAAAGGTGGAATCCGTTCATGCCAGCTAATTCGAAGAAGAGCGCAGTCGCTAAATTCCCGCTCCGGCTCATGCCCTCCGTGCGGAGGGCGGCCGAGGATTTTTCGCTCAAAGAGGGTGTCTCTCTCAATCAATTCATCAATGTTGCCGTGGCAGAGAAGGTTGTGCATCTCCAGCACGAAGAATGGCTGGCAACTCGACCGAAGCCAACCGCGGCACGCATTTCACGAGCGCTTGCGATCTTGGACCGGCCAACCCAAAATGCACCTGATCCTGGCGATGAGTTGCCGGATGGTTACGTGTCCATCCGCGAGACGGATGAGTATAAACGAGCTTCGGGCGCGAAATGAAAGCTTCATCGGTTACCCGGTGACAGGCACCCGCTTTTTATGGATGAATTGGGTCATTGGGACCGTGGCCACCCCGCCTACAGTTTGTCCTTCCTCAAAGCACGTAGGAAGAACCACGAATCGATAGCCACCCCCACACTGATCACGAAGGGGATCAGTAACGCCATCGAAAGAAGCACCAGGTACTTGCCGAACGATTCCCAGTAAACGTGCAGCGGATGCCCCTCCAAGAAGACGGACACTGACGCGCAGCTCAGAAGGAATGCCGCCGTCGCATACAACGCTCGCTTCTTCCATAGACGCAGGTATTCTTCTGCATCCTGCTTGGCTCCTCCTCGCTCCTCTCGGCTCGGAGGGGCTTGGTACTTGTCAAATATCATCTGCCAACATTCCCCTCAATCAATTACAAACCTCAACGTCATGCGTTTGACCCTGCGTGGTCACGCCGTTGATCTTTATATCAACGGACTCCATCTGCCATGGGAAGTTCAGAGAGGTCAGCAATGCAGTCAAGACTCCGCCGGTTCCTTCTAGTAGGGGCTCTTTCATCCGTGCTCGGGCTGTGCAGTTTCGCCGCCGAGCGATTTGTTGACAATAAGAACGGGACAGTCACCGATACCAAGACTGGCCTGATGTGGGCCGCGAAGGACAATGGCAGCACAATCAACTGGTACGATGCGAAGAAATACTCCGAAAGCTATCGTGGTGGTGGGTATTCCGATTGGCGTATGCCGACCATATCCGAGCTTAGTGGCCTGTACGACGCTGAGCAGTGGCAACCCGGGCGGCAGTGGCGACCAGATCCGTGCGATACAAAATATCCGCTGCGTCTCATTACGAATCTCATCCAGCTCACCTGCGATCCTATCTGGTCATCAGATACCACGGGCAATTCGTCCGAGGCATTCTTCTTCGTCTTCGTCAATGGCAGTTCCGTCCACACCCACAGCGGCAGTTCCGACAACATTCGTGCACTGCCAGTACGAACCGTAAAGAAGTGACGGCAGGTGGGCAGGTGGCCCGCTCATCATACTCGAAAAACCACCCTGTGTCTTGAATCTGTGCCCCGTTCATCGCAGCGCTATCGCGATGAGCGGGAGGGTGCCCCAGGTCTCGGTCTGAGACCGGGGAATCCGGCGGGTGGCCCCGGTCTCAAAAGGGATTCTGTCAGGTTTAGGGTGCCCCCGGTCCCTCGCCTTTGGGGACCGGGGAATCCCTTAGCTGAGAATCGCCTTGACTGTAACTTCCTTCCTTCCGTCTGTTGGAGGAGGCACGACATTTCCCGCGACGGGCGCGCCGTCCACGGTTAGGCGGGTGGCCCTGGTCTCATACAGCGTATTAACGAGTTGAGGGTGCCCCCGGTCCCTTGCCTTTGGGGACCGGGGAGGAGGAGCCCAACTGCCGGTAGCGTATCCACTCGGGCAGTTGCCTTCCTCTTTCGCCTCTCATACGCCGCAAGGATATTCCAATTGTGAATCCGTCGTCAGTGAAATGTGAGTCTTACCCCCCGGTCCCCAAAGGCGAGGGACCGGGGCCACCCAGTTATTATGGTTTGATCCCCGAAAAACCCGGAGAAAAGTTAGCTAAGAATTGCTTTGACTGTTACTTCCTTTCTTCCGTCGGTGGGAGGGGGGACTACGTTGCCGGCTACTGGCGCGCCGTCTACCGTCAGGGCGATTTGGTTGCCGTCGCCTTGGCGCTCGATGGTGATCTTGTAGACCACTCCGCGGTAGGTGCGGCTGGCGGTGAAGCCGGGCCAACTCTTGGGAATGACCGGGGCGATTTCCAAGCCCTCTAGCGAGGTGCGGATGCCGAGAATCCACTGCGCGATGGCGTAGTAGTTCCAGGCGGCCGTGCCGGTGAGCCAGGAGTTCTTGGCCTCGCCGTGGGTGGGTGCGTCGCGGCCGGCGATCATCTGCGCGTAGACGTAGGGCTCGCAGCGATGCAGGTCGCTGATCTCTTCGCGGGCCGAGGGGTTGATGCGGCTGTAGTAGTCGTGCGCCTCGTCGCCGTGGCCCAGGCGCGTCTCGGCGATGATGACCCAGGGGTTGTTGTGGCAGAAGATGCCGGCGTTCTCCTTGTATCCCGGCGGGTAAGAGGAGATTTCGCCGAGGTTGAGGTAGTAGCGGGAGTAGGCCGGCTGCTGCAGGACGATGCCGTGCTTGGTGGCCAGATGCTTGCGGGTGGACTCGAGGGCTTTGGCGGCCAGGCCGTCTTCGAGGCCGATGCCGGCCAGCACGCAGTAGCCGTTGGTCTCGATGAATATCTTGCCTTCCTCGCACTCGTTGGAGCCGATCTTGGCGCCGAAGTCGTCGTAGGCGCGCAGGAACCATTCGCCGTCCCAACCATGCTTGCGGACGACCTGATCCATTTTTTCGACTTCGCCGAGATACTTTGCCGCCTCGGCATCGAGGCCGCGATGCTTGGCGATTGCGGCTAGTTCCTGACCGGCGTGGACGAAGAGGCCGGCGATGAAGACCGATTCGGCTACCTTGCCGTCTTTGTTGGTGGTGGTCTGGAAGCTCTGGCCGGGAGTGTCGGAGAAGCAGTTGAGATTGAGGCAGTCGTTCCAGTCGGCGCGGCCGATGAGCGGAAGGCCATGCGGCCCAAGGCGGTCGAGGGTGTATTGGAAGCTGCGCTGCAGGTGCTCGTAGAGCGGGGTCTCCGACCCCGGCTGATTGTCGTATTGGACGGGTTCGTCGAGGATGCCCCAGTCGCCGGTCTCCTTGATGTAGGCGGAGACGCCGATGATGAGCCAGTGCGGATCGTCGTTGAAGCCGCTGCCTACGTCGTTGTTGCCGCGCTTGGTGAGGGGCTGGTACTGGTGGTAAGCGCCGCCGGTGGGCAGTTGGGTGGCGGCCAGATCGACGATGCGTTCGCGGGCGCGGGCCGGGGCCATGTGGACAAAGCCGAGCAGGTCCTGATTGGAGTCGCGGAAGCCCAGGCCGCGGCCGATGCCGGACTCATAAAACGACGCCGAGCGCGACATATTAAAGGTGGCCATGCACTGGTAGGCATTCCAGATATTGACCATGCGGTTGGTGTGCACGTCGGGGGTATCGACCTGGAAGATGCCGAGCAGGCTGTCCCAGTAGAGGCGCAGCTTCTCGAAGGCCGCGTCGGCTTGCTTGGGGTCAAGGTACTTGGCGATGGTGGGCTTGACCGTCTTCTTGTTGACGATCTGCGAGCCGGGAGGGTCGAATTTATCGGCCACGGGATTTTCGTGATAGCCGAGGACGAAGACGATCTGGCGGGTTTCACCCGGCGCCAGTTCTAGCTTGGCCTGATGCGCGCCGATGGGCGCCCAGCCGTGGGCGATGGAGCCGGTAAGCTGGCCGGCTTCGACGGTGGCGGGGGAATCCCAGCCGCGATAATGGCCGAGGAAGACGTCGCGCTGCGTGTCGAATGCGCCGCCTTTGGCGGAGGTGGCGAAGTAGGCAAAGTGGTCGCGGCGCTCGCGGTACTCGGTCTTGTGGTAGATGACGCCGTCTTCGACCTCGACCTGTCCGATGGAGAAGTTGCGCTGGAAGTTGGTGGAGTCGTCCTGGGCATCCCAGAGGCAGAATTCAATGGAGGCGAAGGCGGAGATGGAAGCCTTGGTTGACCGCTTGTTGGTCACGGTGAGCTGCCAGATTTCGAGGTTCTCGTCGAGGGGCACGAAGTAGCGGGTGTGGGCCTCGATGCCGGCGTATTCCGAGCCGATGGTGGTGTAGCCCATGCCATGACGGCAGGTGTAGTCTTTGAGCTCGTGGCGGGTGGGCTGCCAGGAGGGGGACCAGAATTCCTTGGATGCATCGTCGCGCAGGTAGATGTAACGGCCCCCGAAGTCGAAGGGCGCGTTGTTGTAGCGGTAGCGGATGAGCCGGCGCAGGCGGGCGTCGCGATAGAACGAATAGCCTCCCGCGGTGTTGGAGATGATGCCGAAATATGCCTGGCAGCCAAGGTAATTGATCCAGGGCAGGGGGGTGTCGGGTTGGGTAATCACGTACTCGCGCTTCTGGTCGTCGAAAAATCCATACTTCATAGTGGGAGCTCCCTCAAGGAAAACGTACAGCCAAGTCAGTATAGACTGCGGATCGGAGCCTTATCAAACGGGATTGGCGAGTAGTTTCGGGCAGCAGGGAAGAGGTGGATTTGGGGACTTTGCCGGGGTGGCAGTAGAAGTTTGAATTTCAGGGGAGCCGCTGCCGGTTTGTGTCTTTCCGAACTTCACGCAAAGACGTTAAAAGGGCGCGGGGCATGGACGCCGTCCCTCCGGGACTCCGGTTGAATTATTGGTTTCGCCAACCCCACGCTGAAGCGCGGGGCTAACAACCGCTGCGCCTACGGCGCGGGCGACGGAAACCGTTGCCAAGCTTCGGGGGAATGTGCGAAGATTTGGTGTTTCCAAAAAGATAGCCTGAACGCACCGGGAAGCGAATCGGCAGAGATGGAATTTTCTGTGTTCTTATCCTCAAGAAGCGTGCAAGCTGGCCGGGAGTTGCTGACGTCTGTGGTTGCGGCCGGCCTTCTGTTTTGCCCCGTTGCTCTTGCGCAGGGGGCGGCAACCGCGAGTTTAGCGATCAAGGTGGATCAGGTGGGCTATCCGCTCGACGGGCCCAATGTGGCGCTGGTCAGCGCGCGGGCAACTGCTTTTGAAGTCCGGCGCTCCAGCGATGATTCCGTGGTCTTCAAAGGCAAGCTAGGGCCTGCCGAGACCGATGCGAACTCCGGCGATCAGGTGCAGACCGCCGATTTCTCCGCCTTCCAACAGCCGGGACGGTACTACCTGGAGGTTCCCGGAGTGGGGCGGAGTTGGGATTTCGATATCGGCGCGCATGTCTTCGAGCACACCTACTACATGGCCATGCGCGGCTTTCACGGGCAGCGCTGCGGGACGGCGGTGGATATGGGGCCGGAGTTTCCCGGCTACTCGCATCCGGCCTGCCACCTGCATGGGGAGTTCCACGCGAGTTCGGGCGCCAAGGGGCCATGGGACAATGCCGGCGGCTGGCACGATGCGGGGGATTACGGCCGCTACATGGTGACCTCCGGAGTTACAGTGGGCACGCTACTCTGGACCTGGGAGATTTACGGGAAAAAGATCGAGGAGATTTCGCTGAAGATTCCGGAGTCGGGCAACGGCACGCCGGACATTCTGAATGAGGCTCGCTGGGAGCTGGAGTGGATGCTGAAGATGCAGGATGCCGATGGGGGCGCGTGGCATAAGCAGACCACTACGCACTTTCAGGGCTTCATTGCACCGGAGAACGATAAGGAAACCACTGAGGTGGTTGGGACCGGATCGGCGCCTTACAAGAGCACCTGCGCAACCGCGGATCTGGCGGCGGCGGCGGCGATTGCGGCCCGGGTCTACCAGCCCTACGATGCGAAGTTCGCGGCGCGGGCGCTGGAGGCGGCGCAACGGGCCTGGGAGTGGACCGAGAAGTATCCCAATGTTTTCTTCAGCAAGGATCCGCCAGGGATTGCCACGGGGATCTACGCCGATTCGGACTGCCGGGACGAGCGGCTGTGGGCGGCGGCGGAGCTTTGGCGCACGACCGGCGAGGCGGAGTACAACGAATTCTTCGTGAAGAATTATGCGCATTATCTTCCCTGGCTGGATTCGGCCGCGGCGGAGAACTGGAGAACGTTGGGGCCGATGGGGCTGTGGACTTATGTCCTCTCCGCGCGCAAGGGAGCAGATCCCGGGGCCTCGGCCGCGATCCGGGAGCGGACCCTGGCGGCGGCGCGCGCGATCGTGGAGCGGACCGGCGCCAATCCTTATCATGTGAGTTTGCAGGCGAAGGATTATGTTTGGGGGTCGAATGGCATTGCGGCGGAGTATGGCGAGGAGCTGCTGATCGCCAACGTGTTGCAGCCGGACCCCGGCTTCGTGGACGCGGCGCGGGACAATCTGCATTATCTGCTGGGGCGGAATACGTTTTCGCTTTCGTGGGTGACGCATGTGGGGGAACATTCGTTCCAGCATCCGCATCACCGGCCGAGCGGATCGGGTAAGCAGCCGGGGCCGTGGCCGGGGTTGCTGTCGGGGGGGCCGAATGCGGGGCGCGGCGATTCGGTGTCGAATGCGCTGCCCAAGGGCTTGCCGCCGGCCAAGGTCTATGCCGATGCGGCTGGTTCGTATACGACCAACGAAATCTGCATCAACTGGCAGGCTTCGCTGGTATTCTTGTTGGCTGGCGAGCTTTAGTTGTGAGTCCCTCCACCGGCAATCCGGCGGCGGATTGCCGACGCGAGGCCGTAATCAAACCGGCAGAGGCCGGCGCAAGAATTAGTTGTTCATCTCCCGCGGAGAGCGGAGAGAACCTGCCCGCGGGCATTGAGGAGAGGAATGTTACACCTTCACGTTGTTGACATCGTTATCATCCTGGTCTACCTGGTGAGCATGGTGCTGGTAGGCTACTGGGTTTCAAAGCGCGCATCGCAGAACATTCAGAACTACTTTCTGGGCGGGAACAGAATACCCTGGTATGTGCTGGGCGTCTCCAACGCATCGGGGATGTTCGATGTCAGCGGCACCATGCTGCTGGTCTCCTGGATGTTCGTCTACGGGCTGAAGAGCATCTGGATTCCCTGGCTTTGGCCGACCTTCAACCAGATCTTCCAGATGGTCTATCTCTCGTCGTGGCTGCGGCGTTCGAATGTGATGACCGGGGCGGCATGGATGAAGACGCGCTTCGGCGTCGGGCGTGGCGCGCAGTTGGCGCACCTGATCGTGGTGATCTACGCCTTCGTCAGCATCATCGGATTCTTCACTTACGGATTTAAGGGGATCGGCAAATTCGCCGCCGAGTTTCTGCCCTGGGATCTTTCCTGCACGCTTCATCTCTGGGGGCTTTCGGGCGGGCATATCGTGCCCTGGCTGGTGCACCTGGATTCGCCCAACGTTTATGCGCTGGTCCTGATCTGCCTCACATCGATTTACGTGATCAAGGGCGGCATGATCAGCGTGGTCTTCACCGCCGTGGTGCAATTCTGCATTCTGGCCATCGCATCGTTCGCGGTGGGCATCATCGCCATGATGAAGGTAGCCCCGGACGCGCTGCACAAGGTGGTGCCCGCCGGCTGGGACAACGTCTTTTTCGGCTGGCATATCGGCCTGGACTGGTCAACGCTGCTTCCGGCCGCCAATGACCAGATCGCCAAGGATGGGTATGGCCTCTTCGGCTTCTTTGTCATGATGCTGCTCTTCAAGGGTATCCTGATCTCGGCCGCCGGCCCGGCTCCGAATTACGACATGCAGGCCGTGCTCTCCTCGAAGAATCCCCGCGAGGCCTCGATGCTAAGCGGCTGGGTCAATGTGGTGCTGACCTTCCCGCGGTATTTTCTGGTCATCGGGCTTACCGTGCTGGCGGCGGTGTATTTCAACAGCAGCATCCGCTCGATGCCGCACCTGGACTTCGAGATGGTGCTGCCGATGGCTCTGGGTCAATTCGTTCCGGCCGGCCTGCTCGGCTTCCTGATCGCCGGCCTGCTGGCGGCCTTCATGTCCAACTTCGCGGGCACGGTGAACGCGGCGCCGCCGTACTTTGTCAACGACATTTACAAGCGCTACATCAATCCCAATGCGGCGCCGAAAACCTACGTCCGCCTGAGCTATCTCTCTTCCTTTACCGTGATCCTGGTCGGCGTGATCATCGGCTGGAATGTCACTTCGGTCAACTCGGTGGTGATATGGATCGTCTCCGGCCTGTGGGGCGGCTACACCGCGGCCAACGTGCTGAAGTGGTACTGGTGGCGCTTTAACGGTTACGGGTTCTTCTGGGGAATGGCGAGCGGCATCGCCTCCGCGCTCACCATGCCTGCGATCATGGCGAATGTGCCGTGGGTGAAGTGGCTTCTGGCAACCTATTCCATCAACATGACCGTAACGATCATCTTCCCGTTGGTGGTGGCCATTTCGTTGGCGGGCTGCCTGCTGGGCACGCTGCTGACCCAGCCGGAATCGGATGAAGTGCTGATGGACTTCTATCGCCGCGTGCGGCCGTGGGGATTCTGGGGACCGGTGCTGAAGAAGGTTCTAGCCGAAGAGCCGGAGTTCAAGAAGAACACGGACTTCTTCCTCGACATGTTCAACATTGTCATCGGCATCATCTGGCAAGTGACACTGGTTACGCTGCCCTTGTACATCGTGCTCAAGGAGTTCGACCGCTTAACCATCGCCCTGGGCGTGGTTCTGGTGACTTCGGTGATTTTGAAGTTCACCTGGTACAACCACCTGAACGAACGCGAGGTGGAGACAGACAAGGCGGCATTGAAAGAGGCCATCTGAAGCTTGGCTTCGGAGGGAGGCTGGGGCTTCAGCCCCAGCACAACGCCAATAAGATCAACCCTGGGCTTTAGCCCCGGAGGCAAGGTCTAACGTGGAATATCATGGCTGGGCGAATTGCTACCGGATCGCCAACGGGAGCGTGGAAGCCTTCGTGGTTCCCGCCATCGGACGTGTGATGCAGTTGCGCCTCAGGGGCGAGGAGGAGGGCGCCTTCTGGGAGAATCGCGAGCTGGACGGCCGGCTCCATGACGCGGCCTCGCAGGAGTGGATCAACTTCGGCGGAGACAAGTGCTGGCCGGCGCCGCAGTCGGCCTGGCCGGAGTTTCAAGGCCGCGAGTGGCCGCCGCCGGTGGGCTTCGATTCGCGGCCCGTCGAGGCGGTTGCCGCCGGGCGCGGCGTGATGCTGACCTCGCCCGTCGATCCGGGATTTGGCATTCAAGTTGTGCGCCATGTGGAAGTGGATGCCGAGCAGCCCGTTCTGCGGATCAGGACCGAGTATCGCAAGATCGCTGGAACGCCGGTGCGTGTGGGCGTATGGAGCATCACCCAGATGCGGGAGCCGGAGCGCGTTTTTGTTCCGCTCCCGGAGCAGTCGAAGTTCGCGGATGGCTACGTGCGTTTGATGGAGACGGAGCCGGAGGGGCTGCGGATTGAGGCCGGGTTGCTCTCGCTCGCGCGCCATCCTAGCGCGTGTGTGAAGATCGGCTCGGATGCGACCAGCATGGCCTGGGTGGGGCCGAATTGCGTGGTTCGGATCGACGCGGAGCCGGGGCCGGGAGAGTATCCCGACGGCGGCTGCGTGACGGAGGTCTACACCAACCCCGACCCGCTGCCTTATGTCGAATTGGAGGCCATGGGCCCTCTGGCGACGCTGAGCGCTGGCGACAGCGTCGAGCGGACCACCACGTATACGATTCTGGCGCGGTCAACGGCGGACGCCGAAGCGGAAGCGCACAAGATACTCTGTTCCCGATAAGATTCTTGGTTCCGTGAGCGGCCCTGGGCCGAATGTGGAGGAATCATGGAGAGGGAATTTCCCGCGGCGCCGCTGGTGGGGGTGGGCGCGGTGGTGGTCGAGCGGGGCCGGGTGCTGCTGGTGCGGCGCGGACGCGAGCCGCTCAAGGGCCAGTGGTCGCTGCCGGGCGGAATGCTCGAGCTGGGTGAATCGCTCATCGACGGAGTGAAGCGCGAGGTGAGGGAAGAGACCGGGCTAGCGGTCGAACCCATCGAACTGATCGAGTTGCTGGATCGTATTCATCGGGAAGATAAACGCGTCCGCTACCATTATGTGATTGCGGATTACCTGTGCCGCGCGGCGGGCGGCACATTGCAGGCAGCCAGCGACGCGGATGCGGTGCGCTGGGTGGAGCGGGCGGAGTGGAATAGCCACAGCGCGCTGCGCCTCGACCCGGTCACTGTGCGGGTTATCGAAGCGGGTTGGCAGCGGGCGCAGGCGCTAGCGGACGAATTGCGAGAGGGCCGATGAAGGCGATCAAGAGGCTGTTGTGGATTTTGGGCGTGCTGATTGCGGTTGCCGGGATTGGTTTCTGGGCGCGGCCGGTCAGCTACTTCAATGAAGGCGCGTATCTGGGGGAGTTTCTCGCGGGCGTGGAGAGCCGTTCGGTTCTGATTGCGGGCCATCGGGTGCATTATCTTGCCGAAGGGCCGCGCGGCGGGCCGGCGATTGTGCTGGTGCACGGGCTGGGCGGGAGCGCGGAGGAGTGGCAAAACCTGGCGCCCCGGCTGACCAAGGCCGGTTTTCGCGTTTATCTGGTGGATCTGCCCGGCTTCGGACGAAGCGAGAAACCCGCTGATTTCTCCTATTCCGTGTCGGATCAGGCCGAGGTGGTCGTGGGACTGCTGGATGCGCTAGGGTTGAAGCAAGTGAATCTGGGCGGCACCTCGATGGGGGGCTGGATCGCCGAGATTGTGGCCAGCCGGCATCCGGAGAGGGTGCGCCGGCTGATCCTCTTCGACGCGGTCGGTCTCAACGAGAAGCCCACCTGGAATACGCGGCTGTTTACGCCCACGACGCACGCCGAACTGGAACAACTGGACGCACTGTTGATGCCCAATCCTCCCAGGGTGCCGGGCTTCATCGCGCGGGACATCCTGCGCTTCTCGAATGACCGCGCCTGGGTGGTTCATCGGGCGGTGGCTACGATGCTCACCGGCAAGGACACCACCGACAAGCTGCTGCCGGCGCTGACGATGCCGGTGCTGATTGTGTGGGGCGCCGAGGACCATATTGCGCCGCTCAGTCAGGGCGAGACGATGCACCGCCTGGCGCCGCAGTCGGACTTCGATGTCTTTGCCGGCTGCGGACACTTGGCACAGATGCAATGCGCTGACCGGGTCGGACCCAGAGTGGTGGAGTTTGTGAAGCGATAGCTCAGAAGATCCATCGCGCCGTCAGCACCAGCCCGTGGTTGAAGGTGTGAAAGTGGCTGGCGGCGATCTGCATCCCCGCGCCGACGGCGAGGCCGGGGCGCGATTTGGGGTCGGAGGGATGCAATCCGCACTTGCCCACGATGAGTCCGGGGGTAAGGAACTCCTGTGTCTTACCGTCGTTCGTTCCTCCTTTGTAGAAGGTGGCGTTGCTCTCGACCTCCGGCCAGAAGAGCTTGCCGAAGTGGTATTGCGCCGCGGTATTCCACGCTATTGGACGGCCGGCGGTAGTGATGGCCGGCTTGCCGGTAGGCAGCGTTGCGCCGATCGTCGATTGCACATCGAAGTTGCCTAAGCCCTTGCCCGCGCCCACGGAGGGCGCGACGCTGGCGTCGGTCGAGCCATTCTTATAGCTGCCGGTGGGGATGGTGGCCAGAGCAAAGGCGCTCAGCGTGTAGCTGCCGTGCTGGGCGTTGCCGCTCGCGATGCGGATCTTGCCGAGGAAGGACATATCGCCCGCGCCATCCTTGGCCTTGGAGTTGTGCTGGATGTAGGGCGGCAGGTTAACCGCGACTTCGGCGCGGTCGCAAAGAATCAGGTTGACGCCCTTGCTGTTGTCGAAGTTCCAGGTGGTGGTGAGGGCCGGCGCGACCTGGCGGAGGATGTCGGTGCGCACCACCTGAAAGAGTCCCGTGTAAGTCGTGACAAGCGGGACAGCCCAACCGGGCTGCTTGGATTGGATGGCGTTGGTACGAGCCGCCCATCGGTTGTAGAAGCCGCCTGAGGCGGCGCTCGCTGGATCGCTTTGAGCGTGCAAACTGGCAGAGATCAGCAGGAAAAACAGGGAAAGGGGAAGCCTTTTCATGTCGATGCATTGAGCATGACGGGTGGCTGCGGCGCACACATCCGCAGATGGGAGTAGGAATCTCTCCATCCATGGATGGAGAAAGACGCCGAAGGGCCGCGCGGACTGCCCTGCGCGTTTGATTGGCTTGAATTCGCGCGGCTTCAGACGCCGATGACGTCGCAGAGCTCCTTGACGGCGGCGGCGCTTCTCATGAAGGCGGCGCGCTCTTCCTCATTGAGCTTGATCTGGACGATCTGCTCCAGTCCGGCCGCGCCCAGTTTGCATAACACGCCCATGTAGTAGCCGTTGACGCCGTACTCGCCGTCCAGGTAAGCCGCGCAGGGAAGAATCTTCTTCTTGTCCTTGAGGATGGCCTCGGCCATCTCGACGGCCGCCGCCGCCGGCGCGTAGTAGGCGCTGCCGGTCTTCAGCAGCTTCACAATCTCGCCGCCGCCCTCGCGGGTGCGCTGGACGATGGCGTCGATGCGCTCCTTGGAGAGCAATTCGGTGATGGGAATGGAGGCGACGGTGGTGTAGCGAACCAGCGGCACCATCATGTCGCCGTGGCCGCCCAGAACCAGGCAGCTCATGTTCTCTACGCTCACCTGCAGCTCCTCGGCGATGAAGCTCTTGAAGCGGCCGGAATCGAGCACGCCGGCCATGCCGAGGACGCGCTCGCGGTTGAAGCCGGAGAGTTTATAGGCGGCCTGCACCATCGCGTCCAGCGGGTTGGAGACGACGATGAGAACCGACTCGGGCGAATAGGCAACCACATTCTTGACCACATCGGTCATGATTTTGAAGTTGGTATGCAGCAAGTCGTCGCGGCTCATGCCGGGCTTGCGGGGGAGGCCGGCGGTGATGATCACGATGTCGCTGTTGGCGGTGTCGGCGTAATCGTTGGAGCCGGTGATGTGTACGTCGGAGCGTTCGATGGGAAGCGCCTGGAGCAGGTCCAGCGCCTTGCCCTGCGGCACGCCCTCGACCACGTCGATCATCACCACATCGGCCAGTTCCTTGGCCATGAGCCAGTGTGCCGCGGTTGAGCCAACATTGCCGGCGCCGATAATGCTTACTTTCTTGCGCATTACATTCCTCCTTGGGGAATCGTTCTTCCAGTTGTCAGTAGTCAGTTGTCAGTGATTATCTCCTGTGCGGCGCTAGTGAGCTTCTGATTAAGCTCGGCTGCATGTTGGTCGTTCCCACAGGGGCTAAGGCCCGGTTGCCTTGAATTGAATTCTTCGGCACGACTAAAGCCGTGCCCTGTTACAAAGCGAAGACTGACAACTGATCACTGACAACTGACAACTGTCGCTACATGTTTCCGATGATGCGGGTGGCGAATTCGCTGGTGCCGACTTTGGTTGCGCCGGCGGTTTGGCGCTCGAAATCATAGGTGACAAACTTCTGCTGAATGGTTTTTCCCATTGCGGCTTCGATCAGTTTGGCGGCTTCTTTCCAGCCGATGAACTCCAGTAGCATGACGCCGGAGAGAATAACCGAGCCGGGATTGATGACGTCCTTGTCGGCATACTTGGGAGCGGTGCCATGGGTGGCCTCGAAGACGGCATAACCATCGCCGATGTTTGCGCCGGGCGCGATGCCGAGGCCACCCACCTGCGCCGCCGCGGCGTCGGAGATGTAGTCGCCATTCAAATTGGTTGTCGCCAGCACGCTGTAGTCCTCGGGGCGGATGATGATCTGCTGGAAGATCGAGTCGGCGATGCGGTCGTTGATGAGCACCTTCGACTTCCACGCGCCGTTGCCGTGGCTCTGGCCGATGGATTCGAGGACGGCCTTGACTTCCGCGCAGACCGCATCCTGGTAAGCCTGATTGGCCATTTCAAGGCCGGGCTCGATGAGGGCTGCGTTCTGCTCGATGGTGAGTCCGGGGTTGGCGTCCTTGTTGGCCAGAATCCAGCTCTCGCGCTCGGTGACGGTCTGGGCGCGGAACTCCTGCTGGGCGACCTCGTAGCACCACTCGCGGAAGGCCCCCTCGGTGAACTTCTGAATGTTGCCCTTGTGGACCAGCGTGACGGTCTTGCGGCCTTGCTCAATGGCGGCGCGGATGGCGTAGCGGACCAGTCGCTTCGAGCCAAAGATGGAGATCGGCTTGATGCCTACGCCGGAGTCAGCGCGAACTTTTTTCTTGGTTTTGGACAGGAGATCGTCATTCAGAAATGAGATCAGCTTTGCGGCATCCGCGGAGCCCTCTTTGAACTCGATGCCCGCGTAAACATCCTCGGTGTTCTCGCGAAAGATCACGATGTCCACCCGCTCAGGGTGCTTCACGGGGCTGGGAACGCCCTGGTAGTACTTGACGGGCCGCACACAGGCGTAGAGGTCGAGAATCTGGCGCAGAGCCACGTTCAGCGAGCGGATGCCGCCGCCGACCGGAGTGGTCAGCGGTCCCTTGATGGAGACTCTCAGGTCGCGCGCCGCGGCCACGGTATCGTCGGGCAGCCATGCGCCGAAGCGGCGGAAGGCCTTTTCGCCGGCGAAGATCTCAAACCAGCGGATGGCGCGCCGGCCGCCGTAGGCCTTCTCGACCGCGGCGTCGAAGACCCGCTCGGAGGCCTTCCAGATGTCGCGTCCCGTGCCGTCGCCCTCGATGAAGGGGATGATTGGATGATCGGGGACTTGCATCTGCCCGTTGAGATACTCGATCGGTTGGCCGTCTTGCGGCAGTTCCAGGCCGTTATAGGTGGCTTGCATCGGTTTTGAGGCACCCTTTCTCCACTTTGGTTAGAGCAAAAGGCTACCATCTGGGATTCAGGGATTGCAATATGATCTTCGTGCGGCTCACTTCTCCGCCTTTTCCTCGTGATACTCCATCTCGGTGTTGATGGCCCAGATGTTGTCTTTGGTGGTCACGCCGTTGAGGATGTTCTCGACGGCGGTCATGGCGGTCAGCATGGAGTGGTCCTGATTGTTATATTTATGCATTCCGTTGCGGCCCACGAGAAAGAGATTCTCAAAGCCGTCGAGATAATTACGGACAACATCAAAGCGGTCATAACTTCCGAAGTAGGCCGGATAAGTCTTGGGAACGTGGACGACGTGGGAATCCTCGACATCCTCGGCCTTGAGAATGCCGATCCGGGCGATCTCCTCGACGGCGAATTTCGCCATCTCCTCGTCGGATAACTTCCATAACGGGTCGGTTTCGTTGCAGAAATACTCCAGGCCGATCCAGACCTTATCTTGAGAGCCGACCAGCCATGGGCTCCAGTTATTGAAGATCTGCAGACGGCCAACCATTACGTCGGGTTCCTGAATGTAAATCCAGTTATCCTTGAGCGGTGAGCCGTCCTTCTCCGTCACCGTGAGTTTGCGGGCGAGCAGGCCGACAGTAATGAAGTCGCGATACATGAGACCGTCGCTAACTTCAGTCACCTCAGTGGGGACAGGCGCGGAGATAGCGCTAACAAGATCGCGGACGGGCATAGTGGAAAAGAAGTAATCGCCCGCATAAGTCCGACGTTCTCCGGCGCCGTTGACTCCCTCGACCGAGAGCACCTTGTTTGCTGCCACGTTGATGCGGTCGATATTGATGCCTAAATGGATCTCGCCGCCGCCCTTTTCGACCAAGCCGGCGGCATGTTCCCAAAGCTGGCCGGGACCTAACTTGGGATAGAGAAACTTTTCGATCAGCGAGGTCTCAGTCTCCTTCTGAGCAATGCCGCCTGACTCTTTTCGGCCGAAGGTCTTCTTGAAGAAGTGCGTCACCACGCCTTTCAAGGAGAGTCCTTTGATGCGCTGTGCGCCCCATTCGGCGCTGATCTGATCGCATGGCACGCCCCAGACCTTTTCGGTATACGATTTGAAGAAGGTCAGGTAAAGCTGCTTGCCGAAGCGGTTGATAATGAAATCCTCGAGGGATTTCTCTTCGCGCTGGGGCAGCAGCGCCGAGCGCATATAACTCGCGCCGCAACGCACGGTGCGGGCCAGGCCCATGTTCCTAAAGGTGGCCGCGGTCAGGCTGATGGGATAGTCGAAGAAGCGGCGCAAGAAATAGATGCGGCTTTTGCGCTGACGGATCAGCATGACCAGGTCTTCGGTCTGCGGATCGGGCGCCGCGGCAGCTGCGGGAATATCGCGCTGCTGGCCCTGGTAGCGCAGTTCTCCGTCCGGGGTAGAGCCGGCTTCGACGGGCATCAGGTCGAGCCACCAGCGCATGACGCGGTCCGACTTGGAAAAAAAGCGATGACCGCCGATATCCATGCGGTTGCCCTTGTAGCGGATGGTGCGCGAGATGCCGCCGATCTCCTGGCTCGCCTCCAGCAGAATGGGCTTGATGGCCGAAGTCCGCTGGAGCTCGATGGCGGCGGTGAGTCCGGCGGGGCCTGCTCCGATGATGATTGCCGTGCCTTGTTTCATGGCGAATGGAGGAAACAATTCGCAGTGTAGCAGAGAGAGCATGGGAGCGCAGGCTGAGAAGGCGCAGATTGCCGGCATGGCGCCAGGTTGGAGCCGTGATCCGCGCCGGAAGGACGCCTTGTCTTGTGAATGTGAGATAAAACTCGCCGATGCTCTGTTCCAACCCGCCCGGATGCGATAAACTCATGCGGTAAGGTTGTATCTAGCTGACGATTTTCAAGGACATGGAGGACACATAGAAATTGGGAAAAAGCATGGTCCCGAAGAAGCTGTTTTTCACCAAGGGCGTAGGCAAACACAAGGAGCGTTTGACCTCCTTTGAGCTGGCGCTTCGGGATGCGGGGATCGCCTCGCAGAACCTGGTGCGCGTCTCGTCCATCTTTCCGCCGCAGTGCAAGTTGATCCCTCGCAAGGAGGGCCTGAAACTGGTCAACCCAGGCGAGGTAGTTTTCGCGGTGATCGCGGAGAACTCAACCCGCGAGGCTCACCGGCTGCTGGTGTCGAGCATCGGCGTGGCCATTCCGGCCGACAAAAACACCTACGGCTATCTAAGCGAGCATCACAGCTTCGGCGAGACCGAGGAGCAGGCCGGCGAGTACGCCGAGGAGTTGGCCGCCGAGATGCTGGCCACGACGCTGGACGTGGAGTTCGATCCGGACAAGAGCTGGGACGAGAAGAAGGAGATCTACCGCATCTCCAACAAGATCGTCCGCACCAGCAACGTGACGCAATCGGCGGTGGGTGACAAGAACGGGCGCTGGACAACGACAATTGCCGCTGCCGTGCTGATTCTGGAAGAGTAGCGGCGCATCCTGCGGGAATCGCCCACCCGAGCAGGCGCCCCAGGTCCTTGCCTAGCGTTGTTGAAGGGGCCCAGTTATGGGACCTGGGATACCACGAAACTGAACGGGCGTCGATGGTGACAGAGTTAGTTTTCAGCCGATGACGACTACGCGCAAATACAACGTGGGCTTGGTGCAGATGCGCATGGGGGCCGACCCGGAGGCCAACTTCGCCTCGGCGATGGAGCATATCCGCGAGGCGGCGGGGCTGGGCGCGAACATCGTCTGCCTGCCGGAGCTTTTTCGTTCGCAGTACTTTTGCCAGCGCGAGGATATTCGTCTCTTCGATCTGGCCGAGCCGATTCCGGGGCCATCGACGGCGCAGCTGGCAGAGGTTGCTCGCGAGTTGCGGGTGGCCGTCATCGCCTCGCTCTTCGAGCGGCGCGCGCCGGGGCTTTACCACAACACGGCGGTCACCTTGAATGCGGATGGGGAGATCGCCGGCGTCTATCGCAAGATGCACATCCCGGACGATCCGCTCTATCACGAGAAGTACTATTTTGCGCCGGGCGACCTGGGCTTTCAGGCCGTGGATACAGATTTTGGCCGGGTGGGCACGCTGGTCTGCTGGGACCAATGGTATCCGGAAGCCGCGCGGCTGACGGCATTGCAGGGCGCCGAGGCGCTCTTTTATCCAACGGCCATCGGCTGGCATCCGGCGGAGAAGGACGAGTTTGGCACGGCGCAATATGAGGCGTGGCAGACGATTCAACGCTCGCACGCCATTGCCAACGGCGTTTATGTGGCGGGAGTGAATCGCGTCGGCATGGAGCACGGCGACGTTTTAGGAAATCGTGCTACGGGGCCGGGGCTGGAGTTCTGGGGCGGCAGCTTCTTGGCCGATCCCTTTGGCCGGGTCATCGCCAAGGCCTCGCACGATGCCGAGGAGATTCTGATCGGCGAGATCGACCTGGGGCTGATTGAAGAGACGCGCCGCAACTGGCCCTTTTTGCGCGACCGGCGGATCGACGCTTACGCGCCGATCACACAGCGATTTCTCGATCCGGTGAATGTGTGGCCTGCGGACGGAGAATAAAGGCGGCGGGAGGATAGCGCGAAAGGGGGCGGGCATTGGCAAGTGTGGAAACCGATACGAGCGAGACGCTGGCTTCCTGGGGATTCCGCATCACGGTGAAGCCAGACGAGTTGATTGTGAAGAGGGATGTAACGGCCTATGATCCGCGCAGAAGAAGGAAACGGGCCTTGATTCTCTCCTTCGGCATAGCTTTAACTTGTGTTCTGCTTGTTGAGAGTTTTGCACTGATGTGGCGAGGGACTACTGGTGCTTGGGATTTAGCTTTCACGTTCTTTTGGGCTGCCTGCCCGCTGATCTGGGCTTTGCGGGTGCTTTACCCAATGGTAATTGATCTGCAATGCACTGGGGAATCAATTCGTTTGACCCATATGCGTTGGGGAAAGGCGAAACTTACTCGATCTTTTGCGAAAGAAGATATCAGGCGAATTCAATATATAGCCGCGGAGCCTCTGTTCAGTCCTGCATCTTTGGGATTCATTGCGAAGGGTAAGAAGATCACATGTCTTACGGGATTGAAGTGCATTGAGGCTCAACGGATCTTGGATGAGCTCCAGCGAATGGGATTCGATGTTGTACGCAATCCAGCTATGCCCGTCATGATTCAGATGGAGCAGTCGTTTCGCAAAGGATGAAGGCTCAAAGATGAATAGTTTTGAGGGGGCTGCCTCTTTTGCACCAACAGCTACGCCGTGTGAGCGGGGCTACCACATGCCCGCCGAGTGGGAGCCGCACGAAGCTACCTGGCTTGCTTGGCCGCACAATCCTGAGGACTGGCCGGGTAAGTTTCAGGCAATCCCGTGGCTCTACGCGGAGATTCTGCGCCTGCTGGCCGCGCGGGAATTAGTGCATCTTCTGGTCGAGGACGCGAAGGCCGAGCGGCGCGTGCGCGGAATCCTAGAGCGGGCGGGAGCGAATCTCGACCGTGTGAGTTTCCACCTGTGGCCCACCGACCGCAGTTGGATGCGCGACTCGGGGCCGATCTTTGTTCGTAACAGCGAGGGCAGGGTAGCTATTACCAACTGGCGCTTCAACGGCTGGGCCAAATACGATGACTGGCGGCTGGACGACCAGGTTCCGGGGCGCGTGGCCGGGCTGCTTGGCCTGCCCGAGTGGCAGCCTGAAGTCGAGTTGGCGGACGGCTTTCGGCAGCGGCTGGTGCTGGAAGGCGGCTCCATCGACACCAACGGCGCGGGGATTATGCTCACCACAGAGGAGTGTCTGCTCAGCGAGGTGCAAGAGCGCAATCCCGGCGTCAGCCGCGCGCAACTTGAGCGGGCCTTTCACGACTATCTTGGCATCGATCAGGTGATTTGGTTCAATCGCGGCATCGCCGGAGACGACACGCATGGCCACATCGACGACATCGCGCGTTTCGTTGCACCCACGACCATCGTCGCCGCCGTCGAGCCGGATACAAGCGACCCCAACCATGCGCCGCTGTCCGAGAACCTCGTCCGGCTCAAGGCCGCTCGCACGCTCGACGGAAAGCAATTTGACATAGTCGAGTTACCGCTGCCCAGGCCGGTGGTTTTTAGCGGCCAACGGCTGCCGGCGAGCTATGCCAACTTCTATATTGCTAACGAACTCGTGCTGGTTCCCACCTTCCACGATCCCAACGACCGCGTGGCGCTGAAGATTCTGGCGGAGGTATTTCCGGGCCGCGAATTCATAGGCATTCACTCTGTCGATTTGGTCTGGGGTTTGGGTACACTGCACTGCATGACCCAGCAGCAGCCTGCGGCGCTACCATTAAAGCCATGATCGACGATCAAGAGGCGATGCAAGCCGCGCTCGATGAAGCCCGCCTGGCCGGGGAGGCTGGCGAGGTGCCGATTGGGGCGGTGGTCGAGCGCGAGGGAGAGATCGTCGCGCGCGGGCAGAATCGAGTGCTGCGCGACCTGGACCCTACCGCTCACGCGGAGATCGTCGCCCTGCGCGCGGCGGCCGCGGCGCTGAGAAACTACCGGCTGCCCAGCTGCACGCTTTACGTTACGCTGGAGCCGTGTGCCATGTGCGCCGGGGCGATGATTCATGCGCGGGTGGACAGGCTGGTCTTTGCCGCTGCCGATCCCAAGGCTGGCGCGGCTGGCTCGGTGCTTTCCGTGCTCAACCATCCGCAACTCAACCACCAGATGCAGGTGGAGCAGGAGGTTCTCGCCGAGGAATCGGCGGAGCTACTGCGAAGTTTCTTTCGT
This sequence comes from Occallatibacter sp., assembly GCA_049522975.1. Lineage (GTDB taxonomy): Bacteria > Acidobacteriota > Terriglobia > Terriglobales > Acidobacteriaceae > Telmatobacter. The sequence continues at coordinate 35,715 of JBEKNI010000012.1, read as the reverse complement.
GAGCGGCGGTAACGTATTTCATGCACTCATGATGCACATTCTTGTGAGTTCCTCAATGCGATTGCTTTTGAGGCTTTAGCCAGAAATCATATCGTCCAGAGTTGATGTCTTGGGCAACCTTAATTAGAGGGCGATCCTCAATGATGCACCCTTCCATAGTCACGACCTTTTCATTTGATCCATTTAGCGATTCCAAGAGTACCTTGAAATGCGCCTGATCGAGTTCCCTGATCCCTGCGAGCGCATAACTCTTTGCTTCTGAATTGCCGCTCGCATAAATCCTTTCGAAGTCAACTTCGGCGACGCTGGATGGCTGGGAAAGAATAGTTCGAAAGTCTTTTTCACCTTGCGAAGTGACTCCTGCGTATCCGGTCCCGCCAAATGCGAAGACACTTGCATGTTCGATGCGCTGAATTGCAACTGAATGCGCTTCTTGCGAAAACGCAATGCTGCAAAGAAAGGCAATCAGGGTTGCAGCCAGGAGTCTCATCCGGTCCTCCACACTCATGCACATTCTTCGTTGATCCACGCCATCATCTCGCTGTCAGGTTTAGACGGACGGAAGCTCCATACAGCACAATGTTCGTTCAGGTCCGAGTCAGCGCCTTGATCCGTTCGGCCTGCGCAGACCATTTCCCAATGAGTTCTTCCGCACTCCCGCTGCGGTAATCGGCGAAGTCAAAGCCGGGAGTTACCGTGCAGCCGAGCAGGGCTGCTTTGCCCCTGCCGACGAGGCGCGCGCCTTGCCAGACGCCGGCGGGAACGACGAGTTGCACCTGCTGGCCTGACGCCAAATCCTGTCCAAGAGTGAAGACAGCGGAGCTGCCGTCGGGGAAGAGCTGGAGCATTTCCACAGAGTCTCCGAGATAGAAATGATAGATCTCGTCAGAGGCGAGGAGGTGCATCGCGGAGAAGCTGCCCGGCTCCAGCAGATAGTAGATCGCCGTACCGGCTGGGCGCGGGCCGCGCGGAAGCTCCACGGCGTCTCTGGAGGTATAGGTCCGGCGGAAGAAGCCGCCCTCGACCGGGAGCGGTTCCAGTTTCAGCAAAGTTTTGATTTCATCGGCGGTCATTGTTCCTGATGGTAGCAGCGAAAACAGGTAGAATGAGCGCATGAAAGTTGAAATGTATGGGGTCTCCTGGTGTGGGGATTGCCGGGCGGCGCGGAAGTTCCTCGAATCTCACGGGATCGAATACACCGAGATCGACATCGACAAGGACCGGGAGGCCTCGGCCGAGTTGGTGCGCCGGGTGGGCAAGCGGGCGGTGCCGCAACTGGTGATCGACGGCGAGTGGTTCCAGCCCTACAAGCCGGGGCGCGGGCTGCTGGTGGATGAGCTGCACGAGAAGCTGGGGATTCCTCGCGGCTGAAGGCGTTCGGCTCGTACAATCGAGAGTTGGGGCAGGGCCGCGGAATGCGGCTCTGGCAAGGAGCTTCCCTTGATCGAACGCTATACCCGCGCGGCGATGGGCCGCATCTGGACCGAAGAGAAGAAGTACCGCTGCTGGCTTGAGGTGGAGTCGGCGGCGAGCACCGTGCTGGCCGAGGATGGCGTGATTCCGAGCGCGGCGGCGGAGGCCATTGCGACAAAGGCAAGCTGCTCGGCGGCCCGCGTGCAGGAGATCGAGGCCGAGGTGAAGCACGACGTGATCGCCTTCACCACCGCGGTGGCCGAGAGCCTGACCGCGCAGGGGCTTGGAGCCGAATCGCGCTGGCTGCATTACGGGCTGACCTCGAATGACATTGTGGATACGGCGCAGGCGCTGCAGGTGAAAGAGGCCTCGGTGCTGATTCGCTCCGGCCTGGTGGAACTGCTGGCCGTGCTGAGGCGGCGCGCCGTCGAGTTCAAGCAGACGCCGACGATTGGGCGGACCCACGGGATTCATGCGGAACCGACGACCTTCGGCCTGAAGCTGCTCAACTGGTACGCCGAGATGGAGCGCAACCTGACTCGCTTCGACGCGGCTTCTGAGGATATGCGTGTCGGTAAGCTCTCGGGCGCGGTGGGGACCTTTGGCCACCTGAAGCCGGAGCACGAGGAGCGCATCTGCGCGCGGCTGGGCCTGAAGCCGGCGCCGGTGGCCACGCAGGTGATCCAGCGCGACCGGCACGCGGCGTATATCTCCACGCTGGCGATTATAGGCAGCACTCTGGACAAGATCGCTGTCGAGGTCAGGCATCTGCAGCGTACCGAGGTGCGCGAGGCGCAGGAGTACTTCAGCGAAAAGCAAAAAGGCTCCTCGGCGATGCCGCACAAGAAGAATCCGATCACATCGGAGCAGATCAGCGGACTGGCGCGCGTGCTGCGCGGCAATGCGCAGGCGGCGTTTGAGAACATTCCGCTGTGGCATGAGCGGGATATTTCGCACTCTTCGGTCGAGCGCGTCATTTTTCCGGACTCGACGATCCTGGTGGACTATCTGTTGGCCAAGACGATCGACCTGATCGACAGGTTGCTGGTTTATCCGGAGCGGATGAAGAAGAACCTCGAATCGACCGGCGGATTAATTTTCAGCGGGCAGTTGCTGCTGGACCTGGCCGAGGCGGGAATGTTGCGCGAGGAGGCTTACCGGCTGGTGCAGGCTCACGCGATGCGCGCGTGGAAGGAAGATTTGGTTTTCCGCAACGAAGTTGCTCGGGATACGGCGATCAGCGCGCTGCTGAGCCCGGAAAAGCTGGCGCGGACCTTCGATTACACGCGGCAGTTAGGTAATGTGGATGCAATCTTCAAGCGCGTTCTCGGCGAGTGACGCGGATGAACCAACTCGAAGAGGACGATCTACGGCGGCTGATGGAAGTGATCCGTCAGGCAGTGGAGTCGGATGAGAACGGCGACTCGGATTTTGCCACGCAGATTCTGACGGCGGTGGTGGAGGAGTTTCCAGGGCTGGCGCTTGGCCACAGTTATTTGGGCTGGGTTCTGTCGCGCGGCGGGCGGCATCGCGAGGCGATTGAAGAGGGGCGCTTGGCTGTGCGATTGGAGCCTGCGTCGGAGAGGGTTTCGCTGCTGCTGTTTCGGATACTCTGGAGCGCGGGAGAACGCGATCTGGCATTCGAGGAGATGAAGCGGTTTCTGGCTATTGGGCATTCGGACGAATACTCGAAGATGCTGGAGGGGTGGAAGGAAAACAGCGGCGAAGTCCAATAGAGGATCCGCGCCGTAGGCGCAGTGGTTATTAGCCCCGCGTTTCAACGTGGGGTGGGAGATCGCAATTGATAAGATGGGAGTCCTGTAGGGACGGTGCATCATGGCCCACACGTACGCGTGCAATTTGATTCATTGCGTCTTCAGCACCAAAGAGCGCCGCTCGCTCATCCCTGCCGCCCGCATAGCCGAACTTTATGCCTACCTGGGCGGCATTGCGCGCGGCGAGGGCTTTTCGCTCATTGCCGCTGGCGGAACGGCTAATCACGTTCATCTGTTATTTGACTTGCCGGCACCGTGTTCCCTTGCCCATGCGGTTCAGAAGCTCAAAGGAAGCTCTTCCCGGTGGATGGGAGAGGGATTTTCCTGGCAGGAGGGATACGGAGCATTCAGCGTCAGCCCCTCGCAGATTGAGGTGGTGAAGGAGTACATTCAGAATCAGGAAGAGCATCATCGCAAGCGCGATTTTGAGCAGGAATTTGTCGCGCTTTTGCGCAATTGCGGAATCGTGTACGATGAGCGTTATGTGTTTGGGTGAGCGGTGGTTGCGCCGTCCCTACGGGACTCCGGGGTCTGGGTAGGGTCAACAACCCCACGCTGAAGCGCGGGGCTAATAACCATTGCGCCTACGGCGCGGCTGCCTCGGCAGCTTGGGGCAGCAAGAGGTGTAGATAGGAGGACGTTGGTGACAGGTTGGGAGATTATTCGCTGGTGGGAGCTTCGCCGGTTACCCTACAACGCCATTCTGTTCGTGATTGGGATTGCCTCGATTTTTGCAATGGAGTATTTCGTACAGAAGGCCCCTTCCGCCGATGGAGCCCCGATGTTGGAAACGGGCCTTACTATCTTTTTCTATGGCTTCGTGGCAAATGTCTGTTACACGTTGGGTTGGATTGTAGAACTCGCGGGAAGACAAACAGAAGAAGTCCTTGCCAGAACGCGGGCCAAGAGACATTTCTGGCTCGGGCTGTGGCTCTCATGTCTGCTAACCAGTTCGCCATTCTGGCTTGGACTTGTATTTTGGCTTTCGCATAGGGCGCGCTAAATCGCTATGGACCGATTCAACCTCACTCTCGCAATCACCGGCGCATCGGGTGCGGTCTTTGGGCGCGAGATGCTGCGCGCGCTGGAGGCGGATGAGCGCGTGGAGCGCGTTCATTTTGTCGCTTCGGAGAACTCGCTGCGCGTGATGGCCGAGGAGCTGGGCGTTTCTAGGCGCAACGACCTCGTGGAAAAGCTGCTCGGCTCGACGCCTGAGAAGACAGTGCAGCACTCCGACAACGATATTGGCGCGGCGATTGCTTCGGGAAGTTATCCGTCGAATGGCATGATTATTCTGCCTTGCTCGATGGGCACGCTGGCGGCGATTGCGCATGGGCTGGCCAACTCGCTGATTGCGCGGGCGGCGGACGTGACGCTCAAGGAGCGGCGGCCGCTGATTCTCTGCGTGCGGGAGACGCCCTTCAATCTCATTCATCTGCGGAATATGACGCTGGCGGCCGAGGCCGGCGCGGTGATCTTCCCGTGCATCCCGGCCTTCTACAACTTGCCCCAAGACTCGACCGAGATGGCGCGGCAGTTTGTCTACCGCGTGCTGGCGCATATCGGGCTGCCGCAGGCGGGGGCATACGTGTGGGGCAGGGACTAGGGACTAGGGACTAGGGAATAGGGACTAGGGACTAGCGTTCCCCACTCGATTCGATTCGTTTCTGCTTTGACTTGGCAATTCTTTCGAGTATCTCGGCGAGATTCCCGCCGGGAATATCGGAGACATCCACGCCGTAAAGGGAGCGAATCTTGGTGTAGTAATCGTCGAGCGAATGCCCCAGCGCGAAGTCCCAAAGCGAGGACTCATCGGAGATCCATGCTTCGCCGTGTCCCAGCACGGATTCGAGGAACTCCTGCGTCAAAGCCGAATGCGCCGCAATCCGCTCCTGCGAAGCGAATGTAATCGGGACGCGGGTTCCGGGGCGGGGCATCGCTGGACGTTTCTCGCAGGCGCTATTGAATGCCTTCGCGAGGCTGTTCATCGCCTCCTCGGCGGTGTCGCCGGAGCCGCTCAGAGCCCAGTTCACAATGCGGGCACTATAGGCGGGGAGAGTCCATCGCCCCGTTTCGCCCAAGCGCTGACTGGAATTGCCTTGTTTGCTGAGGAGGATGGGGTAGTCCTCCAGCGACCAATTCGTCTTGCGGAAGGATAGGAGGAACTTCCAGCCGGTCAGCAGGTTGGGATAGAGATTTTTGGGTATTTGTATTGCCATCTTCATACCAAGAATATGCTTTCGGGGCGTCGCGGCTTCGGTTTTTGTTTGACATTTGCCCCGCCTACCGTGAATACTGCTAACAATGAGGAACTCAAGGGAATCCGGAATTGCGGTCATGGCCATGTGCATGTGTATGGTCTACGGACCCGTCCGTTTGGTTCCTGAGAGGCAGATGCGCTAGACGCAACCGATCTTGAAGTCAGGCGGCCCGGTCCGGAGAGGATTCGGGCCGTTTTGTTTTTGGGAGCCCTGTATCCCACCCTAGCGACAAAAACAAGAACGTCGCGAGGGTGGGGCACCCTACGAGAAGCGGGTCCTTCGACTCCGTTTGTCGCAAAGAACACGCCAAACTCCGCTCAGGATGACAGACAGGATTGAGGGGCACCCGCCGTAACAATGAAATGATTCAATAACCCAGAACCCGAAGGAGAACGTAATGCCCGAAGCGAAGCAGCACCTTGCCACCCTTGCCGTTCATGCCGGCCAGACGCCGGACCCAACCACTGGCTCACGAGCCGTGCCCATCTATCAGACCACCTCGTATGTCTTCCAGGACGCCGACCATGCCGGACGGCTCTTTGCGCTGAAGGAGTTCGGCAACATCTACACGCGCATCATGAACCCGACCACCGACGTGCTGGAGAAGCGCGTGGCGGCTCTGGAGGGCGGCGTCGCGGCGCTGGCCGTGGCCTCGGGGCAGGCGGCGGAGACGCTGGTAGCCACGACGCTGGCGCAGGCCGGAGACGAGATCGTCTCTACGACCTCGTTGTATGGCGGCACTTATAACCTCTTCCACTACACGCTGCCCAAGCTGGGCATTACGGTGAAGTTTGTGGACGCGGACGATTTTGGCGGGCTGCGGGCGGCGATCAACGGGAAGACGCGCGCCCTCTACACCGAGACGCTGGGCAACCCGAAGCTGGACGTGGTGGAGATTGAGACGCTGGCCGCCATCGCCCACGAGCACGGCCTGCCGCTGGTCATCGACAACACCTCGGCTTCGCCGGCGCTGGTGCGGCCTATCGAGTGGGGCGCGGATATCGTGGTCAACTCGGCGACCAAGTTTCTGGGCGGTCACGGCAACTCGATCGGCGGCGTGATCGTGGATGCGGGCAAGTTCGACTGGGCGGCCTCGGGACGCTTCGGGGACTTCACCACGCCGGACCCGTCGTACCATGGGCTGGTCTACACGGAGGCCTTCGGGCCGCTGGCGTTCATCCTGAAGGCGCGGGTGCAGGGGCTGCGCGATACCGGCGCGGCGCTGTCGCCCTTTAACGCGTTCCTGATTCTGCAAGGGATTGAGACGCTGCACCTGCGGCTGGAGCGCCACTCGCAGAATGCTCTGGCTGTGGCCAAGCATCTGGAGAAGCATCCCGGCGTGGAGTGGGTCAACTATCCGGGCTTGGAGTCCAGCCCGTACTACAAGCGGGCGCAAAAGTACCTGCCCGACGGCAAGGGCGGGCTGCTGACATTCGGCATCAAGGGCGGGTACGCGGCGGGGAAGAAGCTGATCGACGCGCTGAAGCTCTTCTCGCTGCTGGCCAACATCGGCGACGCCAAGTCGCTGGTCATCCATCCGGCCTCGACGACGCACGCGCAGCTTTCCCCAGAGGAGCAGGTGTCTACCGGCGTCACTCCGGAGCAGGTACGGCTGTCGGTGGGCATCGAGGATATTCGCGACATTCTGGCCGATCTGGACCAGGCCATTCAAGCGGCCAACGGGCAGGTCGCGCCATGAGAAGCAAAGACGGCGGTGCGTGTAGCACAATAGGAATCATGAGTGAATCCCGAGCCGGGAGCGGAGCCTCGCCGCCTGCGAAGTCCTTTCTTGCGCCCACCTATGAAGGCGACTTCGTGCTCGACGAGCCTCTCAAGCTGGAGTGCGGGCGAGATTTGCCAGGCGTTACGCTGCATTATGCGGTGTATGGGCGGCTGAACGTGGCCAGGGACAACGCGGTGCTGGTTTGTCACGCCCTCTCCGGTTCGGCGCTGGTGGGTTCCTGGTGGCCGGAGATCTTCGGACCCGGCGCGGTTCTTTCGCTGGATCACGATTTCGTAATCTGCATCAACATGCTGGGCTCCTGTTACGGCTCGACAGGGCCCGGCTCGGTGAACCCGGAGACGGGCAAGATCTACGGGCCGGAATTTCCGCTGGTTTCGATTCGCGACAATGTGCGCGCGCAGACCAGGCTGCTGGACTCGCTGGGCGTGCGGCGGCTGCGGCTGGTTCTGGGGGGCTCGATCGGCGGAATGCAGGCGCTGGACTGGGCGATCGAGGATCCGCGGCGCGTGGAGCGGGCGCTGGTGATCGGCGTGGCGCCGCTATCGGCGATGGGCCTGGCGCTCAACCACCTGCAGCGCCAGGCCATCCAGCACGATCCGGAGTGGGCGGGAGGCAACTACCTTCCGCAGCGCCCGCCGCGGCGAGGGCTGGCGCTGGCCCGGCAGATCGCCATGCTCAGCTACAAGTCCGCGGAGCTATTCGACGAGCGTTTTGGGCGCAGGCCGAACCGCAACGGGGAAGACCCGTGGGGTCCGGGCGACCAGGAGGACGGGCAGGCGTGCGGCTTGATTGGCGGGCGCTTCGACATTGCCGGCTACCTGGACCACCAAGGGGAGCGGTTCCTCTCCCGCTTTGACGCCAACTCCTACCTGGCCATTCTGCGCACCATGGACATCTGGGACCCGCTGAGCGGGTTTCGCTCGCCGGCGGAGGCGTTTGGCGGGATTCGTGCCCGGCTGAGCTTCATCGGCATCAGCTCCGATTGGCTCTTTCCTCCCCAGAGCGTGCGTGACTTTGCCTATACGATTCGGGCCGCCGGGGTTCAGGCCGACTACCGGGAGATGACCAGCGCCCACGGCCACGACGCCTTCCTGGCCGAACAGGTTGAACTGGTGAAGCTGCTGGAATGAGGACAGGCAGGGACTAGGGAACAGAGGGCAGGGATCAGAGAACAGAGAACAGTGTCGGAGACCGTTCAACAGCCGGATCGGAGCCGATGGAGGGGGAAACCAGCTGCTCGCTCCCTCATCCCCTAGTCCCTCAGTCCCTTTACCCTGTTCCCTGTATTTTTGTCTTTCTTGCACTACGCTCTTGTCACGGGCGGCAGGGCTTTCTATAATCCATCCAACACCGCAATGGAGGCCGAGGTACGATTCATCCGTCGCCCCGGCCTTCAGCCGCCGGAAGGATCGGTTGCACTTTCCGTGAGCGAGCGCTTGAACATTGATCTCGATTTCGGCAGTTCCCAGGAGCACTGAATGAAGAAGTTAGTATTCGCGTCTGTGATGGCATTGGCGAGCCTTAGTCTCGTTGTCGCGCCCATGCTGCGAGCCCAGGATTCGATCACCATCAAGGATCCGGCAGAGTTCAACACCCACCAAACGGCAGAAGCACTGACCGATCCAGCGGCCAAGGCCGCGGCCCTGGAGAGCTTTTTGCAGACTTATCCGCAAAGCGTCGCCAAGAGCGAGGTGCTCGATGCGCTGATCGACACCTATCAGCAGTTGCAGGATGCCGACCATACGCTCAGCGCGGCCAGCCGCCTGCTTCAGGTGGACCCAGGCAACATGAAGGCCATCTTCATCTCGGTCCTGATCAAGAATCGCCAGTGCGCCAAGTCCGTCGATCAGAAGACCGGCCTGAGCTCTGACCCGACGACCTGTGACGATGCTGCGACGCTCGCCCAGAAGGGCCTCACGGCGCCCAAGCCCGGCGGCATCGCAGCAGAAGACTGGAAGAAGCTGACCGGTGGAACGTATCCGGCCTTTCACTCGGCCATAGCTTTGGACGACATTGCCTCCAAGAAGGACGTAAAGGCCGGGATCAGCGAATACCGCACCGAACTGATGCTCTATCCGCCCGAGCAGACCAAGGTCTGGTGGTCGCAAGGACTGTGGGATACGCTGCAACTGGCGGAAGCCTATACCAAGCCGGGCGCCAAGGATGCGGATGCGAAGCCTCTGGTGCAGGCGGTCTGGTTCTATGCTCGCGCTTGGAACTACGCCACCCCGATCAAGGCCCAGATTGCCGCCAAGATGGAGTATTACTACAAGAAGTTCCATGGCGGCCTGGACGGTCTGGATGCCATCAAGGTCCAGGCGGCGGCGACGGTCTTTCCACCGGGAGACTATGTGGTTCCCCCCGCGCCGACTGCCGATCAGCTTGCCCACAAGGCGATGGTGGAAACTCCCGACCTGAGCAAGATGGCCCTGGTGGATATTGAGTTTATCCTGGCCAACGGGGCCAAGGAAGACACCGACAAGCTGTGGGCGGTTCTCAAGGATCAGGTTACGCCGGTCCCGGGAATCGTCATCGAAGCCACTGCCTCCGTCATCAAGGTTGCGGTGACCAGGGATGCCCAGACCGCGCAGCCGCCGTATGCCGACTTTATCGTCAATCTGAAGAAGCCGCTGGCCGACAAGGATATTCCCGTGGCTGGTTTTGAGTACAAGACTCCGCCCGCGACCACGCTGGTGGGAACCTACGACTCATTCATCCAGGTTCCTGCCACGGCCACCATGTCGCAGACCGCCCAGATTGTGCTGCGCGACGGAGAAATCCAGCTTGAGAAGAAGAAGCCGGTTCCCCCGGCGCACAAGCCGGTAGCCGGACACCCGGCGGCGCACCCGGCGACGCATTGATCGGCCTGATCTGTTGATCGCGCTGGACCCGGTCAAGCCCAGCGCGCCGCACCCTTCTCCTGGGCAATAAGGGCAGCCTGCATAGGGCTGCCCTTATTGTGTTTCCGGATCGTTCGACTGAGAGCCAGCCCCACGCAGTGGTGGTAGGCTAGGGGCAGTATGGAACGATTCAGAATCCTCTCCGCAGTCCTGGTCTTTGCCGCCATCGCGGGCGTCTGCGCCACTGTCGAGGCTCAGACGGGCCAGAATCTCCCCGCACCCCAGCCCGCTGTCGCGTCGCCCGCCATGCCGTCTTTTCCCGGCAGCGAGACGGCGGGGCCGGCTGCCGTGATCGAGTTCCGCTCCCTTGACCGGATGAGCCCGCAGGATCGCGATCTGGCGGCCGGCGCGGTGTCCGCGATCGGCGAACGCGCCGGGCTTGCCGGCATCGAGTTCGGCCAGGTTTCGGAACGGGGCAAGTGGGAGTATCGGCAGATCGTCTGCCCGGCGCTGCCCAATCACCTCTTTTTGCAATTCATGCGCGACAACGGCAAAGGCGATCTGAGCATCTTCTCGGCATCGATTCCACGCGGAAGCGACGGTCGTGTGCGCGTCATTCCCGTCCTGCGCCGCGGGTATTCGGTTTTTTCGCCGGGGAGCGCCAACGAGTTGGCGATTGCGGTCTTGAACCACATCCGCGCCGAAGAGCGCTCTGACAAGGATCCAAACTGGCTTGGAACGGGGCTCTGCTATGCCGCCTTGGCGGGAGCGCATCCTGGGGCCGGGCCACCGGATGCTGCTGGAATACACAATCTATCCGCCGCACCGCCACTCGTCCTGATGTTTCCAAACGAGGGCGGGGTCGCGATCTCGTTTACGGATCTCTCCGCGAATCCACGGCCCATGATATGGACGATGACCTTCGATGGCAAGGGAAAGCTGGTGGGGGCCTCGCAGGAGTCGGCAGCGCAATCGACCGCAAAGACGGTTGTGCTGACTCCGGCGGAGGTGCAGGTGAAAACCCTGCCCGAGACTCCCACGGATGCAAGAGCTACGAAGGTGGTGGTACCGAAATCGAATGGAAAGCCCGTCCCGCCGGATCCGGCCGAGGTTCAGGGCACGCCCATTCCCCAGACGCAGGTGGATTCAACTGCCAAGCCGGTGCCGCAGTAGGCAGTTCTCAGTTGTGAGTCGTCAGTTGTCAGCATTCCGCAGTCATTGGACCGGAAGCCGGAAGTCAGCAACGACTGACAACTGAAAGCTGAGAACTGACAACTGTCCCGCTACTCTCCCAGCACGATGCGCTGAATGTGCATGGCGCGGCCAGTTTTGGGATCGCAGGCCACCAGAGAGGCGCACATCTTCGGGTTGCCCTTGGCGGCTTCGAATTTGCCCGACATTCCGGTAAGAAACTTCTTCAGCACCAGCTCTGTTTCGACGCCGATGACACTGTCGTAAGGGCCGCTCATGCCGACGTCGGTCTGGTAGGCGGTCCCGCCCGGCAGCACCCGTTCGTCGGCGGTTGGCACGTGCGTATGCGTGCCCAGCACGGCGGTCACGCGGCCATTCAGATGCCAGCCCATGGCGACTTTTTCGCTGGTGGCCTCGGCGTGGAAGTCAACCACAATCACCTTGGCCTGGATGTCGGCAAGCAGGCCGTTGATGGCGTGGAAGGGATCGTTGGTGGTGTTCATGAAGACGCAGCCCTGCAGGTCGATCACGGCATAATCGACGCCGCTCTCCGTGGTTCCCTCGAAGACGCCGTGGCCCGGCACGCCCGGCTGAAGGTTCGCTGGCCGCAGTACGCGGCGCGGGCGTTCCTGAGAGCCGGCGGGAACTGAGTTCATATAGTCGATCAGTTCCTTCTTATCCCAGACGTGGTTGCCGGTGGTCAGAACATCCGCGCCCAGATCGAAGAGGTCATCGGCGAGCTGCGGCGTCAGGCCAAAGCCGCCGGCGGCGTTCTCGGCATTGATGATGGTGAGCTCGACCGAGTGCGCGGCGCGTAGATGGCCGATGTGCTCACGCACAATGCGGCGGCCCGCGCTGCCGAAGATGTCGCCGACAAAGAGGATGTTCAAATAGGACTCCTACGAAACTGGGACCAAGGGACCAGGGGACCGAGGGACCGGTCCACCGACGACCTTCGTCAATTGTGACTGCTGCTGGGCGCGGAGGGATTTCATAAGGGCGCTCAGGAGCCGGCTAACATCGTGGCATAAAGCATCAGAAGTTTGGAGGTTTGGCGGTGTACCAAAGCCGAGATTTCCAGCGATGACAATTTGTGTTTCGAGTTCGGAGCAAGAGCCGCGTGCGTGGCCGAGGAACTGAATGTACTCGCCCTTGGTGGCTCGCCCATAACCTTCTGCGATGTTGCTTGCGATGGAGACCGCGGCGCGGCGCATCTGGTTGGTTAGGCCAAATTGTTCCGCCTTCGGAAAGGTCGCCGTCAGTTGATAGATTTCGGTCGTAAGCTCGATGGCATGTTGCCATACGAGGAGATCTTTGAATGATTGGCCCATGGAAGCTCCTCGAATTTCATTGCGCGCCGGTCTCTTGGTCCCCTGGTCCCTTGGTCCCTTCGTTCTCTGGTCCCTTGGTCCCTTCGTTCTCTGGTCCCTTGGTCCCTTGGTCCCTATTCCTCATCAACGGAAACAGGATCACATCGCGAATGGATTTCGAGCCGGTCAGCAGCATCACCAGCCGGTCGATGCCGATGCCTTCGCCGCCGGTCGGAGGCAGCCCGTAGGCCAGCGCGCGGACGTAATCTTCGTCCATTTGGTGGGCTTCGTCGTCGCCGCCGGCGCGCTGGGCAAGCTGCTGCTCGAAGCGCTTCTTCTGCTCCACCGGATCGTTCAACTCGCTGAAGGCGTTGCCTAGCTCGAAGCCGCCACAGAAGAACTCGAAGCGTTCCACGTGCGCTGGATCGTCGGGCTTGGCCTTGCTCAGCGGGGAGACTTCAGTCGGGTAGTCGTAGATGATCGTTGGTTGGATGAGGTTGGGTTCGACAATTTCCTCGAAGAGTGCGTAGACTGTTTTGCCCAGTGGGGCGCGATTCTTGGAATCTTTCAAAACATTCTGCATGGATTGGTAAAGAGCACGAAGCTTCGCATGGTTTTGTACGTTGACAAACTCGGAATTAAGCTCAACTGAAGGTACTGTGACTAAGGAGTTGATGTCTTCACATACCAATATGCTCGCATACAGAAACTTGTTGAGTTCATCGATGTTATCGAAGTGCTGACTCCTAGCTATTACTCCAAATTCTTTAGGCCAGTACTTTACGATGGCCTCTATCATCGATAGTCTCTCCCACCTTGCCAGATCAATCTCCACGCCGCCGAAGTTCGTGATCGTCGTCCCATTTACTTCCTTCGCCACAAACGCAATCAGCTCCTCGGTCAAATCCATCAGGTCGTGGTAATTCGCGTAGGCTTGGTAGAACTCCAGCATGGTGAACTCGGGATTGTGCTGGGTGCTGACTCCTTCATTGCGGAAGTTGCGGTTGATTTCGTAGACGCGGTCCAGCCCGCCGACGACCAGGCGCTTTAGGTAAAGCTCCGGGGCGATGCGCAGAAAGAGATCGAGATCGAGTGTGTTGTGGTGCGTGGTGAAGGGCCGGGCAGCCGCGCCGCCGGCGATCTGCTGCATCATCGGCGTCTCGACTTCCAGGTACCCGCGCTCATCAAAAAACTTGCGCAGCGCCTTGAGCACCTTGGCCCGCTTGACGAAGACCTCGCGGCTCTCGAGGTTGGCGAAGAGGTCCACATAGCGTTGGCGGTAGCGCAGTTCGACGTCGGCCAGCCCGTGAAACTTCTCCGGCAGCGCCAGCATGGCCTTGGCCAAGAAGGTCAGCCGCTCGACGTGGATGGTCAGCTCGCCCGTGCGGGTGCGGAAGAGGTAGCCCGAGGCGCCGACGTGGTCGCCCAGGTCGAGCAGTTTGTAGAGCGCGAAGCCCTCGTCGCCGACAGCGTCCAGGCGGACGTAGATTTGCAGGCGCTGGCCCTCCTGCTGGAGGGTCGCGAAGCCGGCCTTGCCTTGCGCGCGGATGGCCATGATGCGCCCGGCGACGGCCACGGTGACGCGGTCAGCCTCCAGCGCCTCAGCCGTTGCCTCACCCCATTGCGCGCGCACGGCCGGGATTGAGATGGCACACTCATTTTGCCCGGCCGGAAAGCGGTTGGGATAAGCCGCCTGCCCCAGCTTCACGATTTCTTTCAGTTTTTCCTGGCGCAGCTCGAAGAGGTTGCGCTCAAACTCCGAATCGAACACGGTGCTTCCTTTGCGTGAACCGCGTCACGGGTTCAACTGCCAGTATATCGTTCATTGGCTTGTGGGCGGAGGTTTGACGGAGCAGGGATTGCGGCTTAAGATGGTTGCCATGAACCCAAGACTCGTTGTACTGCTCCTCTGTGCGTCGCTGCTCCCAGCGGTGCAAGCTGCGGCCACGATTCTGCCGGACTCCTGCGGCCCGGACGAGATCAAATTCAAGATCGACAAGGCCAAGCCCCCTGTAGAGGGCCAGCCTAATCCGGCGCCTGCACCTCCCGCGGCGGGCAAGGCGCAGATCATCTTCATTGAATACGTTGATAATTCAGGCCCCTTCTTTACCACCCCGACTACCCGCTTCGGCGTCGATGGAAAATGGGTGGGAGCCAACAAAGGGGACTCCTATTTTGCCGTAGAGGTTGGCCCTGGTCTTCATCGTTTCTGCGTGAACTGGCAGTCGGATGACAAACTGGCCAAGAAGGTCGGGATGGCGAAGATCACGGCCGAGGCCGGCAAGGTCTACTACTTTGAGATTCTCATCAATCGGAAACGGTTTGGCGGTGGCGGAGGCTTTGTACCGGGCGCGTCGGGTCCGGGAGTGACCAATGGCGGAGGTGGTTTCGTGGGGGGCGGTTCGAGTACGGACATTTCGTTCACTTTTTCGCAAGTGGATGAGGATGAAGGCGCGTACCGGTTGAAGGCCTCTACGCCGAGCACATGGAAAATCGAAACGGATGATTAAAGCGGCGCATTCCGCGTGGAACGGCGCCGATCGCCGATTGCAGCGATGAGGGTCCCCTGCACGGAGGCAACGAAGGCTGCTGCGGGATCTGCGCCGATCCGCCTGAAAGTGTTCAAACACATTGACAAGACTAGCGGAATGCCGCTTAAGATGGTTGCCATGAACCCAAGACTCGTTGTATTGCTCCTCTGTGCGTCGCTGCTCCCGGCGGTGCAAGCCAAGGCCAAAACGATCCTGCCGGACGCCTGCGGCGACGACAGCGTGAAGTTCGATGTTTCCATAAAAAAGGATCAGCCGCCACCCGCCCCTCCGGAGGCAGGCAAGGCGCAGATCATTTTTGTGGATACGGTTCCGTATGAAAGCGCGCTGGCAAGATTCCCAACTATCCGCTATGGCGTGGATGGAGCCTGGGTGGGAGCCAACAAAGGCAATTCATACTTTGTGCTGACGGTTGACCCTGGCGTACATAATCTCTGCGTGAGTGCGGAAGGGGTTGCGCGGGGAATGGCCAAGGATTTCATCGATATGGCGACCTTGACCGCCGAGCCGGGCAAAGTCTACTACTTCGAGACCCGGTTCGGGGTCATCGGAGGCAACGGCGGGGGAGTTATGACATTCGGTCTCTCGCCATTGGAAGAAAAAGATGGCAAGTACCGGGTCAAGGCCTGGAAACTCGCCGTCTGGACTAAGAATTAAGCAGTCGGATCCCCTTTGGCGCGGAAGGGCGCTCATCGTGCATAATCACGATGGATGCCCTTCAACCGCGCCGTTCGGGGTTCCCGCTATTGGCCTGTGAACCGGTTTTTCAAAGACAAGACAGGAGAGAGGTTTAGAATGGTTGCCATGAACCCAAGACTCGTTGTATTGCTCCTCTGTGCGTCGCTGTTCCCAGCGGTGCAAGCTGCGGCCAAGACCATCCTGCCGGATTCATGCGGCGATCCCGACATCAAATTCGATGTCAGAACAGAAAAAGATCAACCTCCGCCCGCTCCTCCGGAAGCTGGCAAGGCGCAGATTATCTTCACAGAATCAGGTCTTCATGGTATAGCACGCTATGGAGTTGATGGTGCATGGGTGGGTGCCACTGATGATGATTCTTATTTTGCTGTGTCGGTTGATCCTGGGGAACACCATCTCTGCATGAGTTATGAAATCCCATGGACTCTTGGCAGCAAGATGAAGGAAGATAGTGCTCGAATGTTAACCTTCACTGCCGAAGCGGGTAAGGTATATTACTTCTCTGCACATGTGATTACAAGAGCCAACGGCACCGGCCCCGTTGGAAAAAATTATGAATTCAGGTTTTTACCGATTGATGAAGAAAAGGGTAAATACCGTGTCAAGGCCTGGAAGCTCGCTATCCCAACGCCGAAGAAGTAATTCACTTTTCGCGGGAAGGGCGCTCATCGTGCATAATCACGGTGGATGCCCTTCAACCGCCCCATTCCGCAGTCGAAGCCGCGCGCCAAGCCCGGCGGCGGGCTGGCCAGCCTGATCGAAGCCGAGAAGATGATGCAGATTGCCTTTCTGCTTCCCTCGGCGGCCTTTGTGGGCTGGCTGGCCGGGGCCGGGCTGGACAGGCTGCTGCACCAATCGTGGATCGCGGTTCTCGGGATCATCTTCGGCGGCGTCTCCGGGCTGGTGTACGTGGCCCGGCTGGCGCTGGCCGCGGGGGCGAAGGCCGCTGCCGGGGCCGGGAATGGGAAGAGCGCCGAAGCCGGAAAGGGAAGTCCCGAAGACGAGCCATGACAGAAGAGCCGCATCCCATTTTGGGCTTGACCGAGGAGTCGGTGGAGGCCCTGCTTAAACGGGCCATCCGCAACACCTTGATTCTGGGGCTTGTTCCGGCTGCGGTGCTGCTCGTGGCCAGGGGCTGGCGCGACGCCGCGATGCTCGCGACGGGGACGCTGATCTCGGCGGCCAGCATCTACGAGTGGCTGCGGCTGGCGCGGCTGATGAACGCCCGCATGAGGAAGCAGAAGGCCCAGCGCGGGACCGTTTTGGTCATCGGCTTCTTTCTCGTCCGCCTTCTGGTCTTCGCGGCGGCGATTTATGGTAGCCTAAGATGTTTCCAGGGTTCTCCGATTGCTCTGCTCTGCGGCCTGGGCCTGGCGCTGGCCACGCTGCTGTGGGAGGCAATCCGCCTGTTGAAAGAGTGAGAGGATTGGCGCTCGAGTTGGCGCAATTCTCCGTTCGGTTCGCAACTCAGCTCCGGAAACAGAAAGACATTTTGCCTTCATGCCGGAAACTTCTTTACTCGTCCGCTGGCTGAACAGCCACTTCATGGGCTTCGAGATCAGGGTCTTTCAATCCTGGAACGGCCTGGACGCGGTCAATGCCGCGCAACAGGCTCTCAAGATCAACCAGGCATTTGCGCTGGAGCTGCTGGTGGCGCTGGGGTTTATTGCGTTTTTCCTGCTGGTGCGGCTCACGCTCTCAGTGGAGAAGCCAGCTACACCGCAGCAGTTTGCCGAACTCGTCCATGAGTTCATCGGCGGGCTGGCGGAGCAGAGCATCGGCCACGGCTATCAGCGCTTCCAGGCCTTTGTGACCTGCATCTTTCTCTTTGTGCTGACCTCGAACCTGCTTGGCCTGGTTCCCGGTCTGGAAGCGCCCACCATGTCGCCCTGGGTGCCGCTGGGCCTGGCCGTGGCGGTCTTCGTCTACTACAACTTTCACGGCATTCGGACGCAGGGGCCCATCGGCTACATCAAGCACTTTTGTGGACCGATCTGGTGGATTGCCTGGCTGATGCTTCCCATCGAGCTTATCTCGCACACGGCGCGCCTGCTCTCGCTCACCGTCCGTCTCTGGGCGAACATGTATGCCGGCGACCTGGTGACGCTTGTTTTCTTTTCGCTCTTTCCGCTCGGCGCCACGCTGCCTTTCATGGCCCTGCACATTCTGGTTTCAGTGGTCCAGGCGCTGGTCTTCTGCCTGCTGGCGATGATTTATCTGGGGCAGGCGGTTTCGCATGAGCACTAGATGCAGTTGTCAGTTTTCAAGGATTCCGCCGGAGAGCGCTTCCGCTCCGGAAAAACGGAAGGCCGCAAGCGTGAGGGGGCCAGCACGGTGAGCCTCAACCACCCACTGGCGGCCAATCCAGGGAAGCTGGAGGAATATGCGTAAGCTGCAATTCGTTCTGATGATTCTCGCCGTTCTTTGCTGTGCTGTTCCGGTGTTCGCCGACGGCGGCTCGGCCCCGGTCAACCTCGCTCCCATCGGTATCGGCATCGGCATCGCGCTGGCTGCCGGTCTGTGCGGCATTGGCCAGGGCAGGGCGGTCGGCTCGGCCGTCGAGTCGGTGGCCCGCAACCCCGGAGCCACGGCCAGCATTCAACTGCTGATGATTCTCGGCCTGGCCTTCATCGAGTCCCTCACCCTGTTCACCTTCGCCACCATCTTCATCAAGATCAAGTAAGGCGGAAGCCTCTAACAACAAAGCGGCCTCACCCTTACGGGTGAGGCCGCTTTGCGTTGCGGGCTGCTTGTCTAGCGTCCTCCCGAAGCTGCGCCTCCCGAGCCGCCGCGCAGCAACTGAATGGCCTGGCGGTAATCCAGGCTGGCGGGGACGGGCGCATAGCCGGTCATTTCCTCGGTGGTGTCGAAGTTTTTGGTCTTGAAGAGAATGCGCAGGTCCATCTTCATCTGGAAGCGGGCGATGCGCCACAGGCCTCCACCGACCGCGGCCTGTTCGAGGACGACCCAGCCGCCTTTGTCCAGCTTGCCCAGGATGCCCCAGCCGTACTCCGTATCCTGCTGCAAGTGGCCCTCCAGGCGCGTTACGCGCTCCTCTGCGGCGTCGATCCAGATCTCGCCGGTCATGGCAGTCAGCGCCTGTGTCTCCAGGTCAGGCGGGCTGAAATTGGGGTTGGGCCGGAAATGGAACTTCTCGACCTTGCGCGGTGAATCTTGCGCTCCCGATGCGCTCTGGCCGGAGCCCGCGTATTCGTAAAGGAATGCCTGGGGCAGCATCTGCACGAGCTTGAGGACGATGGCGGTGTCGGCCTCCTCGCTCTGCTTGCGATGGCGCTGGCGAGCGGGATCGCCGAGGAGCGCATCGAGGCGAGCCTCTTCGCGCTGCTCGCCTGCCGGGTCGAGGGGCTGGTCGTTGATGGCGATCAGGCGGGCCACGTCGCCGTCGCGGGTCTCGACAATCTCCTTGGTCGAGGTCAGCCTGGGGCTGGATTTGCGCAGCCGGTAGCGCATAGGGTGATTTGCGTCCTGGGCGGCGCGCAACTCGGCCGCCAGCGCCCGGTTCACGAACTGCTGGGCCTGGGCGGGCGTGAGGGCCGCGCCGGCGGCGGGCTGTCCCAGGGCTGCGCCGGCGAAGAAAGGCAGCAAAAGAAGCGGCAAAAGGCTACGCACAGTCCTAGTCTATTAATCTGGAACGAGGAAAATGTTGTGGAATCCCACCCTTTTCACAGAAAACGCGAAAAGGATGGGGCGCCCAGCTCATTTGCATGGATGCGCCGTATCAGAAACGGGAATGGGCCGTCCATGGATTGCAAGTTGGGTTGAAGTATTGGAGATGGAGGTACTTATTTCGATGCCCGGATTGAAGCAATGGCTCCTAGTTGCGTATAGTTGTGCAGGGCCAATTGCGAGGGGCGAAGCTCGCAGACTGAAGCAGACCCCCTGAGCGGACTCGAGGCAAGGCCCCGGAAGGAATCCGACCATGGCAGTGGAAAACGTTCCAGCGCGCATCGGCAAGACCGTGGTAATTCGCGGCGAAGTGAAGGGCAGTGAAGACTTGATTGTGGACGGGCGGGTGGAGGGGACCGTGAGCCTCTCGGAGAGCCGGCTGACCATCGGCCCCAACGCCAATGTTGCCGCCGACCTCTCCGCCAAAGACATTCTGATCCTGGGCCAGGTGCAGGGCAACCTGGTGGCCAGCGGACGCGTGGAGCTGCGCGCCGGCTGCCAGGTGGAAGGCGACATCCGTGCTCTCCGGCTGGCGGTGGAGGACAATGCGGTCTTCCGGGGCAAGGTGGACCTGACGCAGGGCGTCTCCACGGGAAGTGATGGCGCAAAGGCGCCGCAGACCGGCAGCGCCGCTTGACAAGAAGCCGCGTGCCGGTTTGCCAGCGGGTTGCTGGCTGGATCGCAAGGGGAATTCAGGGTGCTTACGTATAGGCAAGACAAGAAGCAGGAAAGCGGTGCTTCCGTTTCCGCTCCGGGCCTGAGCGGGCCCAGGGTGCCGCGCCACTCGGGCGGATGGGCGGCCTTGCGCACGCGGCTGGAGACGGAGACCGGCCTTCAGGCGCTGGACGTGGGCTATACCTCCCCGGCCAATGTTCACTACCTGACCGGCCTGGGCCACAGTGTCTTTCTGGCCGATGTGGTCGACGATGCCTGGACGGGCGACTGGCAGACAGGGAAGGACGAGGCCGGCAAGCCGCTTTGGAACGTCGAAGGGTTTCTGAATGACTCGCTCAACTTTGCCGACCGCAAGTTTGACGTGGTCCTGTTGTGGACCACTCTGGACTTCCTGCCTGAACCCCTGGTCGAGCCAGTCGTCGCGCGCCTCTTCGAGGCGACCAAGCCGGGCGGTCACGTGCTGGCGTTTTTTCACACGCGGACCGAAGGCGAGGAGACGGCTCACTGCCGCTTCCACGTCACCGCCGGCGACGAAGTCGAGGCGCAGTTGGCCCGGCCGTATCCGATTCAACGCGCCTTCAGCAACCGCGGCATCGAGCGGCTCTTCGCCGAGTGGACTTGGTATCGCCAGTTTCTGGCCAAGGACAGCGTCTCGGAGCTGCTCATTCAGCGCTAGCGAGAGGTATTTCCGAGCGGCTTTAGAAGGAGATATCAGCATGAACTTGCAGGGAACGCGCATAACCTGGCTGGGACATGCGACCGTGCTCGTCCAGACCGCCAAGGGCACGAACATCCTCATCGACCCGTTCATCGCGGGAAACCCCAGCTACCCGAAAAATTTTCGCCTGCCTGCGAAGATCCACTACATTCTCGCGACTCACGGCCATGCGGACCACATCTCCGATGCCGTGCCGGTGGCCGCCAAGCATCATTCCATAGTGGTTGCTATCTATGAGCTGGCGGCCTATCTTGCCGAGAAGGGCGCGGCTCATACCATCGGAATGAACCTGGGCGGAACCGTGCAACTGGAGGACGTGGCCGCCACGATGGTGGAGGCAAAGCACTCGTCGGCGGCGCAGGACGAAAAGGGCACTCATTATGCGGGAGTCGCGGCGGGATTCGTGCTCACCGTCGCGGATGGACCGGTCCTCTATCACTCCGGCGATACGGCCGTCTTTGGAGACATGAGGCTGATTCATGAGCTCTACCGGCCGGACGTGGCCATGCTCCCGATTGGCGGGCATTACACCATGGGTCCAAAGGAAGCGGCGCTGGCGGTGCGGCTGCTGGAGCCGAAGGTCGTCCTTCCGCTGCACTTTGGAACCTTCCCGCCGCTGAAAGGAACGCCGGACCAACTGGCCGGGCTGATCGATGCCAGCGTTGAGGTGGTGCGGTGGGCGCCGGGAGAGACGATCTGAGCAACCTCTGAGAGTGGCCCGCATCGGACACGTCCAACGCTGATGAAGACAGCAGTGAGAGGCTTTTGCTTTTGTTCTTGCTTTTGCTTCGGACGGTTGCGGTCAGGCCCCTTTGAGGGGCCAGCAACCGTAAAGCCACCGGCTCTGCCGGTGGATACTTACTCCGACAGACCGGGTCTTCCGACCCGCTGAAAGGACTTCAACATGCAGAGGTATCGTCTGCCTTTCCTCCTTGGATTGCTTCTGACCGCAATCTGTGTACCCTCCGGCGCCTACGCGCTGGGCACCTCGCCAGTTTCCATCACCGCCACCAGCGTCACCATGCCCTCCAGCGGCAATGGCGAAAGCCATTACACCGTCATAGGGATTCCCGCCTCCGGCACCGTGATGGTCGATTGCCTTTTCACCGGCACAATCACCACAGCCAGGATTCCCAACTGCACCTATGGCCCGATCAATTCGACGCCCGTCACCGCGGGCCAGATACTCACGGGGACTATCGAGTTTTATCCGTTCGGCGCGGCTGCTCCCGTGGGACTGCACAAGACGCCGCGCCATTCCGGCCATCTGCCCGCGGCCGGTCTGGCGCTGGCCGGCGTCTTGATGCTCGGATTCGGCGTGCGGCGCGGCAGACGGCGCTGGTTTGCATTGGTGCTCTTTGCGGCAGGCGCTCTGGCCGGTTTGGGTGGAATCAGCGGCTGCGGCGGCCCCAGTACCTCGATGACGCCCGGGACCTACCAGTACACCATCACCGCGTCCTACGAGGACACCGGCAGCCCGGCTCTAAGCGCCATCGTCAGCACGACCGTCGAGGTCACCGTGCCTTGATCGTCACCCGAACTGCGCCGCGTCGACTGTCCTGCCCGCAGCGCCGCCTGGGAACGCGCGCAAGGAGCGCTGCGTAATCCTAGCCTATGAAGCATCTGCGCTCTTGTCTGCGATGGAGCTTGGCTCTGGTCGCGGTCTGGCTGATTCTCTGTGCCGCCATCGGCATTCTGGCGATGGAAATGGCGCTGCATCCGGGGCGTCGCTTGCTGGAACCGAAGTCGGTTGCCGAGGCCCAGGCAGTCGCTGATCGTAACCACGCGGACCTGGCCGAGGTTTCCATTGTTGCCAGCGACGGAGCGACACTGCTCGGCTAGAGCATCCAGCCTCTGCACGGCAATGGCGACATTGTGATCCTGCTGCATGGCCACACCGACAACCGGGCCGGCATGTTGGGCAATGCGGATCTGCTGCTGCGTCATGGCTATGCGGTGCTGCTGCCCGATGCGCGGGCGCACGGGACCAGCGGCGGAGACCTGGCCACATATGGGGTGAGGGAAGCCGACGACATCCGCCGCTGGTTCGACTGGATCGAGCAAGCGCAGGCCCCGCGCTGCATCGACGGCCTGGGCGAATCTATGGGCGCCGCGCTGCTGCTGCAATCTCTCCCCACAACACCCGGGTTCTGCGCCGTGGCGGCGGAGTCCTCCTTTGCCAGCTTCCGCGAGGCCTCCTATGACCGTCTGCGAGAGAAGATACATGAGGGGTCGTGGGCCGGGCGCACACTGCTCCGTCCTGCCGTGGAGGCCGGCCTGCTCTATGCGCGCTGGAAGTATGGAGTCGATTTCGAGCGGGCCTCGCCGGAGGATGCCGTCGTCGCCAGCCGCGTTCCTGTGCTGCTGATTCATGGCAGGAAAGACACCAATCTTCCCCCGCGCAACTCCGAGATGATCCTGGCCCGCAATCGAGCGCGCACCCCCGCGGTCGTCTTGTGGGAACCGGCAGAAGCGGACCACTGCGGCGCGGCCGGTGCGGAGCCCGAGGAGTTTGAGCGGCGGCTGATTGGCTGGTTTG
Source organism: Occallatibacter sp. (assembly GCA_049522975.1). Lineage (GTDB taxonomy): Bacteria > Acidobacteriota > Terriglobia > Terriglobales > Acidobacteriaceae > Telmatobacter. Next base: position 12,314 of record JBEKNI010000012.1, on the reverse strand, counting down.
AAAGCCATGATGCGCCGGCTGGTAACAGAGATCTGAGGCCTGATTCAAAGATCGTTCCATAGACCGCTGCGACAGGAGAACGTAAACTGGCATTTGGGGGCTTGATGAACGGCTCTCCGGCATCGGAGACCGCCAGCCGGAAACCGGAGCGGGCAGTCCAGGATCAAGCGGCAAAGCACGGCGAGCCGTCGTTTCATACGCGAAAGTGGCGGAATTGGCAGACGCACCAGACTTAGGATCTGGCGGAGCAATCCATGGGGGTTCGAGTCCCCCCTTTCGCACCATCCCCACGGCCCTTCAACCCCGGCCCGCCGGCGCACTTCCGCAGGCTCCTCGCTCCGGAGGGGAGTAATCTGGAGAGATAATGAGTCCATCCGCGCAGCCGCAAATGAACCTCGTCCAGACCTCCGACTTCCGCGAGTCCTACGCCAACAGCGTGCAGGTCCGCGTCAGCGTCTGGGACTTCCAACTGGTCTTCGGCCTGGCAGCCAGCGAAGTTCCCGACCAGGTGACCATCCGCAACCATACCGCGATTATTCTCAGCCCTCAGCAGGCCAAGGCTCTGTCGAATATGCTGGCGCAGAATCTGGCCCAGTACGAGCATGCCTTCGGCGCGCTGAATCTGGAGCCGCAGAGCCACAATTTCCCGCAGGGACCGGTGAACTAGGGACCAGGGACTAGGGACTAGCCGGATGCCCCACCCTCGCCGCGCGCCTGTTTTTGCGGCTAGGGTGGGAGACCACCACAGCAACCTGGTCATTCATCGAGGAGCGATCGCTTGCGCTTGAAAACGCTCATGCAGCCGCTGCGGGACGAGCCTCTGCCCGCCTGGATGATCTTCCCGGTAATCTTTGCGGCGCTTTACGCCAGCCACCTCAGCCTGCTGCGCCTGCCCTACTACTGGGACGAGGCTGGCTACTACATCCCCGCGGCTTGGGATTTTTTCCGCGCCGGCTCGCTGATTCCCCTTACCACGCCGAGCAACGCACATCCGCCCCTGCCCAGCATCTATCTGGCGCTATGGTGGAGGCTCTCGGGTTTTCTTCCCGAGGTCACGCGCGAGGCGGTGGTCGTATCCGCTGCCTTCGGCCTGACGGCGGTTTGGCGGCTGGCCATGCGCCTGGTCGGCGTGCCGTCGGTCGCCTTCTGGACCGTGGCGCTCACCGCTCTCTACCCCATCTGGTTCGCCCAGAGCACCCTGGCCCACGCCGACATCTTCGCCGCAGCCTGCACGCTGTGGGGGCTGGTCTATATCTCGCCTGGGGCGCTGCCCGCCCCGAGCCGCGACCGGGTCCAGGAGTTATCCCGCAAGCCCTGGGCCGCCGCAGCCTGGTTTGCCGCCGCGGCGCTCTCGAAGGAGACGGCTATTGCCATTCCGCTCACCCTGGCCGCCGTCAGCCTTTTCGAGAGCTTTCGCGCTTCTGGCATGGCCCGCACCAGGCTATGGCGCGAGGCCGCCTGGCTCACCAGTTGCGTGCTGCCGCTGGCCGCATGGTACGCCTTCCATTACTGGAAGACCGGCTTCCTCTTCGGTAATCCCGAGTTCCTGCGCTACAACGCGGAAGCCAACCTCTCGGTTCCGCGCTTCCTGGCCGCGCTGGAGCACCGCGTCCTGCATCTAACCGCGCACATGAACCTCTTTGTGCCGGTGGGGATGGCTGTGGCTGCGTTGCTATTGGAGCCGCGGTACGACAGGGGTCAGGGGTCAAGGGTCAGGGGTCAGGAAGCAGGGAATAGGGAACAGGGGACAGGGATCGGGGATCAGTTCTCAGCCGACAGACCGGGCGGCGATGAATCCGAAGGCGAAAGGCAGGTCCGCCCGGAGATCGCCCCTGCCGCAATCCGCCGCATCTTCCTCCTGCTGGCGGTCAACGCAGTGCTCTTCAGCGTCCTGGGCGGCGCGCTGCTCACCCGCTACCTGCTGCCCATGTATCCGCTAGTACTGCTCGTTGCCGTCACCACCTTCTACCGCCGCGTTCCTTACTGGCACGCGCTGGCCGGCTTCTCCGCCGCCGCCTTCGTCCTGGCGATCTTTATCAATCCCTCCTACGGCTTCGCCCCGGAAGACAACCTCGCGTATGCCCGCGTCATTCGCCTTCACCAGGCCGGCATCGCCCAGCTTGAAAGGCGCTGTCCCGGCGCGACCGTGCTCACCGCCTGGCCCGTCAGCGATGAGCTGACCCGCCCCGAGTTGGGCTATCTTGAGCGGCCTTACGCCGTCGATCTTCTCCCCGACTTCACCGCCGGCAGCATTGCCCGCGCCGCTCAGGAGCCGGAGAAGTACTCCGCCGCGCTGGTCTTCTCGACCAAGGAGGATTCGCAGTCGCCGTTTTTCACACTGGGCGCGAAGAGCCGCGCGGCCGATGAGCGCTACTTCGGCCTCCACCGCGACCTGCCGCCGGAAGAGATCGCCCGCGAACTCCACGGCGACTTGGTGTGGAAGCAGCAAGACCAGGGCCAGTGGATCGCGCTTATCCGCTTCAATAGGCAGTTCGAGGCGCGGGCGGAGCATGGAGTGACCGATGACCAATCTTTCGCGGATTCTTATACAATGATCCGAGAAATGCGATAAATGAACGAAGCATTGTGAGGTACTGTGCTCGAAAAGGAAATGGAAGACCTGATCGCCGACCACCCAAATGAGTTTTTCCCTCGACATGGGTTCACACTGCAAGGTCGCCAAGGGCACTTTCAGGAGGTCGGACGATATGACCTCTTGTTCGCTGATGAATTCGGGACGCAAGTTCTTATGGAATTGAAGGCTGTTCCGGCAAAATATGAGAACGCTACGCAATTGGCGAAATATTATGTCGCCTTACTTGAGAAGAAAGCCACGAACATTCAAATGTGGTTGGTCGCTCCGAGTATTCCGCGGCCGGTTCGGGATTTTCTCGATCAAATTGGCATCGAGTACACGGAGATTCACGAAGCGGAATACCGTAAGGTAGCCGCCCGCCATGGCTATACATTTACGAGTGAAGGGTTGGTCGCCCCGGCAGCTAAGGAAAAAATCGTAGAGAAGCAAGAGTCAGAGCCAATCCCAGCGGCGATGCCGCCGGTTGAAGCGCCCACTGTAGTCACGCCGACCGAAGAGGTTTTTTCGTTAGACTCTGTTCCTGTGTCCGCCGCGTCCCAGATCGACGTTGCGGTCGAGATGCGCGGCGAGGAAGTGGTCTTGAAGTTCAACGATCGGGAGTATTGTGCGCGTGGTACATGGAGAAACAGGGGCAAGGATGTGCTGCGCGTGAATCTCCGTGTGATGAGCACCAACGCAAACGGCGATATGGCCTTACATGTAGACACGCTGGAGTTGACCGCTTCGCGTCAGCGCATGGCGTTTATCAAACAAACCGCCAAAGAGTTTGGAATTAAGGAAGAGATCATCCGGCACGAAATGGGCATGGTGCTTTTGAAGCTGGAGGGGTTGCGGGACGCGCAGCTTAACGATGGTATTGACAATCTCTCCCGCACGCCCCAGAGCATTCAGAACGCTGAGCTGTTAAAGTGCCTTCGCAGATACGTCAACTCACCGTTTCATGGCGTATGGATTAAAGCTCATCGTGTCACTCAAGAGATGCACAGCAATCACATCGTAAATTACGCTTACATTCAACACAACATGGCTAACATAACGTGTTTTCGCAAGTCTGCTTATCCGTCACAGGCATTGAAGAGGTGCATCGAAGACGCGTTGCATTCCGGCATTCTATCTCGCGTAAAGACAACGCGCACCAACGCTGTACTCTACATGGTTCATAAAATTGACTAACCCGATGCATTCCTCAGAATTGCAAACGAGTCGACCGATCCTCCTCAAAATTTACTGAGTCAATAGCGGAAACACGCTCCGCATTGATCCATTGTGCTTGATTGTCCTCTGACCCATCGGCTCGGACTTTGTACTCTACATCGTCTGCCTTGCTCTCATTGACTCCGATGATGAAGCCTCTGGCGTAATCCACGCCGCTCTTCATGTCCATCCGAACTTTGACCCGATCTCCGACTTTAAGTGACATTGCCACTCCTCACTGGTTTGTGTTACTCACGCAATAATAAAAGGGGGGATCCAGGTCTGACCATCCCAAACGACTATTTCTCATCGCTCGAATGAGCGATTCTGCCGGCTGAGCCGGTTGCCCCGAGGCAAGCTCGGCCAGGCTCTCGATCTCCGGCTCGGTCCAGTTAACATCGTCAATTGTGAGACCGAATTCGGAGAGAATCTCCTCGTTAGGAATGCCCTTGTTGTGTTTGAGCCATTCCTTGGAGGCTCTAACGGCCAAGGTCTCCTCCTCGCTGATCTCTTCGTCCTCGTCGGGTGCATTCGCCAGACTCACGGCCACCGGATCGTGCATGGTCTCCAGCAAACCGACAACAGCGGAAACCTGGCTGGCTGCCATGCGGTCAATCAGTTTGTGCGCCTGCTGTCTCAGGTCGATTACGGCGGAAGCCATTGGAAACGCCCTCTCTTTCCCTATTCTGAGCCGCCGCATGGAAATAATCAATGACCGGACGGCGTCCCTATTCCCTGTTCCCTAGTCCCTCCCATCTGCTACACTCGCTGCAATCTAAGAAGAATGCTCTTCAAGGCTCACAGCGCGGCGGTCTACGGAATTGACGCCAACCTCATCGATGTCGAGGTGGACTATAGCGGCGTGGTCGCCGAGAAGGATGTCTTCCACACCGTTGGCCTGCCCGACGCGGCGGTGCGCGAGAGCCGCGACCGGGTGCGGGCGGCGATCAAGAACTCCGGCTACCTGATTCCGCCCACCCACATCACCATCAACCTGGCGCCGGCCGACCTGAAGAAGGAAGGCTCGGGCTTCGATCTCCCCATCGCCGTCGGCATTCTGGGCGCTTACGGCGCGCTGCACACCAACGATCTGAGTCGCTTTCTGCTGGTGGGCGAGCTGGGGCTGGATGGCAGCGTGCGCGCCGTGCCGGGGATGTTGCCGGTGGCCATTCTGGCGCGCGAGAAGGGCATTCCCAACCTGATTCTGCCGGCCGCCAACGCCGCCGAGGCCGCCGTGGTCGAGGGGGTTAATGTCTATCCCGCCTCCTCGCTGCTGGATGTGCTGGAGTTGCTCAACACGATGGTGGTGGGCGTGATTCAGCGCGAGCCTTACCGGGTCTCGACCGAGGCTCTGCTGGGCGAGCTACAGCACTTCTCGGTCGATTTCAAAGACGTGCGCGGCCAGCAGACGGCCAAGCGGGCACTCGAAGTTGCCGCGGCCGGCAGCCACAACATTCTGATGATCGGGCCGCCCGGCTCGGGCAAGACGATGCTGGCCAAGCGGCTGCCGTCGATTCTGGCGCCTCTCAGCTTCGAGGAGGCCCTGGAGACCACCAAAATTCACTCCGTGGCCGGGGTGCTGGACGCGGCGGCCGGCCTGGTCACCCAGCGGCCCTTCCGCTCGCCGCACCACACTATCTCCGATGCCGGGCTGATCGGCGGCGGAATGATTCCCCGGCCGGGTGAGGTTTCGCTGGCACACAACGGCCTGCTCTTTCTCGACGAGCTGCCGGAGTTTCCGCGCAACGTGCTGGAAGTCTTGCGCCAGCCGCTGGAGGACCACACTGTGACCATCGCGCGGGCCTCGATGTCGCTCAGCTTTCCGGCGCGCTTCATGCTGGCGGCGGCGATGAACCCCTGCCCCTGCGGCTTCTTCAACGACAAGTCGCGCGAGTGCCAGTGCACCCCGCCGATGATTCAGCGCTACATCGCCAAGATCTCCGGCCCGCTGCTGGACCGCATCGACATTCATATCGAGGTTCCGGCGGTGCAATACAAGGAGTTGCGCGGCTCGGCGGCGGCCGAAGGCTCGGCCGAGATTCGCATCCGCGTGCTGGCCGCCCGAGAACGCCAGCGGTTGCGTTTCCGCAAGTTTGGCGACAAGATTTACTCGAATGCGCAGATGACCACCCGGCAGATTCGCGTCCACTGCGAACTGGGGGCCGATGCCGAGCACCTGCTGGAGCGGGCCATGCAGCAGCAGGGCCTGACCGCCCGCGCCCATGATCGCATCCTGAAGGTCGCCCGGACTATCGCGGATCTCGAAGCCGCCGAGCACCTGGCCGTCTCCCACTTGGCCGAGGCCATTCAGTACCGGACGCTGGACCGCAGCTACTGGGCGTGACAGAAGCAGGGAACAGGGAATAGAACGTGCGCGTTAGCGAGACAACGGAACTTAGAGAGTGCAGCGAAACCTCCTCTAAGCGATGAGGTTTGGAGCAGCGACGACCGGCTAGTCCCTCAGTCCCTAGTCCCTGCGTCTGTCACTGCCTCAAAAAAACTCTTGACCTGAGCGCCAACTCGGTATACATTCAGAACTGCCATCCAACGAGGCAGATTGTCCAGAGCGGTAGTGTGCGCTCCCCCTGTTTTTCCCCGTATCCTATTTGAGCTGAGGCTCATTTGTTGATGCACCGGTGCGTTTTTGCTCATTGCCGGAACGGGAAAATGGGTAGGATGGTTCCCAAGGCGGCAATCTTTCTCCATTTTTTGGCAGGAAGACTGTTTCACGATGTGCGAAGGTGCGTCAGGATGTTGAACTGTACGCCCACTTCGCGCGTCTATAGATTGGGAGTGGCAATTTTGGGGCAGGCCGCGTTGCGTTGGCTCCCCGGCTGCCTCGCCGGAGACCATTGATCCCCGGCAGGCAGGGATATTTTTTGAAGGAGGAACCGTGATGCGTTCCGATCTGGTTTTTGGGGCACTTTCTCATGTCTCGAATCGCTACCAGTTGTGTCAACTGGCAAGCAAGGCAACCCGCAAGCTGCACAAGCCGAATACCCGGCTGCAGGACACCACCAATGAGGTCCTGGGCCGCTTCCAAACCTCCAATCCCGGCCCAGCGGCGTCTCTCGCGGCCTCCGCGGAGCAGCCGGTCGAAACCCGCCGCGCAGCTTGATTGCCTCTTCCGCAGGGTATAGTTAAGACAGGCAGCGGTTTCGGGCGGCTTCCGGTTCAAGGCAGCAACGCTTTCAGGTCTTAGATGCCCCGCTTGATTGTTTGACAGGCTGTATGCCCGGCGCATAGCGGCTGCCCGTTTTGAATTCCCCCCAAGGTCCTTTCCGGAGAACTTCCCCCCTCTCCGGACCTTTCCACTCCGATCCTCCCTTCATTGCAGGTGAACATGACCATCGCGGAACTAAAAGAGAAGAACATCACAGAACTGAGCCGCATCGCGCGCACCCTGGAGATCCAGGGCACCAGCGGCCTTCGCAAGCAGGATCTGATCTTCAAGATCCTCCAGGCGCAGAGCGAAAAGGAGGGCCACATCTTCGCCGAGGGCGTGCTGGAGATTTTGCCCGACGGCTACGGCTTCCTGCGCTCGCCTGACTACAACTATCTGCCCGGCCCCGACGACATCTACGTCTCGCCCTCGCAGATTCGCAAATTCGATCTGAAGACCGGCGATTCGATCAGCGGCAATGTCCGCCCGCCGCACGAGGGCGAGAAGTATTTTGCCCTGGTCAAGATCGAGGCCATCAACTTCGAGTCGCCCGAGGAGACGCGCAACAAGATTCTCTTTGACAACCTGACCCCGCTCTATCCCCAGGAACGGATCAAGCTGGAGACGGTGCGGGAGGGGATCAGCGGCCGAGTGATGGACCTGCTGACGCCGGTGGGCCGGGGCCAGCGCGGCCTGATCGTCGCCCCGCCGCGCACCGGCAAGACCATGCTCCTGCAAGCGCTGGCCAACTCCATTACCTCCAACCACCCCGACGTGGTATTGATTGTGCTGCTGATCGACGAGCGCCCCGAGGAAGTCACCGACATGCAGCGCTCGGTGAAGGGCGAGGTGATCAGTTCTACGTTTGACGAGCCGGCGGCCCGCCACGTGCAGGTGGCCGAGATGGTCATCGAGAAGGCCAAGCGCCTGGTCGAACACAAGCGCGACGTGGTGATACTGCTGGATTCAATTACGCGACTAGCCCGTGCCTACAACACCATCGTGCCACCTTCGGGCAAGGTGCTCTCCGGCGGCGTGGACTCGAATGCCCTGCAGCGGCCCAAGCGCTTCTTCGGCGCGGCCCGCAACATAGAGGAAGGCGGGTCTTTGACAATTATCGCCACCGCGCTGATCGATACCGGTTCGCGCATGGACGAGGTCATCTTCGAGGAGTTCAAGGGCACCGGCAACATGGAAATCATCCTCGACCGCAAGCTGGTGGACAAGCGCGTCTTCCCGGCCATTGACATCCAGCGCTCCGGCACGCGAAAGGAAGAGTTGCTGATTCCCAAGGAGGATTTGCAGCGCATCTGGATTCTGCGCAAAGTGCTCAACCCGCTTTCACCGGTCGAGGCCATGGAGTTGCTCATCAGCCGCCTGGAAAAGGTCCGCAACAACGCGGAGTTCCTGGCGAATATGAATCAGCTCTAACCGTTATCCAGCGTCATGGAAAGGCCGCCTCCCCAGAGGCGGCCTTTCTTTATGGAGGCGGATTCTCCCCGTCCTTGCGATGCGTCCGGACGCGGGTTCCCTGCATCAGCCAGCGGACACAAACTGTTTCTTGGCTTGCAGCTCCCATTGACCGGAGTTCACGCCCATTGTGAGGAGCCAGATCGTGAGTATGGCTTCTCCGATTCCTCCCGCAATGTACTGATAGGGCGCAAGAAAATTCGCCAACGGCTGCCAAACAAAAGTCATCCAGCTCAGGCCGGGCGCCAGCATTACCGCGCCGATTATATGGGGCATGAAGCTCGAACGGAAGATGAGATAGCTGATGAGGAGGCAATAGAACCCGTAGAAGACCAGAACGTTCATATGGATGGGGAGATAGGCGGGGCTGATATAGCCATAGATGCTTCCCGCCCAACTGAAGCACGCCGCAAGGAGCGAGAGCCAGCGATTTACCGGCCAGAAAAGGTAGCAAAGCAGGGCCGTAACGAGCACGTAGGTGACTGTCGCCGCTGGACCGCAGATAGCGAGCAGCCAAGGGCTACCCGTTCCGCTGAACGCGATCAGCGACGTTACGATATTGAGCAGATAGAGGGCGCCGGTGAGCCGAGCCCAAGACGCAGGCGAGACCTTCTTAAAGATACTAGCGTGACGCACGGGTTCCATATCCTCATTCCTTTCTCGGCAAGGAAGGAACGGGATTCCATCCCTGCATGAGAGCATCGACAGAATCAACTTACGATCCCGGTCGAGAGAAAGTTCCTGGCAGGTTTTGTGCGTCTTTTCCCAAATTTGATATAATGAACTAGTCGTGGGGCTGTAGCTCAGCTGGGAGAGCGCCTCGTTCGCAACGAGGAGGCCAGCGGTTCGATCCCGCTCAGCTCCACCAACTCCTTCCGCAATATCCCGGTCCCCGCCCCCGCAGAACAGCCGCATCGCCGCTACTGCTTCAGTCCCAGCGCCTCCGCCGTTGCCGGATCAGGCTGGTCCGGCTTGCCTTCCTCCCTGATCGCCACGCCAAAATCATGGTGATAGTCCCACATCGCCCAGCCGATCCCGTCGGCCTCCAACGCTGTGCGCACATCGTGAATCCACGCATTGCGCGAGGCCGGGTCTGCCACCCGGCGATAGACTCCAAACTCATTCGAAATCAGCGGAACGTTGTTGGCCTTTCCCCACTCCGCCGCCTCGTCGATCAGCAGCCGGATGCGGTGCGCGTCCCAGTGATCCAGCCAATATATCTCCAGCTTGTAGCGGCCGGCCGGGTCGGGAACCTCAGCCAGATGTTCCTTCATCGTGCTTTCCGTGGCCGGATAAGGAATGGCGCGCTCGTAGCGCCACAAGGGATCGCCCCAGCCGGCTCCCTGGTGGGTGAACTCGTGCGGATCGTAGAAGTGGAAGTTGTAGATCACGTTGCCGTCGGGGAGCGGCTGCTGCGCGAGCAGGTCCTCAATGTTCGACCAGCCCGCCCCGGTGGCGATGATAGTGTTCTTCGGCGCAGCCTCGCGGATGGCCGCGGCCACACGGGCCTGAATGCCGGCCCAGCGGTAGGAATCGAAGACCTCCGGCTCGTTCATGATCTCGAAGAAGACCCGCTCCGGGTCGCGCGAGGCATAGCGCGCGGCCAGCTTGCGCCAGAGCGCGGCCAGGCGGTCCACGGCGTCGTCGCTGGTGCGGAGCTGCTGCTTGTAGGGATCCTCGGGGTGCAGGTCCACCTGGACGGCAAGACCGTCGGCCAGGATGGTGTCCACAGCCTTATCCAGCCGGCCCAGGAATTCGGCGTTCAGGCCATCCGGGCCCAGCGGCCACTGTTCGAGTGGGGCCGCATCGACGCTCAGCCGCACGTTATCGAAGCCCAGCCGCGCGATCAGCGCAATGTCGTCGGCGGTGATTTCGCTGTCGAGGTGCTTGGCCGAGTAGTCCCTGGGATTCTGCGAAAACCAGTGCGAGAGGTTGATGCCGCGCTTGAGGTGCTGGGCGCGGACAAAGGCAGTCCGTGCCCCGGCCGCACGGTCCTGAGCCGGGCCTTGGCCAAATCCCAGGCCCGGCAGGGCAACAACGATGAGAATTGCAATGTAACGCGGCAGAAAACGCATAGGCGAGACTCCAGTCAGATATATTCTTCCTTCGCGATTCCAATCGTACACGAACCCCATACGCGTCCTTACTGCGGCACGACAAAGAGCGTGATCGATTGCGCCGGGAAGGTATAGTTCGCAATGGTGCTGGCCGCGCCTCCCATCGCGGGCGGCGTCACCGTCACTGCCGATGGCCCAACGATGGCGTTCAGGTTGGCATTGCTGTAGAGGAAAGCCTGCGCGGCACCGCTATTGCCGGTCAGGCCCGCCAGCGAGAGCGTGCTGGTCAACTCGCCATACGTCTTGTTGATTACCACCACGGTTACCGCGTTGTCAGAGGCGCGCACCGCCCCGTAGACCGAGAGCTGGCCCTGGTTGACGCTGGTCGAGGCCAGAGCAGTGTCGCCGAACTTCGACTTGTTTCCGTCGTAGTTGCGGTAGATCTTGTAGGCGATCAGGCCGGGAAGTTGCGTCGTTGGGTCGGGAGTCCCCCAAAGCGTCGCCAGATCGAGGCCGTAGCTGCCGAAGATTCCCAGGATGTCGGCTTGCGTCAGCGCGCCGTTGATGCTCTCCAGCCCGCCCCAACTGTACTCCGTGAAGGCCACCTTGGTGCCGGGGTAGTCCTTCGCCGCCCAGCCCTTTGCCATAGGAATCAGTTGCGGAGACTGCTGCGGAGGATTGCAGCTCGTAGTGTAGTTCGGGTCGGTGGGGTAATTCGGCTGAGGGTAATTGTTGCTGGAATCGGTATAAGTCGGATCCCAGAAGACGCGCGTGGAATTCAGCCGCGCCTGCTGCGCGCCGGTGTCTCCGGCGCTGGCAAACGTCACTCCGTTGCCGCTGCCTGCCGGATATTCCGCCGCGAAATAGGTGTGCAGGTCCAGATAATCCAGCAGCCGTGAGCCATAGGTGTTTGAGGCTGCCGCGAATTGCTGCAAGTAGTACTCGATGAACGGAACCCCGCCGTGCGCCTTCCGGTCGGTCGGGCCGCTAAACGGCGCATAGCACGGACCCGTGCCCCAGCCGTTCTCGACATCCTTCTTCGAGTAGAAATAATCCCACCAGTAATCCATCACCGGCCCGCTCACCCCGGCCGTTGGATCGGCGGTCTTGATGGCCTGTGCTGTAGCGATGCTGGTGTTTGTCACTTCGTCATAGGTGAAGGCCACGGGATGCACATCCTCGTGTACGCCGTCCCACCAGCTCGGCTCGTTGTCCAGCTCGTAGATGGCCACGCCGCCGTTGGCCGCCGTGCCGAACTTGCTCACCAGGTAACTCACCCATGCGCCGTCGAAGGTTGCCGGAGTGACCTGGTAGTAGGTGTCGGTGGGGTCGTTCTTTATTCGCGTGCCATTCGTCAGGGTGCCGTTCCCGCAGTCGGTCCGGTAGGGGTCAACCGCCTGCTGCGCCCCGTACTTTTTCACGGAGAAGCTGCATGCGTTATTGTTCGCGGGCACCCAGCCGATGATGGGAACCGTGCCCAGCGTCTTGGCGCCGACAGCGGCATCGCTGACGACCGTGCTGTTGAAGGAACTGACGGTGGGAGGGTTCTTGGAAACAGGGCTGGAGCCGGGGAAATTCTCGAAGTACCAATCGTCGCCTTTGCCCACAATGTCGTACAGGTAGTTGTAGCTGGTGGCTTCGTTTCCGCCCCAACGGTCGACCGGCAGGCTGATGGAGGCGGCCGCAGCAGGCTGGCTGCCGGCGTAGTAATTCATCCCATAGATATATGGGCTGATGGCGTGGGTCTGGTTGCCCACATCCACCGTCAGCGCCGGGCCGGGGACTGTGGGCGGAGCGCTCAGCACCACCGTCGCGCTGCCACTCACGTTCGTGA
>JBEKNI010000011.1:0-106818 GCA_049522975.1 Occallatibacter sp. | reverse complement strand
CTCTGTGAGCGACTCTGTATGATGGGCGTATGCGATTTGCTTTCCACCGTAGCCGCAAAAACAGAGGCACAGCGATGGTGGGCACCCGCGTTTTCCTGTTGGTGTGGTGTGGGGCGTGGACCGGGAGGTCCACGCTACAGCCGGCCGGGAGGCCGGCGCTACCTATTCTTATACTTGGCACAGGGCGATGACTTCGCGGACGCGCTTCATCAGGGTATCGAGGCCTTTCGCCTGCGTATGACAGCCGCGAAGGGCTGCAACGGTGGCAACGAGATAGCCCTCTTCGTCTTGCTCAATCAGCACGGTGAATTTTCTTTTGGGCCTCATGCGCAACCTCGCGCTCTTACTTTAGCACAAACCGCACTATTGCTTCGGATGCCGAAACCAGGATCGCAGGGCAATCGCATGAACATTATCGTGATGATAATTTCGCCGTTTGCGCCGCCCCTACGGGGCTGACTGGCTATTGCTGGGTCCTTTCCCCACGCTGAAGCGCGGGGCTAATAACCATTGCGCCTACGGCGCGACGGAAATCGGAACCAGTCTGGCCAACAAGATTGTTTCATGCGATTGCCCTCACCATTGTTTCATGCGGTTGCCCCCACCATTGTTTCAAGCGATCGCCCTGACCTGGATCGCTCCTTGCCGTTCGAGCGGGAAGTCCTCACTTCTTCAGCGGCTTGCGGGCGAAGTAGTAGAGCGCGCCGGCCAGCATGGCAAAGGCCAGGACCGAGACGGCCGGGTTGTCGGTGATGTGGAAGTGGATGGGGCTGATTGGGTTGCCGGGATGAACTGTCATGGCGTAGCCCTTGAGCGCCACGCCGATCAGGCCGGCTATGCCGCCTGCCGCGATGAGTCCTGAGGCGAAGAGGGAGCCGGGAGAGACGTCGCCGTCGGCTTCGGGGTTGCCGCCGGCCTTCTTGACCGCGGCGTCGACCAGCCAGCGCATGACGCCGCCGGCGAAGATGGCCAGAGTGGTGCCGATGGAGAGATAGGCGCCCACGGCGAAGGCCAGCGAACGAATGCCCAGCAGTTCAACGGTGAAGACGATGGAGACGCCCAGCAGGACCAGTCCCCAGGGGAGCTTGCGGCTGAGGATGCCGCTGATGACCGTGGCCATGAGGCGGGCCTGGGGCGCGGCAATTTTCTCGCTGCCGATGCCGGGAATCCACTGCACCTCGATCTGCTTGGTGGCGGGCGAGTAGAGGTATTTGCCGTCGGCCAGCTCCGAGGAGCCGAGCGCATTGAGGACGATGTATTCGGATTTCAAGTGCATGGTGGTTTTCTTGTCCGCGCCGATGACCGGAATTCCTTTGTCGCTCAGGCCTTCGGGGTTGGATTGCACCACGACGCCGGAGTGCGGAACGGAGAGGTCCCAGGGCTGCGGCGCGGCGTGGAACTCGGTGAAGACGGTGTTCATCTTCTGAACGGTGTAGCCGACGGCGAAGGTGGAGACCAGAATTCCGATGAGGAAGGCGTAGCGCTGCTTGCGCGGCGTGGCTCCGATGAGGAAGCCGGTCTTGAGGTCCTGCGAGGTGTCGCCGGCCTCGCAGGAGGCGATGCAGACGACGCCGCCGATGGTGATGGCGAGAGCGCCGAAGGCCGGGGCGGTCCATCCGGCGACGAGGAAGATGGCGGAGGTGGCCATGAGCGTGGCGATGGTCATGCCGGAGACGGGGTTGGCCGAGGAGCCGATGAGGCCGACGATGCGCGAGCTGACGGTGACAAATAGGAATCCGAAAAAGACGATGAGGAGCGAGGCGGCGAGATTTTCAATGATTCCGAGCTGCGCTCCGGGGACCGGCTTGAAGTAGAGGAAGAAGAACATGATCACCACCAGCAGCGCGGAGCCGATCACGGCCGTGCCCATGGAGAAATCATCCTCGGTGCGGAGGGGCTTGGCCGCCGCTGCGTCCGCGCCCTTGCGCATGGTCTTTAGGCCGGAGCGGAGCGCGGCGAAGATGGTGGGGATGGTCTTGACTAGGGTGATGAGTCCGGCGGCGGCAACGGCTCCGGCGCCCATGGGACTGATGTAGGTGATCCAGAGATCGCTGGGGCTCATCTGCGCGATGGGGACGGTGCCGGGGTAGACCGGACCGGGCAGCGCCTTGCCGAAGAAGTAGATCAGGGGCATCAGCACCAGCCAGGAGAGGACGCCGCCGGCAAACATGACGCCCGCCGTGCGCGGGCCGATGATGTAGCCCACGCCGAGGTACTCGCTGGTGGCGTCGGCCTTGATGGAGGAGCCTTTGAGGACGTGCTGCGGGCCGAAGTCGGGGCGGAATTCCGGCGTGCCGGGCCATGCGCCGAAGAGGTTTTCATTTTGGAAGAAGGCGTAGAGCGCGCCCAGGCCCAGGCCGAAGAAGACACGGCTGGCAAAGGAACCGCCTTTTTCGCCGGCGATCAAAACATCGGCGCAGGCCGTGCCCTCGGGGAAGGCCAGTTTGCCGTGCTCTTCGACGATGAGCTGCTTGCGCAAGGGCACCATGAAGAGCACGCCGAGAGAGCCGCCGATCAGCGCCAGGATGAAGATGCGCGCGTATTCGAGATCGAAGCCCAGGAAGATCAGCGCCGGCAGGGTGAAGATGACTCCGGCGGCGATGGATTGGCCGGCGTTGCCGGTGGTCTGGACGATGATGTTTTCGAGGATGGAGGCCCGTCCGAAGGCGCGCAGGATGCTGATCGACAGTACGGCGATGGGGATGGAGGCAGCCACGGTAAGCCCGGCGCGCAGACCGACGTAGACGGTGACTGCGCCGAAGATGAGGCCGAAGATGGAGCCGAGAAGAACGGCGCGGAGGGTGAATTCGCGGCGGTTCTCGCTGGCGGAAACAAAGGGCTGAAATACGGGCGGTTGAACGTCGGGCACGGTGAGCCTCCAAAGGTCTGCAAGCCGTTTTGCGGCAGTTTCCCTGACAGGGAAGTCTATCAGCGCAGGGGGTGAAGGCGACAGGGAGGGGCTTCAAGAGCGGGACAATCGCATGAACATTATCGTGATGACAATTTCGCCGTTTGCGCCGCCCCTACGGGGCTGAGTAGCTATTGCTGATCCTTTTCCCCACGCTGAAGCGCGGGGCTAACCACCGTTGCGCCTACGGCGCGATAGAAATCGGAACCAGCCTGCGAACAAGATGGTTTCATGCGATTGCCCCACCCTTCAAGAGGTTGCGAACGCCCAGCCCCTGCCGTCGTGCGGAGCGGGATTGGCAGGTTCAGGCCGAATGCGCGGGCGCCTTGAGGGGCCGGAAGAGCCAGAGGTTGAGGAGTGCGAAGAGCATCCCGCCGACGGCGAACTTGAGCCAGACTGGGGCTGCGGAGGGGGAAAAGAATCCCTCCAAAGTGCCGGCGACGACCAGCAGCGGAATGATGCCGCTGACCAGTTGTGTAGCCTCGATGCCGCCGCGGGCCACCGATTCCTTCCAGCGCAGCGCGCCGGGGAAGAGCATGGCGTGGCCGAGGCGGAAGCCGGCCCCTCCGGCGATCACGATCGAGGGCAGTTCGAGCGAGCCGTGGGCGGCGACGAAGCTCCACAGCGCGAGCGACATATCGTAGTGGTGGCAGGCCGCGCCGATCACTCCCAGCATCATGCCGTTCACAAAGAGCGCGTAGAAGGTTCCCAGACCGAAGAGGATTCCTCCGGCAAAGGTGATGAAACTAATCGAAAGGTTGTGCGTCATGATGCCGCTGGAGGCCATCGGCGCCACGCTCACCACCGATTTGGTCCACATCTCGTGGCGTTCCATGGTGGCGATGTACTCCGGGCCGATGAAGTGGCGCATGAACTCGGGGCGCGCGCCGGTCAGGGCCGCGCCTAGCAGGCCAAAGGCCACGGAAACCAGCAAAGACGCCGCGACATAAGCGATCTGGCGCTGGAAAATGGCCGGATATTCGTCGCGGAGAAAGCGAAAAAGAGTCAGCAGGCTGGTCTTTCGCCCGGAATAGATGATATGGTGAGCGCGAGCCAGCAACTGATTCACATGCGCGGCGTAGGAGCGGGAGGTCGAGTCCTGGCGCAGCACCGAGAGGTCCGCCGCCACCTGCCGGTAGAGCAGGGCCAGTTCCTGCAACTCCGCGCGCGTCAACTGTCCCAAGCCGCTCGAATCGCAATGGGCCAGCAGAGCCCCCAGCCGGTCCCAGTGAGGCCGGCGCTTGAGAATCCACTGGTTGGAAAGGATGTGCGCCATGGAGATGAATTCAGACCAGCTTAACATCCCCACGCCGGAACTGGTGGAGATCGAGATGCCGCTGGCCGGCATCGGCAGCCGTTTTATCGCGCTGCTGGTCGATACCCTGATCTGGGTTGCGGGCATTCTAGTGCTTGCAGTATTCTTTGGATTCTTCCTTTGGGGCGTCAATGCATTTTCAGAGAAATCCGCACCATGGATCGTCATCTTCGTCATTTCCACCATATCCCTGCTCTATTTTGGCTATTTCACGCTCTTTGAGGCGTTCTGGAATGGCCGCACGCCGGGCAAGCGAGTGGCGCGGATTCGCGTCATCCAGCGCTCCGGCCAAGCTATCGGATTCTTCGAGTCGATGGCGCGCAACCTGGTCCGCTTTATAGATATGCAACCGTTCCACATTTATGCGGTGGGAGTTATCGCGATCTTCGTCACCCGGCAGCATCAGCGGCTGGGAGATCTGGCCGCGGGCACACTGGTGGTGCACGATCGCGCTCCGGAGGAGCCTGCGTGGGGTGACGCGGGAGCGAGGAGCTTCACGGCGCAGATCTTTTCCGCCAGCGCTCCCATTCCCGAGCCGCACACCGCCTATACGCTGCCGGCCGCCGGCGTAGCGAAGTTGTCGGCTGCCGACCTGGAGGTTCTGGAGGGGTTCTTCGCGCGGCGGCTGGAGATGCCCCTGGACACTCGCCAGGCCATCGCCGAGCGCATCGGGGCGGCCATCCAGGCAAAGTCGGGACTGGAGCGGCCCGCCGGGGCCAGCGTGGAGACCTTTCTGGAGGCCGCAGCCCGCCAACTGCGGGATGTGGCGCGGATGCAATAGGGCTGGCGCACAGCCTGGCCGCGAACTGCATCAAGCAGATCCTTCGACTTCGCTCCCTGATGAACGGGATGGCTGTTGGGGTCAGTTTCCCCATTCTTTTGCCTAAGCACAGAAGAACCAGGAAATCGTTTGGCAAGTTAGCCCCGCTTCGCGGGATAGCGAGTTAGCCGGTTGGCGGGTTCATTATGTGAAAATGCCCAAGCCTGTTTGTGTAGAGCGCGGCATGGACCGGGAGGTCCACGCAACAGCCGGCCAGGAGGCCGGCGCTACCAGTTCTTTCAGCGACCAGCAGCCTTGAGCCAAGCAAGAGATCAACTCTATACCAAGTAGGCAAGATGCTCTAACCTGGGCGGGTTCGCGATTCGGCGGCCTTCTCGTGTTGCAGCAGTTCCGCCAGCGCCCGCTCCGGACAGATGTGCCGGGCCTCGACGCGAGCCAGTTCCTGGTCCGTTTCCACCGAGGAGGCGATGGTCATGAAGCAGTAGAGGCAGCGCGTGTTGCAGGTCCCATTCTCGTTTTGGGTGCGGCTGTACATGTTGCTCGGGATTCTCCGAAAGATGGAACGATGTTAGATGCGCCCGCGCTTGCCGGACGTGACCTGTGTCACGGAATATGGTTTGGCGGCCTGGGAGCCTGCTGTCATCCTGAGCAGCGTGGCTCGCCGCGACGAGTTGCGTCCAGAGATGAACGGAGGCCATCGCATCCCGGCGGGAGGCAACGAAGATAGCCCAGGGCAAGCGCAGCGCAGCCGCAGGATGCCGGGCAGCGCGATCACGCGCCCCGTAGGAGCGCGGCGAAACTTCTCGATACTTTGCGGCTAGAGTGGAATGCCACGCCACCCGACTCGCCCCGTCTATACTCAATGCAAAGGGACCCACCATGTTCGCGGCGCTTCGTTTCATCTGGAATGCCACGCGCGGCCACCGGCTGAGGCCGTGGCGCAGCGAGTTTCTGCGCTGGCGCGTCGAGACCTACTCCGGCAAGCGAGCCGAGACGCTGACGGCCATCGACATTCTCAGTGGTCAGTGGTCAGTGGTCAGTGGTCAGTGGTCAGTGGTCAGTGGTCAGTGGTCAGTGGTCAGTGGTCAGTGGTCAGTGGTCAGTGGTCAGTGGTCAGTGGTCAGTGGTCAGTGGTCAAATGAGAATATGCAAGTGGTGGCGCCGCGTCAAGGGTTTTCGTCACTGTCGTTTGCTCCATCCGCAGAGTTGACCTTGACGGCCAAGACTAACCACTGTTCACTGTCCACTGTTTCGGAGTGTTTCCCCGCATGAGATTGGGCTTATTCAGATTTTTTATTTTCTTGACTGGCGCATGGTTGGCGGCAGCGGCTGCCGGCGCGCAGCAGTTGCCGCCCATCGAGCCGCCGCAGCCGATGCCCAGCGCTCACGCCGGCGCACAGCCTGCCACGACCACCTTGCGCGTGACCACGACCGAAGTGCTGGTGCCGACGCTGGTCGAGAAACCGGACGGGGATGTTGTCTACGGTCTCAAGCCGCAGGATTTCATCCTCGAAGACAATGGCGTGCCGCAGAAGATTCGCGTGCAGGAGGAGATGGATACGGCGCCGGTGGCGCTGGTGGTTGCGGTCGAACAGGGCGGGGTGAGCGTGCTCGAATTCGACAAGCTGGCCCACCTGGGTCCGCTGCTCGATTTGTTCCTGAGCGACGGCAAGGCCCAGGCGGCGCTGGTGGGCTTCGACTCGAAGCCGCATCTGATCCGCGACTTCACCCGCACCAGCGAGGAGATCAACCAGGCCCTCAAGCAACTGGAGCCGGGCGACGGCGGCGACGCGATTCTCGATACGGTCAGCTACGCTGTCGATCTGCTGCAATCGCAGCCCAAGGAATATCGCCGCGTGCTCCTGCTGGTCAGCGAACAGCGCGACCACGGCAGCCGGCACACCAAGCCGGTGCAGTTGATCAAGAAGATCGGCGCCTCCGACGTGCTGGTGCTGAGCGTCTCGTTCTCGCCGGCCAAGGCGGAGCTGCTGCACGACATCAAGGACAATGGCGACGACCGCGCCATGAGCCTCTTTTCAACCCTGGCCATGATCGTGCCGGCCTTCAAGAAGAACGTGAGCAAGGAACTGGCTCATATGAGCGGCGGCGAGTACCACGCCTTCACCGGCGACAAGGGCTTCGAGCACCGCGTCGTCGAGTCGGCGCAGCACGCCCGCAACCGCTATCTGATCACCTTCAGCCCCTCGGACCCGACTCCAGGGCTGCACACGATTCGCGTGCGCACCGTGCAGGATTACGGCGCTCGCATTGTGGCGCGAGCGAATTATTGGCGCGAGGCGGAGCAGTGAAGGCAGTGGACAGTGGACAGTGAACAGTGGTCAGTGGTTAGTGAACAGTAATTAGCCTTTTCGGACGACCGTCGCGTGCTGAGATTGAATAGACAACCTCCTGAAACTTCACGGCTGGAGATGCGGCCTGTGTATTGACTGGGCCGCGAGATCGGCGATGGTGGCCGAGTTCAGCACTTCCAGCATCGCCTCCTGCGCCTTTACCCAGATGGGGTGGGCCGGGCAGAAGGAACTGCGGCCGCACGAGGCCCCGGAGACCATGCAGAGATTCAGGCAGATAGGGCCGTCGATGGCCTCGATGATCTGGCGAATGGAAGCCTCGCGGCCGGCGGGCAGAATCTCGAAGCCTCCGGAATGTCCCCGCCGGGAGGCAACGAATCCGGCGCGGCAGAGTCCTTGCAGAACCTTGGAGAGAAAGCTCAAGGGAGCTCCCGTGGCGCGGGCCAAAGTGGGAAGCAGCGTGCGCTGAGGGCCGGGGAGGGTGGCCAGGTGGATGGTTACGCGAACCGCATAATCGGCGGCGCGGGTAAGCTGCATGGTCGAACCGGATTGCTCCATCGAATCGCTTCCTCCAACCCCAATGTTAATCAATCGTAACGCGGAGGGCTGCCCGGCGGGCGACGGCGGGGCGCTTAGCCTTGCATCTCATCCAGGTCGGCGGCCAGCGGGCAACCGGCGCAGAGGGCCCTCCGGCGGCAATGCGCCTTGCCCACGGCGACCGTCAGCGCATGAAACTCGTTGAAGAGCCGGGCATGGCTCTCCGGGGCGTCGGCGGCGAAGGCCGTGCGAGTCATATCGGCCATCAATTTGTATCCCTTGAGATTGCGGCCGGGCGGGGGCGCGAGCAGCCGATGCCGCTCGGCGATGCGCCGCAGATACTCGTCGGCTACGGGAACGGGATGGCCGAGGGCGTAGAGCAGGATGGCGTCGGCGGTCTCCGGACCGACGGCGGGCAGGGCCAACAGGCGGGTGCGCAAGGCGACCGTGGGAGTTGCGGAAAGCGCGTCGAGCGAACCGCCGAACTCCTCATCCAGCATGGCGACAAAGGCCTTCAGCGCGGGTGCCTTGCGGGTATAAAAGCCAGAGGGTTGAACTGCGCGCCGCAGGTCGTCCAAAGGGAGCGCGCGCAGACCCTCCACGGTCAGCGCTCCCGCGGCGCGCAGATTGTCCAGAGAGCGCTCGACGGCCTTCCATGCGGTGTTCTGCGTGAGGTAAGCGCCGAGGATGACTTCAAAGGGAGTCTGGGCCGGCCACCAATGCTGCGGGCCGTAGGCCTCGAAGAGCCGGTCGTGCATCCGGCGCAGGCGCTGGGCGGCAGTGGGTTTGGGCGCGGTCACGGCTGGCCTTAGGATAATGGTTGGGAGACACAGCATGGAGGCGGTGATGAAGAGTCACACGGAGTATCTGGTCTTTGAAACGAAGAAGCGGCGAGAGATGGTGCACATCACCGATGAGGTCGAGAAGATCGTGCGGCGCAGCGGAGTCAAGGATGGGCTGTGCTTCGTCTCGCCGATGCACATCACGGCCGCCGTGTATGTGAACGACCTGGAGAGCGGGCTGATCGAGGATATCGGCAAGTGGCTGGAGGAGCTGGCTCCGGCGCGGCCCGATTACAAGCACCACCAGACGGGCGAGGACAACGGCGACGCGCATTTGAAGTCGCTGCTGCTGCACCACGAGACCACGCTGCCGGTGACCAACGGACGGCTGGACCTGGGACCCTGGCAGCGGGTCTTCTATGCCGAGTTCGATGGGCAGCGCCGCAAGCGGGTGATCGTGAAGGTGCTGGGGGTGGAGTAGGATTCGTGAAGACTGACGATCGGGGTTCGTGATCTCCCACCCTTCGCGAAAAAGCTGCGGGAGGATGAGGCACCAGGCGTTCTTGGCCCGGTCAAAGCATGTGGCATCCGGTACCTGCCCGAATCGGAGAGTTTATTTCCTGTTTTTCCATGGTACCTAGTGCTAGACTTTATTTGTGGGCAAGGCTGCTTCCAAGGCGCTTTCGGTTTACAAGAACAAGTCCTTCGCCCGGTTCGCCAAGAGGGCCCGCATCCCTGACGCCGATCTTTGGAGGGCTGCCCGGCTCGTAAACGAAGGCCAGATCGATGCAGATCTTGGCGGTGGGGTCATCAAGCAGCGCATTGCGCGCGCCGGCGAAGGGAAGTCCGGCGGCTCGAGGTCGATCATTCTTTTCAAGAAGGACGAGCGCGCTGTTTTCATCTACGGATTTGAAAAGAAGGATATAACTAACATCGGACAGAGTGACCTTGTTGCCTTCCGAAAACTCGCTGAAGTTATTTTAAGCTGCACAGACGCCGAGATCGCACAACGAGTGCTGAGTGGATCGCTCATTACAGTGGAAAGACCCGAAGGAGACGCCAATGTATAAGAAGTATCGGAACAAAATGATGGCCTCGGTTCACGAGACAGCCTCCGATTTTTACCGCGTGGGCGGAATCGACAAGAAGACCATGCGCGAGTTCGACGCGCTTTGCCTGACGCCCGTTGAGGAGATGACGGCACGGAAGATCAAAGCGCTGCGCGTGCGCGAGAAGACGAGCCAGACGGTCTTTGCGGCCTACCTGAATGTGACTCCGAGCCTGGTAAGCAAATGGGAGCGGGGAGAAAAGCATCCCCGCGGGGCCTCGCTCAAACTTCTATCCCTGGTGGAAAAGAAGGGCTTAGAGGTCGTGGCATAGGATGTCGCGAGAGCCGAGTTCGACGGGCAGCGGCGAAAGCGGGTGATCGTGAAGGTGCTGGGAGTGGAGTAGGCTTCGTGGAAACAGACGGTCGGGGTTCGCGCTCTCCCAGGTTCCAAAATCGGGACCTGGGGCACCCGCCACCCGGCCCTCCGAGCAGGTCGAACGAATGGTTTATTTTCTTAGTCTGTGCCACCAGAACCAAGAGAGTCCGGCTAGAAACCATACTGCGACGGCTTCAAGCAGTGCCGGGCCTAGGTCGCACCTCGGCTCGGCATCAATCACCCAAATGCTTGCGGCATTCCATGCTGCGTGGAAAAGAACGGGCAGTAATATGCTATTACTACTCGCCGAGTACAAGACTGAAAGCACCACCGACATTCCCACAATAGCAGCAGAACTGATGAGGTATGAGGTTAAGGTTGCCCGGAATACAAAGTGGTACAGTGGGAAATGCCACGCCGCCCAGAGCAGGCCGATAATCAGCGAGGACCTCCCTAGTCCGAATCGCTTAGATAGAAGCGGCAGCAGACACCCCCTCCAGCCGTATTCCTCCCAGAGGGGAGCGAGTAGGATGTTGACGAAAAAGAGGCGAACAAAATCCACTGTCTGAAGACTAAAGACGGCGTTCAAATTCATGCCCTCTTGAGCCATGAACGTCAAGAGGACTACCAGAATCGGCGCTAGGATTGAAAACAGGAATAAGCGTCCGGCGTACATTCTGGGCCGAAGCTGAGAGACAAGGTTTGGATATTCTCTCCACCCACTCATGTACCCTATAAAGAGCGCGACGATTCCCGGGGCCAAGCTACCCGCGACGGTCAGTACGGCCATATTTGGCAGACTGAGATGCAGCTGTAAGAAGTTAAGCTTCCATTCGAAATCGTCCAACGTCCCAGCGTCCGTCCAAAGCCACCATGATGCAGCAAATGTGAGCGTGCAATAGGTTAGGGCGGGGAATATCCATCCAGTGGCCTTCGGAACCCCGCCGCGCGGTATATCAGCATGTTCCCCGATGCCGTCATTGGAATGATTCATAACGTTCCCCTGTCACGCTCAATGCGACATCGGAGCCGCATGGGTCAAGATTCATTTTTGCGTTGACGTGGCTGCGTTGGGTTTCTGAGCTTCACTCAATGCCGAGAAGACATCGCGCTCGTGCTGGGCTTTTTCGGGCATCTTGGCTTTGGCGTAGGCTTTGGCCAGGTTGAAGTGAATCTCGGGGCTGGCGGGAGATAGCTTGGCGGCTAACTCCAGTTCGCGGATGGCGGCATCGAGATCGCCGGTTTCGAGGGATGCGCGGCCGAGCAGATAGTGGGCATCGACGGAGTTGGGGGCGAGAGCGAGGGCTTTTTGCGCCCAGGGGATGGCCGTTGCGCCGTCGCGCTGGCGCAGTGCGATGGAGGCCAGGCGGACGCAGGGCAGTTCGCTCTTGGGCGAGATGGCCGCCTCGGCCTGCATCTGGGCGGCGGCCTGATCGAAGTTCGAGAGCGCGATCAGGGCGGTTCCGTAAGCGTAATGAAGAAACGGCGCGGTGGGATACTTTTCCAGCAGGA
Organism: Occallatibacter sp.; assembly: GCA_049522975.1. GTDB lineage: Bacteria > Acidobacteriota > Terriglobia > Terriglobales > Acidobacteriaceae > Telmatobacter. The sequence goes on along the minus strand of JBEKNI010000011.1, from coordinate 95,250 downwards.
GCTTGAATTGCGGGAGGGCGTGGTCGTAGTCGCTCTGCTGGAGAAGGACGGCGATGCGGCCGGCGGCGGCGATGAGGGCAGCATCTTGAGAGCTGGCGGCTTCCGGGAATTGCGCGCGGCGCAGCAGGGCCAGTCCCAGCGCGTACTCGACCTTTGCAGCCAAGGGGTCCGCCGGGTCGGTCGCCTTGGCCAGCACCTCGGTGGCCTCTTCAAAGCGGGCCGCATGAACCAGCAGTACGCCGTAGGTGTATCTGGCCAGGGTGAGGTACTCGGGCTTGGCGGCCAGGCCGAGTTTCGAACTGCGTTCCAGGTGAATGAGCGCGTTATCGTAATCCTTCAACTGGTATTCGCAGATTCCCAGCAGCGCCCAGCCATTGCCGTTCTCCGGAGTTACCGCCAGCGAGGCCTTGAAATCGGCGGCGGCGGCGGAATACTGGTTTGCAGTGAACTCGGTGAGGGCGCGGAGCCAGATTCCGAGATTCGCCTCGGGAGGGGTTGCGGCTTTGGCGTTGGCGTGTGCATAGAGGAGGAGAATCCGTTGCTCGGGAGCGGGATGGCTGGCGTTGGCGGGCGGAACGAAGCTCCGCTCGGCTGCCGCTTGATCCTTGTTGCCGGCCGCTTCCAATGCCTGGGCGAGCAGTTCGTGCGCGTCCCTGTTCTCCGGTGCAAGCCGCACGGCCTCCCGCGCCGCTTTGAGCGCATCGCCCGCCGCGCCCTGGCTGAGTTGGATGCGGCTCAGCTCGATCCAGGGGAGCGGACTATCGGGCGAGAGCTTGGTCTCGGCCAGGAACTGTTCCAGCGCCTCCTTGTTCTTTCCCGCCTTGGCCAGGGCCAGGCCGCAGGCGTAATGCAGGTAAGGGATATTTGGATAGGTCTCCAGCAGCGCGGCCAGACGGACCGGCTCATCGGCGCCGATGGTCGCGGCTTCTCCGGCAGCCAGCACCAGGGCCTCGCGCGAGGGGTCAAGCTGGTCCGGCAGCAGAGGAACGCGCAGCATGGCCAGGCCGAGGGCGATCTTGGCCTGCGGAGAGACCAGGCCGGTGCCGAAGTTCTCCAGCAGCAGAGCGGAGGCGCGCTCGAATTCGCTGGCGCGGATCAGCAGGATTCCCAGGTGATAGCTGGAGACACGGGCGATTTCCTCGTCCTGAACTCCGAGAGCTTGCGCCTTTTCGAGATGCGTAAGGGCGTCGTCGTAATCCCCGGTCTCGTACTCCGAGAGGCCGAGGAGGCTCCAGGCGATGCCCAGGTTGGGGGCAAAGACGACGACCTTTTGGAATGACGCCCTGGCCTGGGGGAATTGGTTGCTGTCATACTGCAACATTCCCAGGTTCCAAAGGCCCTCCTTCCAGTCGGGCTGAAGCTCCAAGGCGCGCTGGTAGTCGCGGATGGCCTCTTCGGTCTTTCCCGTTTCTCCCTCCTGCAGCGCCTGGCGGCGGAGGCTGTCGAGATCGACCTGAGTCGCGGACGGAGACTGAGCGGCGGCGACAAATGCCCAGCCGAAGCCGTAGAGGAAGGCCAGTGCGGCCGCCAGGCAGACGGTGCGAAGGGTCGGGATGGGCATCAATTGCATGATAATGCTACGAGCTTTCCATTGAGGGTAACATTACTACGGTAACTTTCCAACCATTGCTAATCGTTCTACTATTTTCCCTGCCGTTACGAATGCGTGGATTTTTGCCGGATATCGGCCTCAGATTTATTGGATGCCTGGCTACAGAATCTCTAGCCGGTGTTGATGGCGATCGAAATCGATTCATTGTCTTGGCAGATTACTACTTCAAGGATCGTTTTTTGAGTGTGAATGTCCACATTGCATTCTGATAAACCGGCATTCATAAGCTCCATTCCAACATAGTGAATCCTTCATTTTTCTCCTCTTCTCTTCATTCTTCGATTGCGTAATTCTTGACAATTTGCGCAACTTCCGGTCTTGGGTCGGACGATGAGCGCCCCGGACCGCCGAGTTCGGCTTGTTTACCGGCGTCATACTGCAAAACACACTCAAGCATTGAGTGATGGAAGCGTCCTGTGTGATGTAAAAGGAGAATTCATGTCTCAGCAATGCCCCACCCCTTGTGAGCGGAGACGCGCTCACCGATTGAGCGGGTACTTCTTGGTACTCGCGGCCCTGTTTCTAACCCTCTTTGCTTCCCTCTCTAACGCCCAAACTGCGTGCAATGTCATTTACACAATTTCACCGCAGAACACAAGCCAATTCGGCGCAAGTATTACCATCGACAACACGGGAACCACCGCCTGGACAAGCTGGACGCTGACCTGGGCCTTTGCCAACGGGCAGACGGTATCGCAGCTCTGGAATGGCATTGAAACCCAGAGCGGCGCCAACGTCACGGTGAAGAATGAGCCTTATAACGGCAGCGTTTCAGCCGGTGGAAGCGTACAGGGAGTCGGCTTCAACGGCACCTGGAATGGCGTCACGAATGCCGTACCCACCTCCTTCGCCGTCAATGGAACGACCTGCGGCGCAACGGGCAGCTTCTCGCTGAAACCTTCAGCGGCTTCCTTGTCGATCGCTCAGGGCGCCAGCGGCACCGACACCATCACGGTAACGGATGTGAGCCCATTTGCGGGCAGCGTAACTCTTGCCGCCTCGGGCTTGCCGACCGGTGTAACTGTTGCGTATGGCACAAACCCCACAGCCACGACCAGCGTGCTGACATTTACAGCAAGCGCTACGGCCACCACCGGCACTTCCAATGTCACCATCACTGGAACCTCCGGCAGCCTATCGGCGACCACCAGCATCGCCCTCACGGTTGCTCCCAAGACGGGCAGCTTCTCGCTTTCGCCTTCGGCGGCCGCTGTGTCGGTCGTCCAGGGCGGCAGCTTCACCGATACGATTACAGTTAAGGACGTCAGCCCGTTTGCCGGCAGCGTTACGCTCGCCGCCACGGGTTGCACATTCGCCACTAACCCGACGGCCACGACCAGCGTGATGACATGCACCGTCAGTTCCACGGCCCCGGTAGGTACGTCCACAATTATCGTCACCGGAACCTCCGGCACATTAACGGCAACTACCACCGTTGCCGTAACTGTCACGGCCAAGCCCGGCTTCACGCTTGCAGCTTCGCCAACCAGTTGCACCATTCCCCAAGGTGGCAGTTGCACCGACACCATCACGGTCACCGACACCGGCGGCTTCACCGGCACCGTCACTCTGACCGCCACCAGCTCCAACAGCGGCGTTACGGCCACGCTCAGCGGCGACACACTGACCATAAAGGCCAGCAGCACGGCCACCGGCACGGCCACCATCACCGTCATCGGAACCTCGGGAACCACCACTTATACAATCACGATCCCAGTCACGATCATTCCTTCGACGGGCAGCTTCACGCTTGGAGTTTCCGGTACTCCGACTGTAGCCCAAGGCTCAAGCACTACCCTTACGATCGCCGTAACGGACGTGAGCCCGTTTAGCGGCACTGTAACCCTAAGCCACTCCGCGGCGTCGGGCGGCATCACGATCTCCGGATGCACCAGCCCTATTACCGGCAATGGGAGTTGCGTGCTGACCATAACCGCCAGCAGCACGGCTACTCTCGGTGGGTTCGCTTTCACCCTCACCGGCACATCCGGTACGCTGACAAGCAGCGCCGTCCTCACGATCACGGTGACGGCAGCCGTTAGCATTTCGTCCAGTTGCGGCGGATCGAACCCTAGCCCTCAGGTGGTACAGGGCGGCAGCAGCACTTGCACCTTCACGGTGACGGGAGCCACCAGCACCCCCAGTATTGCCGCATCTGGCCTTCCCTCCGGCGTCACTGTCTCTTTCTCCACCACCAACCCATCTTCCGGAACCTACGTGATCACGCTCACCTTTGCGGCCAGCAGCACGGCTGCCGTCGGCACGGACACGGTTACCGTCACCGTCACCGCTGGCTCAACCACTAAAACCTTCTCCATCGCTTTAACCGTCACTGCCGCGGTAACAGCGAATGCCGTTGTCTCGGTGAATCCATCGAACACGGGCATCGCTGTGACCGATATGCTTTTGGGCATGAACATGGCTGCCTGGGTCGACATTGTCGCCAACAAAACCGCGATTGTGGACGCGTTCCAGACCGCTGGCATCAAGGCCGTTCGCTGGCCAGGCGGTTCGTGGTCGGACGTCTATCATTGGGCCACCAACTCGGTTTGCGACATCGCCCCGTATGCGACGGATTATGGTCAACCCGTTGCCAATGACATATTTGCAAATTTCGTCAGTGACCTAGCGGTTCCGGCTGGTCTCGATGTAGCACTCACGGCGGATTACGGCACGAACGCGGCCTGCACCGGAGGCGGTGTACCTAGCGAGGCGGCCGCATGGGCGGCCGCCGCACTGACTGACGGCATCACGGTGAGCCATATGACAGTGGGCAACGAGGTATACGGAAGCACTTGGGAAGAAGACCTGCACTCCCCTGCCAACAACGCCGCAACCTACGCTGCCGCAGTAGCCGGAGCCAGCGGCTACTATAAATCGATCAAAGCGGCCTCTCCGAACACGCTGGTCGGCGTCGTTGTGGACGCGGATAACTCGGGCGGTGGGTGGGATAATACCGTCCTCGCCAATGCGAAGGGTTACTACGACTTCGTCGAATATCACTACTACCCCGAGGCGCCGGGAGCGGAAAATGACTCCACACTTATCAATCAGGATGCGCAGACGTTGACCACCAACATCAACACAGTGAAGTCGGAACTGGCGGAGTGGGGGACTGCCGGCACTCCGATTTATATCGGTGAGATGAGCTCGGTCTACACCAACCCTGGCAAGCAAACCATGTCCATTACGCAAGCTCTGTTTGCCGGTCAGACGCTGGGAGAAATGATGAAAGACGGCGTATCGCGAGCAACATGGTGGATTGGTTTCGGCGGTTGCGCCGATAGCACCTACGGCGCGAACTTCTCCAGTTCGCTCTATGGCTGGCAGAGCTTCGGCGGCTACATGGTCTTCTCTGACGGGCTGCCCGACGGATACCAATGCACAGCCGAAACGGTGGCGGCGGGAACCTTGCTGCCCACGGCGCGCGCATTTCAACTGTTCAGTCAAGTGCTTGTCAACGGCGAACATGTGCTCACTCCCACCGTTACCGGCGATACGGCGGATGTGGTTGCATACGCGGCAACCCATAGCGGCGGCACGGCGCTGGTGCTATTCAACCGGAACGAAACCACCAGCGAGACGGTCGAGGTGGAACTGACCGGTGTGTCCTCCGCATCGGGAGTTACCGAAACCACCTACAACAAGGCGCTCTATGACGAGACGGATGCAACCACCCCCGTCTGGGCCGCGCCCACCACCACCAGTCTCGGCACCGTGAGCCTGCCGCTGACTCTGACCCTGACCCCGTGGAGCATGAACGTGGTCATCATCCCCTAAGAGAGGCGGCAAGTCCGCATCTCTTCAAACCATTCGCAACCGAATGCCCCAGAGCCTACACGGTCTGGGGCATTCCGTTTAAGCAATGTGCAGCGCATGGAAGATAAACCAGTTCATTGCTGGGTGTGCGGCGCGCCGGCCATCCGCCGGCAAGTATACTTTCTAGTGACTCTCGGATTCATGGAGCAGACGATTTCACGCCAAATTGAAAAGCTCTCGCGCCGCAGGCTGCTTCGCAACCTTGCAGCGGCGGCCGCGGCATCCCCTTTTTACGGAGGTCTGCTGGGCCGCGCCGCTGCCGCCGCCAAGCCTTACGCCTTCGAGGAGGTGCCGGCCTCGAAGAGCGGCATTCACTGGGTGCACAATGCGGGCAAGTCGGCGGAGAAGTATCTACCGGAGAGCAGCGGGGCGGGATGCGCCTTCCTGGACTACGACAATGACGGCTGGATGGATATTTATCTGGTCAACAGCGGCAAAGCGAACTTCTACAATCCGCCTCAGCCGCTGCGCAATGCGCTCTACCGGAACAATCGCGATGGCACCTTCACCGACGTCACCTTGAAGGCGGGAGTAGCCGGCGGAGGCTATGGCATGGGCGTCGCCGTGGGGGATTACAACGGCGACGGTTATCCGGACATCTATGTGACGCAGGTCGGGCGCAACATCCTCTACCGGAATAACGGCGACGGCACCTTCACGGATGTGACTGAGAAGGCGGGTGTGGGCGCGGCCGGCTGGAGCACCAGCGCGGTCTGGTTCGACTACGACAACGACGGCCGGCTGGACTTGTTTGTCTGCCAGTTTTCCGAATTCGACATGACGCACTTCTGCGGCAAGGATGTCGCCGGCGTGCGCCACTACTGCATTCCAAAAATATTCAACCCCGAGCCGAGTTGGCTCTTCCACAATAACGGGGACGGAACATTTACGGACGTGAGCAAGGCGATGGGGATCGCCAGTCACCTGGGAAAGGCTTGGGGAGTGGTGGCGACCGACGTGAACAACGACGGCAAGATGGACCTGTTCGTCTCCAACGACACGGTGCCGAATTTCCTTTACATCAATCATGGAGACAGGTTTGAGGAGGTTGGGCTGGCGGCCGAGGTGGCTTATAGCGCCGACGGCCGCGCCCGCTCCGGCATGGGGCTGGATTCGGCCGATTTCAACGACGACGGCCGGATGGATCTCTTTCTGGCCAACATCGACGAGGAGTTCTTCTCGCTCTACCAGAACAACGGGGACGGGACCTTCGACGATGTCGCGATCCCGCTGGGCATCGGCATGTCGACTCGCTGGATGAGCGGCTGGGGGTTGAAGTTTCTCGACTACGACAACGACGGCAATCTCGACCTGATCGCCGCCAGCGGCTTTCCCGACGACCTCTTCGACGTGGCCTCCTCGTCGATCCAGTGGAGACAGCCTTTGCTGCTCTTTCACCATGAGGGGACGAAATTCCGGGATGTGAGCGCCGACAGCGGTCCGGTCTTCGGCAGAAAGTTCCCCGCGCGCGGCCTGGCCATCGGCGACTTCAACAATGACGGGGGAGTCAGCGTGCTGATCAGCAACAATGACGAGGCCCCTTTGCTGCTGCGCAACAACGTGGGCAGGCTGAACAACTGGCTGGGCGTGCATCTGGTCGGGCGCAAGTGCAATATCGATGCGGTGGGCGCCTGGGTCAGCTACCAGGCCGGAGATCTGAAGCGCTCCAGGATGAAGGTGGGCGGAGGCAGCTTTCTTTCCGCCCACGATCCCCGCATCGTCCTCGGCATCGGGCAGCGGCCGAAGATCGACTCCCTGGAGGTGAAGTGGCCCTTGCCCAGCGGCGCCGTCGAGCGCTTCACCGACCTGCCTCTGAACCGGTACATCACCATTGTGGAAGGCGCGGGGAAGTGGAAATAGGCTTGCCAGTGAGCCGGGCCGCAGCAGGCCGGCCGGAGTCCATAAAATGGGGATTTGCATCCCAGCGAAGTTGTGCGGAATCGACCAGATTTTGGGGCGGCGAGAAGGACTTTCCCAGTATGGCGAACAGATAGCGAATTGAGTGTCGAAATATGGGTCGATCCAGGGAAAAAAATTAGCTGAAAAATCATAGAAATCCTATGAAATATGGGAGTTTTTTTGAGAGGTTTCCCGCGTACCAGATTTCATGTACATTATTGTAAATAAGCATCTTATGTCTGTGATAGAGGCGGCGGAGCCAGCCCTTCGCCCGCTCCCGTCCCCCTTATTTCCGCACTGCCTCATCTTCAGTTCATTTTCGGCTCCGCCGGAATGACCTTTGCAAGAAAAAAATTTATTGACAGGCAACCGTTCAGCCGTTCACAATCTTGTGCGAGTCAAAAAGCTCCCCTGCACCGTCTTGGACGGAGGCTCAGCCTTCTTTCCAGGTTTTGCGTTTTGTCTTGGAACGACGCAGGTTGAGCCCGTTTTGACCGTTTTCCCGTTGGAGAGATAGAAGACGCCAGCGGGTGAAACCATGACAACTGTTGTCAGGAGACCAAATGATGCAAAATGAAATCGGAAGAAGTGGTCCTGCGTCCCGATTGAACCCTGGGATCCGCGCGCTATTCACGATCATCATGCTAGTGGCTGTTCCTGTCGCCCTGCATGCACAGGCCTATTACGGGTCAATCGTCGGTAACGTGACGGACTCGCAAGGGGCCGCCGTTGTCGGGGCGAAAGTCGTCGCCACCGCCAACGCCACGGACGTCAAGTCCCAAACCACCACCTCCAGCATTGGCGCGTACTCGCTGGCCCAATTGGCGGTCGGAGTCTATACAGTCCACATCAACGCTCCTGGATTCAAGGAATTCATCGCCAACGGCGTCGAAGTCCACGTATCCACAACCACCGCGGTGAACGCCTCCCTTCAACTTGGCAAGGTTACGGAAAACGTGACGATTCAGGCCGATGAAGTCCAGGTGGATACCAGCTCGCCAGCGGTCGGCGAAGTCATCACCGGCACCCAGGTACGCGAACTGCCTCTGAGCGGCGAAAACTTTGTCGGATTGACGCAGCTTTCACCCGGCGTCAGCGCGGCTCAGGGCTCGAACTTTGTGGGCAAGGGCCTGGACGGCGGCGTCAACTTCTCCGTCAACGGCAACCCTTATAACAACAACTTGTTCCTGGTCGACGGCGTGAACAACAACGACGTCGGTTCGGGGCGCACCATCCTCGTCTATCCTTCGGTCGACACCATCGCCGAATTCAAGATGATCCGCAACGCCTATGGTCCGGAGTATGGCCAGGCAGCCGGCGCCATCATCAGCCTGACGACCAAGTCGGGCCAGAACCAGTTCCACGGCGGCGTCTTCTATGCGGGCCGCAATGATGCCCTGGATGCCAACAACTGGTTTGCCAATCACGACGGCGTGGGCAAGCCGAAGGAACGCCGCGACGATTACGGCTTCAACATCAGCGGTCCGGTCAAGAAGGACAAGCTCTTCTTCTGGTTCAACCAGGAGTGGGACAAGGAAATCCAAGGCGTGCCATTTGCCGCCTGCGTGCCGACCGCCGCCGAAGAGAAGGGCGATTTCAGCGCTTACGGGCCGCCGATCGTCGGCGGGGTCCAGCAATTGGATCAATGCGGCGCCAATCTCCCGAGCCTTCCGGCTTACGCAGCGACGGCCAATCCATATAAGATCGACAACCCCGATCCGGGCGGCACGATCATGGCCGAATACTATCCGACGGGCGGAACGACCGGGCTCACAAACGGAAACAACTACTCCGCGCTGGTCAACAACAAGCTGGACTGGATGGAGTGGAACGTACGCGGCGACTGGGACATCAACAAGTCCAACCGGGGCACCTTCCGCTGGACCAATGAACACTGGAACAACCCGGCACCGAACGACGGCTCCCCGTTCTGGGGCGAGGGGGACTTCCCGACGATCGATTCCAGCTGGGCTCAGCCCTCCAAAAGCATTATGGGCAAACTGAGTTCGACCATCAACAACTCGATGGTGAACGACGTTGAATTCGGCTTCGGACAAAACCGCATCATCACCACGCTGGCCGGAACCGAAGCAGCCAATGTGGCGCTGGAGCAAACCGAGTATCCGTCGACCTTCCCGCAATCGATCAAGCAGGGCGAGTGGTCGGGCGGATGGGGCGGCTTGAATCCCTACGGCTATATCGGCGGCAACTCGGGCGGCGGAAGCGGCTCGACCTCGATGTGGAACATTGCCCCCTACGGCAACCACGAAGACCTCTACACCGTGCAGGACAACCTCTCCAAGGTGAAGGGGAACCACTTGATCAAGGCCGGCATCTTCCTGAGCCAGAACGCGAAGATTGAGAGCAATGGCGCGGGCAACGACCGGCCCATAGTCCCGGGCGGCTGCGCAGCGCCGCTTTGCTCCCAGACCAACAACAACCTGGCCAACGTCCTGCTTCCCGGCACCGGCAGCGCTACCGTGCCCGCGCAGGTATTCACCGGCATCACCGAGAACAGTATTGACGGCATTGCCGCCGTCAACTGGCACGACATTGAGCCTTACGTTGGCGACACCTGGAAGATCAGCCGCAACATCACCCTCAGCTACGGCTTCCGCTGGTCGATCTATCGCGAGCCATTCGGGGGGACCACGGGCGGCAACACACATCCGGCCTTTGACACGGGCGGCAATTACCCCAACCAGTGGGCGAACTTTGACCTGGCGGATTGGAGCGCAGCGCAAGCGACGGCCCAACCGACGGATGCCTGCAATGGCATTCTGACCGTTCCCGGCACCACGCCGTGCGCGAATCAGGTGACGTTCCTCGCTGGTCTGGGCGTGAACCTGCCTCTGTCTTCCGGCACCAAGGGTCCCAACGCGGCATTGGTCAAGGAAAACAACCACAGCATCGCTCCTCGCGTGGGCGTTGCCTGGGACATCTTCGGCAACGGAAAGACGGCCCTCCGCCTGGGCGGCGGACAGTTCTACCAGCGCGAAGTTGTAGGCTTGGCGGAAAACCTGGCCCGCAACGCCCCGTTCGTCCTCAACATCAACACCAACCGCTCCATCGATTCGAAGGCGAATTGGAGCTGCCCCGCAGGAGCTACAGCGGAATCCCAATGCACATCCGGCGGCCTGTCCAGCGCCTCGGTTTCGCCGAACGCCAACAAGGACACCTATGGAATGCTTCCCAACTCGTGGCAATACAACGTGTCGGTCGAGCAGGAGATCGCTCGCAACACCACCATCGAGCTTGGGTATGTGGGCAACAGCGGCGTCCATCTCACCTCGCAGCGCGACGCCAACCCGATCCCGGAAGCCAACTGGCTGGCTGCGGCATTCACAGGCGGCGGACCGCAAAACGCACTGCGCCCCGCGAGTAACTTCGGCTCGATCGGCAGCTTTGTGCGCGGCGGCCACGCCAGCTACAATTCGCTGCAAGCGGTGTTCAAGGCGCAAACCGGCTCCTCCTCAACCTTCCAGGCCAGCTACACCTGGTCGCACTCGATCGCCAATGTCGATCTCGACAACTCGTCGGGCGGCGTGGGCGCCGAGGCAATCACCGACCAGGCCAAGCCAAGCCTCGACAAGGGCAGCTCCAACATCAACCGGCCCAACATCTTCGTAGCCAGCGAGGTCTTCTATCTGCCCAAGCTGGCCAACCAGAATTTCCTGGTGAAGAGCATAGCGGGCGGCTGGGAAACCAACAGCATCATCACCGCGGCTGAAGGCAGCTCATTCAGCATCTACACCAACGGCATCGGCGGCGGCAGCGTCACCGTAGGCGGCGTGACGACGGGCAGCACGGTCAATCAACTGATTGGAACCGGCTACACCGCCAATCAACGGCCGCTGGTTACCAGCACCGCCTGCAACTCGGGCGCCAGTGGTCCGAATCTCCTCAACTGGAGCCACGTCACGCTGGTTGGATACACCATCGGCACGATCCCCAACAACATCGTCTCTCGCGGCACCTGCCGCGGAGCACCGAACACCAATGTGGACTTCCAGGCCGCCAAGAACTGGATGATCCGGGAGAAGGTCAGAGTGAAGTTCAGCATGGACTTCTTCGACATCTTCAACCACGCGAACTTCAACAGCGGCAACCTGGAAGGCGACGGCTTCTCGGGCAACGTATACTGCGGCGGAGCCACTGCAACCAGCGGAACGCCCTGCAGCCAGACCAACAACGTCATTTCCAGCGCCAGCACGCCGACCGGCTTCGGGGCGGCGGGCGGCGTCAACCTGAATCAGGGCCGTACCCTGCAATACACCCTGAGGTTCTCGTTCTAATCACGCAAGCTCAACAAGGAAGAAAGCAAACCGCGGAGCGCTCCTACAGGCTCCGCGGTTTGGCGTTTGGGATAGAATCGATACAGCGCTTCTCCATGAGTTTCAATCCCATTCAATTCGCGCATCGAGCCAGACCTCGATGGGAATCTTTCCGCGCCGCCGCATGGTGCGCGCTGCTGGCAATTGCGCCGCTGATGCCTCCCGCCGCCGGCGCTCAGGCCGCGGCGCGCCATGGTTCGCCAGCTGGGCAGCCGCGGCCCGCTCAAGATAACCTGGAAGCGCGCCTGGCGGCAGCCGAGGCGGCCCGCAATTCCGGCGACACCGTGGCCATAGCCAGAGCGAATTACCTGGTCATCGGCGCCGCGCTGCGCGAAATCGCCGATCTGAGAGCGGCTGAATCGGAGTATGCGAAGGCGATCGAACTCTACCGCGATTCGCTGCAATACGAGGAGACTCCTGGCGCCTACGCCTCGATGGCCTTTGCCGAGATTCAGGCCGGCGATTTGGACAAGGCCATCCAGTTTGCGCAGAAGGCGCTGGCCGCCGATCCGGGCAATCTGCGCGCCGAAAGGATTCTGGCCAGCGGTCTGGCTGGGAAAGGCGAGTATGCCCAGGCGGTCGAGCCGTTTACCCGGATTGCGCAGGCGGAGCCGACCATCGACAACCAGTATCTGCTGCTGGAGTGCCTGCTGGAAACACGGAAGCCGGAAGACAAGGCTCGGGCCCTGGCGGTCTTCGAGCGGATGAAGAAGAGCGCGGGCGACAATGGCTCGCTGCATGTGCTGCTGGGCCGCGCGTACCGCGATGCGGGCGACATCCAAGCCGCGATCGGCGAGTTTCAGCGCGCTATTGCCATCGACCCGCGGACGCCTCACGCGCACTACTTTTTCGGCCTTGCGCAACTGGTTCAGAACGACTGGAAACCGACGCCGGGAGCCGAGGCCGCGCTGCGCACCGAAGCCGAGTATTTTCCGCAGGACTACCTCGCCAACTATATGCTTGGATTCCTCACCGCGGGGGACCGCAAGTACGAGGAATCGAACAAATATCTCCTGGCGGCGGCGAAGATTTCACCGTCGTCACCGGATCCATTTCTCTACTTGGGATTGAACGCATTTGCCGAGGGAAAGATGGACATAGCCGAGAAGTGGTTGCGCAAGGCGGTGGAACTGACCGGAGAGAAAGACGAGCCGCGTGGGAACTATCAGATACGCCGGGCCTACGTGGATCTCTCCCGCATTCTGTTCAGCACGGGACGCCAGGAGGAGAGCGAGGTCTTTGCGGCCAAGGCGCGCCAACTGCAGAATAAGGTGATGGTGGATACCCAGCAGAGCATCTCCGCCATGATGGCGGCGAAGGGAAGCGGAGATGCCGCGGCCGTGGTGCCGCTGACCCGCCAGCAGGAAGATCAATCCGCGCCAGCCGTTCAGGGCGGGGGCGACCCTTTCGCGCGTAGCAGGTTGACGCCGGAGCAGCTCGTCGCGGCACAGGCGCGGGAGAAGGCGCTTCGACCGGCGCTGGCATTGGCCTTCAACGATCTCGGCACATCGGAGGCGATGGGCGGGGAGTATGCCCTGGCCCTGGGCAACTATCAGCGGGCGGAGCAGTGGGACGAGGGGCTTCCCGGCCTGGAAAAGAACCTTGGGGTCTGCGCCTTCCGAGTCAAAGACTACGCCGAAGCGGTTCGCGCCCTCGCACTGGCTTTGACGATCCAGCCAGATTCCTCCTCGCTTCGGGCCATGCTAGGCGCCTCCTATTTCGCCATCAACCGGTATGCGGAGGCGGCCCAAACTTTTGCTCCTCTCGGTGCTCGCGGGATGCGGGATAGCGAGACCGGCTATGCCTGGGCAGCGTCTTTGACCCACACCGGCGACCTGGCAAAGGCCACCGAGGTGTTGACGGCGTTTGAATCCGAACCGCGGCCCAACGACATGCTCCTGCTGGTTGGTCAACTGTGGACAGAGATCGGCGACTACGCGCGCGCCATCGCGGCCTTGCAGCGGGCGCTCGCCTCCGATCCAAACCTGCCGATGGCGCATCACTACATGGGACTCGCCTATATTCATTGGGAACATTGGCCGGAGGCCGAGAAGGAATTCCAGGCCGAACTGGCGCTCAACCCCGGCGATCCCGTTGCGGAGTATCATCTGGGATTTGTATACTTGCAGCAGTCGAAGGTCGATGAGGCTGCGGCGCTTTTTTCCCAAGTCATTGCCGCGCAACCGGAGTACGCCAATGCCCAGTATCAACTGGGAAAGATACTGGTTGACCGCGGTCAGTTTGCGGACGCGGTCGGGCATCTTGAAGCGGCAGCCCGGCTCAGCCCACAGGCGGACTACATGCACTATCAGCTTCAAGCGGTCTATCGCAAACTGGGCCGGAGCGCGGATGCGGACCGGGAACTGGAAATCTACAAAGACCTGAAAGCCAAAGCCCGCGAGCGCATGGCGGAAAAACTGAAGCAGACTCAATAGGGAAGGAAACGATCCGCTTGTTCACTCGCCGGTCTCCTGTCAGCCTGCTCAAATCTCTTGCGCTCCCCTTCTGTGCGCTGAACGTCGCGTTTGCGCAGATGGGCGGGATGGGAGCGGGGCCGGCCGTCGCGCCGCCGGGCGCGAAGAACACCAAATGCAGCGGCCGCCCGGTTCCGCAACTGGAAGACATCACCGCCAAGGCCGGCATCGCCTTCAAGCACAATACAGCGCCTCAGAAAAAATACATCATCGAATCGATGACCGGCGGCGTAGTCCTGATCGATTATGACCGTGACGGCTGGCCCGACATCTACTTTACCAACGCGCCAACCGTCGATGAGGAACTCAAGGGAGTGAAGGCTCCCGGCGCACTCTACCACAACAATCGCGACGGCACCTTCACCGATGTCACCGAGAAGGCCGGTCTGACCACCCACTGCGTCGGCATGGGCGGCGCCGTGGGAGACTACGACAACGACGGCTGGCCCGACCTTTACCTCACCTGCCTGGGCGGCAACATTCTCTACCACAATAACGGCGACGGCACCTTTACCGACGTTACCGCCAAGGCGGGTGTCGCCGATGGCCGCTGGTCGGCCGGCGCATCCTTCGGCGACTACGATCTGGATGGGTTCGTCGATCTGATGGTGGTCAACTATGTGGACTTCCATCTCAACGACATGCCGGGATTCGGCAGCGCCTCCTTCTGCAAGTACCGCGGCATCGACGTGCAGTGCGGGCCGCGCGGGCTGCGCGGGGCCGGCGACTCGCTCTTTCACAACAACGGCGACGGCACTTTCACCGATGTCTCAAAGGCCGCCGGCGTCAGCGATCCCGACGGCTATTACGGATTGGGAGTGGTTTGGGCGGACTTCAATAACACCGGCCGCCCGGATATCTATATCACCAACGACTCCACCCCCAAGTATCTTTACAAAAATCTTGGCAACGGAAAATTCGAGGACATCGGTCTTCAATCCGGAACCGCGGTCAGCGAGGACGGCTCGGAACAGGCTTCGATGGGCATTGCGCTGGGCGACTACGATCACAGCGGCCGCCCGTCGATATTCGTCACCAATTTCACCGATGAGAATGCTCTTCTATACCACAACGAAGGAGACTGGAACTTCAAGGAAGTCTCCTTTGCGGCGGGAGTTGCGCTTCCATCGCTGCCGCTGGTCAAGTGGGGAACCGCCTTCGTCGATCTGGACAACGACGGATGGCTGGATCTCTTCCTGGTGAATGGGCACGTCTACCCGCAGGTGGATACATTGCCCTCCGGCCCCGGCTACCGCGAACCGAAGGTGATGGAACTCAACCAGAAAGACGGCGCCTTCTGCGACGCCAGCAGCCAGGCTGGAAATGCCTTGATGGAAAAGCGCCCTTCGCGCGGCGTGGCGGTGGGGGATCTCTTCAACGACGGAAATATGGATATTGTCGTTGAGGACATTGACGGAAGCCCGATGCTCTTGCGCAACCACGGCGTCCCCGGACGCCACTGGGTGAGCTTTGAGCTAGACGGCACAAAGAGCAACCGCGCGGCGCTCAATGCCCGCCTGACGGTGGTCGCCGGCGGCATGACGCAGACCTCCGAAGTCCACTCGGGCGGCGGAGGCTATCTCTCGCAGGACGATCTGCGCCAGCACTTCGGCCTGGGCAGCGCCACCAAAGTCGACAAAGTGGTGATTCACTGGCCGTCGGGCCTGGTGGAAACCCTGACGAATCTGGATGCCGACAAATACTATAACGTCCTGGAAGGCAAGGGCATTGTGGATGCGGCGGTAGCCAGGCCCAAGCCGGTCAAGCCCACGGCACCGCCCGCGGCCGCCGCGCCGGCTCCGCCTTCTGAAAAAACAAAAGCCCCTCCGGCTGCTCACTGAGCCGGCGGCGATGCGACGTACTCGCCGCGAAACCGCAGCGTGGTTTTTGGAAACCGCTTTTGCGCGTCCTTGGTCAGCTCCACGCGGAGGTCGTGCGTCTTGCCGTCCAGCTTGGCTGGCGCAAAGCCCAGCGTATAGCGAAGGTGAAGCTGAGAGAGGATGTAGTCGAGCGTCGGCGCGAATAACTCCGGGCGGGCGGTTGTATAGTATTGGCCGCCGCTCTTCACGCAGAAGTTATGGACAAAGTGTCCGGCTACCCCGCCGCTTCTCATCGATTCAAGAGCATTCTGATCTTTCGTCCCTACTCCCAGGCCGAAGACCAGGCCGGAATTCCCGGTAATATCCGTCAGAATCTGGTTTGAAATACGGACATCGATGGTGCCTTGATCCCCGCTGAAATCTCCATGGAGGAAGAGCAAGACCGGCAGCCGCGCCGGGGTTTGCGCCTTCGAGCTCTTGGTCACGAGCTGAACCATTTGCCACAATGCCAGGTCGGCCTGCGCGTTGTGGCCAAGGTAGGCCGGCGCGGCCAGCACGGTCTCGACGCCCTGCAGGGCCGCATCGACGCTGGTTCCAGGAGCGACATCGATTTTTGCTTGGCCGTCCTCGCACCAATGCGCCACACCTATCAGGTCGTCATCTTCGAGATGTCGCAATGCAGGCTTCAGGTACTGCGTCTTCCCCCGGATAAACCCGGATGCCTGGTCATCGGGAATCCCCATGTTGCACTGCACGATCAGCCATAGGGCGATGGGGCGGGATCGATCCATCCCCGCGCTGAATGACTGAATGGGCACTTCGTGTCCATTGTCGAAGAGCCGAAAGTCGGTTTTGGTGAGAGTGCTAAGCAGACCAAGGTTGTGTGTCTGCTTATCCTCTTGCTCAACCACGGCGGCGACCTGCGTCAACGGCTTCGGCGCTTGAGCTGCCGGAGCCGAATCCGCCGCCTGCGCGCCAAGATGCCGCGCAAACAGTACCGATGAGCCAATCACGAGGCAAATCAGCGCCATGCGAATTTTCGTCCGGGGGCGGCTGAAAACGCCGGTCATGCCCGGGTTTGCCTTCTGAGCGATGAAACAGCTTGCCATGGAATTTCTCCTTACAAAAAAGTTGACGGAGGACTGACCGGGAGCCGAATTTCTGCCGGATCAGTGTCCTGCCGAGCCCGAGGCGCCCAGATCGACCGGCATGTCGAGCGTCCCCAGGTGGTGGTTGCTCATATCGCTGACGCCGAGGCGCAGGCGGTACTTTCCGGGTTTCAGCGCGAGCGCCTGCTGGAAGCCGATGCCGCGCTCAACCACTGCTTGGTAGCGCGCGGCGTCCAGATCGACGTTGAGCGCGCCCGAGTTTTGCGGCGGCTCTTCGGGCTCCTTCGGGCCATCGGGGAAGGCCACCAGCAGCACCAGCAGTTTGGCGCGGTGATGGCCGGCCGCATCGATGGTGAACTGCACATTGCCGGCATCGATGTTGGCCGTCACGGTCACCATCGGATGCCCTTCGCCGGGAAGCTCGATGCTGGCCTTCAGGCGCAGCATGGTGGATTCGGGGGTCTGGGGCTGCAAGGCGACGTTCAATTCCTTGCCGGGATCGCCGGCGGTCAGCGCATCGGGCAGCGCGTAATAGCCGCGGCGGTAGGCGAGCGTGTCGCCCTTCTGGGCCACATCCACGCGAATCTGACGAAACTTGCCGCTCCAGTCCGGGTTTTGCGGATAGTAGGCGAGCGTGTAGTAATTTGCCCCCTCCTGGATGCTTTGGAGCAGGGCGCCTGCTAAGTCGTTGGAGCCGTGAAAGGCCTTGCCGCCAGTTTGCCGCGCCAGATCCTCGCTGGCGTCGACCTGTTGCGTCCGGCCGGTGAACTTGCCTTCCCGGTCGGTTCCCAGGCGATGGCCAACCGGTGCAATACTGGAAACCTGCTGGCCCCCCGCCGCGCCGCTGGACTCCGGCCCAATGTACTCCAGCTGTGTGCCCAGCACACTGATGGGATAAACCGCGATCTGCGCGGTGGCGATGAGGTTGGCGGTCTCGCGCTGGCTGAGCAAGTCGGCGCTGGCATGGCCGATGTCCCCAGACGCGTAGGGGTTGGACTCCATCCACGCGCCCACGGCGAGCGGGAAGCTGGCGGAGAGCCATAAGAGGTTCTTGCGTCCCGGATAGCCGCTGGTGGCGCGCGCCAGCTCCGCCAGAGCGGCCAGCGTCATGCGCGCGCGGTTATCCGTATTGATGGCATCTTCCTGGCTCAGGGCCTTCGCCCAGTGGTCAACGCTGCCGGAGGGGTCGCGTCCACCCAGCGCCTGGGCCATCTGTTGCAGGTTGTCGGCCTCCAGATCCTGTTGCGCCTGCGAGCGCAGAATATGAAAGTCCTTGGGGTCCAGCATCTTTGCCGCCGAGGAGAGCAGGTCCGAACCGCCGGTGAAGCCTTGCAGCATCTGCAACTGAGTGGTGAGAACGAATAAAGCGACGCGCTGCCCCGGCGGCAGCTCCCGCAGAAACTTCAGCATCTGCCTGCGGGCATAGATCTGATCGGTTGCGGGCGTATTGAGCAGGTCAAAGAGCAGGATGTTGATGGAGCCCGAGACCGTGCCCGGCGCGGCTACGTTGGAGAAGGTAAGTTCTCCGCGGGACGGCGCGGGAGCGGCCGTTGCCGCGGCCGCCCCGGCGTCATAAGTGTGCGCCTCGAAGAAGGCGACCGTTTGGGGCTTGCCGTCCTCCAGCACCTTGAAGTCCTGTTGCGCGAGCCCATGCACCAGCTGGCCATGAGAGTCGCGCACCACCACGTCCACATAGACCAGCCGCGTGGTCAGGCTCAGCGTGGGCGCCTGATCCGGCGCGGGTTGCGTCCCCTGCGCCAGTAGGAGCGCGGGGCCGAGCAGCGGCAGAAATGCGCCGAGAATCCGAAGTAGTCCTCTCATCATCTTCCCCGGCCCCCCGAAATCTGCCAGCGCCCTGGAGACGGAAGGCTTTCCCGCAAGATCGCTCCCGGAAGCGGCATACTCCCCTCACCCAAAGCATTCTACATTGCGGAACATAATCCACGCGCGGCACCGCTGAAACCGCGCCATTCAAAGGCATCGCGTTTTTTCGTGATCGGGAAGAAGTCTATTCGTCGTAGTGCAGCAGGCTGAAGACGTCGTATTCCGTGAAGCGCTCGCGGCCCTTCAGGAAGTCGAGCTCGACGGCAAAGGCCAGCCCGGCGATCTCCCCGCCCAACTGCTTGACCAGCTTGATCGTGGCTTCCATGGTGCCGCCGGTGGCCAGCAGATCATCGACCAGGACCACGCGCTGGCCGGGCTGGATCGCGTCCATGTGGATCTCTAAAGTGTCGGAGCCGTACTCCAGGTCGTAGGTCACCCTCGCCACCGGAGCCGGCAGCTTGCGCGGCTTGCGCACCGGCACAAAGCCCGCGTTCAGCCGGTAGGCCAGCGCCGGCCCGAAGATGAATCCCCGCGCCTCGATGCCCAGCACCAGGTCGATCTTGCGCCCGATGTAATGCGCCGCCAGCGCGTCGATGAGCTTGGCAAAGCCCACCTTGTCCTTGAGCAGCGTGGTGATGTCGTAGAAGAGAATCCCCGGCTTGGGAAAATCGGGCACGGTGCGCACCAGCGCCTTCAGGGCTTCCACATCGACGGGCTTCATTGGTTCAGGCATGGGGCGAGCGGCTCCTTGATCGGGGTTGATTGTTGGGCTTCGTCTTGATTATAGCGGGGAGGAACAGTGGACAGTGAACAGTGGTCAGTGGACAGTTCCTCTTCAGTCGTCCACCGGCGGCCTTCCTTTGAGTTTCCGGATGGGGTAGACTTGTTTTGTTCGGCTCGGAACCCATTCTGGAGGTCGCACAATGAATGTTCCGTCGATGAAGCAACCGAGCGCATTCCTTCCCCTGGCAATGTCGCTCACCGCACTTGGGGTTGTGCTTGGCCACGTAGCGATTTACGGCATCGTCCATGAGGCCGATGAGGGCGCAGCCGCCCACATCTGGCAGTTGCTCATGGCTGGGCAGTTACCGATAGTCGCGTTCTTTGCCATCAAGTGGCTGCCGCGCGCCCCGATGCGCTCACTGCGCGTCCTTGCCGTGCAAGGCGGAGGCGTGCTGGCCTCCTGCGCTGCCGTTTTCTTTCTGACGTAACGGCGGGAGGCTGCCATTACCAGGCGCCGTCAATGCGGAACGAGCTGAGTTCCTCGGCCTCGCTCTCGGGCAAGGTCTGCTCGATGAGGCGGTCGACGCGGCTGCCGCGCGGACCGCGGCGCAGGCTGGCACGCAGTTCGGCCAGCTCTCCGGGCGAACCCGAGGCTACCACCTCGACCTCGCCCTCTTCGGTGTTGCGCACCCAGCCGCGCAGGTCGAGCAGGCCGGCCTCGCGCTGCACATACCAGCGGAAGCCGACGCCCTGTACGCGGCCTTGAATCAGGAAATGAATAACCATTGTTAGTGAGTTTTACAGATGAGCCGCCGGTGCGCAACCGGCCGGGCGCCCCGCCCTCGCCGCGTCTTTGTTTTTGCGGCTTCGGGGTCCCCAACAGCAGGCTTTCGTCGTTGGGGTGAACTAGGGTGAGAAACCACGAACCTCAACCGTCGCCGCCGCGCGCTACACTGGAAGTCACCATGGTTTTTGTCCTCGACAACTACGATTCGTTCACCTACAACCTCGTCCAGTACCTGGGTGAACTGGGCGCGAAGGTCGAGGTCTATCGCAACGACGAACTCACGATCGAGCAAGTCGAGGCGCTCAAGCCTGATCGCATCGTGCTCTCGCCCGGCCCGTGCACGCCGTCCGAGGCGGGCATCCTGGTTCCGCTGGTGCGGCGCATGGCGGGCAAAGCGCCGATTCTAGGCGTCTGCCTGGGCCATCAGGCCATCGGCGAGGCCTTCGGCGGCCAGGTGGTGCGCGCCAGTCAACTGATGCACGGCAAGACCAGCCGCGTGGAGCACGACGGCAAGGGCGTCTTCGCCGGACTTGCCTCGCCGCTTACCTGCACCCGCTACCACTCGCTGATTGTGGCCGAGGAGTCGCTGCCCGCCGAACTCGTGGTCACGGCGCGCGCTGCGGAAAACGGTGGCGGCTCGGTGATTATGGGTCTGCGCCATCGCTCGCTGCCCATCGAGGGCGTGCAGTTCCACCCCGAGAGCGTTTTGACCGAGGGCGGCCACCAGATGATCCGCAACTTCCTGGAGATGTAGACGAATGGGTAGGCGGAATGAGTGGCGAAAGGTGCTCGACGTCGAAACAGAGCGCTGGTCGCAAAAGTCCTGTGAGCAACTGGTTGCTGAGTTGCGCGAAGTGCTGAATTATGAGGTCGTAGTTGATGCAAAGCGTTATCAAGTCGAAGTGGGAATAATAGAAAACAAGCAGGATTACATTCATGTTGCATTGGGAGTCGACGATGGCAGTTTTCCGTGGTCCATTTTGCCCGTGGCTCGAACCTTTATCCGGCAAAAGGGCGGATCCGGCTAGAATCGTGAGTGTAGCCGCTATGCAAATGCCAATGCAAATCCGAGTGTACAGGGTCAGTCTTTGGGCCGTGCCAGGGCTTTGCCTGTTGCTTGCGGCAACCGCGCTATTTTTGCCCCTGCTCCACGCCCAGGAGCCAGCCGCGACTCCGGCGCCCGCGCATCATGCTGTCGCGTCGGAGGCCGGCCCAATCGCAATTGTCCCGCTGGACACGCAGAACCCCGACGCCGCGGCCAAGGTCACCGGCGCGCTGGAGGTCTCGCGGAACAAGGCCATCATCGTCGCCAGCGGCACGGTCACCTCCGGAAGCCAGACGACAGATGTCGTGCTGCCCCGTCGCGGCGTGCTGCGGGTCTGCGCCTCGACCACCGTCAAGCTGGCCGCCGACTCCAGCGTTCCGGCCGGCGAGACGCCCGGCCTGATGATGGCCCTGGATCACGGCGCCATCGAGGCCAGCTTCGCCACGGCGCGCAACTCCGACATCCTGCTGACGCCGGATTTCCGCATCCTCATCGGCGCTCCCGGCGCGGCGGAGGTCAAGGTGCGCGTCGGCCCGCACGGCGATACCTGCGTGGATAACGCCGGCGTGAACGCGCCTTATGTGCTGGTGACCAGCGTCTTCGATGGCGGCGATTACCGCGTGCAGCCCGGGCAGCGCGTGATGTTCGAGCACGGCAGCCTGCACGAGGTGGTGGACAACGAGAAGGAGCCTTGCGGCTGCCCGCCGCCGTTGCATCCGGGCACGAATGAGTTTCCGCTGGCCGAGAGCGCGGGCCTTGCGCCGCTGCCCAAGCCGGAGCCGAGTCCCGAGACTGCGGGCAACGCAACGGCTCCGCCCATCGAGCCGCTGGTTTATAAGAGCGCCGGCCACGCTCCGCAACCCGCCGCCGAAGCTGCTCCCGCTGCTGGCGCAGAGGCAAATACGCCCGCGGTCAAGTCCGGTACCAAGAAAAAAGGCGGATTCTTCGGCGGCATTGGAAGATTTTTCAAGCGCATCTTCGGCGCGGAGTGACGACAGGATGAAATCCGTGCCCTCCCACCCTTTCGCCAAAAGGCGGCGAAAGGATGGGGCACCCGGCAAAGCATCTGGCTGCCTACCTCGACGAAATGGAGTTCCGTTTCAATAATCGTTCCAATCCTTACCTGTTCCGCGACACCCTTATGAGGCTCATCGAAGCACCTGTGCTGGATTACAAAAACCTCATTGCTGCGTGAGGTCTTTCCCTAGGTAAGGCCGCACATCTGTGATGCTCAATCCCCGTTTGTCATTTGAGCGGAATGCAAGGGTAAGTTGTTCATCCGGTTCAAACTTCACTGGCATTATCAGTCTAATGCGGATCGTGTTTGGTGAGCCGGATGGAGACGCGAGTTGCTTTGTCCATGTGCTCGTCGTATGTTTGCCCTGAAAGAAAGAGAAAGCTGGATAGAACGTACAGGGTACACTGCACTTCAATTCAAATACTGGGTTCCTGTATTCCCCAAGCGATGTAAGGAGAACTGTCGCCCCAGGGTTGATCGATTTATCGGTTGGATACGCTGTGGGCGACGGCTTCTCTGGAAATATCTTTACATCGATTCGCGAAGGTCCGGTAGGTCCGTGATCGGACTTAGGGGCCGGGGGCGCAGGAGGAGATGTCACTTGAATGGTAGGGGACGCTGGTAGCACATTGACGACTGGTCTGTTGTTCTTGATCGTCTCCATAAGGTCGTGCTGACTCAGTCCATTACGTATGCCCTGAGCGATTGTTAATGCTGCTGCCAAGCTGCCCAGTATTAGGAACCAAATCTTATACCGTTTCTTCTCTTGTTCCGAGTTAGGGGGATAAATACTCACGCGCACCCCCATCCAAGCCATTGCGATGGCTGCGCTAAGTAGACCGAGGGAGATGAGAACATCCCAGAACATGGCCTGTATAGTTTCACTGAGCACATCCTTGAGTCAAGGGGATAATCCTGACTAAAGTCGTGCCCTTTCAAAACATCGACTTGTTCAATGATCCCTGAGGGACGTACAGCTATTCCCTGTTCCCTGCTTCTTACATCTCCCGTGCCCGCTCAATCGCCCGAATCACCGCCTGCGCCTTGTTCATCGATTCGGCGTGCTCCAGCTCCGGCACCGAGTCAGCGACAATTCCCGCGCCGGCCTGCAGGTAGCCCTTGCCGCCGATGGCCAGCATGGAGCGAATGGCGATGCAGGAGTCGAGATTGCCGGAGAAGTCGGCATAGAGGACCGCGCCGCCATAGGTCCCGCGCCGCGCCGGCTCGAGTTCCTCGATGATTTCCATCGCACGTACTTTGGGCGCGCCGCTCAGCGTGCCGGCGGGGAAGCAGGCGCGCAGGGCATCGACGGCGGTCAGCTCCGGCTTGAGCCGGCCCTCAATCGTGCTGACGATGTGCATCACGTGGGAGTAGCGCTCGACGAACATCAGCCGCTCCACCTTCACGCTGCCGAACTGGCTCACCCGGCCCACGTCGTTGCGGCCCAAGTCCACCAGCATCACGTGCTCGGCGCGCTCCTTTTCGTCGGCCAGCATCTCCTCAGCCAGCGCCTCGTCCTCGGCCTCTGTCTCGCCGCGCGGCCGCGTTCCGGCAATGGGCCGGTACTCCACCTTGCCCTGATGCACCCGCACCAACAGCTCCGGCGACGAGCCCGCGAGTTCCAAAGTCTGCGCGTGTTTCGACTTTTTGGCCGCGTGCTTCGGCGCCTCAAACGCGCCGCCCAACTCGCCTTCCGGCGCGAAACGCAGGAAGAACATATACGGACTCGGGTTCACGGTGCGCAGCGCGCGATAGACCTGAAAGCTATCCGATTCCGGCTCGACATCGAAGCGCTGCGAAATCACCGCCTGAAAAATATCGCCCGCGGCGATGTATTCCTTGGTGCGGGCCACGGCGGCCAAATAATCCTTCTTCGACGTGCGGTGACTCACTTTGAGCTTGCCCTTGGCCTTGCGCGCGGCCAGCTTGGGCAGCGGCTGGGCAAGGCGTTTTTCCAGCCGGTCGAGGCGCGTGACAGCCTTGCCATAAGCCTCCGCCGGCTTGCCGCGCGTAACGTCGGCGGTCACCACCAGCCAGATCTCCTTGCGCACGTGGTCGAAGGCCAGCACCTCGTCGAAGAAGAGCAGGCAGGCGTCGGGAACGCCCAGTTCGTCTTTGGCCAGCTCGGGCAGCCGCTCGATCTGGCGCACCGCGTCGTAGGCGAAGAATCCCACCGCCCCGGCGGTAAACGGCGGCAGCCCCTGCAGGCGCGCCGGCTTGTGGCCGCTGAGCGCGCGCCGCAGAACGGCAAAGATCTCGCCCTCGGTCTGCACAACTTTCTTGCCTTCGGTGATGGTGATCTCGCGCCCCCGCGCCACGATGCGCTTGAAGGGCTGGAGGCCGATGAAGGTGTAGCGGCCCACCTGCTCGCCGTTCTCCACCGACTCGAGCAGGAAGCACTCCCGCTCCGGCCAGGCCGCGCGCAGAAAGGCCGAGACCGGCGTTTCGAGATCGGCCGCCAGGATGCGGCAGACGGGTACAAGCGTGTGCTCGCGAGCGAGCGCGAGGAACTCTTTGCGGCTGGGCTGGACGGATTGGGCTGAGGCTTTCACAGACTCAGTGTAATTGCTGGCAGCGCGGCGGGGTGCGGGTTTTGCGCCATTGCTCTTCGACAACGGAGACTCGCCCAATTGGCCAAAGATGGTTTTTCGCTGGGGTTATAGGGCGACGAAGAAGGGAAATTTGACGGGCCGTAGGGCTACGGAATGGGGAAGGGAGGTCCGTTGGCGGAGAAGGTGGGGGTTTAGGCCTGGATATTTCTTGGAACTGTGCGGTTCGGGGTGGAGGAAAAGATTGAAATTTGCCTCAAGAGGGGCCAATTCTTGCGTGGAATCAGGGTCGATTTGGCTATGGTTGAAACACTGTGCTCTTCGTGAGATTCTTGAAAATCCTGCGGCATGGCTAAAGCCAGCCCTGATACAAAAGCTAATACTCTCTCTGAGATCCTACGCTGCATGCTCTTGGCCAGTTGTATCGGCCACCATGTCTCGCCTGGGACGAGTTTCCGGCCCGGCTGTGCCGGGCTTGACGGCGCTCTCCGGCTGGCCTAGACTCACAGGGGTTTGGCCTTGTGGAGTTTTCCCACGGAATGGACCGCCCGGCAGATGGAGCTTTCCGGAATGCGAACCCTAACCGGAACCCGATTTTTGCCGATTAGCCGGGCAGACGGAATTGGAGAGGTTTATGGAATCGGTATCCCTTGAGCAGGAGATCAATCCCTGGGAGGCCCAGGCGGCTCGATTTGACTTTGCGGCGCGCAAATTGAACCTGGAAGAAGGCTTGTGGAAGATGCTGCGCACCCCCTCGCGCGAGGTGATCGTGCATTTTCCGGTGAAGATGGACGATGGGCGGATGGAGGTCTTCACCGGCTTCCGGGTGCAGCACTCGATTGCCCGCGGGCCGTGCAAGGGCGGCATCCGCTACGCGCCGGATGTGACGCTGGACGAGGTGCGCGCGCTGGCCAGTTGGATGACCTGGAAGTGCGCGGTGGTCAATATTCCCTTCGGCGGGGCCAAGGGCGGAGTGATCTGCGATCCCAAAAAGATGAGCCAGGGCGAGCTGGAGCGGATGACCCGGCGGTACACCTCGGAGATCATCGATTTCATCGGCCCGGAGAAGGATGTGCCCGCGCCGGATATGAACACCAACGAGCAGACCATGGCATGGGTGATGGACACCTACTCGATGCACATGGGGCATACGGTGACCAGCGTGGTAACCGGCAAGCCGTTGAATATCGGCGGTTCGCGGGGGCGGGTGGAGGCGACCGGGCGCGGCGTGCGGACGGTCTGCGACGAGGCGATGCGCTATCTGCAGATGCCGATCGAGGGCTGCCGGGTGGTGGTGCAGGGCTTTGGGAACGTGGGCTCGAATGCCGCGCGGCTGATGATGGAGCGGGGGTACAAGATCGTGGGCGTCGCCGAGGTCGATGGCGGTCTGGAGAACCCGAACGGCATCGACATTCACCAGTTGCTGGATTACAAGCGGCGCAACGCGACGATCCTGGGATTTCGCGGGGCGGAGGCCGTGCCCAGCGAGGAGCTGATGGAGTCGGAGTGCGAGATTTTGATTCCGGCGGCGACGGAGAATGTGATCACCAGCCGCAATGCCGAGAAGATCAAGGCGCGCGTGGTGGTGGAGGGCGCCAACGGACCGACGACCGCCGTGGCCGACGATATTCTGGCCGAGAAGCGCATCTTCGTCGTGCCCGACATTCTGGCCAATGCCGGCGGGGTTACTGCGAGTTACTTCGAGTGGGTGCAGGACCGGCAGGGCTACTTCTGGAAGGAAGCCCAAGTCAACGAACAGATGGAGACGATTCTGCGCGACAGCTTCGACGATGTGGTTCGCTACGCCGAGGCGCATAACGTGAACAACCGCATCGCGGCGTATATGCTGGCCATCGACCGGGTGGCCCAGACCATTCGCCAGCGCGGCATTTACGCATAACTCGCCGGCTGGCGGTGTGCTGGCGGCGGCAAGCGGAGCGGGATGGGCTTCAGGCCTGTCCCGCTTTTTTCTTTGCGCGCGGCGCAACTAATTCTTCGCGATGCTGTTTACATTCCTGGAAGAGTTATGTGTTTGTCCGGGGGGAACAGATGAGAATCGCTCTTGCTGCGCTGCTGTTTGCGGCGTCCGCATTGGCTCAGGGCCCGTCTACCAGTCTTCCATCGGCCTGCGGACCGAAGGATGCCACCTTCGTTGCGAAACTGGACAAATCCCAGCACACTATGGCGCAGCCCGAACCGGGCAAAGCGCGGGTTTACTTCATTCAGGAAGCCGGCGTAAAGGTCGTCTTCTGGATGGATGGAGCCTGGATAGGAGCAAACGACACCAACTCCTATTTCTCGGTCTCTGTGGGGCCGGGAGAACATCATTTATGTGTAAATGTGCAAAATCATTTGGGGCACCCGATGGGTCTCGCTCATTTTACGGCGGAGGCAGGAAGTGATTATTACTTCAGTGCTCGAGTCCTTACCATAGCATCCGGGCAATATCTGTTTTTTGGTGCGGAAGACAGCGATCAGGCCAAGTTTCAGATTGCCTTGTATCCGCTGAGCGTGTCGACGCCGATAAAGTAATGCCTGTGTGTAGCGACGCGCACACGCCGCAGAGACGCTAGCCAACCGAAGCGGAATGGGTTTCAGGCCTGGCCCGATTTTTCTTTGCGCGCGGCGCAACTATATTTGCGCGGCGCTGTTTACACTTGAGAGAAGTTATATTTTGCCTGGAGGAAAATCATGAAAATCGCTCTTGTTGCACTGCTTTTTGCGGCGTCCGCATTGGCTCAGGGCCCGCGTGCAGGTCTTTCGCCCGCCTGCGGTCCCGCAGGTGTTCAGTTCAAGGTAGACCTGGAAAGTGCTCAGCCCGGTGTTTTGCCGCCGGAGCCGGGCCAGGCGCGGATCTACTTTATCCACGACGCCGGCACACCGGCGCTTTTCGCCTACCCGACGACCAGACTCGGAGTGGATGGGGAGTGGGTCGGCGCCAATCACGGTAACTCTTATTTCTCAATCTCGGTGGATCCGGGAGAGCATCATCTATGCGCGAGCTTGCAGTCTTCTGTCGTGGACCCTCGCGCGGAGTTCGCGTATTTAACAGCGCAGGCGGGGAAGACTTACTTCTATCGCACGCGGCTGGTGATGTCGCGAGAGGTGGAACTGCTGGAGCTGGAGCCGATCGACAGCGATCAGGGCAGGTATCTGATTGCCTCTTATCCGCTGAGCGCGCCGACTCCGAAGAAGTGACGCGGCGCGGCGCTCGGGCGCAATGAGCCGCGAAGCCGAAGCGGGATGGGCTTCAGGCCTGTCCCGCTTTTTTCTTGTGCGCGCGGCGCAACTAATTCCGCGCATTGCTGTTTACACCACAAGAAGAGTTATGATCCGCCTGAAGGAGAATCATGAAAATCGCTCTCGTTGCGATGCTATTTGCAGCATCCGCATTGGCCCAAACGCCGTCTTCCGCTCCCCTGGCAGCCTGCGGCCCGGATCAGGTTATCTTCAACGTATCGCCCGGCGGCAGCCAGCAAACTCCGGCTCAGCCTGAGCCGGGGAAGGCAACTGTTTACTTCATCCAGGATAACGGCCCAATGGGCAACACCCTGCATTCCACGCTAAGAATCGGGCTGGACGGAGCATGGGTTGGCGCCTACCAGCAAAATTCCTACCTCTCCGTTTCGGTGGTTCCAGGAGAGCACCATGTGTGCGCGAACGTGCAGCCGGGTTTTTCGATTGAGCAACCCGTGGCGCTGGCGCATTTCACGGCCGAGCCTGGAGGGATTTATTACTTCCGCACATTGTTTCTTGCGGAGATTACCACGCAATACCCTACTGCTCCGCACCTGGACATTCATCCGCTCGACAGCGACGAGGGCAAGTATCTGATTGCTTCTTATCCGCTGAGCGTGGCGACGGCAAAGAAGTAAGGCGGCGCGGCGCTGGGGCGCGCGGCAATTCGCGCGAAAGCGAAGCGGAATGGGCTTCAGGCCTGTTCCGCTTTTTTCTTTGCGCGCGGCGCAACTAATTCTTCGCGGCGCTGTTACTACATAAAGAAGTCAGAAACTCAAGGAGAACGAAAATGAACTCTCTCAGCCGCACCCTCTCAAGGTGCGTGGCAACACTTTTAGTGTGCCTGCTGGCGGCGCCGCCGGCGGCCTTTGCGGCGCCCAAGCCGCTAACCCCGGCACAGGTTCATGCGCGCATCCAAAAGCTGGGTGTGGGAAGCTGGGTGGGCGTGCGGCTGCAAAGCGGGGCGGCGTTTTCAGGCAAGGTCACCAGCATTGACTTGAAATCCTTCGGTGTACAACGGTACGGCGAGCCGGAGCCCACATCGGTGGCTTACGTCGATGTTATCTACCTGGAGATGGGCGTAAGGATGGGCAGTTTCACGCGCAAGCCAATGACTCCGGAGGCAGTTCATGCGCGCCTGCTCAAACAAGGCCTGGGAAACTGGGTTGCGGTGCAATTGGAGAACGGGGTTGAGTTTTCGGGAAGGCTCATCAGCCTCGACGAAAACTCCTTCGGCCTGCAACTCTACGACGATCCGGAGGTTATGCCGGTGGCTTACAGCGATGTGGTACAGCTGTATACCGGAACACCCCCCGCGGCGGCATGGGTTCTTGTTGGGTCCTTCCTGGCTGTGGGAGTTGTGGTCCCGCTGGTCATGGTTCATGAGATGAACAACAACAAACTGAAGATGCCGGCGATACCCACCCAGCCGACACCTCCAATCTGGTAGTGCATTGCCGGAGCCGCGGCAAGGCCGGGGAGCGAATCAAAAGCGGGATGGGCGATTAGCTCATCCCGCTTTGATTTTTGCGCACGGCGCGAAACCGGACGGCCCGGCCCGCCGGTGCAATAATGGAGCCAGGCATCCAGCGACCGAAGAGCGAACGGCTACCCGCATGAACCTCCCCAACTCGATCACGATGAGCCGGATCGCGATGATCCCGCTGCTGCTGTGGATATTGACGCCGCACTTTCCCTGGCAGGGGCATGGCGCGCAGGAGATTGCGGCATCGGTTCTGTTTGTTTTGGCTTCGATCACCGATGGGCTGGACGGCTACCTGGCGCGCAAGCGCAAGCAGATCACGACGCTGGGGATGCTGCTGGACCCCATCGCCGACAAGATCATGGTCACCGCGGCGCTGATTGCCTTGGTGGCCTATAACCCGCAGGTTGTCAGGGTCTGGATCGTGGTGGTCATCATCGGCCGCGAGTTTCTCATCAGCGGGCTGCGGTCGATTGCCTCCTCGGAAGGCTTCACCATCGAGGCCAGCGATCTGGGCAAGCTGAAGACCGTGATCCAGATTATCTGCGTGGTCTCCGCCTTCCTGGCCCATCGCTGGTACGAGTGGCATATCGGCTTTCTCGTCGTGCCGGTGAAGTGGATCGCCATCGCCGCCATTTATTTCACGGTGCTGGTCTCGACCGTCTCGGCGGTCGATTATTTTGTAGGTTTCTGGAAGCAGATCGACCACGCCAGCAAGGACCGCCGCAAGTCCTTCGTGCTGAGCCGCAACAAGAGCGCGGGCACGCCAACCGGCACGCCGTGACGCCGGCAGTCCCGATTCGGTGTGCGACAATCCACACAAGACCGCTTTTTCCTATGCGAGCTTCTCGTCTCCTTTTGTCGGGTCCTGTTATGGCGGTTCTGGCTGTCGCGGCCTGGCCGCAAGCGCCGTCTCCGTTTGTGCCCAGGAACGCGCCCCCGGCTCCGCTAGTTCTGGTGGGCGGCACGGTGGTGGACGTGAGCGATTGGGGGCGCTCGGCGAAGGACCTGGAGGACGCTGTCGTCATTGTGCGCGAGGGACGGATTACCGAAGTCGGCTCGCGCATGGCGGTGCAGATTCCCAAGGGCGCGCGGGTGATCGACTGCTCGGGCAAGTTTCTGATTCCGGGCCTGGTGGATGGGTTCGCCGGGATGAACTCGCAGGGCCAGGCCAACGCCGACCTCTACATGGGTGTGACGACCGTGGTTGCCGTGAGCGACGCACGGCGCGGCGTCGTCGATTACGCGGCCTCGCCCAGTCCCCACCTCTACCTGCTGGACTCGATCGGCACGACCGACAACTGGAGCCTGCTGGCCAAGCGCCCGGAGTGGGCGCTCAAGCTCAGGGATCTGGGCCGGCCGGCGGAACTGAACCCCGAAGACACCCTTCGCCAAGTCACCGACACCGCCCGGCTGGGAACGCGCGTTCTACGGCTGGGCCACAACGTCACAGCCGCCAATGCCCAATGGATCATGGCGCGCGCCCGCCAGATAGGGCTGGTCACTTATGGCGAGTTCGTCGCCACCCCCTACGATGTGGGCGTCGAGGCCGGGGTGGATGCGCTGGTCCACATGGGCCGCTATGAACTGGGCGTGATTCCCGACGAATTACAGAGGCCGCTGGTGGAAGACTCCGAGGGTCCGGCCGCGGCTACGGCCTACGAGTACGCCGAGCGGCTGCCCCCCACCAACTCGCAATGGCAGAGTTACGGGCGCTTTCTGGCCAGTCATCACGCGGCGCTGATGCCCACCTTCAGCATTTACTTTGCGCAATTGCCGGACCATCGCAACTTGTGGAAGGAGCCGGCCGCCGCCCTGCTTGATCCGGCGCGGGTCTTCGAGCCCGCCAACCGCGAAACGGGCGAGATGGACTATCAGTTGCCGGCATGGACGCGGCATCTGCCCGCAATGGGGCAACGCTACCTGGAAGAAGGCCAGCGCAAGAAAGCCGACCAGTCGGCCTTGCGGCTGTGGCGCATCAACGAGGCTTTATTCACGGCCTTTCCACACTATCTTGCCGCCTCCGGCGCGCCGATGCACGGCTCCTTGCCCGGCATCGGGATGCACACCGAGCTGGAACTGCTGGTGCGCCTGGGGCTTTCGCCGCGCGAGGCTCTGGCCGCGGCCACCAACAACTACAGTCTCCAATTCGGCTGGAACGAGCTGGGGCAGATTGCTCCAGGGCGGCGCGCCGACATCCTTATCGTCGACGGCGACCCCACCAAGAACATCTGGAACGCCCGCCGCATTGAGGGGCTGATCGAGGACGGGAATGTGATCGATCGCGAGAGATTGCTGAATCTGAAACATTGAAGGCCGTAGCGGGGCTATTCCGGAGCAAAGAGGTCAATCTCGTTGATCAGCCCTTTGTCGTTCCATCGAACGATGATGCTCGTCCCCGGCTTCCATTCGATCTCGATCAGATCGCTCACGCCATCGTAAGTTCTATCGAATCGATTTCCATAGATTCTTGCTATCGCGTTTATCGGGTCTCCCAATTTCAAGCCGCGGCCTGTTCGTCCGACAGCGCCATTTGTTCCCGTCACCGTTATGACGGATGTGAATTCTCCATCGCTTTTCTGGAGTTCTGAACTGCGGAAAAATTCCGTTCTGAGTTCAACGGTAACTCCTGGCTTTTCCCACACATATTCTCTGTCGCCTGCGATCTTCTCCGTCGCGGGATACGTCTCCCGCACGCGAGTCGGCTCCCCAAGCCGCTTTGTTGCTTCCCCAACAGAGGTCTTGAATATGTCTATTCCCGCCAGCAGATGTTCTGCGGTTCCGCGCGCGAGCTTTGAGGCCGGAAGTTCGTCTCCCACGGTGTTGAGTCCGTAACAGAGTATGAGGAACCAAAAGATTCCGACTCGGGCTGCCTTTGCTTTTTTTTGCATTGGGCCGGGCCTCGCGCCCCAATCTATTATGAACCCTTCCTCAACGTTTCACTACGGAACGCCGGAAGCAATTGTGCCGTTTCGGTCAATGTCCGTGCAAACGCCGTTCGCAGAACCGGCGCGCATCGTTTAACGTAAGAGATAGCAGGCGGTTCCATGCAGGTTCGCCTCAAGCCATGACAGACTCCACATTGCCGTCGCTCCCGAAGCCCAAGCACAATCAATGGCTCATTCTCATTGCAGCCTTCAAGGTGGCGCAAGCCGCCCTGTTTGTGGCCGTCGGCGTGGGCGCCATGAAGCTGCTGCACAAGGACATCGGCGACGCGCTGGAGCGGGTGGTTCATCATCTGCGCTTCAATCCGGAGTCGCGCTTCGTCAACTTCGTTTTGGAGAAGGCCCTGCTGCTCGATGACCGCTTGCTGCGCCGGATCGGCGAAGTGGGCTTCATCTACGCCGCCCTCGACCTGATCGAGGGAACCGGGCTGTACCTGGAAAAGGCCTGGGCCGAGTACCTGACCCTGGTTATCACCGCATCCTTCCTGCCTTTGGAGATCTATGAGGTGTTGCAGAGGCTGACCTGGGTAAGGTCCGGGTTGCTGGCGATCAATCTCCTGGTCTTCCTTTATCTATTGAAGCTGGTGGCGGAGCGCTCAAAGCGCCGGGGGAAGCAGTAAGCGGCCGCGGCCCCGCGCTTGCCGCCGATGCTCCAGTCGCGCATCCCATCGTCACTAAGCCAGAAGGAAGATTCACGTTGCACAGCCATTGCGGGAAGAGAGCGTCTTCGACAGGCGTGCTGCCCGGGATCTGGTAGCTGAAGCCGGCCGCGGCTGCCGTTGTGGGCGTGAAGCCGGCGATCACCGGCGCCATGCAGTCCGGCACGCTGGTTGCGCTGCCGCAATCCGGCGGGTCGGGGACGGACGGGTTGGCCAAGCCCGGATTTACGCCGAAGGTGTCATTCGGTCCGAAGGAGAATCCAGTGCTGGCGTCCTGAGCATCGTTCGTACCGTAGGCGGAGTACCCCCAGGAGCCCTCTATCGTATCGGTAGAGGTGGCGCTCGATCCGACAAAATAAGCGTAAACAGAATTCGCTCCGCAGCCGTATTGCCTGCCCGTGACCGCCAAGTTATCGGATGCCTGCACGTCGAACGCCTGGTAAAGGAGCAACTGACCGCAATAAGTGCCGTTCTGGTTGGTGTCGGCGTTGTTGCCCCACATCGTGTTATTGCGCAGGTAGATGGATGCGAAGGGCGGTGTGCCGTGGTCGTTGAAGACAACTGCCAGGCCCGCGCCGCCATTGCCGGCGAGGATGTTGTTTTCCACGACGGCCTGCGCCCGGTATGGAGAGGAAAGGCCGCTGAAGTAATCATCGAAGGTGTCGAGGATGATTCCCTCACCGTCGGTAGGGATTCCGCCGCTGCATGGATTGGCGTCGAAGTTTCCCCAGGAGAAATTTCCCGCCACATAGATGTGGGTTCCGGGAAGCGAGTCGGATTCGACGGGCTGAAAAACGCTGATTCCGCTGAAACATTCCGTGTTTCCCTGGGCGGCGTTATAGGCGATGTTGCCGACGATGGCGAAATAATCCACGCTTGCGGAGCCCTGGCTCCAACTGGTAATGCCGTTGTTCTGGCAGCCGTTGGCGATGTCGTTGGCAAAGATGATGTGATGAATCTCCGCGGCAGTCGCATAATTCGGCGCGGCGGCGAAGCAGGCTGCCTGCGTGATCGTGGGCGCGGCGGGATTGCCGCTGGCATGTACCTCCCATCCTTGAACGCCCCAGTAACTTTGATCGATCAGCAGCCCGCTCTGGGAGTTGATCTTGCATCCGTCGAAGCTCTCGCAGATCAGCCAGGCAACATTGTCTCCGGCGGCGCAGGTGACGGTCCCCCAACTCCCGTAGGTGAAATTCGACGGCGAGTAAGTGGCGCCGGCTTTGGCAAGGATGATATCGCCGCAGTTTACGGCGTGATGCGGGGAGAGCCAGGGAGTGGCGGCGGAGAGACCATCGTTGGAGTCGTCGCCGCCATCGGCGGCGGGCGCGAGATAGTAGGTGACTGGTAATGGCGCCTCGATCGTTACGACGGCCGATGCGGATTGGCCTGGAGCCGCCTGGCTGGTTGCCGTAACCGTGACAGCGGCAGGAGATGGAATCGCCGCGGGCGCGGTGTAGAGGCCGCTCGAAGAGATGGTTCCGCAAGCCGCCGCGGCGCAGCCGGTTCCGGAGACCGTCCAGGTGACCGCTGTGTTGGGGGTTCCGGTGACGGAGGCGGTGAATTGCTGCTTGGTTCCGGCAGGAGTTGTGGCTTTGGCGGGAGAGACCACGACGGTGATCGGCGGCGGCGGAGGGGCGCTGCCGGAGCTTCCGCAACCGGAGAATAGCAAAGGGAAGCAAGACAGCGAGAAGAAGAGAGCCGCGCGCCAACCTCTGAGCGGAAGGATTGTGCGACCTGGCGTCACGCGTTTTAGCGGTAGCGAAGGGACAGTGATGGGCGATGCAGTGAGGGCCGCGAACTCAAGATCCGATGGGAAGCGAACCGGAACTTCGCACACTCACTCACCTCTTTGAACAGATTCGCTCTCAAGCCTGTTCTGGCTCTCGGTACAGCTTGCCGAAGGCTTCAAAAGAAGTATAGCGCCAGCTTGTAAAGTGTGTGCTTCGCTGCGCAGGAGGGCTTGAGCAGGGCAAATTGATGGGCGAAAGTGGGATGAATGTCACACTTTCGCTTTTTCTTCTACCATGAGCCGTTTGGGTTGTCCAGGGGCGGAATCAACGCGGTAAACACAACATCTTGTATGCGAAAAAAACTATACAACCAGTAGTGGTGATTTCAGCAGGCCGCAAAAAAATCTTTCAAATTCCCGCAAATATTTGTTTGGTAAGCGCCAGAATCAGCGTTACTCTGGAAGTGGCCGAAAGTGGCGCATCGTGGTCCGTTGTGGAGGAGATCGGCAGGCTGTGAAAAAACTTGAGCCAATGCCTACTCCCCGGCAACAGCTTTTAGTTTACCGCGATTGCGCAGCCCGAACGGGCGGGGAATCAGCCTGATAACGGGCCAACGGCGGCAGGAACGGTCGCGGCGGAGGGAATTGGATCAGCCGCGAAAGGCGGGTAGGAATGACGGTATTCCGCGGCAACCATCCGGCGAAGGTAGACCCCAAGGGGCGGCTGAAGCTCCCCACTGGGTTCAAGGAGCGGATGGACAGCGCCGAAATCAACCAGTTTTTCATCACCAGCGACGATGGCAAGTGCGCGCAGATTTGGCCGCTGCCGGAGTGGGAAAAACAGGAGGCGCGGCTGTCGGAGTGCAGCACCATGGACCGGCCGGTGGGGAAGTTTCTGAACTTCACCAGCTACTTCGGCCAGCAGGTGGGGATCGATGGCGAGGGCCGGGTTCTTCTGCCGCAGCTTCTGCGCCAGAGGGCCAAGCTGGACGCGGAGGTCGCGATTATCGGGAAGCTGGATCACCTGGAGGTTTATAACCAGGCGTCCTTTGAAGAGGAACTGATGGCCAACCCATTGACAGCCGATGACCGCGACTCGCTGAAAGAGACCCTCAAGCCGCGCAGCGCGGACCGGTAACCCCCCAGGGGGAGCGCATGACGGAAGCGAGGTTGAGACATGCGCCGGTGCTCTTTGAAGAAGCCTTACGTTATCTCCAGGTCCGGCCGGGGACGACGGTGGCGGATTGCACGATCGGGCTGGCGGGGCACGCTTCCGGAATTGCCAGGCTGCTGGGACCGCAGGGGCATCTGATCGGGTTTGACCGGGATCGGGAAGCACTGGCGCTGGCCAGGGAGAAGTTAGACGAGGTTTGCCGGGAGTTAGGCAGCCAGGCGCCGCGAGTTACTTTGATCGGCGAGGCGTTCAGCTCGATAGGGCGGCATTTGCAGCCGGCGTCGCTGGATGGCCTGCTGGCCGATTTTGGAGTTAGCAGCCTGCAACTGGACGAGGCTTCAAGGGGATTGAGTTTCATGGCGGACGGGCCGCTGGATATGCGCATGGACAGGCGATCCGGGCCGACCGCCGCACAGGTGGTAAACGAGGCGAGCGAACGCGAGTTGGCGGACCTCATTTACGAATACGGAGAGGAAAGGAGGTCGCGGAGAATCGCCAGAGCAGTTGTTCGCGAGCGGCCCGTTACAACCACGGCGCAGTTAGCTCGAATTGTAACATCGGCCGCTCGTGGAACAACACACTTGAAGATTCATCCGGCGACGAGAACCTTTCAGGCTCTTCGTATTTATGTCAATCGCGAGTTAGAGGAGATACGGGCATTGCTGGAGGCCGCGCCTCAATTGCTTAAGCCCTCCGGAAGGCTGGTTGTGATCTCCTTTCACTCCCTTGAAGATCGCATTGCCAAGGACAGCCTGCGCGAAGGCGCGCGGCAGGGAATCTGGGAGATTCTCACCAGGAAGCCGGTGATGGCCGGCGATGAGGAGATTGAGCGCAATCCGCGCTCGCGGAGCGCGAAGTTGAGGGCGGCGGAAAAGCAGTGGACAGTGAACGGTGAACGGTTCTTGCAGGCAGGGGAGTGGAAGTCCGAGTCCAAGAGATTTGAAAATGGGAAGATTGACTTTTCGCTTGCATCGGCGGAGAACTAGCTCAGGGCCATCGGTAACTGATCACTGATCACTGTCCACTGCGGAGGAGGAGACAATGGCGGCATGCGCAATAACTCATTTTGAAGGGGGCAGAGGCTTGAACGCGCGGATCGAGGAGCACAATGCGAGGCTGATGCTCCAGCAGGCGTTGCGGCGGCGGGGAATGCCGACGCCGGAGGTGCCGCTGGTCAAGCACTTCGACAACAGCCGCCTGGTGAAGACGCCGGATCTGGCGCGCGCCCGCCAGATGCGCGTTTTCTCCGCGGCCGTCACAATTCTCCTCTCCCTGACGCTGTGCTTTGGCTTTCAGCATTTCAGCTCCATCGAGAGCGGCTACCGGATCGAGGCGGAAAAGCAGCTTCGCGATCAGTTGCGCGAGGAGAATCGCCAGTTGCGTCTCTCCGAGGCGCAGCTCACCCAGCCGGAGCGCATCGACAGGATGGCCCGGGCGATGGGTCTTGCGGAGCCGCAGCCGGGCCAGATCGTTCATTCCAGCGCGGGTTCCGGGGCCGGAACCCCGGTGATCGCACGGGTAACTCCGCCTAAGAACAGCTTCTAGCTAACAGCCAACAGCTGACAGCTACGAATCATTCGTTAAGGACAAGAAGTTAACACTGAAGTGATCACCCATGCCGTCCGCCGTTCGACCGAGTTGGAACCGCAGTACAGCGCCGCGCGCCAAGCCCCTGAGCCTGGCGCGCTTCTGGCTTATCTGCCTGTTTTTTTTCGCATGGGCGGTTCTGATCGTCTTACGTCTCTTCTGGCTTCAGGTGGCGCGCCACGGCGAGTATCTGGAGCGCGCTGAGCGGCAGCAGTTGCACACCTTCGAGGTGGCGCCGCGTCGCGGCGTGCTTTACGACCGCAACCTGCGCGAGCTGGCCATGACAGTGCAGGCGGACTCAATCTTCGCCGTGCCTGGCGAGATTGGCGACAAGCAGGCGGCGGCGCATCTTCTGGCCGGAATCGTGCACACCGACCCGGAGGACGCGCAGACCAGCGAGGAGCAGATTGCCGCGCGGCTGGAGGCCGGGCGCAACTTCGCCTGGGTCGCGCGGCGGGTTTCAGCGCAGAGCGCGGCGCGCGTGAATGAGCTGATCAATCTAGGGGCACTGAAGGGCATTCATTTCCAGAAGGAGTTTCAGCGCTTCTATCCGGACGACGAAATCGCCGCGCAGGTGCTGGGCTATGTGGGCGTGGACGACAACGGACTGGGCGGCCTGGAAGAAAAGTTTGAGCCGCAGTTGCATGGCGCGGCGGGGCGCATGTACACGGCGATGGATGCGCGCCGGCACGCACTGGGCTCGAGCGAGCGCGAGCCGCAGCCCGGCGAAAACCTGGTGCTCACTCTCGACAAGAATATTCAGTTCATGGCCGAGCGGGCGCTGGACCACGCCATGGAGCGCACCCAGGCGGCCAACGGGACGGTGGTCGTTCAAGACGCGCACACCGGGCAGATTCTGGCGCTGGCCATCCGCCCGACCTTCAATCCCAATCTCTCTCGCCGCGCCACGCCGGATCTGCTGCGCAACCACGCGGTCAGCGATGTCTACGAGCCGGGTTCGGTCTTCAAGCTGGTGACGTATTCGGCCGCGCTGGACGAGCGTGTCGTGGCGCCGGACGACAAGATCGACTGCCAGGGCGGGCAGATTACGCTGGCCGGCCGCGTGATTCACGACGATAAGGGCGAGCACTTCGGAGTGATCACGGTGCACGAGGCGCTGGCTCACTCCAGCGACGTGGCCGCGGTGAAGCTGGCGCTGAAGGTCGGCCCGGAGCATTTCTACCAGTACATTCGCGACTTCGGTTTCGGCTCGCGCACCGGCGCCGAGCTGCCCGGCGAGACGCGCGGCCTGCTGCGCCCGGTGAAGAAGTGGAGCGCTTCGTCAATCGGTTCAATCGCCATCGGGCAAGAGGTTGGAGTTACTCCGCTGCAACTGGTTTCGATGGTTTCGACGATTGCCAATGGCGGCGTTTACCTGCCGCCGCGCGTGCTGATGCCGGGACAGGTAGATGGCGCCGTCAATGGCAGAGCGCCAGGCCCGCCGCAGGCGTCGCCCTTTAAGCCAGGCGGCGAATTACCGGAGCCGCTGCCGGCCGGCGCGCGCCGCGTGATCTCGACGATGACCGCAGCCGAGATGCGCAAGATGATGGAGGGTGTGGTCCTTTATGGGACGGGGAAGGCGGCGCAACTCAACGGCTACTCCTCGGGCGGAAAGACGGGCACGGCGCAAAAGATCGATCCGGCGACGCATCTCTACTCGAAGACGATGCACATCGCCTCGTTTGCCGGAATTGCGCCGGTGAACAATCCGGTGATCGCCGTGGCGGTGGTGATCGATTCGCCCTCCAAAGGCGATTACCACGGAGCGGCGGCCTCCGCGCCGGTCTTTGCCGAGGTGGCTCAGCAGGTGTTGGAATATCTCGCCGTGCCGCACGACATCGATCTGCGCCGGCCGCGCGCTTCAAACAAGGCTGATCTGCCGGCGACCGAAGACGATGCTCACGAGGAGACCGGCGACATCAACGCCCTCTACGACGCGGCGAACGATCTGCCCAGCGACGATCCGCAGCGGGGAGGCAGCCAGAATGCCCAGCGTGCGGATGCGGGGCAGCCGGCTCCCGCGAACCAAACGCAAACGAACACTCCGCCTTCGAGCGCAACTGAAAATCACAAAGACGCAGCGCCGGCCGCCGCAGCGCATCCGCCGCCCGCGCCACAGCCGATGACTGCAACAGTCACCGTCGCCGAAGCGAAGACTCTGCGCGTTCCCTCGCTGATTGGACTGCCGGTGCGCAAGGTCATCGAGTTAACCGCCGCAGCCGGGCTCGAGGTGGAGATTGCGGGCAGCGGCAGCGTGCGCGAACAGGCGCCCGTCGCGGGGACGATGGTCGCGCCGGGAACGCGCATTGTGGTGCGCTGCGGGCGATGAATTGTTCACTCAATCCATCCCCGTTATCTTCAGCCCATCATGCATTGGTCGAGATGCGCGAGCACCTTTGGCCAAGCTTCCTCGTGACGATTCTTCGATTCCTCATCGGGAAAGCCTTCATGCGTGAGATGAAGCAGTGTGCCGTTATTCTTCGGCCTGAGTTCAACCGTTACGAGCGTCTCGAATCCTTTGGTTGCGGCCGTGACCCAGGTGAGTTCC
This sequence comes from Occallatibacter sp., assembly GCA_049522975.1. Taxonomy (GTDB): domain Bacteria; phylum Acidobacteriota; class Terriglobia; order Terriglobales; family Acidobacteriaceae; genus Telmatobacter. The sequence continues at coordinate 54,875 of JBEKNI010000011.1, read as the reverse complement.
ACATGCCGGTCGCGATCCAGTCGAATGAACCGCCCGTAATGAGGATGCCGAGCGCCCTCGAAGTGGGTCTCAAAGAAGAATGCTGTGTTCACCTCGCCTTTCATCAGCACTGAGCCTGGAGCGGCAAACCAGCGACCGAACTCTTCCGTCCATGCACGGAACAACACGTCTGGCGGCGCTTCCATGGCGTGTTCGCAGGTCAAGCGGAGTGGCCTTGAGGCAAGATCGGGCGGTGCAACGATTGCGGTCACAAAAAACCTCCTTGCTGTCTTCTATATCGTGTGGCGGCTTAAGCCGGTTTCAATAGGGATATGCGGTAGGATCACATCCCCTTCGGCGAAAGACGGGTGGTCTCGATCGATTCGCCCGTTTCCAGCAGGCTCTTCAAACTCGAGAGGATGATCGGCCATCCGCTAGCTACAGCCTTGATGAACTTTGAATCCTTCCCGTCCATCTCATGCGTGAGCGTGAGCTTGACAGTTTCGCCTGCCGGCTCGAGTTCGTAGGTCATGCGCGAGTAGCCCTCGGCGGTCAGCGCGGGAACGATCTCATGACGCCACTTCAAAACCAGCCGCCGCGGCGGCTCGATCTCGACGATTTCTCCCGAGTCGGCAGTGCGTCCGTCCGCAAAGACGATCCGCCACGGCGCGCCGGGTTTCCAATCGGATTCCTGCGTTGTCGCCATCCAGTATTGGCGGGTGAACTCCGGTTCGATCAGCGCCCGCCAGAGCTTCTCCGGCGTGGTGCGGATGTAGGTCACGTAAACAAACTGCGATTCTGCCATATTGTTTCCCCTACCTAACGGTTGTCGCTGCCGGTATAGAAGTACAATAATTACGGTAGAAAAACTGAAAAATTTGCGGGAATCTGGAAAGCTATTGCGGCGCTTGGAACAAAGTGATGCCAAGTACAAGGACGATCCAGATCAGGCCGAGGACGCGGATCATAGCAGGCGCAGGCTCGCCAATATACTTACCAGCCTTCGCAAGCTTAGCAATTTGTCCTCGGTGAAACCATGTGTAAAAGCGGATGACGCTTTTCGGTGCGACAAACCACCACAACCCGAAAGAGGAGAAAAGAGAGCAACCGACGATGTCTGACGCGCTCATGTTATTGAATAGAGCATAGCCGCTGCGCTTCGTAAAGCAAAATTTGTCCAACGAACTACAATTGGGAGCAAGATGAACTGGAAAGAACTGATTGCGGAAGTGGCGGCTGTGGGCGCGGGCGGAGGCTCCCCGGAGCTTGTGACGGGCGTCGAGTACGACTCGCGGAAGGCACGGCCGGGCGCGGTTTTTGTGGCGATGAAGGGCGGCTCGACCGATGGCAATCGCTATGTGGAGAAGGCCATTGCGGCGGGCGCATTAGGCATCATCACCGACTCGCCGCAGAGCTTCGACCATCTGCTGGTCTTCGAACCCGGCCTGCCGGTGCTGGAGGTCGAGCACGGACGGCGAGCGCTGGCGCAGGCCTCGGCGGCCTTCTTCGGCCATCCGGAGCGGCGGCTGGCGGCTACGGGCATCACTGGAACGAATGGCAAGACCACCACGGCGTTTTTGATCGAGGCCCTGCTGAACGCGGCGGGGCGCAAGGCCGTCCTGGTCGGCACCATCGAGTACCACGTGGCCGGCGAGGTGCGGCCCTCCGTCCACACCACCCCCGAGTCGCGTGACTTATTCGAGCTGATGGCCGAGGGCGTGGCGCGCGGAGCTACTGAGTTAGTCACCGAAGTCTCCAGTCACGCTCTCGACCAAGGCCGCGCGGAAGGGGTCAACTTCGATGTGGCCGTCTTCACCAATCTGACTCGCGATCATCTCGATTACCACCAGACGATGGAGAAGTACTTCGCGGCCAAGCGCCTGCTCTTCGACGGCACAGTTTATCCCGCGCCGCGCGTGGCCGTGATCAACGCGCACGACGCGCGCGGCGGCGAGTTAGCCGAGGCAGCGCGCCAGGCCGGAGCGGAGGTGCAGAGCTATGGAATTGGCGCGGGCGAGTGGCGCGCGGCAAGCTACACACTGACACCGAGCGGAGCGGTGCTGGAACTCGAAACGCCGGCGGGCGCGGCCAAAGTTACTTCGCGCCTGGCCGGCGAGGTAAACATTCTCAACCTGCTGGCCGCCTTCACCGCGGCCCACGCGCGCGGCGTGCCGTTTGCCGATCTGGTCGAATTCGTTCCCCGCCTCCAGCCCGTTCCCGGCCGCTTTCAATCCGTGGATGCGGGCCAGCCTTTCACGGTGATTGTGGACTACGCGCACACCGACGACGCGCTGCGCAACCTGACCGCGCTGGCCCGCCAGATGACGGCGAAGACCGGCGGCCGCGTCATCACGCTCTTCGGCTGCGGCGGCGACCGCGACCGCACCAAGCGGCCGAAGATGGGGCAGGCCGCGGGCGAGGGAAGCGACTTCGTCGTCGCCACCAGCGACAATCCCCGCTTCGAGGAGCCGCTGGCGATTCTGGCCGAGATCGAGCCGGGACTGAAGGCGAGTGGCGTGCGCTACGTTATCGAGCCGGAGCGCGCCTCGGCCATCTCGCTCGCGCTCCGCGAGGCCAAGGCCGGCGACGTGGTTCTGATCGCCGGCAAGGGCCACGAGAAGGAACAGATCCTCGGCTTTACGACGATTCCCTTTGACGACGTCGAGATTGCTCTTTCGGCGCTGGGCGAGATGGGTTATGGTAGAGGGCAATGAATCTCACACTTGCTGAGGCGGCGATTGGCGCGGGCGCGGTGCTGGAGGCGCCAGCTAGCGTGGCCAACGCAGGCGCGCTGACAGCTTGCGGCTACTCGATCGACTCGCGCACCATTGGCGCGGGCGAGCTCTTCTTCGCCGTGCGCGGCGAGCGGCATGACGGGCATGACTTTGTCGCGGCGGCCATCGGGCGCGGAGCCGTGGCCGCAGTGGTTTCGCGCGCGCGTGTCGCCGCGTTGCCTGATGCGGCGCTGGCCGCCCCGCTGCTGATTGCCGAAGATCCGCTGCTCGCTTTGCAGGCGCTGGCCGCGCATATTCGCAGGCAGTGGGGCCGGCGCGTGGTGGCTGTCACCGGCTCGGCCGGCAAGACGACGACCAAGGAGGCGATTGCCGCGGCGCTGGGCGCGAGGTTCAAGGTGCTCAAGTCGCGGGGCAATCTCAATAACAGCTTCGGCCTGCCGCTCGAACTGCTGCGCCTGGAAGCCGGAGACGAGGTCGCGGTCGTCGAGATGGGCATGAACCATCCGGGCGAGATCGCCGCTCTGGCCCGGATCGCTTCGCCCGACTGGGGCGTGATCACCAACGTGGGCACGGCGCACATCGAGAACTTTGTTGATGGCCAGGCCGGCATCGCCCGCGCGAAATTCGAGTTAGTGGATGCGCTGCCCGTGAGTGGCGTCGCCTTCTTCAACTGCGACGATCCTTATGTCTCCCAGTTTGGCCGTGATTTTCCTGGGCGCGTGGTGTACTTTGGCGCCGGTCCCTGCGCCGATCCGCAGCTTCTTGAGGCGACCGAAGACCTGGCTGGCCTGCACCTGCGCCTTCGCGCCGGGGAGCGCGAGGGGGCGCTCACGCTTCGCCTTCTGGGCGCGCATAATGCAGCCAACGCGATGGCGGGATTGGCGGTCGCGCTGGAGGCGGGCGTCGATCTGGACGCGGCGGTTGCGGCGCTCGAGTCGCTCACCGCCGGCGACAAGCGCGGCGAGATCATCGAGATTCACGGGGCTACGATTCTCAATGATTGCTATAACTCGAATCCCGAGGCGCTATGCTCGATGATTCGCACGCTGGCTGCGCGGCCGGCTGCGGGGCGGCGGATTCTGGTGGCCGGCGAGATGCTGGAACAGGGCGAACAAGGCCCCGCGTTGCACTCGGCCTGCGGACGCGCCGCCGCCGAGGCCGGGCTCGACTTGGTAGCCGGCGTCGGCGGCAATGCCGAGCATCTGGCCGCAGCAGCCTGCAAGGGCGGGGTAGCCGCGCTGTTTTTGCCGGACGCCGAAGCGGCCGGGCGCTGGCTCCTGCAGAATCTTCAGTCCGGCGATGTGGTGCTGGTGAAAGGCTCGCGCGGCGTGCATTTGGAGCGGGCGATTGAGGCGGCGAGAAACATGATGAGATAACAACTCGATGATTTGCGCTAGGACTCTGACTGCTTGTTGTTGTACCTAACGGGGTGCCCCACCCTCGCCGCGTACTTGTTTTTGCGGCTAGGGTGGGAGGCGCAAGATCACGCGCTCACAGACTTAGTCTTGTAAGTCAGTGTCCTTGCATTGACGGATTCCTTAGATGCGATACAAGTGGTAACCAGTGAAATCGAAGAGGGGGCCGTCGCGCAATGCATTCTTAACGGTTTTTGCCGTGCTTGCGGAGCCTTTCGGTAAACCCTTGATACGCCCGAAAGCAGGTTTTTCCTTTGCTTCGACTTCGATCAGAAAAAAGGGAAACCCAGTTGGGCAGCCAAGCAAATCATAGAAATTCTTCAAGTCGTTTTTCAATTGTCCATTATCAGGCGGACTTCCACAGGGCAATGGAGAGAATTGGAGATATGCCATGGCCGGATTACCGAAGGTGCAAGCGGACGCGGCGCGATGCACCATTTGATAGACGGTTTTAGAGAAATCATCTATTTTTAGCACTTTGTTTGTATGTTTCTGGAGAAGCGAGACCCAGCCATTCATTACTTTGCGCCGGTTTTGCGGACCGCTGCCTTTGTTGAGCCATTCGCCAACCTCTTCATATCGCGGTTCTGTCCACTTTGCCTCGATAGCAATGGCGCGGCTTCCATCAATTAGCATGACATCAGTATGTGATGGCGCCTTGCTGTTTCCCTGCGGAGGTTTCACTTCGTACTCAAGATGCGCTTCGCAACTGTTTCCTGCAAATTCCCCGACGATACTGCTCCAAACTTTGCCGCCATGTTTTAGCAGCGAAATCAGTGGCACTGTTGAGCATGTAGACGATTCAAATTCATCGGAATCGTATCCTTGCTTGTCTTTAATGCGGTCGAGTGCATCATCCAAGCACGAGATTTCTTTTTGATCAAAGAAAATCTTCATCTCAAAGCTCCACTTGCTAAAGAATCCCCCAAAAGCAAGGCCGCCCGAAGGCGGCCTGCACCCGGTCACCGAAGTTCGCGGGGGGATATGTAGAGACTATAGCTCATTCCCACGGCCAATGCAAGTTAAATTGACTGTCCCAGGAGGACTCCCCAAAGGAGCGTGGATTTTTGTTGCGCTCTTCGCCAAATGGCGCGATAATCATGCCAGGTGGCCGAGATGAGCATTGCGGAGATTGTGGAAGTCCTGGGCGGCGCGCGGACCTTCAAAAAGCCGATCCGAAAGGCGGAGGACCTGGTGGCGCAGGTGCGCGTGGGACTGCCGGCTTCGACCGTGAACCTGCTGGCGGAGACGCTCTCGATGCAGCGGGCGCAGGTGGCCAGGCAACTCAACATTCCAGCCCGCACGCTGAGCCGGAGGCTGGCGACGAAATCGCGGCTGACGCAGGACGAGTCAGACCGGACGATGCGCATGGCGCGGGTGGTTGCCCTGGCGAACGAAGTTCTGGGCGCAGAGGATAAAGCCTCGCGCTGGATGGCGGCGCCGAATCGCGCATTGGGCGGGAAGCGGCCCTTCGACCAGCTCGATACGGAGCTGGGCGTGCGCTCGGTGGAGGAGATTCTCTACGCCATCGCCTACGGGATGTACAGCTGATGAAGGTGTGGAGGCTCTTCCCGGAGCGCTTTCGCGAGACGGCCTTCACAGGCGTTGGCGGACTCTACGCGGCCCGGCGCTGGAATCATCTGGGCACGGCGATGGTCTACTGCGCAACCTCGCCGGCGCTGGCAGCTCTGGAGTTCTTCGTCAATCTGGAACCCAATGAAGCGCCGGACGATCTTCTGCTGGCGGAGGCGGCGGTTCCCGACGACCTGGTTGAGCAATTGGACCTTGACCTGCTGCCCGTCGATTGGCGGGAGCTGAACAGTCTCGCCTGCCGCGACCTTGGTTCCGGCTGGGCGGCCAGCGGCCGTTCGGTGGCGCTGCGAGTTCCTTCGGCGGTCGTCGAGGGGGATTGGAATGTGCTGCTGAATCCTCGCCATGCGGATTTCAGCAAGATTCAGCTTGCCGCGCCCAAGCCGTTCCGCTATGACGCGCGCATGTTCCGGTGAGAGGCGGCTGACAATCCCACCCTAGCCGCAAAAACAAAAGCGCGACGAGGGTGGGGCACCCAGATTATCGAACTCCCCCGCGCAGCGCGATTTCCACGCCTCTGCAGCGCCCGGCCTAGTAAAATCAAGGTGAAACCCTGCCTCATTCCGGCGCTGGAGGCTCCTTGCTTTACTGGCTGCTTTACGAAAAGCTCTTTCCGTACTTTCACCCGTTCCGCATCTTCCGGTACCTCACCTTCCGCACAGCCTTTGCCTCGCTGACGGCGCTGCTGATCGCGCTCTTCATCGGACCCTGGGTGATCCAGAAGCTGCGCGAGTTCCAGATCGGCCAGTTTATTCGCGACGACGGGCCGCGGTCGCATCTGAAGAAGTCCGGGACGCCGACGATGGGCGGCGTGCTGATTATCATTGCCATTCTGCTGCCCACGGTGCTCTGGTCCGACCCCGCCAATCCCTTCGTCTGGATCACCGTTTTTTCGACGCTTGCCTTTGGGGCCATCGGTTTCGCCGACGACTACATCAAGGTAATCCAGAAGCGCAGCCTGGGGTTGAAGGCGCGGGCGAAATTGCTTTGGCAGGGGCTGGCCGGCGCAGTCGTCGCGGCGGCGCTGGTCGTCTTGCAGCAATTCAAGCTCTTCTCGACGCAGTTGACCGTGCCGTTTATCAAGAGCTGGCGTCCGGACCTCGAATGGCACTGGCTGGGCTCCATCCCCCACCTAGGCCTGCTGGCCTTTCTGCCCTTCGTCGCATTTGTCATTTTTGTGCTGATGGGATCGTCGAACGCCGTCAACCTGACCGATGGGCTGGACGGGCTGGCCATCGGCTGCACCATCATCGCCGCCGGCGCGCTGGCCGTGCTCACCTACGTCAGCGGCCACGCGGTCTTTGCCGAGTACCTCGAACTCCAGCGCATGCCCATGGTCGGCGAGCTGACCGTCTTCTGCGGCTCCATGGTCGGCGCGTCCATCGGCTTTCTCTGGTACAACGCCCATCCGGCGGAGATCTTCATGGGCGACGTGGGCTCGCTGGCGCTGGGCGGAGCCATCGGCACGGTGGCCATCATCATCCGCCAGGAGCTGCTGCTGCCCTTCATCGGCGGCATCTTCATCCTGGAAGCGGCCTCCGTCATCCTGCAGGTGGGCAGCTACAAGCTGCGCAACAAGAAGCGTATCTTCAAGATGGCGCCGCTGCACCATCACTTCGAGCAGTTGGGCTGGCAGGAGTCCAAGGTCATCGCCCGCTTCTGGATCGGGGCGCTGGTGTTTGCATTGTTTGCACTCACCACGCTCAAACTGCGTTAGACAAGGGCGAGGAAGGTGCACAATATGGAGAGACTGACAAAGAAGGGGTTAGGGATTTTTTCGGGATTACTTACGTGCCTTTGTTTTGCGATTGTCTTTCTTGATTCATGGATGAGGGAGAGGGGGCATGGAACGTACACCATGACTTCGATTTGTGGAGCGGGGGAGATCATATCGCTTTTCCTCCTTGTTCATCGCATACGGGATAAGAAGTGATACGACGAATGGGAGTTCATGGGTGAGATTCGCGAGGTCCTGATCGATATTCGTTCTGCCCCTACGGGGCGAGGGGTTCTGGTTGGATAGTTTTCCCAGGATTGCGCTTTGCTTCATCCTGGGCTATTTTCGTTTTCTCCCTCCGGGAGAATTTGCTGGGATAAGGGGTATTGAGTTTGCGATCTTTCGGCACGACTGAAGTCGTGCCCTTTCAAAACGATTTCTTGAGGATAGTTCGTATGATGGACCTGAAAAACAAGAAAGTTCTGGTCGTCGGCCTGGGCAAATCCGGCCTGGCGGCGGCGTTGTTTCTTCGCCGGCGCGGCGCGCAGGTCACGGTCTCCGACGTGCGCTCGGCCGAGGCGCTGGCCAAGGAGATTCCCGCGCTGATCGAAGAGGGAATCATGGTGGAGGCCGGCGGCCACGGCCTGCTCACCTTTCGCCGCCAGGATCTGATCGTGGTCTCGCCCGGCGTGCCGCTCGACACGCCCGAGCTGGCGCAGGTGAAGCACTTCGGCCTGCCGGTGATCGGCGAGCTGGAGCTGGCCGCGCGCTTCCTCAAGGGCAAGATGCTGGCCGTCACCGGCTCCAACGGCAAGACCACCACCACCACGCTGCTGGGCGAGATTCTCGCGGCCGGCGGGCTGCGCACCTTGGTCGGCGGCAACATCGGTGTCCCCGTCGTCGCCCTGATCGAAGACAGCACCGACGAAACCTGGTCGGTCCTCGAAGTCTCCAGCTTCCAGCTTGAAAGCACGGAGGAGTTTCATCCCGCGATTGCCGTCATCCTCAACATCACTCCGGACCATCTGGACCGTCACGGCAGCTTTGAGAACTACGCCGCGGCGAAGGAGCGCATCTTTGCCCGGCAAATCGCCGCGGACTGCCTGGTGCTGAACGCCGACAATCCGCGTAGCGCGGAGGCCGCCACCCGCTCGGCTGCCAGGGTCTACTGGTTCTCGATCGAGCATCCGGTGGCGCAGGGCGCATGGCTCGAGGATGGTTTTGTGGTCTATCGCGCGGCCCAGGATGCGGCGACGGAGAAGGTGATGCCGCTACGCGGAATCCCGCTCAAGGGCGCGCATAACATCGAGAATGTGCTGGCCGCGGTGGCGGCGGCGCGGCTGGCTGGGGTTCCGGTCGAGGCGATTCGCGGCGCCATCGAGAAGTTCCAGGCCGTCGAGCATCGTCTCGAATACGTGGCCACGCACAACGGCGTCCAGTTCTACAACGATTCGAAGGCCACGAATGTGGACGCCACCGCCAAGGCTGTCGCGGCTTTTTCCGGCGGCATTCATCTCATCCTGGGCGGTAAGGACAAGAACTCCGATTACACGCAGCTCACCGAGTTGTTGCGCGAGCGAGTGAACGCCGTCTACACCATCGGCTCGGCGGCGGCCAAGATCGAGTCGCACCTGCGCGGCGTGGTAGCCATCCACTCCTGCGAGACCCTGGACAAGGCCGTTCATTGCGCCGCTTCGGCCGCGCGCGGGGGCGAGGTGATACTGCTGGCTCCAGCCTGCTCCAGCTTTGACCAATTCGAGAACTACGAACAACGGGGCCGCGTCTTCAAGGAACTGGTGAAAGAAATGCGCGATTAGGGCGGAGATGCGGGACTAGGGCGCCTCTAAATGAATTGGTTTTGTATCAGGGCGCGACTTTAGTCGTGCCGCAAATGCCGCAGAATCGACGCGGGCTTTAGCCCCTGAGGGATTGTGAGAGAACGAACCCACCGTTCGCGGAGACAAATATAATGGCAAAGCGCGTAGGTGGAGACAAGTGGCTCTTCTTCGCTACCCTGCTGCTGGTGGGGGTTGGGCTGGCGATGGTCTTCTCCGCTTCGGCGGTTGTGGCCCAGGAAAAATATCACTCCGAGTTTGCCTTTGCCGGCAAGCAGGCCGCCTGGGCGCTGGCGGGCTTGCTGGCTCTGATGGTCCTCTCGCGCATCGACTATAACGTCTATAAGTCCCCGCGCTTCATCTACCCGGCTCTCTCGACTACCACCTTTCTGCTGGCACTGGTCTTCTTTATGCCCGGCTCGCACAACACACACCGCTGGATTCGCTTTGGCGGGCTGTTTACGCTTCAGCCTTCGGAGCTCGCCAAGCCCGTGCTGGTCCTCTTCCTGGCCTGGTTTCTTTCGACGCGCCTGGAGAAGTTGAATGAATGGAGGGTGCTGCTGCGCGCTCTGCTCATTCCGCTGGTTTTTATTCTCCTGATCGTTGCCGAGCCGGATTTGGGGACCGCGCTGGTGCTGGCCGGCGTCACCGCGCTGATCTTCTTCCTGGCCGGCATCCGATGGAAGTACCTGATTGGCGGGGTCTGCGTGGCGCTGCCGTTTCTGGCCGTGCTGCTGATCTGGGTTCCCTGGCGCTGGCAGCGCATCCTGACCTTCCTACATCCGAATTGCGACGCCAAGGAGATCCCGGCGGCCAGCTATCACGTCTGCCAGTCGCTGATCGCCGTCGGCGCCGGCGGCGTCACCGGCCGCGGCTACATGGAGGGCCTGCAGAAGCTCTTCTTCCTGCCCGAGGCGCACACCGACTTTATCTACGCCAACATCGCCGAGGAGCTGGGCCTGATCGGTTCGGTCGTGATTCTGCTGCTCTTCGCCGGCTTCGGCTATCGCGGCCTGCGCACCGCCTTCCGCGTGCAGGATAACTTTGCGCGGCTGGTCGCCTTCGGCATCACCACGATGATTCTGGTGCAGGCCTTCTTCAACATCAGCGTGGTGCTGGCCCTGCTGCCCACCAAAGGAATTCCCCTGCCGCTGATCTCCTCGGGCGGGACTTCGGTTTGCGTGACACTGGCCTCGATCGGCGTGTTGCTTAACATTTCCAGGAAGGCGGACTAGAAGCAGGGACCAGGGACCAGGGACTAGGGACTAGGGAATAGGGAATAGGGAATAGGAATGGGGACTGAGGGAATAGGGATTAGAGACCAGGGAACGCGTTGTGCTTCATCAATGAGCTTTGTATCAGGGCACGACTTTAGTCGTGCCGCGGAATGGTCAATAAAGGATCGGGCTTTAGCCCCTGAGGGACGCCTTGCACGGGCTGCATGGTGTTTATGAGATGGCCCTTAGGGATCGGGATTCAGGGACTCCGGTATACTGTTCTATCGCGGAAAGGCGGCATCGGCTATGTTTGGAATCACTCTGGAAGACATCCGAAAATCCATGGGGTGGGTCTTCGGAGTCTCCGCTCTGATGTGCATCTGGAAATTCTACGGTATGATTCGCTGGCTGGATGATTTTGGTTACAATTTCGTTCAACTTCACAGCTTCGTTCTTGCGTACTTTCCGGTCTTGGCCACGATCAACGCCATGGCCTGGTGGAGCATCTGGAAGGACAAACGCTGGGCGAGAGGCTGGGCAATTGCCGCCAGCCTGATCTGCATCGAGCTTCCCGTGCGGAGAATGATTCGCTTCCATCATTCTCCCTGGGGCGACCTCGGAGGCCTGGTAGTCCTCGGAGTCGCTTGCCTGATTGCCTTCTCGTGGCCCTCCCCAATGAAGCTCGCGAACGAAAGTCCTAAGCCGGAAGAGAAAGCCTCCTGAAAGGATTCTGCTTGTCTCAACTGCGCGTACTCATAGCCGGCGGAGGCACCGGAGGGCACATCATTCCGGCGCTGGCTGTGGCGCGCGAGCTGGCTGCCCGCCACGCGGCCGAGGTGCTCTTTGTCGGCACGGCGCGCGGGATGGAGACTCGCCTGGTTCCCCAAGCCGGCTTCAATCTGCGCCTGATCGATGTAGGCCCGCTCAAGAACGTATCGCTGATGACGCGGCTGCGCACTCTCTTGTCCCTGCCGAGCAGCATCGTCGCTTGCATGGGGCTGATCCGCGAGTTCCGGCCCAGCGTCGTCTTCGGCGTGGGCGGATACGCCTCCGGCCCGGCGATGGCGGCGGCGCTCCGGCTCAAGGTTCCCACCATGGCCTTTGAGCCTAACGCCATGCCGGGGCTGGCCAACCGCCTGGTCGGCAAGCGCGTGCAGGCTGCCGCGGTCAACTTTCCCGCAGCGGCGAAGTGGTTCCGCAACTGTGAGGTCACGGGCATTCCGGTGCGCCCGGAGTTCTTCGCGCTGGAGCCGCCAGTGAGCGTTGCGCCCCACCTGCTGGTCTTTGGAGGCTCGCAGGGCGCGCACATCTTCAATACCCTTTTGCCGCCCATCCTCCCGGCGCTTCTCGAAGCGGTCCCCGGCCTCACCGTGCTGCATCAGTGCGGAGCGCGTCACTTCGAGGCGACCCAGGCCGCCTATGCCGCCAGCGGCGCGGACCCTGCACGTTGGCAGGTCCGGCCGTTTCTCGACGATATGCCGGCGCAATTCGCCCGGTCGCACCTGGTGATGGCGCGCAGCGGCGCCTCGACCGTGGCTGAACTGGCCGCCGCCGGCAAGCCCAGCCTGCTGGTGCCCTTTGCCGCCTCCGCCGATGAGCACCAGAAGCGCAATGCCGAAGCCATGGTGGATGCCGGGGCTGCCGTCTTCCTGCTGGAGCGGGATTTGAAGATTCCGGGCAAGTTGGCGGCTACCCTCACCGGGCTGCTGACGTCGCCCAAGCAACTGGCCGCCATGGCAGCCGCGGCGCGAACTCAGGCCCATCCCGGCGCTGCCGAGAGAATTGCCGAGCGGCTGGCTGGGTTGGCGGGGCTGTAGATCCTCCTGCCCGAAACAGATTAGGGTTCGTGGTTTTCCACCCTAGCGACAGAAAGGCAAGAGGCAGGTCCTTCGACTCCGCTGCGCTCTGATGAACGGGTCAGAAAGAGCAATGATTCGCAGCGCCCCGACGGGGCTCAATATCGATCTTGCCTCTTTCCCAGGACTGCGCTCCGCTTGTCCTGGGCTATTTTCCTGCCGCCCCTCCGGGGCTGATGGCTCCCCGGCCTCCACGCCAACGAAAAAAGGCCCGTCTGCCGAAGCAGACGGGCCTCTTGGGAGAAATCTGGAAATTTACCGGTGTCCGCCGCCATGGCCGCCGCCACCGCCGTGGAAGCCTCCTCCGCCACCGCCGCCATGGAAGCCACCACCACCCACATGGCCACCACCGCCTACATGGCCGCCGCCTCCGGCATGACCGGCGCTATATCCGCCCCTAGCTCCAGCATAGCCGCGTGCTGCGCCGCCATAACCGCGTGCTCCACCGCCGGGGTAAGCTCTGGGAATGCCCACTCCGCCATAGCCCCGGCCCGCATAGCCGCCACGAGCCCCGTAGGCACTGCGTCCAGCGTAGACGCCGCGTCCGCCGTAACCCCAGCCGCGTCCGCCGTAGCCGCCGCGATAGCCCCAGCCATGACCCCAGCCCCAGTGATACCACGGCCCTGCGCCGATGAAGACCCCGCCGTAGAACCAACTCGGCCCGTAGTAGCCGTAAGGGGCGCAGGCATAGGGATAATAAGGGTAATAGCCCCAGTCGCAGACCGGGGGACCATAGACGACGGGAACGGGAACAACCGCCGGGCCGACGCCGACATCCTGCGCCGGGCCTTGATCCGCCGCATCCTGCGCATCTTGCGCGATTGCCGTTGCCGCGAAGGGTACCGTCAGCAACATTGCAGTTAGAACCAGCCAAAGTTTCCGCATAAAATCCTCCATGTGCTGACTTGCGCTGCCCTGTCCAGCCTTCGCCGGAGCGGGGATTCGGAGACGCTCTCCGTGCTCAGCACTGCCGGGTCCTGGGTTTCTCTTCCCATCCGGCTACTGTACTCTCAGACAACATTCCGCGGGTAAAGTTGCGGTCGCAGCCCAAGAAAAATCGTTGGGCTGCGCGAAAGGCCGTTGCGCCGGCAATTCCGCCCGGCATAGCCGCCTTTCCAATGTGTCCACGCCGGCAGGCGAGATGTGTGGGCCAGGAGGCCCACACGAGAGCCGGACCGGAGTCCGGCGCTACAGAGGCGCATCTCTTACCGCTCCGAGACCTAGTTGACCAGCACCGCCCGGAAGCGCACCTTGCTCTTTTTCACCTTGTCGATGGCCGCGTTGGCCTGGGACAAGGGGAATGCCTCGGTCTTGGCCTGCACGCCGTGGCGCGCCGCTACGTCCAGCATCTCCTTGAGCCGGTAAGGACTTCCCGTCGGGTTGCCGCTGATGGAGCGCAGGCCGGAGATGAGCGGAAAGGCATGAACGCTGACCGGCGAGGGAGGAACGCCAACAAAGCACAGCGTCCCGGTAGGCCGCAGCGTCTGCACGTAGACGCCCCAATCCTGGTCGGCATTGATGGTGCTCAAAACGAAATCCATGGAGCCGGCCACTTCCTTCATGGCCTTCGACTCGCGGGAGTTGACGAAGTTCTGCGCTCCCAGCGCGCGCGCCTCTTCCTCTTTCCCGGCCGAGGTGGAAAAGGCCGTGACGTGCGCTCCGAAGACGCGCGCAAACTGGATGGCCATGTGTCCCAACCCGCCGATGCCCACAATGCCCACCCGCGACGAGGGGTTGACACCATGGGTGCGAAGCGGATTATAGACCGTAATGCCGCCGCAGAGCAGCGGAGCCGTCTGCTCGCTTTCCAGGGCGTCGGGAATGGGAATTACAAAGCGGGCGTTGGCGCGCACCCGGTCGGCATAGCCGCCATGGCGATGTACGCAGGTGCCCTCGGAGGCCGGGCAGAGGTTCTCCATGCCCCGGCTGCACCATTCGCAGATCCCGCAGGAGTTCGACTGCCAGCCCAGGCCGACGCGCTGGCCCACGGTCAGCGACCGCACCTCGGCCCCCACCGCCTTGACTTTGCCAATAATCTCATGGCCGGGAATGAACGGATACTGGCTGATTCCCCAGTCGTTGGCGATCAGGTGAAGATCGCTGTGGCAGACGCCGCAGTGGCTGATCGCGATCTCCACCTCTTGCGCGCCCAACTCACCTGGGTCGTATTTGAACGACAAAAGTTCGGCTCCGGCCGCGTGTGCTGCTAGTCCTTGAATTTGGCTCATGGTCAGTCCTGAATCCTTGCTGGGAGAGAGAAGATGGCAGAAAAGAACGCCGCAGGCCCCGCCTGCAATTTGAGCAAGAGGAAACTCCCCCGCCCCTAGTTTAACCCGCCGCCCGGCTCGATGCGCAGGTTGAGCAGTTGAAAACCGCTCAAGACTCCGCCGGCGGGCGCATCGGCCTCCACCTCCGCCGATTCTCCATTCAGGCTTGCATCCTGCGCGGCGCGCAGCGGTTCCAACACGTTCGCCATTGAAAGCGGGAGACTTGGGAGGGTTTGGCCCTCCAGGCCGGCCAGTGTCTCCGGCGTCAGCAGGCTGACATAGATGCGGTCTGCCGGGTGCTGACGCCGCGCCTGGGCCAGCGCAGTCTCCAGATCCGGAGCGTGGCTCTGCTGTCGCGGCTGGTTCAGCGTGCGGTCCAGCGTACCGGCATCGGAGACCAGCAGCCGCAGGTTGCCCGTTTCCAGCCGGGCCGGCAGCTTCACCCCAATCCGCAGATTGCGCGCCGGCTGCCGCCACGGCCGCAGCGTCGCTTCCACCACCACCGTGTCGCCGGCATGGACGATGTCGCCGGAAACCAGCCGCGCCGCTTCCAACTCGACCTCGACGTGGCGCGGAACGGCCTCGATATCCAGATCGACCGCGCGCACCGCGCCCAGGCGCCCGCCATTTAAGTAGAGCCGCGCAAACTGCTCCCCGGCCAACTGGGCGATCTGCAAGGGCGCGTTCATCGACTCCCCGGCCGGAGCCCACAAATCCAACGGCGACGGCGGGTAGTCCTCCAGGCCGATGCTGCCGGTCAGGTGGTAGCTGGTCCCGGCCGTGCTGCTGTTCGACTCCAGCAACGATTGATAGACGGCGACCATCACGGCCTGCGGAGTGACGTTAGCCAGGTCCAGAATCTCGACGTTGATCTTGCGCTCCCCACCATCCGGCTTGCCTTCGCCTCCCGCACCATGCACCCGGATATGCACCGGGATCATCCGCGCCCGTGCTCCGAAGGCACCGCGAATGGCCGAGTCGCGATCCTCGTTGAACGCTCCGATGGTCGCGCCGGTATTCACGATCTTGAAGGCGTTGAACGATGAGGCTACGGTGGTGACGATCTCGGCGGTGGTCATGGGCAGCGAAATCGGCCCGGCTTGCAGAACGGGGTGTCCGCAGGCTAGCAACTGCTTTGGATCGACGTAGGTCACCGTGCAGGTGGCGGCAATCTCCAGATCGCCGCGTATCAGTTGCATGCTCACCGCGGAGCCCGGCACGATGCTGGCAATCGCCGCGGCCGAGGGCTCCCCGTCCGCGGCTCCTGTCGATCCGGAGGCCCCGCCCATCCCTCCGGCGGCCACGGTTTCCAGACCCGTTCCGGCCATCTTCTGCTGCCAGAGGCGAATTGCCTCGGGCGAGAATCCGCCCATCACCAGCGGAGTCTCCATGGCTTCCATGGTCTCTTGCTCCGGCTCCCGCAAAAGCTGTTCTCTGTTCTCTAATCCCTGTTCCCCAATCTCTGCCTTCTGATCACTGACCACTGACCACTGACCACTGTCGGCTGGCAGGTCGCGCACTTCGAGCATCTGCTCGATGGGCGTAATGCCAATGATCGGGTCCTTGGTGAATTGCCCGATGCGGAAGGAGAGCGAACCGAGCAGCCGCTTGCCGATGTAGACCGGGCTGCCGCTCATGCCGGCTACTACGCCGGTGTACTCGGGCTTCTCGCCGTGCAACTGGCCGAGGATCATGTCGCGACCGGGGCCGCGCACGCCGCGCAGCACACCCAGAATCTCCACCTGCATCGGCTCCGGCTGGATGCCGGTGAAGACCGTCCAGGCCGTGCCCGTCAGTCCGCGATGGACCTCGCTCAACGGGAAGAATCCGCCGCCCGTGGGCGGCCCGGCGGCTACAGGGGGCTTGTCCGGAGCGGCTTGCGCCAGCGCGAGGACAGGGGTGAGGAGCAGGGCCAACGCCGCGCAAAACACGAGCGCGGCCAGCCGAGGGCAGGTCTTCTTCAGGGAAGTCTTCACATCTACAAGATTACAACCGGCTGCGTGCCTTTTGCTCGTTCGCCGCATCCGCTGGCGGCTGTGAGGGTTCGCAGAGTTTACCCAGACAGGAGTTCGAGTAAGATGCTTGATTAAAAGTAAGAGTAGCGAGAAAAAATCTTACACTTCTTAAAGTCTTACTTGCTAATATCGTCTTACTTACGGTAATATGTAAGCCATGGATCAGATCTTTACGACCGTGAGCAGCAAAGGCCAGATGGTGATTCCCGCCTCGATTCGCGAGGCGATGGGAATCGAGCCGGGTACGCGCGTTGCCGTTCGCCGGAGGGGGCACGGGTGATTCTGGAGCCGGATACTATGGTGGCCAAGCTACACATTCTCAAAGAGTTGCGTGGATGAATGGCGGTTGGCCCCTCGATGACCGACATGCTGCTCGAAGGGCGGCGCCGGGAAAGTGAACTGGAATTGGCGAAGGCCGGCTGGTAGAACGATAGGATTTGTTTTGCTTGGGATGAGAGGTTAGACATGGAAAATGCGTTTGCCAAGGTGAGCAGCAAGGGACAGTTGGTGATCCCTGCTCAAATGCGCGAGGCGCTCGGCATCGAAGCCGGAACCAGGGTTGCGATTCGGCAAGAGGGGGAGGAACTGATTCTACATCCTCAGACGCGAGCCGCCACACAGCGTCTCATCGACAGATTGCGCGGTCTGACAGCGGGTGGCCCTTCGATGAGCGACGAACTGATTGCCGAGCGCCGCGCTGAAGATGCGAAGAGTGGTTGGTAAGGAGAGCTGGTGACTGTCTTCGTTCTGGACGCCTCGGCTGTGTTGCGCTTCATTGACAATGAGGCAGGAGGGAATCGTATTGCGGAGATACTGCAAGCTCGAATGGATCAAACCGCAGAGGTTGCAATTCCAGCGATCCAATGGGGAGAGATCGCCGGACGAGTGCGCAAGAGGCTGGGCGCGACCGGGCAAGACTACGCCATGAAAATGCTCTCCGAATTCTATCCGCGCATCGTGCCTGCGACCGGAGAGCGTGCCGTGCGCGCCGCCGAGATTAAGCAGGACAGAAAGCTCCCTTACGCCGACGCCTTTGCCATCGAACTGGCGATGGACTCGCCCGATCACGTGCTGGTTACCGCCGATTACGACTTCAAGGCCGTGGCCGATCTGGCGCAAATTGAGTTTCTGCCTCTGAAATGAGAGAGCTACCTCCTGTGCCGCACCGAGGAGAAGCCTACTGCCTGACCTCGTGGCGGCGGCGCCAGGGTTTCCCTGGGGTAGAGAACCGTCACCCCGGGGTTGCGCAGGCTCTCGCCGGCAAGGAACTCGCCGAAGATTGCCGCGTGGGCCTTCAGGTACCTGCGCAGCTCCTCCCGGATGCTCCCGCCGACGCCGCTCGACCCGTATCCATGGATGACTTCAAGGCGCCCGTGAAAGCCGCCGCGCACGCAGTCATTGTAGAAGCGGACAAACTCCCTCAGCGCCTCCGGAACCGTGTAGGCGTGAAGATCGATGGATCGGCTCTCGCTCATCGCTTGAATCAACTCTATCGCCTATTCCCTATTCCCTAGTCCCTGACTTTGCCCAGGCCTGCTCGATGTAGCTGTCGGTCATGCCGGCGATGTAGTCGGCTACGGTGCGGGCCAGGCCTTCGGCGGGAATCTCGGCCTGGTGGTCGGCGGGCAGCAGGCCCGGGTCGGCGATGAGCGCGGCAAACAATCCCTGGACGATCTCGTCGGCGTGGGCGTGCGCCTCCTCGATGGCGGGAGAGTAGTAGAGGTTGGCGTACAAAAACTCCTTAGCCGCGGCGCGCGCGGCTTCCATCCGGGGGCTGAGCACGGCCAGGCGATGGGGGGCGCGGCGAATCTCGACCAGCGTCTCAGCGCCCAGCGCGGCCGCCTGCCTGCGCGTCTCTTCCATCAAATCCGTGACCAGCGCGTTGAGGATGCGCTTGAGGCTCTCGTAGGCCGCGAGCTTGGGCGGCGCGGCGGGATAATCCACCAGCACAACGTCATGGAAGCCGCGAAAGAGCGCCACGCCCTCGCGCACCTGGCCGAGCGTAAGGATGCCGGAGTCGAGGCCATCGTCCAGGTCGGCGGTCAGGTAGGCGATCTCGTCGGCCAGATCGATCAGTTGGGCTTCCAGCGGCGGAAACTGGTCGAGGAAGTATTCCGCCAACTCCGGATGGGTTGCGGCGGAGTAGTCGCGGGAGTGCTTGACGATGCCCTCGCGCACGCCGAGAGTCAGGTTGAGGCCGCGAAAACCGGCGTAGCGCTCCTCGAACCAGGTCGCGATGCGCAGGGCGTGCAGGTTGTGGTCGAAGCCCAGGCCAAAGCCGCGCAGGCACCGGTCGAGGGCCTTCTCGCCGGCGTGGCCGAAGGGCGGATGGCCGATGTCGTGGACCAGCGCCAGCGCCTCGGCCAGCTCCGCGTTCAACCCCAGCGCGCCGGCCACGGTGCGGGCGATCTGGGTGACCTCCAAGGTGTGCGTGAGGCGGCTGCGAAAGTGGTCCGAAGGGGTATCGGCGGGCAGCCGTGCGAAGACCTGGGTTTTGCCGGCCAGACGGCGAAAGGCGCGCGCGTGCAGCACGCGGGCCCCGTCGCGGGCAAAGGGCGTGCGATAGGGATGCGGCGGCTCGGCGTGTGCGCGGCGGACGAGTTCGCCGTCTCCGCGGACGGCAATCCCCGCGGGCAGCGCATAGCTCGGTCTGGCTTCCGGAGTCGTCATGGCGTCGAAAACGAGTGCTCAGTTTCGGTTATACCTCATGGGAGGAAGATGCCGTGGGAGGATGTGTGCCTGGACTTCGTTGATTGCGCCGGGGTTTGCGCCAAATTGGCGCCTTTCTGGCCCGGCCGCTGCGCTCGAGAGTAATATGATCTCTGACTTGATCGCCAAGGAGTGTGAAGATGAAAACCAAACTCAGTCTTGTTGTCCCGCTGTTTCTTGGATTGCTTTCCGTGCAAGTTTGCTGGGCGCAGGCCGGGCTGCCCGCAAAGTGGGAGGAGCTTACCGGCCCTGACTTCATTACGGCCATTCACCAGTCGCAGGGAGTTTGCGTCTTGCCCTTCGGCATCCTCGAAAAGCATGGCGCGCATCTGCCGCTGGGCACCGACCTGCTGGATGTGCGCTTCGCGGTGATGAATGCGGTCAAGCAGGAGTATGCGGTGGTTTTTCCGGAGTATTACTTCGGCCAGATCTTCGAGGCGCAGCAGCAGCCGGGAACGGTGGCCTACAGCCTGACGACGCAACTGACCCTGCTCCAGGAGACGGTCAAAGAGATGGCGCGCAACGGCTGCAAGAAGGTGCTGATCGTGAATGGCCACGGCGGAAACAACTCGCTTCTGCCGCTCTTTGCGCAGGCGCAACTGGCCACTCCGCGCGACTACGTGGTCTACGTCTTCGGGCTGCCGAACGAACGCGTTCCCGGCCGTCCCGCCATGAAGACTCCGATGGATATGCACGGCGGCGAGGCGGAGACTTCGCTGATGCTGATCGCGCGGCCCGACCTGGTCCACCTGGACCGCGCCGGCCAGCAATCGGGCGCAGATCAGAAACGGCTCTCCCTGCCGGAGAATGTTTACACCGGCATCTGGTGGTATGCGCGCTTCCCCAATCACTATGCGGGCGATGGCGCGGCGGCGACCACCGAGCTGGGCGAGTTCGACCAGAAGACCTGGTCGCGGCAGATCGCCGAGGCGATCAAGGCCATCAAGGCCGACCAGGAGAGCCTCAAGCTGCAAAACCAGTTCTTCGAGGATTCGCAGCACCCGCTGGACACGAAGCAGTAGTTCGTCGCGAGGCGGAGCCTACTCCGTCTTCGCTTGCCCCATGGCGGTGTTCTCTTTAGCGAGTTTGGCGCGGGCGCTCTCCAGCTTCTTCTTCACCTTGGCGACCTCGGCCGGGTCCACGTCCGCCGGGGCCGATTTGGCGAACTCGGCAACCGACAACTCCCACTGCGCCGCGGCCTGGCGGATGCGCCCGGTCTTGGCGTAGAGTTCGCCCATGTGGTCGTGGACCGTGGGGTCGGTCTGGTCGCGCGCGACGGCCTGATGCAGGTTCTG
This sequence comes from Occallatibacter sp., assembly GCA_049522975.1. GTDB lineage: Bacteria > Acidobacteriota > Terriglobia > Terriglobales > Acidobacteriaceae > Telmatobacter. The sequence continues at coordinate 34,245 of JBEKNI010000011.1, read as the reverse complement.
CTCGGCCAGCTCGTATTCGCCCATCCGGAAGTACACCCAACCCAGCGAATCCAGGTAAGCGCCGCTCATCGGCTCCAGCTCGACGGCCTTCTGAATCATCTTGAGGGCCTCGGGCAGCCGCGTGCCCTTGTCGGCCATCGTGTAGCCCAGGTAGTTCAGGATCATGGCGCTGTCAGGCTCGATCTTCAGGGCTTTGCGGAAGAACTTGACGGCTGGCTTATAGTGCTTCTGCCGCTCCTCCAGTTCGCCCCGGAGGAAGAGCAGGTAGCCGCGGTCTTCCTTCTTGGAGGTCAGCGCCTCGGCCTTGTCGAAGGCGTCGCCGGCCTCTGCCCAGCGATGGGCGCGGACGTAGATCTGGCCCAGCGCCAGCCAGACCTGACGATCCTCATCGGTGTTGGCGAGCAGCCCCGTGGCCAGCGCCACGCCCTCGTCCAACTTGCCCTGGTCGGCCAACTCCCCGGCCAGCATCAGCTTCAGGTCGCGGCTCTTGGGGTTGGCCTCGACGGCCTTGCGCGAGACCTCGACCGCCTTGTCGAACTGCTTGGCGTCGCGCCAGGCGTCCACCTGGTTCTGGTAGCCGTGCACCGCCTCGTCGCCGCCCATGTCAATGAGTTTTTGATAGACGGCAACAGCCTCGGCGGTCCGGTTCTGCTCGTGGTAGACCGCGCCCAGCCGCTCCAGGAAGATGGCGCGGTTGTTCTTCTCATCGTCTCTGTAGGCGCCGTTGGCGTGCGAGGTCAGATCCACCATCTTCTCGCAGACCACCGCGGCCTCGTCGAAGCGGCCCAGCACGTCCAGCAGCAGCCCCTCGTTGTAGCCGGCCTCCAGATCGTCGGGCTTGATCTTGCGCGCCTTGCGGACGGTATCGAGGGCCTCCTCGTACTTTCCCTGGCGGCGCTGAATCTCGCCGATGTGAACCAGCGCTCCGGCATCTTCCGGGTCGGCCTTGGCCAGCGCGGTGAACTGGCTGAGCGCCTCGTCGAGCTGGTTGTCGTCCAGCAGGGCCTGGGCCAGCGCGTCCATGGTGCGCAGGTCACCCGGCTCGAGGGCGGCGGCGCGGCGATAGGCGGCGACGGCCTGCTTGGACTGCTTCAACTGCTCATAGGCCGCGCCCAGCGCATCCTCCATCCTCGCCGACCGGTCAGCCAAGGGAACCGCCTCGAGCACCTTGATCTCATGCACGACGTCGCCGCTCTCGGAGTAGAGGCGCGCCAGGTTCAGCACCACTTCTTCCGAAGCGGGCTCCATGGCCTCGGCGGTCTTGAACTGTTCTTCGGCCTTCTTCGCGTCGTGCTTGACCGTGTAGAGCTGGCCCAGGACCATGCGATCCTCGACGCTCTTGGGCTGGAGGGCGACGATCTTCTCGAACTCCGCGACGGCCTTGTCCAGCACATTGCCGGCGGCGGCGGATGGGGCGTTTTCCTCTTCGCTCAACTGGCGCAGATAAATGCGCCCCAGCAGCCGGTGCGCGTCGATGTCGTCAGGCGTGCTCTTGAGCAGCTCCCGCGCCGTGCTCTCGGCCTCGCGCGTGCGGCCGGCATGGAAGTAGAGATCGGCCAGCGCGTTGTTCAACCGCGGCGAAGCGGGGTCGGCATTCAGCGCCAGCTTGTACTCCTCGATGGCGCGCGTCACATCCTCCGGACGGCCATCGGCGGAAGCGGACTCTTCATAGATGCTGGCCAGCGCCAGGTGATAGTAGGCCAGGGCGCGGTCCGGCAGCTGCGGGGGAGGCGCGAACGGCCCAACCCGCAGCTCAATTGGACTGAACTGGTTTGCCTTGGCTGGTCCCGCGGCCGGCGCCTTGGCGGGGCTGGCCTGAGCCGGGGCGGCCGTTTCGGGCATCGCCGGGGTGGTTGTTCCCGGCATGGGCTGTGCGGCGCTTACCGGAGAATTCTGGGCGCAAGCGGGCCGGGCCGTCAGCAGGGAAGCAATCGCGGCGGCAAAGATAAGCCAGAGGGGCAGCAATCGAGATCTTTTTGTCATCATCCTGGGGATTCCATGCCTTTTCAACCGTTCCGGCGAGCGAGAATCCACGCTGGAAGAGGCGAAAGGCATCTCAGGCAGCCGGTAAGAGCGGCTCTGCCTGCTGTAAAGACGATTCTAAATGCCAATGGGCTTGCTCCGCGCGCCAGATTGCGGCATTTTGCTGCCCGCCCGCCCAAATCGAAGCTGCCCGAGAGGTTGATTCAGCTATGGGATGCCAAGAAACTTATGGGTTTGCAGGCTCAATCGCCATTGCGGATGGTCGAGGCAGTAGCGCAGGGCGAGCTGGGTGTTGGCCTCGCGCTCCGGTCCGTCCATCGGCTGCAAAAAGAAATGCCGGAAGCTGAGCAGTTCGAACTGGGCCGGATCGGCTCCTGCCTGTGGATAGATCAGCTTCAGTTCGTCGCCGCTGCGCTGCACCAGTTTCGCTCCGGCTTTGGGGCTCACGCAGATCCAATTCACACCCTCCGGCGCGGCAATCGTTCCGTTGGTCTCGACGGCAATCTCAAAGCCGCGCGCGTGCAGGGCGGCAATCAGACTCGAATCCAGTTGCAGCAGAGGCTCGCCGCCCGTGCAGACGACGAAGCGCTGGCCGGGAACGGAGCCTTGTTCTCCGGAGCTGGCGGGCCAGGCACGCTCGATGGCCGCGGCTAACTCCTCCGCCGAATCGAATCTTCCGCCGCCCGGCCCATCCACGCCCACAAACTCGGTGTCGCAAAAGCGGCAGACGGCCGTCGAGCGGTCCGCCTCACGCCCCGACCAGAGGTTGCAGCCGGCAAAGCGGCAGAAGACCGCCGCGCGGCCTGTCTGCGCGCCCTCGCCTTGCAGCGTATAGAAGATTTCCTTGACGGCGTAGCTCATAAGGCCAGTTATCAGTTGTCAGTCGTCAGCCTAAGTGCCCCATCCTTTCGCGCATTTTGCGAAAGAGTGGGAAACAGTTGACGCGATTTGTGGTTCCAATCAATAGCGTGTGAGTAGAATGTCTTCGCTTTGCCTGATCTCTTCAATTCAATCGCAACTGAATTACCTCCAGACTGATTTGCCGTCGATTGAAACTGGAGCAGGACATAAGGATTTTCCTGTACGAATATCGACTGCGAAGCGCGATTCGCTTTCTGAATTCGTTGGATCATACCCAACGCCAATAATTTCTTCTCTGCTCACATTCAGGATCTTCAAATAATCCCAACAAAGCCGGGGACTCTTCCAGACAATCTGGTGATTACCATAAGCAATCAATCTGGTAAAGTCGGCGAAAACAAGGAGTTGATATTCAGGAATCAGACGAAGATCGAGCACGGGCCTGATGTCGAGTAACTCCCATTGGTTAGGCTCTTCGGCATTCACAATGTAAGCTGCACCTCTTGAGATTATGCAAACACAATCATCATTTGGAGTGCTAACTACTCTTGAGATCGCCGGAGGAGATCGATAGCCGAAATCAAATACTCCAATCCACGATTGCCCGGTCATAGGGCGTATGCAGAGCCAGATACCGTCATGTTCTGGCCTCGAAATACTCCGAGGAAAGTAGTGCACAGGAACATTGAATTCTCCTGTTCCCGGAAGTTCTGGAATCTCCTCGATCTCATACGAGTGGGGAAATTCCAGATCAATATCGACCATACTTTCTCCTTTTTGAGTACCAAATGTTGGATTGACAAACCCCAACTTCTTCCGAACTAGGCACCACGATAACGATTCTCATTTACTTCACGAGTCAGGTTGGTCGGAATAGCTCAACGGATCCTTTATCCCATTCTCCCGAAATCCTTTCATTCGCAGCAAACAAGAATCACATTCCCCGCACGGCTCGCCCGCTGGCCCCGGATCGTAACAACTGCTGGTCAGCCCGTAGTCCACGTCCAACTCGATTCCCTTGGCGATGATCTCCGCCTTGGTCAGCGCGATCAGCGGCGTGTGAATCCGCAGCGCCTGGCGGCCTTCGACTCCGGCTTTTGTGGCGAGATTGGCCATCTTCTCGAAGGCTGATATGAACTCCGGCCTGCAATCCGGATAGCCCGAATAATCCAGCGCATTCACGCCGATAAAAATGTCGCTCGAACCCAGCACCTCCGCCCAGGCCAGCGCGAAGGCCAGAAAGATGGTATTGCGCGCCGGAACGTAAGTAATAGGAATGTCGTGCGACATCTCGTCTGCCGTACGGCCCTTGGGAACCGCAAAATCTCCCGTCAGCGCCGAGCCGCCGAAGATGCGCAGATCGATCTTCGCAATGCGGTGAGCCGCGACGCCGATGGCCTCGGCGACACGCCGGGCCGCATCCAATTCAATCACATGCCGCTGGCCGTAGGAGAAGGAGAGCGCGTACAGCTCGTAGTCTTCCCTGCGCGCAATCGCCAGCACCGTGGCCGAATCCAGGCCCCCGCTCAACAGCACAACCGCTTTTTTCCGCTCAGTCTCCATGGGTTTCGACGCGCAGCCCCTCCTCGGCAATCCGGTAAGACGCGAATGTGCCTCGCTCCACAGCCGGCTGCGAAAGCGCGGCGCGCAACGCCTTGGCCGCCTCCGCATCGCGGGCCAGCAGCATCAAGAACCCGCCCCCGCCCGCTCCCGCCAGCTTGGCGCCGTAGAGGTACGGCCGGGCGCGGTCGAGAATCGCATTGATTGGCGCATTGGTCGTATGCGAATCGAGCACCTGATTCAATTGCCAATGCCGGTCAAGCAGCTCCCCCAGATGCTTCCAATCGCCCTCGGCCATGGCATAAGACATCTCCACCGCCAGCGTCTTGATGCTGTGCAGCACCTGGATGGCCGCCGTTTCGCGCGCCAGGTAACGCGAGACCACCTGGCGGACCAGGTCCTTGGCCACCCTCTGAATGCCGGTATTGTAAAGCACCAGATGCTCGCAAAACTCGGCTCGCCGCTCGTCGCTCCACAGCACCGGCTGCACGCGAATCCGTTGCCGCAAGCCCGGCCCGGTGATCAGCAGCTTGGCGCCGGGGAAGATGCCGCCCGCCTGATCCTGCCAGCCGCCGCCGGTGGTCATGCGCTGCTCTAGCTGCATCACGGCCTGCGAGAGAGCGTGATCGTCCAGCTCGCGGCCCGAAATCACCGCCAGCGCGCGGATCACCGTCGCTGCCAGAATGCTGCTCGTCCCCAGACCCGAACCAATCGGCAACCGCACCCGGCAGCGAATCTCCAGCCCGCCGCCCAGGCCGGCCAAAGTCTCATGGAGCGGCTGACCCGTAACCGGCAGCCCATGCAGTCCGAGCGCGGCGCGCGGAATGGAAAAGACGCTTCCCGGACGGCACGGCTCCAGCAGCTCTTCCGATTCGCGAAATTCCGCCATCGCGCCATCGGCGCCGGCGCAGCGGATCACCGGCTCGTCGATCCGCCGGATCTCCGTCTCGATCGGATACCTCCCGTCGATCTCCAGCGCGCAATTGAGCACCGTGCCGCCCCAGTCGAAACAAAACGGAGGAGTGTCGGACCAGCCGCCGCCCAAATCGATGCGCGGCGGCGCGGAGACATGGACGCGGTCGAAGCGCCACGGGGACGGCGCCGCTTCCGCATCGGCGGCAGTTCCCTCGCGCACCGCATCGTGGATGCACGTGAAGGCCTCGCTCTCCGCCAATCCAGCCTCCTCTTCGAAGTGCGCGCGGCGAAGCAGGCGCGACGATTGCATCAGCAGGCTGGCCGCATGAGTCAGGCCGTCCGCGCTGCCCGTGCGCAACACCTCGGCGCGCGTTCGCAGCAGGCGTCCCACGGCGGCGGCCGGGGCCAAGCCGGGCAGGTTTGCCAGCAGAGGCCGCAGGTCCGTGCCCGACTCCGCCAGCTCGACGACCGTCTGCTGCCAGATGCCCTGCAATCGCTTATTGCGCGCCTCGGCCAGAGCCTTTCCATCGGCGTACCGCGCGCTCTCAGCCAGCGACAGCCGCCGCGCCTCGCGCCAATTCTCCACGCCGTACCCGCCCGCATAGCCCATCATCCATCGCGCGCAGGCCCAGGCCTCGTCCGGCGTGGTCACTGGAAAGAGCTTGGCGTTCCACAACGTCGGCGCTTCCTCCGCGCCCCAAACCTCTTCGCTCGTCAGCCCCAGCCGCGTCAGCGTCGTCAGAATCGGCTGATTGAACCAGGTCGCGTTCTCCAGCGTCTGTTTCGGATCGTCCTCGACACCATAGCTGCGGATCACCCAGCCTCTTCCGCCCGCCGCCTCTACCGGCAACTGGTGAACCACGGTCTCTTCCGGCACATCCACCGGCCCGCTGAGCCCGGTCAGTCCATGCAGGATCGCTCCGCGGCCGGCGCTAACCGGCCCGTTCAGGTCACACTCCAGAATCACGGCTTCGTCGCCTGCCTGGCATGGGCCGCCAATCACGCTATCCAGGATTCCGCCAGAAAGCGCCGCCAGAGAGCGGAAGGAGCGGGTTGTTCCCACATGAAGGAACTCGCCCTCCACCACCGCGCAGTGGAACTCGACAGGCTTTTCGGGGGCGCGCAGGATACTTTCAAGTTGCAGCCAGAAAGGCCCCGCATCGCTCTGCGGCTTCCACTGGCCTGTAAGTCCGCGCGGGATTTCATCGTAAAGATCAACCGCCGGAAGCGGCGTGAATTCCGCCAACTCCGTCAGCGCTGCCGTCAGATCGGCGTCAAAGCGCAGCAATCCAATATCGACGGCGACCCGCCCATCCTCCAGCATTCCGCCCGCGGCTCTTACCTCCTCCGCCGTGGGCTTCTGCAGGAACGCATAGACCTGCTCCCCCGCTCCAACCACATAGACGCCGTGATGGCTGCCCGTCTCCGCATCCAGCCGCATGGCGATGCCCGTCGCGCCTGGCCTGTCCCACTTGACCCGGCTCGCGTCGAAGCGCAGCACCACGTCGCCCGAGGCTGCCAGCAGTCCGTTGGGAATTCTCTCCGCCCACGCCGCGGAGAGCGCCAGCGTCTCGTCGAAGACCGTCGTAGTCCCGTGCGGCTGGGCGCGTGAGGGCAGCACGCCAAAGAGCTTTCCGCCCGGCGAGTACTGCGGCAGGCGGCGCGAATCGCCGCCGGAGTGAACCAGCAGTGCCTTGTGCCGGCTCCACCACTCGCGGTCCTTGCCCAGAACGCCCAGCGCGTGGATCGTCGCTCCGCCGCTGCCTACTCTTCGGTCGTCCGGGTCGGGGACCACCAGAAACTCGGTCTCCGCGGGCAGCATCCCGGAGAGTCTCCGCCGCTCGATCTCATCGCGGCAGAAGCCCGCCTGGCGCGCGGAAGAGGCCGTGACGATCACCACGTCCCAGGATTTCACATTGATTCTCCGGGCGCAGGGATGCTCGGATTCGAGCCGGCCAGATCGCTGCCCTTGCCGATGTCCATCGCGGGCGAAATGGGATTCCGCTCGTCGATGTAGGCTTCGATACATTCATCGAGCACGCCCTTGGCTTCCAGGATGAACTCGACTGCGTCGCGCGCCGCGCCGTGGCCGCCCTTGTTCGGCGTGACGTAGTGAGCCGCGGCTTTCACCTGCGCACGCGCATCGGCCACGGCTACCGCGAAGCCGCACTCCCGCATCACCGGCAGGTCGATGACATCGTCGCCAACGTAAGCGATCTCCTCCAGCGTCACGCACTCCTCTTCCATGATCTGGCGCACCGCCTGCATCTTGAAGGCGTAGCCCTGGTAGACGAATTCCAGCTTGAGGTCGCGGGCGCGCAGGGCCACCGTCTCCGAGATGCGCTTGGTGATCACGCCCAGCTTCATGCCGCCCAACCGCGCGAGCGAGATGGCCGTGCCGTCGTGCGCGTTGAAGCCCTTGGCCTCGACCATGCTCGCCGAGGAGATGGCGTATCCGCCCTTGCCCTCCAACGCGGCGATCTGCTGCCGCGTCCCCTGGCTGCCGGCCGCGGGAGCGGGAAAGATCCAGATGCCGCCGTCGGTCAAAACGCCATCCACGTCGAAGAGAATAATTTTGATGCGCCGCGCGCGATCCTGGGCGGTGAGGGTCATGCTTCAATTTTATCAAGAATCGCCATGCCCTAACCTTTCTGTCATCTTGAGCAGCCCGCGCTCCCCGCGCCGTAGGCGCAGTGGTAGTTAGCCCCGCGCTTCAGCGTGGGGTACGCGTAACCAACAAACCATCCGGAGTCCCGTAGGGACGGCGCAAGGACATTATTTATGCAGGAACCAAGAGTCCTGGGGAAACGCAGAACGTGTAGCCGAACTGAATCAGAGCTTCCCTAGATCTCATGCCCCTTCGGCAGAATCATCAACTGCGGAATCCGCACGTGCGCCGGCTGCTCAAGAATAAACAGAACCATGCGCGCGATGTCGGCCGGAGTCAGCGGCTCCGCAATTCCCATAGCTTCGGCGGGAGGCACCACCCAGCGATCGTGCAGGCCGGTCCGCACCAATCCGGGCTGGATGCAGGAGACCTGCACGTCCGTCTTGCTCAACTCGATGCGCAAGGCCTCCGAGAGCGCTTCGATGGCGTGCTTGGTTGCGGCGTATGCTCCGGCGGTCGGGCGCACCTTAGTGCCCAGAACGCTGGAGGTGTTGATCAAATGCCCGGACTTTTGTTGAACGAAGTGCTTGAGGAAGACATACGCAACGCGAAACGCTCCCTCGACATTGACGCGCACCATCTCGCAGACGCGCTCGATATCGATGGATTCGATAGATCCCACCTCAAGAATTCCGCCGTTGTTGAAGCACAGATCGCAGCGGCCAAACGCATCGAGCGCGGCCGAGAGCAGGCTCTGCGGGATCGTTGCATCTTGTAAGTCTCCGGCGACGATCACGAACGGCGATTTCAATTGCGACGCGAGGGCTTTGAGCTTCTCCGCGGAGCGTCCGTTGAGAACCAGACGATACCCCGCGCCGGAGAGCGCCCTGGTCACCGCCGCGCCAATTCCTCCCGCCGCACCGGTGATGACCGCAACCTTGCTGTCTGCATATTCACTCATGGCAATCCTCTTTGTCCAAGGATACTCGCAACTCCCACGTAACTTCCGCGCAGGCAACAGGCTATTGCGCTACCGCTGGCGCTGGAGCTTGGGCCGCCGCAGACGCCGCCTTCACCAGCACGGCAAAACGCGGAAAGGCAAAGCTGCCAGCCGCGTCATCGATAACATTCAACTGGCAAATATAAGGGCCGGGCTTGAGTCCGCTGAGCGGCACGTCCAGCTCGATAGCCACCGCGTCGCGGCCCTCCACATTCACAGCGCGCGCCTGCACCAGCGGCGTCTCATAGACCTTCGTCGAGCCTTGGATTAGTTCAAGACTACTGAGAAGATTGATTCCAGGTTTTATTCCCCTTGGCTGATTTTCCGCCGGCTTTTCGCGCGCCGGAGAGTAGATTTCGTAGAGTAGGAAAAGGTGCTGATCCTGGCGGAAGACGTGGCTGATATTGGGCACGTACTCCTCGCCGTCGCGGATCAGCGGGCTTTGCTTCTTGCTGGGCTGGCGCATCGACGCTAGGACGATCGAACTCATCTTCAGCGGAGCCTTTTTCATCTCCGGCAGCGTAATCTCGGTCTCGAAGGAGCCCATGCGGCCAGTCTGATTTTCGCGCACAACGAATTTGAGGCGGTACTTGCCCGGAGGCAGATTGAAGCTGGTGGTGTACTGGATGTTTTTCTGCCGCGCCTGGAGCGAAGGATCGAGATTGAGCTTGACGGTTTCACGCGCGTGGCCGATGGGACGCCTGGCCTCGTCGATGACTGAACCGATAATGTCGAGCGTGGCCTTGTCCTTGTCGCCGCCTTTGATAAAGGGAATCTGCGAGCCGGGCACGATCAGCGAAACCGGCATAAAGAAGCGGTTCTCGTCGAGACGGAAATAAAGCGCATCGAGATAGACGGCCATGTCGGCGGCGGGTAAGTCGCTGGCTAACTGCTCCTCTAACTCGCGCTCGCGGTCTTCGTGGCCGCTGTGCTGGAAATCCGCCGGCGCGTAGTAGCCGGGCCGGTATTCGAGCTTCACTCCGGGGCGGTCGATCTTGATGGTCAGCTTGCGATAGCGTCCGTCGCGTGCCGGGTTCGAGGAGTGGAAGCCGATGGCGTAGTAGGCCGAGGTATCGCTTTGCACACGCGCGAAGGCCGGAGCGAAATCGTTGGAGTCAAAGAAGGCCTTGCCGCCCGTGTCGGTGGAGAGCGTCGCCATCACCTCCTGGGTGGCGAAGTTAGCGTTCATGTTATTCGCCAGCGCGCCGCCATTGTAGGCGCCGGTCCCGCGCAGGCTTCCGGTGGAGGCGTCGCCCAGCGGCGAGATGGCCTGAAGGCCGCGCGTATCCACGCTGTAGATAGCCAGGTTGGCGCGCACCGCCGCATTGATGGCCGCGCGCAGGGAAGCCTGATTCTCGATGCCGTCGCGCGAGATGCCGCCGGAAAAATAAAGCAGCGATTTCTTCTCGGTTATCTTCTCCAGGGACTTAGCCACGGCGCGCAGGGCGAAGAGTTCGCGGTCGGTGTTAAGGTCGTTGTATTCGCTTTCGTCTGGCGTGTAGCCGGTGGTATCTTCCACCTGATTCGAGTTAGCCGTCGCGCCCTGCTGAAAGCCTTGCCCTTCGGTGCCGTTGTAGACGGCCACCTCGTTGATGAGCGCGTTCCTGTCGGCGGTAAAATCCTGGTCCACGCTGAGTGTGTCGCCCAGCGAGACGAGAGCAACCAGGTCGGCGGCTTGCAGTTTGTTGCGCAGAAACTCCTGCGCCGCCGCAACGCTGCGGTCAAGATCCTCGGGCTGCATCGAGGTCAGGTCGAAGAACATAACGATGAGACGATGGTTACGCAAATCTTCGGGGCGAGCCACGACCGCGGCCTTGCCGCTGCTGCCCGACGCAAGTCCGCTGATGGTGGCTTCGTTGAGCGGCTCGGTCATTTCCACGCTTTCAAAATCGAAGGTCGAAATCTGCTGCTGCTTGCCGTTTTCGTAGATCGTAAAGTCGCTCTGCTTGAGGCCGCGGACGAATTCGCCGGTCTTCGTGTCGCGCGCCACCACGTTGGTCAGCACCAGTTCGCCGCTAACCTTGAAGACTACGCCGCCCGGAGGCAGCGCTTGATCCGGGCTTTGCGCAAGCTGCGGCCGCGCGCCCGCCAACATCAGCGCCAGCGCCGCAACAACCGCTCCGATTTCTTGTGCCCCGTGCTTCATGAACTCTCTTCTAAAAACCGACCAGCCGACTTGCTAACTCGCTAACTTGCTGACTTGCTATTTTTCAAAACCTGAACCTCCCCGTGAATTGGAACGCGCGCATCGGACCGGCGGAAGTTACTTGGCCGAAGGTCGGCGAGGCGGCGTTGGTGTCCACGCCCGCGTACTGCACGGTGTTGAAGACGTTGCTGGCCGTGGCGCGAAACTCCATGCTGCGCGTATCGCCCAGTTGCATCGTCTTCGAAAGCGACATGTTGTTCTGGATCGTCCCCGGCCCTGGAATCGAGTTGCGCGAGGCGGTGCCGTAGGTGTTCGCGGGCGGCGCGAAGGCCGCGGCGTTGAACCATTCTCTCAGCGAGCCCGCGCCGGCGGTGAGCGAGACCCCATCAACGCGGTCGGGACGCAGCGTTCCGGCCGTGCCGCGCGCCACGTCGGCAGTGGCAGCCTGATAACTCGGCGTGAGTGGCGTGCCGGTGGCGAAGGTAAAGCTGCCGGAGACGGAGAATCCCTCCAAAATATGCGAACCAGGGCCGCTGGTTACCCAGAACTTGTCTTTGCCGAAGGGTAACTCATAAAGATAAGTCCCGCTGACTTTGTGGCGCACGTCGAAGCTGGAGTTACCCTCCTCGGCCTTGAGGTCCTGCCAGTTCTGGGCGACGACGGTCGAGGTTCCACCCACCGATCCGGCATCGTCGATGGAGTGCGAGTACTGGTAATTCGCGCCCACGGCAATGCCGCTGCTGAGTCTTTTATTCACCCGCAGCGTTCCTGCGTTGAACTTGGAAAAGGCCGCGGCCTGCTCGTAGTTGAAGATTGGGCTGGTTGACTCGGGGCGCGGCGCGCTGGTGATGTCCAGATCACTGCCGTTCGATCCGTTGTAGCCGAGATTCACTACGATATTCCAGGGCAGCGTTTTTTGCAGATCGAGATTCCAGACCTGCACGTATGGCAGGTGGTAGTGCGGGGCGAGGGCATAGTTGCCTACCATCTCCGGCGCGGGAAAACCATCGGCCAGCGTAAGTTGTCCGGCCGCGGCAGCCTCGTTGACCTGTTCGTTGATAAATAAAGGATCGCTCTTCAGCGGCTGGCGTGCCATGGTTGTTGCAAACGTAGCGTACTGGCCGACGGTGTAATTCAGGCCGTAGCCGGCGCGCACCACGGTCTCCTTGGGCAGCCGCAGCGCCAGGCCAAGGCGCGGGGCAAAGGCGGTGCGGAAGGGAAATACCAGCGAGTCGGGCAGCTTGCCGTTGTAAGTGACTGCCTCTCCGGCCTGCACTTCGTCGGTTAAGCCGAAAGCCGTAGGATAAGCCAAATTGGCCGCGGGGTTCGTATCCACCATGGCAAGGCGGTTGTACTTCTCGGTGTAGGGCGCGTAAAACTCATAGCGCAGGCCGTAGTTCAGAGTTAGATTGGGCCGCGCGCGCCAGTCGTCCTGAGCGTAAACGTCCATAACATTGTCGCGCAGATAGCTCTTGCCCGCAGAGGCGTCGATGGTGGTCTCCTGCGGCAGGCCGAGGAGAAAATCGGCCAGCGACGAGCCGGTCGCCGAGTCGTGCGCGGGGTCCTCGGTGAACAAGCCCGAGAAGGTAAAGGTTCCGGTCGAGTTAGAGCCGCCGAGAAAATCGCGATGCACGCGGCGGTAGTCGCCGCCGAAGCGCAGATTGTGCTTGGCATGAATCCAGCTTAACGTCTCCGAGGCAGAGATGGTCTGCGCGAGCGAGAAGCTGGGCTGCTGCTCGTTGAACCCCTGAATCTCTCCGAGCACTACGTTGGGCAGTCCAAAGTCGATGGGCGCGCTGTCTGTTCCTTGGATGCCGATCGCGCGCGCCACGTCCTGGTTTGTGTTGGTGAAAAAGTTCGTCGCTTGACTCGTGCTGCGATTCCAGTTGGCGTTGAAGATGTTAGTAGCTTTGTGGTAGCCCACCGTGTAACCGGCTTGCAGAGAGTTAGAGTGCGAGGAGGATTTGCCGCCTAATTGCGGAAAGATATTCACGTTGTCCGAGGCCGAGTCGCTCCAGTTGTATTTGAAGTTAATGCTTTGGCGCAGGCCCTGGTTCTGCTGCGAACGCCGGCCGCCGCCGTGGCCGCCGAGACCTATCAGAGAGGCATTTTTACCCAGGCTGCGCATGTAGCGCACGCCGGCTTGCATGCTATTCGACTGCGCGGTGGTCAACAAATGATAGTTTTGCGCGTAGCCGGGAAGGTTCGGCGCGGGGAAGAATTGCGGAAGATTGCTCTTATTATTCCCAAGGAGCAGGTTGGTGGCGGCGGACGCAATACAGTTATAAGGAATGATATTGCCGGGAAAGGGTTGGCCCGGCGTGGCGCCATACTTGGCACAGTTTGTGTCGTTGACGGGATCGTAAATGGTCGGCTGGCCAGTGAAGTCGCCTGTACGTTCGTTGAATGTTCCGGGGAAGCTGCCATCGGTGGGCACAGTCGCGTACTCGTCCAGTGGATTTGAACTGCGCTGGCCGGAGAGCGTGAGAAAGACGGTGTCCTTGCCGCTGGGCTTGGTCAGTCCCGGCAGGTAAGGCGCGCTCATGAAGGTGATGCCGAAGCGGTTTGTGCCAAAGGCCGGCTGTTGCTGCGACTGGCCACGCAGGCTGAACGGTTCGGCATTGAGCGTGGAGTTGCTGCCGACCCAGAAAATTGCGCCGTGCGGCTGGCCGGGATTGAAGCCGCGAAAGTTGCCGCGTCCGCCGCCGCCGAAGCCGCCGCCAAAGCCTCCTCCAAAACCGCCGCCGCCAAATCCTCCGAAGTTCCCTCCGCCTTGTTGTCCGCCCGGCAAGCCCCCTTGCGCGCGGAAGGTCTCGACGGCATCGCGGACGCGGTCCATGTCGAGGCCGGCCAGCGGACTGACCGCTCCCGCCTGGCCGCTGATGGCCACCGAATCGCCGCCGAAGTCGGAGTTGCCGGCAATCGAAGGCAGCGCCGCGCCCGCCGCGCCGGAGGAGGTGGCCGGGCCGGACTGACTCTCGGTGTCGGCCCCCAGGGCGCTGATCAGGCTCAGGTTCTGCGCGCCGCTCGCGGCCAGTTGGCGAATGGCCTGCACCGCTTGCGCTCCTTGGGCTTCCTGGTCTTGGTGCTCTGCCTGCTGAGCCGCGCGCGAAGCCAGCAGCAAATCAAAGTTGACCGTCTGGTCATGACTCGCCGGGTTGAGCACCGCCTCTTTCGCGCCGGGGGCGAAGGCCGCGAACTGAGTGCGAATCACGTAGCGGCCATTCTGCGGAATGGTCATCGCCCAGGCCCCGGTGAGGTCGGTGGTGGTCTGGAAGCGCTTGCCGGTGAGCGTGTTCTGGGCGGTTACGGTCACGCCGGGAAGGGGGATGCTGCCGCTCTTGACTTGACCGTGCAGCCTTCCACCCGTCGCCGCCAGTGCGGGCGGATTCTGCGCAGCCGGCGCACTGGCCGACGCGCTGGGTGGCGCGGCGGTCTGGGTCTGAGGCGTAGCGGGCGGCTGAGCCAGAGCGGTAAAACCGCCAGCCGCAACGATCCCCGCCACAACTGCCCACAACATTGTTTTTCGCCACATTCGCTCGCCCCGGCATCTCTTGCCCTTACTGAGTCAGACGTTCCACGCACAACAAGAGTTTACGTCTTCCCGCCTCGCATCTAAAGCTTTTCGGCGCGCCGGCGGATCAGCCGGCGGGGCCGCGATAAAAACCCTTGCATTCCCGCCCGGCCTATGTTAACTTTTGTGCTAATAATCTTTTGATTGCTACCGGAGAAGTAAACTCGGCATCGATCATAGCAGAGGTTCTTCATGTTAAAGATCGGCACCAGCATTCGCGCCTTCCGGCTGCAAAAGGGGCTTTCCCAGGGAGACATCGAGAAGAAGACGGGCCTGTTGCGCTGCTATCTGTCGCGCGTGGAAAACGGCCATACGGTACCCTCGCTGGACACGCTGTCGAAGATTGCGCGCGCGCTCGATTTGCCCATCACCCAGTTCTTCGCCGAGGACTCGCTGGACCGGCATAGCAAGCTCCAGAGGCTCTCCGACGAGGAGCTGCGCTTTCTCAACCAGATTCGCCGCTACTCCGCGAATCTCAGCGACAGCGACCGCAAGCTGTTGCTGGCGATGGTGAAGAAGTTCGCCGCCACGGCGACGCATTAGGTTTCGGCTTCGAGCTACTACCGCGGCAGTTGGGCCAGGTAGAAGCCGAAGAGCACCAGGATTCCGACCACCATCACAACGGCCAACCTGAGGCGGAAAAGAAACAGATCGCGGGGCGAGCCGATCCGGGGCACCATCGGGGCTGCGAAGAGTAATCCGCAAAGAAAACCGCCAAGGTGGGCTGAATTGTCGATGCGCACTCCGGTATGCCTCTCCACAACGCCGAGGCTGATGGTGAAGCCGAGGACCAGATTAATAGCGGCAAAGTAGATCACCGACCTGCGCAGCTTGTGCAACTCCAAGGGAGGCACCGGCAGCCGGTGGGATTTGAGCAAGATAATCAGCGCCCCGGCAATCCCGAAGACGGCGCCCGATGCGCCCGCGCCGACGGGAAACGAGATTCCTCCGGCGTCGCGCATCGGCCACACCCAGTTGTAGAAGGTGGAGAGCAGGTTTCCAGCCGCGCCGGTAAGAATGTACACCGCCAGTACGCCCGCCGAGCCCATCAGCGGCTCAGCCAGCAATCCCAGATTCCACAGGCACCACATATTGGTCGCCAGGTGCAGAATGCCCACATGCACAAACATCGCTGTAACGATGCGCCACCACTGGCCGTATTGCAGCACTGCCCCCGCATGATCGGCTCCAAAATACATCAGTTGTTCCGGAGTTGGACTCCAGACGCTGACCCCGCGCAAGGTCATGACCAGAAAAACCATGCAGTTGATGCCCACCAGCACATAGGTGGCCGGCGCGTAAGCCCACCAGGAGCGCGGCCTGCCGACCGGCTGCGCCGGCGGGTTGAATCCGGGCTCAGGAGGCGGAATCTCCGGGTCTGGAGTGCGGGAAGAGCTTCCCATATCCTTAACTTTAATGCATTTCCAACAACCGCGCAGGCTGAGACGGATTCCGCTCCGCTGCGACGGCTCTTCCGCAGGTGGGATTTCCGGTTCAAAGATCTCTTCCGCGTCCGCTGAATCCCGTATCCTTGAATCATTGCGGACAAACGATGAGATGGAGGATTGGAACTGTGAGCGCGGAGAAGCGGATACGGCGGGCATTGCTGAGCGTGACCGACAAGAGCGGGCTGGTGGAGTTTGCCCAGACGCTGGCTGGCTTTGGCGTGGATCTGGTTTCCACTGGCGGAACGGCGCGGGCGCTACGCGATGCCGGCCTGGCTGTCAAGGACATCGGCGAACTGACCGGCTTTCCGGAGATGCTCGATGGCCGCGTGAAGACCCTGCACCCGCGCGTTCATGGCGGGCTGCTCTACATTCGCGGCAACCCGGAGCATGAAGCTTCCGTCTCCGCGCACGGCATCGAGCCCATCGACATGGTGGTGGTCAATCTCTATGCCTTCGAGAAGACCGCGGCCATCCCCGGCGTCCCCTTCGGCCATCTCATCGAGAACATCGACATCGGCGGGCCGTCGATGGTGCGCTCGGCAGCCAAGAACTTCGAGGACGTGGCCATCGTGACGCGCGTCGCCGATTATCCGGCGCTCATAGAAGAGTTAAAAGCCAAGGGAGGCAGCTTGGGCCGCGCAACTCGCTGGCGGCTGGCCAAGCAGGCCTTCGCGCTGACCGCGGCCTATGACACAGCCATCGCCAACACGCTGGACCGCATCGCCGAGGCGCCCGCGCCTGCATCGCCAGCCGAGCTGGATGCGGCCAGCCTGCCGACTACTCTGCGCATCAACCTCCCACTGGCGCAATCGCTCCGTTACGGCGAAAATCCCCACCAGCGCGCCGCGCTATATTCGGATGGCTCCGGCCTGGGAATCGCCGGAGCGCGCCAACTGCAAGGCAAGGAGCTGAGCTTCAACAACATCGTCGATCTGGATGCCTGCTGGGAACTGGCCCAGGAATTCGACGAGCCCGCGGTTGTTATCGTTAAGCACACCAACCCCTGCGGAGCGGCCACCGGCGCAACCATCCTCGAGGCATACAACAAAGCGCTGGCCTGCGATCCGGTCTCGGCTTTTGGCGGAGTCATCGGCATCAACCGCGAAGTGGACGCCGAAGCCGCCGAGGAGATTGTCAAACTCTTTGTCGAGGCCATCGCCGCGCCGGGCTTTAGCGCCGAGGCCCGTGAGCGCTTCGCCGCCAAGAAGAATCTGCGTCTGGTTGAGGTTCATGCCGCGCCGCCGCGCCCCGTGGTCAAACACGTCTCAGGCGGGCTGCTCTTGCAGGACGCCGATACCGGCCGTATCGACACAACGGCGCTCGACCCAGGACTGAAGATTGTCACCTGGCGTCCGCCGACGACCGAGGAACTCCGCAGCCTGCTCTTCGCCTGGCGCGTCTGCAAGCACGTCAAGTCTAACGCCATCGTTTATGCGCGCGCCCAGTCGCAATTCGCCCAGACCGTCGGCGTCGGCGCGGGCCAGATGAGCCGCGTGGACGCCGCCCGCTTCGGCGCGATGAAGGCCGTGCTCCCGCTCAAGGGCTGCGTCGCCGCCTCCGACGCTTTCTTTCCCTTCCCCGACGGCCTGGAAGCCGTAGCCCAAGCCGGCGCCACCGCCGTCATCCAGCCCGGCGGCTCGGTAAGAGATCAGGAAGTTATCGACGCCGCCGACAAGTTAGGCGTAGCCATGGTCTTCACCGGCATGAGGCATTTCCGGCATTGAAGGCCGGAGCAATAGGCAAAATGAAAATGCCCCTTGCCAAGCATGAGCGAAAGGTGTTTCAATTTTTGGCAATCCAACCTTGACCAAGAATGATGCTCTTAATTTGGAAAGGTTGGGGAATGCGCGAAATCGAGGGCGCTCGGGAGGAGAAATCCCCAGTTCATCGATGTTTTTACGGGAGGAAATATGATGCTTTGTGCGAAAACGGCTCTGATACTCGTCTCGATTTTCATAACTGCCACTCCGACATGGGCACAGTCCATCCCAAGCGTAAACATCCTCGACCTTGCGCGGAAGTGTAACTCGCTTAACAATCAGAATGCCTGCCGCGAGTTGGCGAGTATAGCTATAGAGAGCAAGGATTCCGCCCTTCGCAAGGCAGCCGTCTCGAATCTGACCGACCAGCCCAAACTGGAAGAGATCGCGCAGGGAGAAAAGTTTGCGAGTATCCGCAGAATCGCCGTGGGGAAGTTGACAGATATCCAGTTGCTAAAAAATATAGAGAAGAACGACAAGGATCCCACCGTCCGTTCAATGGCAAGTGTAAGGCTCGGGGACCCATCCCTGAAAGAGCACCTGAAAGAGCAGGAAGAATGGGATGAACAGGTTCGTAAAGGCAATGAGAAGCTCCGCAGACTTGCTGCAGAAAACAAGATAAACGACCTCACATTCAAGTGCAGTAAGAAGGACGATTTAAATGCTTGCAGCGAAATAGCGATGATCGCCCAGGGAGACCCTGATACCCTTACCAGAAAAACCGCGGTGTCAAGTCTGACCGATCAGTCGCTGCTGGCGAAGATCGCGACGGATGATAGAGACGAAGAAGTACGCAAAACCGCAGACGTGCGCCTGACCCAGCAGCACAGGTGTGACATGTCGTACGCTGGGGCCGTTGGCAAGGCGGTAACGATATCCAACAGTTATGGCAATCTTGAACGCGGCATAGACGGCGAACGATTTCTCAAGGAGCTTGACGAACTTAAAGAAGAACTTGGTAAAACTGATCGATTTACTTGTGGTGAGCTTGCCGATATGGACGCAGTTGTAGATCAATATCAAGTCGCGGCTTCGAGTATGAAGACCGCTAAATTAAGTCCGTATGATAATCAACTCCAGTTCCGGCAAATGGAAATCGAGATGAACAGCCTGATGGCCGCTCGTGAGTATACAGAAAAAATGCTTGCCCTTTTCTACCTGCGGCTAGTGGCGGTCCCCCCCGGCCTCCAAAGCGAAGTGAAGGAGAAAATTCCCGACCTCAAATAACGCCGGTCTCCCCATCCTTGACGCTTTCTTTGCGGCAAGTGTGGGAGCTCACGAACTTCAACTGGCTCCCGATCCGCACTATTGCGAATTATGGGATGCGCTCTGGGTAACGGCCTCCAAAGCCTCACCGACAGAAACAATCCGCCCCCCTCGTATTCCGCCACCGAGAGCAGCGTCCTATCCCCGGTAACGACGAAGTCAGCCTTGGCGGTAAGCGCCGTCCTCCAGGACGTCCAGTCCCCCACCTCAGGTGCTTTCGCGCTACAATCACCATGTGGAGATCACGTTCGACCCCAAGAAAAGCGAACGTAATCTTCGTGAGCGCAACCTCGGTTTCGAGCAAGCCGCGGATTTCGATTTCGCCACGGCTTCTTATGACAACGAAGTGCGCAATGGAGAAAAGCGCATGATTGCCGCCGGCTATTTGAACAGGCGGCTGCATATTCTCTGTTTTCTGCCGAAGTTTGGCGGAATTCGGGTGATCAGTTTCCGCAAAGCAAATGATCGGGAGGCGCGCAAATATGGCAAACCCAAGACCATTGACGAATGACGAAGGCGAAGTCCGCGAGTTGACCGAGAAGGATTTCGCTCGTTTCGTTCCTTTTTCCGCGCTGCCAGCGGAGTTGCAGACCTTGCTCTCCGAACCGAAGCACGTCACGTTCGACGCGGAGACGCCGGCGGAGCGCCAGCCCGCAGCCTAAGCCGCCGCGTCCAGCGCCCTAAAATGCCCATTCTTTGCTAGGTCGAGCAACGCCCCGTCCGCCGTCACAAGCGTCGCGCCCAAATGCCGCGCCGTCGCCACCAGAATCCGGTCCGCCGGGTCGGCGTGCATCTCGAAGGGCAACCGCGTGCTGGCCACGGCAATCTCCGGCTCCAGCGGCGCCAGTCGCACGCCCGGTTTGGCAAGCGCAGAGCGAATCCACTGCATCACGTCAGAGCCAAGCTGCAATCGGCCTTTGCTGACTAGCAGTCCAATCTCCCAAGGTGTGATCGCACTGACCGCAATCCGGTTTTCCCATCCAGCCCGGTTCAGCGCCTCGGCGGTCCGGACTCCCAGCCGGGGAGCCTCTTCTACCATCCAGATCAGCGTGTGCGTGTCAACGAGTAAAAGGAGCGATCTGTCCCTCTCCGAAGCTGTCATTTCATCGCATCCCATTCAACATCAATCGGAGAGATGATGTCGCCCATCCACAGCACGCTGCCCTTCATCGACCCAACGATGTTTTCCTGTGCCGGCATTGGCGCCACTTGCGCCACCGGCTTGCCGTGCTTGGTGATGACCAGCGTCTCGCGTTTCTCCGCGACCTCATCCAGCAGTTTCAAGCACTTGGCCTTGAACTCCCCGGCGGCAATGGTGGCTTGCATGGCAATTCCTCCTATAGTCACAGACCATGGTCATATTTTAGCACGACCTCAGCCGCCTAACCTGGCCGCCGGAGCCAGGAGCGCCTGTTCACGCCGCCATCGCCTGCGCCAGCCGGCGGACGGTCAGCACGGTAATATCGTCCTCCTGGCCGAATTCCTTGGCCGCATCGGCGATGTAGAAGGCGGACTGGTTGCTCAGGTTGTGCACGCGGTCGAAGCCGAAGAGTTCGCCGGAGGGTTGGCGCGCCTCGACCACTCCATCCGACATCAGCAGAATGCGGTCGCCGGGGTGCAGGTAAAGCCGGACCTCTGGATAACTCACATCCGGCAGAACGCCCAGAGGCAGGCCGCCGGGCAGCGAGATCTCCTGGCTGTTCAGATAGGGCGGCAGGTGGCCGGCGTTGGCCAGCACAAGTTCTCCGTTGGCGCCAAACCAGGCGGCCTGGCAGGTGGTAAAGCTGTCGCCGCCCACCAGCACGCGATTCAGCGCTTCGAGAATTCGCGCCGGGCCGCGCTCCGGTGTGCCGCGCAGCGCGCCCATCAGCATGGAGACGTTCATGGCCGCCTTCAGGCCCTTGCCGGCCACGTCGCCGATGACCACCAGCAGCCCGCCGTCGTCCGCCGTTTGCAGATGGTAAAAGTCGCCGCCCACTTCGTTTGCCGGGTTGTAGATCGAGTCCACCTCGAAGCCCGGAGTTTTCAGCCTTTCCTGCGGAATCATCAGTTCCTGCACGCTGCGCGCGGCCGCCAATTCGCTGGAGGCCCGCTCCTGGTCGTGCTGCACGCGCAGGAAGCGGACGAAGATGATGAGCACGATGACGAGGATGCCGGCGAAATCGGCGATCGATGCGACGTGAATGGGGACGGGGCCGGCCTGGATGGTGAGGGGGGAACGGTAGGAGTGTCCGCCCCAGTCGCTCATGCTTGCCGAAAGAACAAGCTCGATGAGGCCGCCGAAGCTGAGCACGAGCGGAAGCAGCAGCAGGCCCGCTTCGAAGTTACGGCGCAGCGTGGCCGCGATCAGGGTTATGAAGATAAAGAGCAACCATCCTATGATCCACAAGAGGCTGACAAGAATGGCAAGAACCAGAGCAATTCCAATGACTTTCTGGCTGACAATGTGCGAGCCGTGGCCGACCATGATCAACCCCGGGCCGATACCGGCCAGAACCGGAGCGGCGTAGCGCAGCAGGTTGATATACCAGCGGCGGCGCAGCGCGAGGAAGGCGACCAGGAATTCGAAGTAGAGATAGGCGGAGATCAGCAGCAACTGGAGACAAACGGCGCCGTACAAGAGTAGATCCATGCGGGCGGAGCTTCCGGCCAGTTCCACAAACGCAATCGGTGCCTGGAGCAGCTCGTACAGGGCCAGCCACAAGTACTCGGTATGGCCCTTTTGCGTGAAATAGAGAGCAAGCAGGAAGAAGGCCAGCACGGTCAGCAGGATCGAGTAGACCAGACGGGGCAGGCGCTCAAAGAGACTATGGACCGACCAGAGTTCCAGGGAACGTTCCAAGTCTTCGCGGTTGCCGAGGCGCAGGGAGCGAGTGCCGAAGAAGCTGGTATAGGCGCCCAAGCCGAATGGAACGTATACGGTGCGGATGGCCAAGGTGAGGGAGGTTTCATCCGGGGCGAGTTTCAGGTCGTAGACGCGTGAAATCTGCTGATAATACTCCGGCGAATCGGCGTGCGGCCCCTCTGGCGGGATTTGTTTGCCGTTGGCAAAGACATCGACGCCCGGTCCTGTGGAGCCGATGCCGCTGGATGTGGTCTGGGAGACGGGAAGTTCGAGCAGCAAAACCAATGGGCCGTGATGGGGGGCCAGCTTGACGTGCAGCCGGAACCAGGCGAAGGGGCGCTGGTGGTCCTTCGGTATTCCGGAGTCCCGATCCCCTTCGGGCGCGCCGGCTGGATGGTCCTCGTCGGCCACGTCGGCAAAGGACTCTTGTGCGTCCCGAAGAGCCCAGCCGGAGTCGTCGAAATCGGGGTCGGCTGCCGCCTGGTTTGCTGTGATGCCGACCCTCCATCCCTTGTCGAGCACGAGCGGAGAGCCGAGGCTAGTGGCGTCCAAGGCCGCTTGAGGGATGTGAGGGGCGTCGGGCGCTACGGGCTTTGCATGACGATGCTGGCCAAGCAGATTCTCCAGCGGGGAACCCGGATGCGGTTGCTGGGCAGCCAGTTGCACCGCCCCGCACGCGGCCATGGCTGCAATTACCAGGATGATTCGGCGCAAGACAACCCCCTCAGGCTCTGTCCTTCACTTTATCGCAGGCGAATGTCTATTCCAAAGGAAAGATCCAGGCCGGCGAACCGGGCGGATCTTCCTGGGATGCAGGCATTTCGAGGATGCATCCGGCCCTGCCGGCAAAATCTTTTTCCCCGCTGTTGCCAAACATGCGTGCGCTGGCGTCTAAATAGTGGAGCGAAGCGGCCCAGTTCCCCAGGGCCGTAAAGTGCGAGAATGGAATTGTGCCGGAGGTGAGGTCATGAGGAGAGTTCAAAAGGTCTCCAGAGCGGGGTTGCTTGCAGGAATTGCCCTGGCTGTTGCAATAGCCGCGAATGCATGGGCGCAGTCCGCGCCTTCGAGCGCGCCTCCGTCCGCGACGACCCCGGACAGCACACCGGCAGCCCAGCCGGCTCCGGGAACTACGCCGGTTGGCGGGGACGCTCCCGCCGCTGCGCCCCCCGCGGCCAATGCGCCCACAACCGATTCCCCTAAATCTGATTCAAAGGACAAGCCCGCGCCGGGAACGGTTCCGGTGGGAGGCGACTCCACAGCCGTTAAGGTCGATCCGGACAAGGTGATTGAGCCGGGCAGCCAGAAGGTCAATGTCAAGCCGGGATCGATCGACGACGTGAGCGCCGTGGGCAACCGCGACATCGGCGCCCGCGGGGTAGGGAACTGGTACTCGACCGATGGCGAGATCAAGATGGGCAAGCAGTACGCCATGGAGATCGAGAAGAGCACCAAGTTCATCACCGATCCGGTGGTCACCGAATACGTGAACCGCATCGGCCAGAACATCGTCAAGAACTCCGACTGCAAAGTGCCGTTCACCATCAAGGTCATTGATTCGGACGAGATCAACGCCTTTGCGCTGCCCGGAGGCTTCTTCTACGTCAACTCCGGCCTGATCCTGAACGCCGACGAGGAGGCGGAGCTGGCCGGCGTAATGGCTCATGAAACCGCCCACGTCTGCGCCCACCACGCGGCCCGCGAGATGACTCGCTTGAACTACGCCCAGATCGGCATGATCCCGGTGATGATCATGGTGGGCGGCTGGACCGGCTACGGCATCTACGAGGGCGCCTCGGTCGCGATCCCAGTCGCTTTCATGCAGTTCTCGCGCGACTTCGAGGCGCAGGCCGACTACCTGGGCGTGCAGTATATGTATCGGGCCGGCTACGACCCCCAGGCCTTCATTACCTTCTTTGAGAAGGTGCAGGCTCTGGAAAAACGCAAGCCCGGAGCGGTAGCCAAGGTCTTCGCCGACCACCCGCAGACTCCCGACCGCATCCTGCACTCCCAGGAGGAGATTGCCCGCATCCTGCCCGCCAGGGACGAGTACACGGTGACCACCTCGGAGTTTGACGACGTCAAGGCGCGGCTGGCGCGCATCGAGAACAAGCGCCGCCTCACCGACTCCAAGGACGGAAAGAAGCCCTCGCTGCGCCGGGCCGGGACCGGGACCGGCGACCCGACCAGCCCCTCCGGCACATCGACTGGCGGCAGCACATCGAGTACGGACGACGACAAGCCCACGCTGCACCGCCGCGACGACCAGAACTAGGTTCTGTCTACCGTCCCCGGAGTGGGTGCCCCATCCTCGCGGCGTTCTTGTTTTTTGCCGCTAGGGTGGGAATCGTTGCCCCCCAACTGGCCTGTTGATGGGAATCGCACCATCCGTCGTAACGGCACAAGGACTTGTGCCCGGCTGGGTTCCCAGCCCAACAGGCTGGGTTTTCGGCAAGAACCCGGCCCGGCGCGGTGTCCAAACGGAAAACGGAAAACAGATGAATTTCCTTGAACTCCCTGAAAACCCTTGAAACTCCGGCTGAAACCGCGTTATATACAAGAGTACCGGCAACTCTGCCGGAATCCGTCCGGGGCAATCCCGCCTTCAGGAGGCCATCATGCGCAGTTCCGCTCTTCGATCCAACCTGCTGGTCCCGGAGGTGCGCGAAGTCATGGACATTCGCCAGGCCTCGGACTACCTCGGCATCTCCTCCGACACGCTGTACAAGTACGCATCGGAGGGCTTCGTGCCCGCCTTCAAGCTGGGCAACCGCTGGCGCTTCAAGCGGAGCCGCCTCGACGAATGGATGGACCGCCAGAGCGACCAGCACGCCGCCCAAGCCGAACTCGACCCGCGCGAGAAAAAGCCCGTCCGCCCGGCGATGTGAGAAGTGGCGGGGTTTACGGAACCTCTGTTCAAGTTTGGCCACGCTTGGGCGTTTCTCAAAGGCTAAATACTACAGTTATGGATGGCCTTTTCCGGAGGGAGGCGGGGGTTTCAACCCCCGCATAAAGCCGGCTCATTCCTCAAAAAAATTCCGGCGCCATCTCCCGCAGCGTGGCCACGATTTGCTCCTCGCTGCGCCCCATCGCCCGGAGTAGTCCGGCGTAGTTGTTGACGGCATCTTGCAGATGCCGTTGCGGGGGCGCGGCGATGGGCTTAAACTGGCAGCTATCTCTTCGGTCATGTTCAAAACCGCGCGCTTCAAGGTTCACAATCCGTCACGGCACAAGAGCACGATGCTCTGGTACGCGATGACTCGCTACCATGAGACATTGGCGGATGTGCTCGAAAAGACCTTGGCCCTTCCCGATCTCATGGAGCAAGTCTCCGAGCCGGACAAGAAGGGAAAACTCCGGCCTAACAAATTCAAGCTCAGCAAGCTGCTTTACAGGATCGCTCCCCAAAACTGGGAGCTTGCCCCGCTGCGCGACTATCTCATCGGCGATGCATCCGCTATGCTCATGAGCCATCTGAGCAAGGCGTACAAAGGAGAGAACGAGTCCAATCCGCCCACTGTCCCCAGCATGGATGCGATGACAGAGGAGGAATTCCGCGAAGCCTACACCGCGTTCACGGACCCGGAGGCAAGACTCGCCATCAAGCCGCAGCATCAGGAAAAGATCGAAACGGCGGGCGAACGAGGCGAGACCCGCGTCGCCAAACGCCTGAGCAAAATCTATGCCAACTACGCGGTATCCCGCGCGGCGGGACAGGTATTGCGAAAGCTGGAGGGCGCACTGCCCCACCCCATTGAATTCACCCGCAACGAGCTTGGACGGGGATGCCTGCTCGCCTTTTGCGACGGAGATTACTATCTGCTCCTCAGGCTCTTCGCCAGCGGCCATCGATATTGCGAAAAGCGCGTCCTCAAAGACGGCTTTATTGACTGCAAAACGAAGGGGCCAATTGGCGGGAAGGTATATCCCGGCCTGATTCTGCCGCTTGAGCTGGGCCGGGAGTTCCATGAGCGGGAGTACCTGACCTATGGGACCATCCAAAGCGCCAAGCTGGTGGTTAAGCGGCGGGAAAAACCTCGCATAGGAGCCAAGACTTCGGCTATTGCCCCCGCGCCTCCCATCCCCGAAGATATGGACTTTTATGTCCACGCGGCCTTCGAGTTTCAGCCGCGGCAGGTCGAAACGGAGACATTCCTCGGTATCGACCGTGGCGCGGCCAAGATCGGAGCGGCCACTCTGATTGACCGGCGGGGGAAGCCCCTCGAAACCGAGCTCGATCTCGGCGGCGCTGCCTTTGCGGCGGAGATGCGGCGCTTTGAAGAGCAGATCAAGCGGATACAGAAAAAGGGGAAGCAGCGGTCCAGGAAGTTTTCACTGCGCGGCAAGCGCGGGGACATCATCCTGGGCGAGTATGCCAACCGCATTGTGGCTATCGCGAAGGAGCACCGCGCTCAGATCGTGATCGAGGCCATTCGTGGCGTGACGATGGGCCGATTCCTCAAGCAGAGCCAGTTCGCCAAGCTCAAGCAGATGCTCACCTACAAAGCGGAGCGGGAAGGCTTGCCCGCTCCGGTTGAGGTTCCCGCGGCTTATACCTCGCAAACCTGCGCACAATGCGGACATTGGGACCGAGCCAATCGACCCAAGAAAGACGCGGCGGGAAAGGCGATTCAGGATGTATTTCTATGCACGGCCTGCGGCCATAGGGCGAATGCGGATTCCAATGCCAGCCTGATTATTGCATTGCGGGGGCTGCACCAGATTGAAAATGGTGGTAAGTTCAAGAAGTTCGATCTCTTTCAACAATGGTTGAAGGAGCTTCTCAGGAGTGAGAAAAACGGCCGGGACGGTTCCCCTGCCCCAGGGCAGTCGATCCAGTAGTTTCGCGGCCGGGCACTGGAGATGGCGCAAGACGATAGCCTCGCGGCTGCCGCGTAACCATCCCTGGTCCGAACAGCCGAGGTGCGTCACCGGAGGGTTTGTGCCCACCGGTCGGGCTTCGCCCTTGCACCGGATTTGAAAACTGGACGAAAAGGGGGATTTTGATTGCCACAATTCCAGCTTTTTTTCGAGCCTCCCTCTTGTGATGCCGATTCCTATCAGCGCGTTAGGGCGGATCTGCTGTAGAAGGGCGTCCATTCACGGCTGACGGAAACCAGATCACCCGTGCGGCTCCGGGGTTGTGAGCTGTAGAAGGGCGTCCATTCACGGCTGACGGAAACTGGTTGGAGCACATCCAGTATGCCTTGTAGGCTGTAGAAGGGCGTCCATTCACGGCTGACGGAAACTTACTGCCCTTTGCGCTCCCATACCCGGCTGCTGTAGAAGGGCGTCCATTCACGGCTGACGGAAACTGATAAAGCGATAGCCCTGCTGCTCAAGAGCGCTGTAGAAGGGCGTCCATTCACGGCTGACGGAAACTGGCAGTTGGTTGCAATGATTCAGGAAAAGGCTGTAGAAGGGCGTCCATTCACGGCTGACGGAAACTCGCGTCAGACGCTGACTCAAGCTGCATACGCTGTAGAAGGGCGTCCATTCACGGCTGACGGAAACATGCGGGTTTAACGACCCGCGACCCCATGCGAGCGATCAGTGAGCCGCCCCAGGGCAATCGCATGAACGCATATTGTTGGCAAAGATGGTTCCCTTCCTGATTCCCCGCCGTTCGACCGCCGCCCCTCCTCCCGTAGGGAGGCGCGAAAATAGCCCAGGGTGAAACCCTGGGAAGGCGTCCCAATTGCAAGCCCCAGCCCCGTAGGGGCGGCTCGATCTCCGATTAGGCCTTCACCGCTGTTCATGCGATTGCTCTGTGAGCCGCCCGCCCCATCGCAGGTGGCCGCGGGCAGCTTGCAGATAATTTCCCTTCCCGCGCGGACAATGGAAACAGTCGCAAACGCGAGGCCCAAATGCCCACCTTCCAATCCCCAACCCGCCCAATCCTATTCCCTGTTCCCTATTCCCGAATCCCTAGTCCCTCAGTCCCTAGTCTCCTTTTTCGTTCTCCGTTTCTTCTCCCCAAAAACCGCCTTACCCCCACCCCCCACCCTGTGGAAATCTTTTTTCGCGCCATAATTGCTCGTAACAAACATGGTATCAATAGCTTGCATTTTGGTAATGTTAACGAATCAGTAACTGAAAACCCAGTTTTTTGCCCCCTTTTCGGCCCAAAACAATGCCACTTTGGCCCCAAAGGCCCTCTTTTTAACGTTTTTTGAACGCTCATAAATACCGCGATTTGGGATTTTCGGACCTGATATACACCAAACCATAGGGCACATAATCACCGTCTTCCGCACCGCAAGCGCCAGCGAAACCACCGGATTAGAATGAAGATTATGAGCGAACCCGGCGCAATCGAAACCCAGGTCAACCAGCAGATCATCCTCGCCATGAAGGCGCATGATGCGGTCCGCACCACCACGCTCCGCCTCATCAAGAACGCCCTAAAAAATCAGGCCATCGCCAAACGCGAGATGCTGACTCAGGCCGAGGAGCAGCAGGCCCTGGCGACCATGATCAAGCAGCGCCGCGACTCCATCGAGCAGTTCACCAAAGGCAACCGCCCCGAGTTGGCCGCCGCCGAAGCCGCCGAGATCGCCGTCATCGAGGAGTTCCTGCCCAAGGCCCTCGCCGAAGCCGCGCTCGCTGCCCTGGTCTCCGAAGCTGTCGCCGAAGTCGCCGCCGCCATCGGCAAGCAGCCCACGCCGAAAGAGATGGGCGCGGTGATGAAGGCCGTCCAGGGAAAGCTGCAAACCGCCAGCCTCCGCGCCGAAGGCCGCGTGGTCAGTGAGTTGGTGAAGAAGGCGTTGGCGGGTTAGGGAAGCCTGTCAGGGAATCTCTTCGCGGACGTTAGCGTTTGCCGTGCCCAATGCGCGCCAGGAATCGATTCAGTTCCTCCCGGTCGATGGCGCCGGCATGGGCGGCGTCTCCATTGCGCGAGTTGCGCGAGTCACGGATCACAAACGCCAGGCCGACGCCGTCGTTGCCCCAACGTCTGGCCTTGACCATTACGGAGATCGACGACTCCGGGCACACGCCTGGGGTACCTTGTTTTTTCAGCGTCATCTGAATGAGTGTGCCGGGGTACCAGCGTTCCTCTGTCACCACATACAATCCCGTCGAACTGATGTTGCTAATGGCGTACGCCTGGGGAGCGCCGCCGGTCCAGAAATAGGCGGCGAGGCCGGGCAATGTTGCGCGATGCGCCTTTCTCGGCTGCGCGGGATCGGGCGACAAGAGCCGCTGCAGCCAGCTCTTCGGCTTGCTCTTCGGCTCAGCTACGGCGGTCCCCTCGGCTAGCTGAGCCGCGGCAAACTCCTGGCTGGGGTGAGCCTCGATGTGCTCCGGAGCGAGAGTGCCGCTTCGGGGGGGCTCCGGCCGCGCGGTAACAGTCTCCTGCACCGTGCTGGCGGCGGCGTTGGAGCCGAAAAGCTGCACCAGTTCGTACTCGATCTCCTCGACATGGCCGAAGACTACCTGATCGTCCACTTGGGTATGCGACGCGAAGACCGAGTGGACCGGCAACGCCAGCACACTCGCCGCCGGCGGACTGGAAGGCGAGACGCGGAAGGTGGGATAGAACTCGACAGTTTCGATGACCCGGCAGTCCTCATCCAGGTAGATCAAATCGAGTGGGACCGGCACCCGCGTGGCGGGAATCCCCTTGAACGGGATCATCCACATCCCCGCGCCGGATTTCGGGGAGAGCATGGGGAGCCGATCTGCGAGGCTCGCATAGGAAAAATCGCCGCAATCGATCTCCACGCCGAGGATGTACCCCCTCGTCCGGTTGTACGCGCATCGGCTTCCCGCCTCTGCGCGGTCCTCGATCCGCGGCAACCTCTCGTCCGCTGGGTAGGGCATTCCGGGTTCGCGCGATTTGTCCACAGCGGCTCTCCGATCGAGAGACACCTGTTCTCTAACATCCACGTTCATTCCTTTGCATCGACAAGTTTTGGCGGAATCTTGAATTTTTTCGTGAGAACAATCTACGAAAGGGCAATCCAAGTGCCGTATTTAAGTAATCAGTATTTGAAATCTTTAGTACCAACGGAACCGATTGCCGATCTCGGCAGAGGCGCTATCCAGCCGGCGCCGGGGAGCAAACATCGAGCGGCCCTCAGGTCAATCCGCGGATTGACCTGAGGGCCGCTCGGGCAACGAATAGCTCGTCGTCTGCCACGCTGGAATGGATTCTCCAGCCCCTAACCTCTTCAGTTAAAAAACTTCCGTCGGGCCGTCGGGCGCGGGAAGATGCTTGAGCAGACCGAGTTCGCCAGCCAGACGTTCCAGCTTTTGGCGGGTGGCTCCCGTGGGCGGCACCAGCGGCAAACGGACGCAATCCGTGCAACGGCCCATCAGAGCAAGAACCGTCTTGACGGGCGCGGGATTCGACTCCCAGAAGTTGGCCTCGAAGAGGCGGCCGTAGCGGCGTTCCAGGTCGCGGGCTTCAGCCCAGTTGTTGTTCAGGGCGGCATGGATCATGCGGCTGGTTTCGGCGGGAATCTCATTCGAGACGACGCTGATCAGTCCTTGCGCGCCAACGCCGATCGAGGCCAGAGCCAGATTATCGTCGCCGGAGAAGACCTTGAAGCCGCGCGGCAGGGAGTGGACCAGTTGGGCGATCTGGGGCAGTTTGCCGCTGGCTTCCTTGACGGCCTGGATGTTGGGCGCGGCCTCGGCCAGACGGACGACCGTCTCGGGATCGAGGTTGACCGCCGTGCGTCCGGGCACATTATAGAGCGCAACGGGAAGCGGAGAGACCGCCCGCGCCAGGGCCAGAAAGTGCTGGAACTGGCCCTCCTGCGTGGGCTTGTTGTAATAGGGATTGGCCGAAAGCACGGCATCTACGCCGCGAATCTGCTTGAGCTTTGCGGCCTGGCGCAGCAGCGTGCGCGTCGAGTTGTGAGTGCATCCGGCCCAAACCGGCACGCGCCCGCCGGCCGCTTCGGCCACTATGCAGACCGTGGAGAGCCACTCATCTTCTTCGAGCGTGGCCGCTTCGCCGGTTGATCCACAGGCCACCAGGAAGTCGATTCCCGAGTCTATTTGCCAGTTGACCAGCGCCCTGAGCGAGTTCTCATCGACCGATCCATCCGCCCGAAAGGGCGTAACAATAGCTGTACCGCAACCTGTGATTTCCATAATAAGAAAAGTGTATACCGCGGAGGTGCGGAACCACCCGCTCCCCTTTCAAGGCAGGAATGGTTGGGTTCGCGGCCTTCCGCCCCAGGTGCGGCGGATGCATAAACAGGTCCCATTCGACTGTGCTCTGGGCGGGCTTCCGACTCCCGATGAACTGAGGCTGGTTGAGGTAGGTGGTCTCCCAGCCTTGCGACAACGACTAGAATGTCGCAAAGACGGGCCACCGAGCGACTGAGCACAAATGGCTGCAAAACGACGACCGTCCGTTGACAGCCCTACCGTCTTTGGCCGGCCTTGTGGAAATTCCAAAAAACCCAGAGCATGAAGACTGCGCCGAGACCGAATGGAGTCGTAAGGAGCAGATCAGATAAAGAGACGCTCATCCAGCCCTCCTCTCCCGCTTTTCAGGGCGGTGGCCGCGCGATTGGAAGGCGCGGCCCAGCAAAAGCATCTGAACTCAAGCAGAAACCTGAACCAGTAAGAAATGAATACTGGTTATATAAGGGGTTCGTAAGAGCCCGCGATCACCCCCGCGAAACGGCGGAGAGTGAAGCGCCAAGCCGCCCGCGGGGTCAAATCGACCGATCTCCGACCCTGGATCCCTGACCCCTGATCCCCGGCGCTCCTTGACATGCCCCCGGCCGCGCGTATCTTATCTAAGAAGGCACTCTTTTGGAATCCGGCCGGAGTCTGCGCGCGGGAGTAGGCGCGTGCTTCGTGGGGGCTTCCGGGGAGGGCTGTGTCGAACAGGAAGCAGACGGCAGTTGGGTTGCAATCGGGTTTGGGCGCGGAGCGGGAATTCACTTCCCGGTGAGCGCCAACCGGACCCTCCTTCCACCGCCTGGACCGGACCGGATCAGCGGTCCTGCCCAGTCTGGAACGTTCCCGGAGACAAAGTTTTCGCGGGTTCCCGGCAAGCTGCCGGATATGCCTGTGCCTTGAAGGGCGTTGGAGTTCTTTTCCGGCCCCAGGGCGGGCAAGAGACGAGTGTGGGAATGAACGTGGCAGCGAATTTGGCTTTAGTTATCTTCCAGCAGCCGACGGGCGGCGGAGGCGGTCTTCCCATGCTTCTGCTGTTGCCGGCCATGTTTCTGCTGATGTGGCTGGTGATGATCCGCCCGCAGCAGAAGAAGCAGAAGCAGTGGCTGGAGATGCTCTCCAAGATCAAGAACGGCGACCGGGTGACGACCGCGGGCGGCATTCGCGGCATCATCGTCTCCATCAAGGACGATGGAATCGTGATCCGCGTGGCGCCGGATGGGATCAAGCTGGAAGTGGCCAAGAACGCGATTGCCGCGGTGACAGTGGACAGTGAATAGTGGACAGTGGACAGTGAATCCTGAAAAGTGAACAGTGAGTCGTGAACAGAGGATAGTGAGCGGTGTTTGCGCCGAATGATCTGCCGGGATCGAAATCCGCGGATTGTGGGCAACAAACACTGACCACTGACCACTGATCGCCGACCACTGAAGAGAAACGGGACGATGAAGAAGAATCTCAACAACAAAATTGCCCTGATTGCCGTGGTCCTGGCGATTTGCATCTACGGCATCTTCGGGGTGCCCAAGGGCATCACCGACAAGGATCTCGCCGAGGCCATGACCAAGCGCATTCACCTGGGCCTGGACCTGCGCGGCGGCGCTCACCTGATCCTGCAAGTGAAGGTTCTGGAGGCGGTCAACGCCGAAACCGACAATACAGTGGCGCGCGTTCAGCAGGATTTGAAGGCGGCCAACCTGAGCTACTCGCAGGTCATCAAGCCTTTTCCACCCAAGGTGGACGATGCGGGCAAGGTGATTGATCCGGGCAAGCCCACGGTGATCCGGGTGGAGGGCACACCGGCCGCCAAGACGGGCGACGCGCGCACCCTGCTGGAGTCCAAGTACTCCAACGAGTACGACGTGGCGGCCGGCGACAACGACTCCAGCTTCACGCTGACCATGCGGCCGCTGATCGAGGCGGCTCTGGAGAAGAAGACCGACGAGCAGGCCATCGAGGCGATCCGCGACCGCGTCGACGCGCTGGGCGTCAGCGAGCCGCAGATTGCTCCCTACGGCCTGGGTGACAACCAGATTCTGGTGGACCTGCCGGGCGTGGAAAACGAGAGCGACATCGAGAAGATCATCCAGGGTACCAACCGGCTCGAGATTCACCCGGTGGTTGGCGGTCCCTACAAGGACGCGCAGGAGGCCACGGCCAGCCTGGGCGGCAGCGTTCCGCCGGATGAGGAATTGAAGAACTTCTATGGAATGATTGAGAGCGGTTCCTCCGGCGAGAGCGTGTACGTGTTGCAGCGGGCCTCGGTGGTGGCCGGCAACGACTTCCGCTCGGCCGATCCGGGCATAGATCCGAACACCGGCCGCCGGGAGGTCAACTTTGTGCTGACCAACGAGGCCGGCCAGCGCTTCTACGAATACACCAGCAAGAATGTGGGCCGCAGCATGGCGGTGGTCATGAATGACCAGGTCAAGGAAGTGGCCAACATCGAGAGCCCCATTCACGACTCGGGGCGCATCACCGGCAGCTTCTCACCGGATGAAGTCGCGGCGCTTTCCAAGCTGCTGCGGACCGGCGCCTTGCCGGCCTCGCTGGTGCAGTTGGAGAAGCGTCTTGTCGGCGCGTCGCTGGGCAAGGACTCGATTCGCGAGGGCGAGAAGGCGGCCATCGTGGGCATCGTGGTGGTGATGGCCTTCATGCTCATTTATTACCGCGGCTCGGGCATCAACGCCGACGTGGCGCTGATGATGAACCTGGTGATCCTGCTCGGCTTCATGGGCGCCGCTGGGGCCACGCTGACCTTGCCGGGCATTGCCGGAGTGATTCTGACGATCGGCATGGGCGTGGATTCCAACGTGCTGATCTTCGAGCGCATCCGCGAAGAGTTGCGTGCCGGCAAGACCGCCGCGGCGTCGGTGCAGCAGGGATTCGGCCACGCCTGGGTCACCATCGTGGACACCCACGTCACCACCATCGTATCGGCCGCAATCCTGTTTATCGTCGGCACCGGCCCGGTTAGGGGTTTCGCGGTGACGCTTACATTCGGCCTGCTGGCCAATTTGTTTACCGCCGTCTTCGTCTCGCGAGCCATCTTCGACGCACATCTCGCAAAGAAAGAACGCGGCGCAATCTTGTCGATCTAGCAAATGCAGCCCAGGCTATTGGCTTTCGCTGCTGGCC
>JBEKNI010000010.1:0-101202 GCA_049522975.1 Occallatibacter sp. | reverse complement strand
GGGAACGGCGGCTGCTGAAGGCGGCCCGGGATTCAACTTAAGCTGGAATCCGTTAGCGGACACCAGCTTCGAGGAAGGGAAGAGAACCAGTGGAATTCTTTCGCGGCGTACATGTGGACTGGCTGAGGTTGAAGTGGTACTTCCTCGCCTTTTCTATGATCTTCAGCGTGGCCGGCCTCATCTCGATGGGGACGCATTGGGCGCGCATCGGCAGTCCGGTGCCGCTGGGCGTGGACTTCAAAGGCGGCACGCAGGTGCAGGTCGAGTTTGCCCAACCCCCCGACGTCGACCGCATTCGCGAGGCCATGAAGGCGGCGGGCATCGGGGATGTGAGCATCCAGACCATCAAGTCCGTCGATCAGCCCAACGGCAACGAGGTGCTGATCAGCTTGCCCGAGCAGCAGAATGAAGCTTCGCTCGATGCGGGCCGCCAGCAGATCGTCAACGCGCTTCAGGCGCATTACGCCAATCCCGCCAGCGTGATCAAGACTGACGTGGTCGGCCCCACGGTGGGCAAGCAGTTGGAGAGGCAGGCCCTGCTGGCCACGCTCTACTCGATGGCGGGGATGCTGGTCTACCTCTGGTTCCGTTTCCAGTTGATCTATGGCGTGGCGGCGGTGGTGGCCTGCTTCCACGACACGCTCATCACGGTGGGGGCCTTCGCTCTGACCGACCAGGAGATCAGCCTGACGGTAATTGCGGCCATCCTGACGCTGGTGGGCTACTCGATGAACGATACCATTGTGGTATTTGACCGGATTCGGGAAAACCTGCGCCTCAGCCGCCGTGAATCCCTGCCCGACGTGGTCAATCGCAGCATCAATCAGACCTTGAGCCGAACCGTACTGACCTCCGGGCTGACCTTTCTGACGGTACTTTCGCTGTATATTTTTGGCGGCCAAGTGCTGAGGGGCTTTTCATTTGCGCTGGTGGTTGGTATTCTCATAGGTACCTACTCATCGATTGCCGTGGCTGCGCCGATGCTGGTGGCTTGGCAGGAGTGGCGCGCGAGACAAGGCAAGGCCGCGGTCCTTCCGGCCGCAAAACGCGCCAGGGCGTAGCGGGCGGAAGTTTCGCCCTTTGTTTGTGTTTTTTTGAGAGGATGCGCAGTTCTGATCTAAATGGGGCGCGTGTTTGTGATAGCGTTTGGATGCGGGGAACATTTCTGAGTCTCCTGGTGTCTAAACATAAGGTAAGCAATCCTCCGATTCGAGGCTGGCAATGTTTGAAGATTCCACATTTGCATCCGGAAACAGGATCAAGAGCAAGAGCGGTCCCTATATGGTCCTGACGACCGTCGTCGAGGTCTTGGCTGTTCTGCTGATGATCCTCTATCCGCTGATTTACCCCGAGGCGCTTCCCAAAGCGATGATGACGATGGCTCTGGTCGCTCCTCCGCCTCCTCCGCCGCCACCCCCGCCGCCGCCCCCGCCCGAAGCGATCCACCAGGCCCCGATTCATTCGGAGATGATGAACAACCAGCTCACGGCTCCGACCCGCATCCCCCACGACATCATGATCGCCAAGGAGAAGGAAGCGCCGGTGGCTTCGTTTGGCGTGGCAGGATCGGACTACGGCGGCAGTTCCTCAGGCGTGATGGGCAGCATCTTCGGCGACGCCAAGATGAAGGTCCAGGTAGCTCCGCCCAAGAAGATCACCATCTCTGGCGGCGTGATGGCCGGCAACTTGATCCTGAAGGTCACGCCCGTCTATCCGTCCATCGCCAAGGCGGCTCGCGTTCAGGGCACGGTGGTGCTGCAGGCCACTATCTCCAAGACGGGTTCGATCGAGAATCTGCACGTCATCAGCGGACCTCAGATGTTACAGCAGGCCGCCCTTGACGCCGTCAAGTCGTGGCGCTATAGGCCCTACCTGCTCAGTGGAGAGCCCGTGGAAGTGGAGACCCAGGTGAACGTGGTCTTCACCCTGGGCGGATGAAGAATGTTTTTGGCTCTTTCCGCCCTCCCGGGGGAAGGGTTTTGCTCCTGACTTGAATGCGAATCCGCAAGGAGGCGCATTCCCAGCACCCGCAAGGAACTTGCAGTCCACAAGAAAACTCCTTAGGAGGAACGATTCAGTGATTCTCGCTCAACTCGCACATTTCGCTTCACACGCGGCCGCCAACTTGGCATTCATCTTTGACGGTGAAGAGACGACGGTCAGCTTCACGCCGCTCGGCCTATGGGGCCACATGGGAATTCTGGCCAAGATCGTGGCCGTCCTTCTCTTCATCGAGTCGATCTGGTCTCTGGCCGTGATGATCGACCGTTACCTGTACTTCAACGCGGCCCGCAAGCAGTCCCGCGAGTTCGCTCCCAAGGTGGCCGGCGCGCTGAAGGACAGCAAGCTGGAAGAGGCGATCAAGATCGCCGACCGCAACAAGAAGTCGCATCTGGCCGAGGTGGTTACCGCCGGTCTGCAGGAGTTCCGCGCCTCGGGCGGCTTGGCGAGCCCGGAGACGATCGAGAGTTCCAGCCGCGCGCTAGAGCGGGCCGAGGCGATCGTGCACGCCAAGCTGAAGAAGGGCCTTTCGGTCCTGGCCACCATCGGCGCCACGGCGCCCTTCGTCGGTCTCTTCGGCACCGTCGTCGGAATTCTGAACGCCTTCCAGCAGATCTCAGTGGCGAAGTCCTCGGGCATTGCCACAGTCGCCGGAGGCATTTCGGAAGCTCTGGTAACCACGGCCTTCGGCTTGCTGGTCGCCATTCCCGCCGTTATGGCTTTCAACTACTTCACCGGGCGTGTCGAGAGCTTCGACGTGGAGATGGACAACTCCTCCAGCGAACTGATCGACTACTTCATCAAGCAGAGCCATAAGCGCTAGGCTAGGCGGCTGCGGGCGAGAGCGGGAAGCCCGGCTGGGCGGGAGAGTGAGCACTCTCTCCTGCCCGCCGGATTCAATCTCGTCCCACTGGGTAGTTTCCGGCTAGCGCCGGAGGCCGTCCGGATCAAAAAACTGACAGGCAACGGAGTCCAGACAATGGCAATCTCAGTTCGCAACGAGGGCAGCAAGGTCACTTCCACTATCAACGTCACGCCCATGGTGGACGTGATGCTGGTGCTGCTGATCATCTTCATGGTCATCACACCCATGCTCCAAAACAAGGTGCAGATCGAAATGGCCAAGGTGGAAAATCCCGTAGCCATGCCGGATGCCGACAAGGAAGACGCCGTTGTGGTAGCCGTCACCCGCAACGGGGATGTCTTCCTGGGGCAGAACAAGACGACCATCGAAGAGCTTGGCGTCCAGGTTCGCGAGAAGCTGGCTGACAAGCCCGGCAAGACCATCTACATTCGGGCCGATGCCCGCGCGCAGTATCTGGCGGTGGAAAACGCCATCGACGCGGTGCGCACCGCAGGCGTGGAAGATGTAGGGTTGCTGACCCAGAAGAAGGAACCGGGCGCTCTCGGCGGCGAGTGATTTTTTCTCTCGCGCGCTATCCGCTTCACGATCTCAAGCAGGGGAGGAGGGTTGAGCCATGGCAATGACAATGGGAACGTCGGGCGGAAAGATCTCCGACATCAATGTTACGCCGATGATTGACGTTCTTCTGGTGCTGCTGATCATCTTCATGGTGATCGTGCCGGTCACTCCCAAGGGCCTGGACGCACTGGTGCCCCAGCCGCCCAAGACCACCGACATCCATCCGGAGCTACAGCCCCGCACCATCGTGGTGCAGGTTCTTACCGCCAAGAGCGGCGAATGCGCCTCGTCGGCGCCGTCAACTCCCCCGTGTTACAAGATCAACGACCAGACGGTCTTCAATGGTGTCGGCGGAGCGCTGGCCCAGAAAGAGTTGCTGGCCAGTCTCACCAACATTTACGCCAATCGCGCCGAGCGCGTCATGTTCGTCAAGGGCGACGACGATCCGAAAGATAATCTGGACTTCCGCTACATTGCCGAGGTCATCGATCTGGGCCGCGCCGCGAACGTCGATCACATCGGGCTGATGACCCCGAGGATCATGGCCGGGCAGTAGAATTGCAGTAGCGCTGTCACTTGAACGAGTTCGAGCAAACGAGGAGTCTTTTAGCCATGTCAATGACAATGGGATCGTCGGGCGGAAGCATGTCCGACATCAATGTTACGCCGATGATTGACGTTCTTCTGGTGCTGCTGATCATCTTCATGGTCATCGTGCCCGTGACGCCCAAGGGCCTGGACGCGCTGGTGCCCCAGCCGCCCAAGAACCCGCAGCAGCAAAACCCGACCGACCGCACGATTGTGGTGCAGGTTTTGACCACCCGGAGCGGTGAATGCGCCTCGTCGGCGCCGACGCTGCCGCCCTGCTACAAGATCAACGAAACCAGCGTGCTGAATGGCGTTGGCGGACCGGCGGCCCTGAAAGAGCTGCAGACTCGCCTGACCGAGATCTACGCCAATCGCGCCGAGCGCATCATGTTTGTCAAGGGCGACGACGATCCGAAGCACAATCTGGACTTTCGCTACATAGCCGAGGTCATCGACACGGGCCGCGCCGCGAACGTCGATCACATCGGCTTGATGACGCCCAGGATCATGGCCGGCCAATAGCGTGCCGAGCTCGCTTTCTGAAAGCGGTTCATCCGGGCGGAAACAGGAGTACAATCTTTCCATCCTGGTTTCGGCGCTCCCCGCCCGATGCCAGTCGAACTTGAGATTCCAGGCGCGCGGCCGAGAACCGGGCGCATGAAGGAGAAGGACAAAGAACATGAATCGACCAGCACGTTTTACGGTGCTCGCGGTTGCCTTGGCCGGCATGGCGCTTTCCATGAGCGGCTGCAACCGCCTCTTAGCCCGTGACCAGTTGAACAAGGGAGTCGAAGCGTACAAAGGCACTCATTATGAAGAGGCCATCGACCACTTCCAGAAGGCCACGCAGCTGGATCCTAGCCTGCCCATGGCCAAAAGCTACCTGGCGACCGCGCTGGCCCAGAACGTAGTGCCCGGGCTCGATTCGCCGGACAACATGAAAACCGCGCAGCAGGCCATTGACATCTTTCAGGAGGTTCTGACCAAGGACCCCCACGATGTGAACAGCATGAAGCAGATCGCCGGGATTTACTTCCAGATCAAAAAGCTGGATGATGCCAAGGCGTGGCAAAAGAAGGTTCTTGCCGAGGACCCCAAGGATCCCGAGGCGGCCTACACGGTGGGCGTGATCGACTGGATGGCGGCCCACACAAACACTCTGAACGCGCTGGTGCCCGCCGGAATCAACGATGACGGCGCGGGCAACGTCAAGGCGCCCAAGAACGTCATGGAGCCGCTCAAAGAGCTGAATGGACCGCTGGTCGACGAAGCCCTCCAGTATCTCAACCAGGCGGTGGCCAACCGGCCCAACTACGACGACGCCATGGCCTACCTGAACCTGGTCTACCGGCGCAAGGCCGATGTGGACTACGGCAATCCGGATGCGGTCAAGGCCGATGTGGCCGCGGCCGAGGATTGGCGCAACAAGGCCATGGGCACGCGCAAGGCCAACGAGGAGAAGAAGAACGCGGGCCCGGGTGGCATCACCATGGGCGATAACGGCGAATTGAAGTAAGCATCAGGGCTTCACGCAAACGCACGACGGCCTCCGCATCTGCGGAGGCCGTTGCTGTCTGGCGCCATAGCCCAAAGAAGCGCCGTGCCCCGTCCGTGCGACTCTTCCCGGCCGCAGGGGTGCGAAACAACGATCCCCGCATTACGAGAGCAGTGAAGATGCTCTCGCGCCCTCGACCTCCAGCAGTTGCCGTTTTCTTTCCACGCCCCAGCGGTAGCCGGTCAGAGCGCCGCTCGCCCCCACGACACGGTGGCACGGCACCACCAGCGCCACGCGATTACTGGCGCAGGCGCGGGCCACGGCGCGGGTCGCCTTCGGCTCGCCCAGCTCCCGCGCCAACTGACTGTAGCTGCGTGTCTCGCCGCGCGGAATTTGGCGCAGCGCCTGCCACACACGCAGTTGAAAGGCCGTCCCACGGAGGTCCAGAGGGGGCTGAGGCGCGGCCTCTGTATCAGATGGATGTGCCGGTCCGGCTACCGCGCCCAGCGCCGCATCCACCAGCGCGGCCAACGACGAAT
Source organism: Occallatibacter sp. (assembly GCA_049522975.1). GTDB lineage: Bacteria > Acidobacteriota > Terriglobia > Terriglobales > Acidobacteriaceae > Telmatobacter. The sequence goes on along the minus strand of JBEKNI010000010.1, from coordinate 95,156 downwards.
CGCGCTTCAGGATCGCCAGCGGAAACTCCGCGCGCAGGCTCGCCTCCGCCTCGGCCGATGTAGCCGCCAGGGCCAGCCAGCAGAGCCCGCGCGCCGTCGAGCCTAACACGAGCCAGCCGAAGCGGGAGCGGGCAGTGGTATAACCGATCCGCTCGCCACGGCCCCCGGCGGCAAATCGCGCGGGCGTCATGCCCAGTTGCGCGCCCTCATAGCCGCGGCTGGATGAGCCGAAGCCGGCGTTGTAGATTGCGTTGGTCACGGTCTCTCCTTGTTTGAGCGCCCGGCGAAGGCTGGCAGCCCGCAGGGCGCGCTGATATTGCAGCGGAGTGACACCCAGAGCCGCTTTGAATCTCCGCTGCACGGTGAAGGGGCTGAGAGAGGCCATCCGGCCCAGCTCGGCCAGCGAAACCGGCCGGTCGAGATGGGCCTCGATGTGGGCGCGAACCTTCTGCAATGAACTGCCCTGCGCGGCGCTTTCTGGCTTGCAGAGTTTGCAGGGGCGAAAGCCGGCGGCGCGCGCCGCTTCGACCGAGTCGAAGAAGCGCACATTCGCCCGCAGAGGCCGGCGGCTCGAACAGGCTGGACGGCAAAAGACGCCAGTGGTCGAGACCGCATAAAAAAATTTAGCCGCCGGATCGCGGCTCAGAACTAGCCGCCACGCGGCTTCGGGGTCCATTGCCGCTGCCGTACTGTTAGCCTGCGCGCGTAGAGGTTTGCCGCTCATGAGAACCATGGTCGCTTATCTGCCGGCAGAGACGCTACCCGGTTCTTGCGCGCAATTCGGATTCATCCTCGGTCGAATGTCGAATCTGAAGCGAATCCTCCGTGCCCCTATCCTTTCGTGCACTTCGCGAAAGGCGGGAGACCACGAATCTCGACCGTCCATCGTCTATCGCGCCCAACGTTTCCGCAACACCGCCTCGGCACGCAGCAAATCTGCCTCGGTGTCCACGCCGATGGTGTCGGCGGGCGCTTCAGCCACGTAGAGGCCGATACCATTCTCGAGCAGGCGCAACTGCTCCAGCCGCTCGACCAACTCCAGCGGCGAGGGAGCGAGCGCCGCAAAGCGCTCCAGCGCGGCCTTCTGGTAGGCGTAGATCCCCAGGTGCTTGCGGTAGCCGGTGTAGCCCGAGCCATCGCGGTCGAACGGGATTGTCGCCCGTGAAAAGTAAAGCGCCCGGCCGTCCAGAGCCGTTACAACCTTCACGGCGTTGGGGTTGGCGAACTCCTCCGGCGGGCAGCGAACGGCCAGTGTAGCCGCCTCGACTTCCGGACGATCAAAGAGCGCCAGCATGGGCGGAAAAAACTCCGGCGTCAGCATTGGCTCGTCGCCCTGGATATTGACATAAATGTCCGCGTCGATCTGGCGGGCCACTTCTCTCACGCGATCCGAGCCGCTGGGGCACTCCGGCGAGGTCATCGCCACGGGAATGTTGCGCTTGCGGCAGACGCTGGCCACCTCGCCGGAGTCCGTGGCCACCACGACGGGGTCCATCAGGCCGCTGGCCGAGGCGGCGCGCCAGACCCACTCGACCATCGGGCGGCCGGCGATCTCGCGCAGCACTTTGCGGCTGAGCCGGGTGGAGGCGAGCCGGGCCGGAATGACCGCGGCAATACGGAATCTGCTCATGCAGCCGAGTTTACACGAGTGGTGGGCGGGAGTTCATTCGCGCCAGCCCATGACATCCGCCCGCTCCGCGGTTTACCCTGAGACTGACGATGCCCCGCTTTGGCTCCACTCCGTTCGCCTTCCCCGAATTCCGCGGCGCAACACGCCGCCTGATTCTGTGGAACCTTGCGGCTTACTTTCTCCTCGCTCTGATCCAGATGGCCGCCGCGCCCGCTGTCCGCGCCATCGCCGATTCCTTTCAATTCACTCCCGCCGACTTCCTGCACGGCTCTCTCTGGCAGCCGCTGACCTACAGCCTTGTCCATCCGACCCTGTGGAGCGCACTCTTCGAGCTGCTCTCTCTCTGGTTCCTCGCCGGATTCTTGGAGAGTTATCGCGGCGCGAACTGGGTGACGGGACTCTACGTCACCTCCGTGCTGGGAACGGCCGCCGCAGCGACGGCAATCTATGCGTGCAGCCAAACGCTGGGCTTTGCGCTGCCCGCGATTCCGCTCACCGGCTGCTTCGGCGGCATCTTCGGTCTGCTGGCGGCCATCGGCGTGCACTATGGGGACGTGCAATTCATGCTCTTCCCCCTGCCCATGGGCATCAAGGCGCGCTACTTGGCGGCGATCTACGCGCTGGTTGCGGTTGCGATGGTTTTCAGCGAGGAGAGCATGTACGCCTTTGCCCAGTTGGGCGGAGCGCTGGCGGGGTTGCTTTTTATCCGCTTGGCTCCGCGGCGGGGGCTCTCGTTCGGCTTGAGCGAGCGATGGTACGGCCTGCGCAACCGCTACTACCGCTGGAAGCGCCGCCGCGCCGCGCGCAAGTTCCAGGTCTACATGCGCCGCCAGGGGCGCACGGTCCGCTTCGACTCGAACGGCCGGCCAATCGAGGACGACCCCAACGACAAGAGCCGCTGGAACTGAACTTGGGTCGTTTCACGAGTGCGTAGAAATTGGCAAGAATAGCGGGCTTTTCTGGCCATAATGGCCTCTTTTGGGGCCAAAAGGAGGGCAAAAAACGGGGTTTGCAGTTACTGATTCGTCAACATTACTAAAATGCAAGTCGTTGATTTATTGAACGTTACGAGCTATGGAGAGCACAGAAACTGTGCTCCACAGCGTTTTTTTTGATTTTTGATGCGGATTTGGGGGAGAAGAAACGGAGAACAGAAAGCAGGGACTAGGGACTCGGGACGAGGGACTAGGGACTAAGATTGCGCGGGTTGGAGATTGTAGGGTGGTCATTTGGGCCTCGCGTTTGCGACTGGTTCTATCATCCGCGCGGGGTGGCAAATTATCTGCAAGCTGCCTGCGGTGATCTCCCAGGTCTCAAAGGCGAGACCCCCTTCGACGTTGCTCAGGGCAGGCTTTCGACTGGCTCTGGGCAGGCTCTGGGGTGCCTGGCCTGAGGCAGTAGCGCCGTCCCTACGGGACTCCGGATGAATTTATGGTTTCGCTAACCCCACGCTGAAGCGCGGGGCTAATAACCACTGCGCCTACGGCGCGGGCACCTAGCTGCTGGTGCCGAGCTGCGGGCGACGGGGCGCCTATGTTATGCTCGGCTGCAACCGGCGAATGCGAGTCCCCATGCCTGATTTAGCCAGTACGAAGCCCTCCCCCGACTCAGACCAATTCGATTTCTTCGTCTCCTACGCCCGCAACGACAATGCGGACGGCTGGATTACGCGATTTCTTGAGGAACTCAAGGCCGAACATGAGAAGTTCGCCCCCGGCCGGCCTTTGAAACCCTTCTTCGACAGGGACGAGATCCGCAGCCTGGACGACTGGCGGCATCGCATCTTCAGCGAGGGGCTTGCCAAGTCGCGGCTCTTCGTCGCGTTCCTCTCGCCACACTACTTCGCCAGCGAGTGGTGCCGGCGCGAATGGAAGGCGTGGATCGATACCGAAATCGCCAAGCACATCCTCTCCGCCGGAGCAGCGCCCATCTACTTCGTCGAAGTGCCGGGCTTCGTCGGCAAGGTCGCGGGCCTCGGCGAGCAGAAGATGCTGGGTGAAGAGGAAGTGGCGCGCCATGTCGCCGAGCTGTGCGGCTTGCCCGCGCCTTACGACAGCTTTGTCGCCGCCGCATCGCCCATCGTGCGGCAAATGCGCGATCGCCGGCAGATCACGTCGGATTTCGTCAAACCGCTCTCCGAGGAAGGCATTCTTGCGCTTCGCCGCGAGGATTTGCGCCGCGTGCTCTCCGACTTGGCCCGCGATCTGGATGAGCGCGCCCAGCAGGTCCACAGGGCAGCCGAAAGCCAAACCACGGTTCCGCCCTACAATAAGAAATTCTCCGGCCGCCTGGAGGAGCTTCTCTCGCTGCGCGAACGGCTCAAGGACGACCGCGCCGGAGTGGTCCGCGGCGTCCACGGGCTGGGCGGCATCGGCAAAACCGAGCTGGCCTTCACCTACGCCCACGCCTTCGCCAGCGCCTATCCGGGCGGCCGCTTCCTGATTCCCTGCGAGGGCAAGGCCAGCCTGCGCGACGCCGCGCTGGTTCTCGGCGAGCTCTTTCGCGACCGCATCAGCGACCAGGAGCGGATGACGCCCGACAGCTACTTCGCGGCCATCCTCGATTGCCTCCGCGAACGGCTCGGCAGGCTCGGCCACATCCTGCTGGTGCTGGATAATGTCACGGCTCTCGATTTGCTCGCCGCGCAACAGACCGACCAGCTTACCGCGCTTGGCCCCATGCTTCACCTGCTGGCCACCACGCGGCTTGCTCCTCCCACGGGCGAGAGCGGCATCTGGCTCACGCTCGGTGAATTGCCCGAAGCCGACGCCCTCGACCTGCTGGAAAAGCATCGCCCGTTTGATAGCGAAGAGGAACGCGCCGCCGCCCGGCGCATCGTCAGGCAGCTCGGCGGCTTCACCCTCGCCGTGGAACTGGTAGCTGCCTGGCTGGCCGTCCACAAGCAGAGTTCCAGCTACCAGAGGACGGCCGATACGCTGGGCCTGGAGGACCTGGAAGAGATTGCCGGCGAAGGGGATTTCGAACTCCGCCGCCACAACCACGAACGCCGCTTGAGCGCCGTCCTCGGCCCGGTACTGGCGGGGTTGGAGCCCGCCGAGCGCCGCGCCATGGAGTACGCCGCGCTGCTGCCGCCGGACTGCCTGCCGCTGCCGTGGCTCAGGAGTCTGGTTGCGCAGGAGTTTGCCGAGCTGGCTGAATCGGGCAAACGAAGCGATCCGTGGATCGGGCTCTGCGAACGATTGATCCGGCTGGCGCTCTTTACGCCTCTCGAAGAGGAGGACGGCAGGCTCCGCCTGGTGCGCGTGCATCGGCTGGTGCAGCAACTGATGCTGCGCGATTGCCCGGAGGCGGAGAGAGACGCACATCAGCAGGCGGTGGATGCGCTGACTTGGGAGCGCGAGGCCGCTTTGGAAAAGACCATCGACTGGGTCCAAGCCCGCTGGGAGCTCGAACCGCTCACCGCGCTAGCTAACCTGTGGAATGAGACGAATCACCAGCGAGCGGTGTGGCTGATGAATCAGGTAGGCTTGCGCTGGCAGACACTGGCCGAGTGGGGCCAGGCCGAGCCACTGATGCGGTGCGCGCTGGAGATTGACGAGCGAAGTTACGGCCCGGAGCACCCCAAGGTCGCCATCCGCCTCAACAACCTCGCGCAACTGCTCCAGGACACCAACCGGCTGGCCGAGGCCGAGCCGCTGATGCGGCGCGCGCTGGAGATTGACGAGCGGAGTTACGGACCGGAGCACCCTAAGGTCGCCATCCGCCTCAACAACCTCGCGGGACTGCTCCAGGCCACCAACCGGCTGGCCGAGGCCGAGCCGTTGATGCGGCGCGCGCTGGAGATTGACGAGCGGAGTTACGGAGCAGAGCACCCTAAGGTTGCTATCCGCCTCAACAACCTCGCGCAGTTGCTCAAAGCCACCAACCGGCTGGCCGAGGCCGAACCGCTGATGCGTCGCGCGCTGGAGATTTCGGAGAAGAGTCTTGGATCGAATCATCCCAATGTCGCCGGCGCCCTCAACAACCTTGCGCTATTACTCAAAGCCACCAACCGGCTGGCCGAGGCCGAGCCGCTGATGCGGCGGGCGCTGGAGATAGACGAGCGGAGTTACGGACCGGCGCACCCCAACGTCGCCATCAGCCTCAGTAACCTCGCGCAATTGCTGAAAGCGACCAATCGGCTGGCCGAGGCCGAGCCGTTGATGCGGCGCGCGCTGTGCAGATAGTCCTCAACTTCACACGCTCCACCGGCCACTCGCATCCGCATTTGCAAGATGCCGTCAACGGCTACGCTGCGCTGCTCACGGCGATGGGGCGCAGCAGCACGCAAATCCTGGCTACGCTGCGGGAGATGGCGCCGGAGTTTTTTGAGGAATGAAGCGGGGGGTCAACGGGGGCGCGGACGGAGAGGTCCGCGCTACAGCCGGCCAGGAGGCCGGCGGCACGGTTTAGCCGGCGAGGCCGGTGGACGACTCTCAACAAAGCGCGGGGTTGAGGTTCGAGGATTCCCAGGCCCCCAAGGCGGGAGACCCTTCGACAGGCTCAGGGCAGGCTTTCGGCTACGCTCAGCGCAGGTTCTGGGGCATCCGGCGCCGTCCCTACGGGACTCCGGAGCAATTGTTGGTTTCGCCCACCCCACGCTGAAGCGCGGGGCTAATAACCATTGCGCCTACGGCGCGGGGCGACGGACTGCGGCGTGCCAACAGTGATTCCGCCGGCCTTATGCGGGGGATAAATCCCCGGCCTACCGCCCGGCACGAGTCTTTCCGCGGGCTGTAAGGCCCGGCCTTTCTATTGGCGCGTTTGCGGCAGTCGGGGCTGAAGCCCTGACCTACCGGTCGTGCCCCGATACAAAGCGCGGGGTTGGGTTCGTGGTTTCCCACCCATCGGACAAGAACAAAGACGTCCGATGGATGGGGCACGGATTTTTGCGCGGCGGGCCGAGAAGGCCGGTGGCGTGCGGTTGCAAGGCCGGTGGCGGAAGGCGATCCTGCCTGCACTCGAAGTCCAAGCGCAACAGATCCGAAGGGGATACTGTTGCACGGGGAGAGAGCAGAGGCGTTTCGGAAGATAGGGCGCAAGGGGTTACAATCATCTCTGAAATGCAAAACAAACTCGCCTTTCTCTTTCCGGGGCAGGGTTCGCAGAGCGTTGGGATGGGCCGCGAACTGAGCCAGCGCTATCCCGTTGCCCGCGACACCTTCGCCGAGGCCGATGAGGCCGCCGGCTTCGCGCTCTCCAAGCTGATCTTCGAGGGGCCGGCGGAAGAACTGAAGATGACGGAGAACACCCAGCCGGCGATTCTGACGGTGAGCATCGCCACGCTGCGGGTGCTGGCGGTGCATGGCGTGGAGCCGGAGCTGGCCGCCGGTCACTCGCTGGGCGAGTGGAGCGCCCACGTGGCCGCCGGAACGTACTCGTTCGCCGATGCCGTGCGCTTCGTGAAGGCGCGCGGGCGGGCCATGCAACTGGCCTTCCCCGCCGGCCAGGGCGGCATGGCCGCGATCATTTCGCTGACTCCGGAACAGGTGGCCGAGGTGTGCGCCGAAGCGGCCCAGGAGACGGGCCTTACCGTCTCGGCCGCCAACTTCAACTCGCCCACCCAGACGGTGATCTCCGGCGCCTTGTCCGCAGTCCAGAAGGCCGCCGAGCTGGCCAAGGCAAAAGGCGCGCGCCGGGCGGTCATGCTCCCGGTGAGCGCGCCCTTCCACTGCGCCCTGATGCAGCCCGCCGAGGAAGAAGTGGCGCGAGTTCTGGGTTCCCTGGAACTGGCCGATCCGCGCATCCCGGTGGCCGCCAACGTCACCGGCGAGATGGTCACTATCGCCGCGGAGGTTCGCGACGTGCTGACCCGCCAGGTTACCGGCACGGTCCGCTGGGTGGATTGCGTGAAGTCGCTGATCGCGGCGGGAGCGCAGACCTTCATCGAGCTGGCTCCAGGACAGGTGCTTTGCGGCCTGCTGAAGCAGATTGACCCGGCGCAAAAGTCGCTGAATGTGGAAGACGCCGCCAGCCTGGAGAAGACGCTGGAGGCGCTCAGAAATGCGGAGTCGGCTGGATAAAACCAATCCGCCACACACCTCGGGTCTCGATTTCGAGATCCGGGAGGCGAGTTTCGTTCCCCGTGAACCGCGCTTGCTTTCTCCCTACGGTCCCAGGTAAATCTCCACATCCGGCGGCGAGAAGTTCAGTTGGCCGGTCTTGGGATCCCAGTCCAGGTTGAGCGCCTTGCTCTTCCTCCCGTTGATCATCACGGCCATCAGAAGGACGTTGCCGTACATCCGGGCCGCCACTATCTTGTGGCTCTGGATGGCGCCATATTCGTTGTCCGGACTCTGGGAGCTCCAGTCCTGCTGGAAGCGATCGAAGTCGTAGGAACTGTTCTCGGCCTGATGCTGCCGCCAGTCCTTATCGTGGAGCCAGATGGCGTAGGCGGCGGGCAGGTCGTTCTTTTCGACTGCGGTGAGGAAGCGGTTCGCCGCCATTCTACCCCGCAGGTGGTTGTTCCAGTTCCAGGGAAAATCCACCGGGCGGCCGGCCACCAGCCACCAGCTCACGAAGAGCACAAGCAGCAGCCCCGCCGCGCTCCATAAAATCTCACGCCGGCGGCGATCACGAACTTCGTCAAATTCAGGAGCGTCGAGCAAGGTCATCGCACAATTTCCTCAGAATAAGCATACGGCACGGGAGGGGACAGGGACTAGGGACAGCCATCTCTTTGCGAGCGAGCTAAAGTCGCGGTCGCGCGGCGCTACTGCGGCGATCAGTCGAGAAACTCCGCAATCGCTCCGACTACCGTCTCCTGCTCGTCTTCGCGGAGTTCGGGGAAGATGGGCAGGGCCAGGACCTCGCGGGCGGCGCGTGCCGCTTCGGGGAAGCTGCCTTCGCCGTAGCCCAGGCTCTTCAGCGCCTCCTGCAAATGCAGCGGGACGGGGTAGTAGATCTCCGAGCCGATCTTCCGTTCGGTGAGGAAGGTGCGCAACGCGTCGCGGCGGGGGGTGCGAATCACGTACTGGTGCCAGACGTGGCGCGAGCCGGGCACCTCGTGGGGCAGGACGACGCCGTGGACGGGGTACGGTCCAGCCTCCACGAGCCCCGCCGCATGGAAGAGCGCGTGATAGCGCCGGGCCACCGTGCGCCGCGCGTGGTTCCAGCCGTCGATGTACTTGAGCTTGACCGCGAGAATCGCGCCCTGGAGGCCGTCCATGCGCGCGTTCCAGCCAACCTCGTCGTGGTAGTAGCGGCGACGCATTCCGTGCTGGCGGAGCATCCGCGCCCGCTCGGCCACGTCATCTGAATTGGTGGCGACCATGCCGGCGTCGCCGGCCGCGCTGAGGTTCTTGGTGGGATAAAAGCTGAAGGCGGCGGCATCGCCGAGAGCGCCGGCTTTGGTATCCCGCCATCCTGCGCCCCAGGCCTGCGCGGCGTCCTCGATGATCCTGACGGCATGCTCCCGCCCCATGCGAAGGAAAAACTCCTTGGAGGCGCATTGGCCGTAGAGGTGGACGGGGAGGATGGCCTTGACAGCACGGCCCTGTGGTCCATAGAGGATCGCATCCACGGCTGCCGGACTGAGGTTGAAAGTGGTGGGTTCAATGTCGGCAAAGAGCGGCGCGGCTCCGGCGCGGAGAATCGCGCTGGTGGACGCGAAGAAGCTGAATGGCGTGGTGATGACCGCATCGCCCGGTCCAACGCCGGCGGCGGCCAGCGCCAGCCAGAGGGCGTCGGTACCTGACGAACAGCCCACGGCGTGCGCCACTCCCAACTGCAGCGCCGCGGCCCGCTCGAAGGCCGCCACCGGATCGCCAAGAATAAACTGTTGCGCTTCAAGCACCTGCCCCACTGCGTCCAGAAGCTCATCGTGCAGCGGGCGGTACTGGCGCTTGAGGTCCAGCATGGGCACCGGCTGGGCTTTTGCGGCGGGCTGTGGAAGCGGGTTTGTCTCGGCTTTCACACCACTATGCTAGCAGCCTCCGTGAGGGCCGCGTCCCATGCCGAAAGCCCGGAAACTAGCCTTGCAGAGAGAATTGTCATCTCAGGCTTGAAAAGGTTTGCAAAGCCTTATATTGTATTCACATTGCGGGAATTGGCGGCTCCGGGGCTTCCGGGGCTGCTTCCGCCGATTTGCAGGATGACGCGCCCCATTGAGAGACTGCGTCCAACCCCCCAAAAGAGAGCAGGAGATCGGCAAATGGAAACCAAGCCGGCACAAAACATTCAGGACACCTTCCTGAACACGGTCCGCAAGGACAAGACCCCCATCACGGTTTACCTGGTCAGCGGCGTCAAGCTCACCGGAAAGATCCGCTCCTTCGACAAGTATTCCGTGCTTCTGGAGAACAACAGCCAGGAGCAGTTGATCTTCAAACATGCCATTTCGACGGTGGTGAGCAACCGGGCCGTGCTTCATGGCGACTACCGCCCGGCGGCGGGCACTGGCCTTGGCCCGGCTGTGGTTCCCTCTCCCTCATCCGCCGGGGAGCCGCGATAACCGGCGGGAAGCGGCTTCAGTTGGCTATCGAGCAGAGCAGAGCCGGGGACCGATCCGAGCGAGCGGTCCTGGTGGGTGTGGAGCTGGGCGTCCGCTCCCGCGCCCGCCGTGCGGCACAGGCTGGAGCGCGGGACGCGGCGACGTACGCGGAGTTGTCTTCCTCCGAAGGCGAAATCGGCGAGCAGGCGCCGCAGTCGGTCGCTCTGCCGGCTTCAGGCGCTTCCAGGGCCAGAGCCGCGCAGGCGCGATCCTCCACCGAACTGGACGCCGAGGAGTCGCTGGCCGAGTTTCGCGAGCTGGTTTCCAGCGCCGGCGGTGTGGTAGCTGCCGAGTTGCTCCAGCGCCGCCCCCGTCCCGATCCGGCCACTCTCATTGGCGCAGGCAAAGTCGAGGAGATCGCCGCCATCGCCGCCTCGGTCGAGGCGGATCTGGTGCTCTTCGACCACGATCTGTCGCCCACCCAGTTGCGCAACCTGGAGGCCGCGCTGCCCTGTCGCGTCCTGGACCGTACCCAGTTGATTCTGGATATCTTTGCCCGCCACGCCCGAACCAGCGAGGGCAAGTTGCAGGTGGAGCTGGCGCAGCTTGAGTACATGCTGCCGCGCCTTACCGGCAAGGGCAAGGCGATGTCGCAGCTGGGCGGCGGCATCGGCACCCGCGGCCCCGGCGAAACCAAGCTGGAAACCGATCGCCGCCAGATTCAGCGGCGCATCGACCATTTGAAATTTGAACTCGATTCGGTTCGGCGCGTTCGCAAGCAGCAGCGCCAGCGCCGCGAGTCGGTCCCAGTTCCCACGGTGGCTCTGGTGGGCTACACCAACGCCGGAAAAAGCACGCTCTTCAACCAGCTCACCGGGGCACAGGTTTTGCAGTCGCCAAAGATGTTTGCGACGCTCGATCCCAAGCTGCGGGCGATCGAGTTGCCCAGCCGCCGCAAGGTTTTGCTGTCGGACACGGTCGGCTTCATCCGCAACCTGCCGCATACGCTGGTGACCAGCTTCCGCGCCACCCTGGAAGAGGTCGCGCAGGCCGAGGTGCTGCTGCACATCCGCGACGCCAACTCAACCTATGGCGAAGAGCAAAAGGCGCAGGTGGAAAAGGTTCTCGGCGAGCTCGACTGCCTGGGCAAGCCGCGCGTCGAGGTCCTGAACAAGATCGATCTGCTGGGCGAGCATGAGCGGCTGGGAGTGCTGGAGAGATCGCAGTCCACCGGCGAAGTGGCCGTCTCGGCGCGCACCGGCGAGAACGTGGAGGCGCTGCTTGTGGCCATCGACCGTGCGCTGCGCTCCGATCCGCTGATCGACGCCGAGTTGCGCGTTCCTCAGCAGGAGGGCGCGGTGCTGGCGGCCATCGAAGCGGGGATGATCGTGCATCGCCGGGAGTACGAAGGCAACTTGGTGCGACTGGCGGTGAGCGGTCCGGCGTCGCTGGTGGGGCGGCTGCGGCAGTACCGGATGCGGGAGAAATGTAAGTTGGGTGCAGAGGTGGCAGATGTAGACTGATTCGTTCGGGTACAAAGGAGAAGAAATGGAACGGGTGTTGTCAATACCTCTTTCAGAGGTGGGTCGTCATTTCGAGATGAACACACGGCAAGATGTCAAGATCATCGCACCGGAGATAATGAGCGAGCAGCTTTTTCAATCTCTCTCAACCAAGGGAAGAAATCCGAAGCGTGAAGAGCGAATCAAAGGCGACTGGAAACATTCAGGACCTGCCGAACCCAATGGCGTGTGCCTTTCGGAGGACTTCAGCCACGCAAGTACAGGCGATAAGTATCGGGGCCCTCTCGCCGTTTCATTCGCCAACGAAGAAGCACCGCAAGACGAGCACTACCACAAAGAACATGTGGAAATGTATTATTCGGAACACCCTTTCAGCGCAGAGTGTAGAGTGCGCGGGGAGCTGAAGGTTGAGCCTTTTGAGCTCGATGGAGGCGCACTTATTGTCGGTCCCGATGTGATTCATAAGGTACATTTAACGGGTATGACCATAATCGTTGAATTCCCCGCTATTACAGGCGATAAGTTCGACGAGCCGCTCAGGAGCCCTCGGCCATGACGGGCTGCCTCGTCTCCTTGACCGATAGCGCGGGTTTCGCTTGAGCTGAGCGCACCATCGGAGCGTTCCTCCGCCCGGATTATCCGCCCGCTACCTCGGTACTCGCGCGACGATGCGCGGTTACTTCCATTGCCCAGAATTCATGTCAATGTAAAGCTGGATTGGCCCGCCGGGGCTAAGATGATCGTGTATGGCTACCGCTACCGCTCCGCCCATTGCCGGCCGCTCGATCACAACCCTTTCGACCTTTGAGGTCTATCGCAACCACTGGATGCGCGTGCGCGAGGACGAGATTCTCCGCTCCAACGGAGAGCTTGGGCTTTACGGCGTGGTGGAGAAGCACGATGCGGCGATCATCCTTCCCATCGAGCAGGGCCGCGTCTGGCTGGTCGAGCAGTTTCGCTACACCATTCAGGAGCGGGCGCTGGAGTTGCCGCAGGGGGGCTGGGAGATGGAAGTCGAAAACCCCGAGAGCCTGGCCCGCGGCGAACTTCGGGAGGAAACCGGCCTGGAAGCCGCGCAGATGACCCACCTGGGAAGCCTTTGGATCGCCTACGGCTTCACCCGCCAGCGCCAGCACGTCTTCCTGGCCACCGGCCTTACCCAAGCCTCCCGGCAACCCGACGCCGAAGAGGACGACCTCATCGTCCGCTCCGTCCCTATTGCCGAGTTCGAGGAGATGATGCTGAGCGGAATCATCCGTGACAGTTGCACGTTGTCGGCTTGGGGGCTGTATCTGCTGTGGAAGGCGCGGCAGGATCGGCCGGAGCTTGACCAAACACTCCCTGGATAGGATCCGAGCTGCTACCCGCGCTCCTCCATCGGAATATAGGGCGCGGGGTAGGGCGGGCCGATGTACTCGGCGCGGGGGCGGATGAGGCGGTTGTCGTCCAACTGCTCGATGATGTGCGCGGCCCAGCCGGCGATGCGGCTGATGGCGAAGATCGGCGTGTAGAGGTCGATGTCGATGCCCAAGGTCGCGTAGGTCGAGGCCGAGTAGAAGTCCACGTTGGCGTTCAGCTTCTTGTCGGCATTGATGTAGAGCTCGATGGCGCGGGAGATCTCGAACCACTTGGGAATTCCGGCGTCCTTGCCGAGCTGTTCGCTCATCCTGCGCAGGTGGGTGGCGCGCGGGTCCTCGGTCTTGTAGACGCGATGGCCGAAGCCGGAGATCTTCTGCCGGGCGGCCAGCATGTTCTTCACGTATTCGACCGGGTCCTCGCCGGCCTTGTCGATGGCGTAGAGCATTCGCATGACGCCCTCGTTGGCTCCGCCGTGCAGCGGCCCCTTGAGAGCGCCGATGGCGCCGGTGACCGCCGAGTGGACGTCTGCCAGCGTGGCCGCGATGACCCGCGCCGCAAAGGTGGAGGCGTTCAACTCGTGCTCGGCGTGCAGCACCAAAGCCAGATCCATCGTCTTCACGGCGGTCTCGGAGGGTTTGACGCCGTTCAGCATCCACAGGAAGTTGGCCGCGTGATTCAGCGAGCGGTCGGGCGGCACCACGCTGAGGCCCTTGCGCAGCCGGTCGTAGATGGCCACGATCATGGCCATCTGCGCGGTCAGGTGGTAGCACTTTCGCACGTTGGCGTCGTGCGAGTTGTCCTTTTCATCGGCGTCGTAGAAGCTGAGCGCGGAGACGGCCGTGCGCAGGACTTCCATGGGCGTGGCCGAGGCGGGGATGCCGCGCATCATATCCACGATGCGGAAGTCCAGCCCCCGGGCCAGCGAAAGTTGCGACTGGAACTCGCGCAGGGCGAGTTCGTTGGGGAGAATTCCATTCCAAAGCAGGTAGGTTGTCTCCTCGAAGGTCGAATTCACGGCCAGCTCGTGGATGTCGATTCCCCGGTAGGACAGTACCCCCGCCTCTCCGTCAATCCAGCAGATTCCGGAGTTCGCCGCGACGATCCCTTCCAAACCCTTCCCAGCGACAGCAGTCGTCATAGCCCTCGGATCTCCCCCTCGCGATGAATTTCTGATGTTGGGGCGGCTGTCCTGGCCTTAAGATAACAGCCCGGCGCCTGAATGTGCTGTATAGATGTTTATATCGCAGCCGTTCCCTGGTTGTCACGAAGGGTGGGACGGCGGGCGGCGGAAAACGCCCTGGGGAGCCTGCGAGAAGCATTCGGTGTGAGAGAGGAAGGCACTCGCCGGCAGGACATTCCCGCCGGGCAAAAGGGGTATAATCAGGTACACAAGTTGGGCCGGTGGCATGAAAGTACGCGACGTGCTGAAGCGGATTGAGGAGGATGGCTGGTTTCATGTCAGGCAAAAGGGCAGCCATCGCCAATTCAAGCACCCGGTGAAGCTGGGACGAGTGACTGTAGCCGGTCACCCTTCGCAGGAGATGGACAAGGGAACCTACAGCAACATTCTCAAACAGGCGGGATTGAAATGAAGGAATATGCGGCTGTCTTCGAGAGAACATCGAACGGCTGGAGCGCCTACGCTCCGGACCTGCCGGGGCTGGGCGTGGCGGCTGATACCTTCGAGGAGACGGAGCGGTTGCTGCGCGAAGGCATTGAATTCCACATTGAAGGAATGCGCGAGGATGGCTTGCCGATTCCGGAACCGCGGACGCAGGTGATGCGGATGGCGGTTCCGGCGTGATGTCGCCAATTCATAGCTTACTTTGATCGCGGGCAGCAGGGGTGGGTGATTTATCCTGCTGTTACCGCATATGAACGAAGAGATTCCCAATTTAACGGCATTTGACGAGGCCGCGCTGGACGGGGCGTTTGCCCGGCTGGAGCGTCAGGCGCGCGAGGCCGCGGCAGCGCTTGACGGCGAAGCGGCTGTGGAGGCCTTCAAGCTGCAATGGCTGGGGCGCAAGCAGGGGCGGCTCAACGAAGTCTCCGGGCGCTGGCTGAAGGCTGCGCCTGCCGAGGCCAAGAAGGCGCTGGGGCTGCGCTTCAACGCCCTGAAGGCAGTCGTGGAAGGGCTGCTGGACGCGGCGCTCGGCGCGGGGCCGACGGACGCGGCGCTGAAGGCTGAAGCCATCGACATCACGCTGCCGGGGACGCGCCGGCTGACAGGCGCCGAGCATCCGATTACCCGCACCATGAATGAGATTGTGAGCGTCTTTGCGGCGCTGGGCTACTCGGTGGGCGTGGGGCCGGAGGTCGAAACCGACTACTACAACTTCGAGTGCATGAACTTTCCGCCGGACCATCCGGCACGCGATACGCAAGACACGCTGGTGGTGGCCTCTCAAGACCGGAGGCCGCGGCGCGACCGGCTTCTGCTGCGCACGCATACATCGCCCGTCCAGATGCGGACCATGGAATCGCAGCCACCGCCGGTGCGGATTGTCATTCCCGGCAAGGTGCACCGCAACGACGCGGCCGACGCCACCCACTCGCCGATTTTTCACCAGGTGGAGGGCCTCTGCGTGGACACCAACATCACCTTCAGCGACCTGAAGGGCACGCTCGACCACGCCATGAAGGCGCTCTTCGGCTCCTCCGTGAAGACGCGCTTCTTCCCGTCGTTCTTTCCGTTTACGGAGCCGAGCGCGGATGTGCAGATCAGTTGCATCTTTTGCGGAGGAAAAGGCTGCCGTAAGTGCAAGCAGTCGGGGTGGATCGAGCTGCTGGGCTGCGGCATGGTGGACCCGGTGGTCTTTGCCTTCGCGGCGGAGAAGCAGCCGGGGTACGATCCGAAGAAGATCTCCGGCTTCGCGTTTGGGATGGGCGTGGAGCGGATTGCGATGATGAAGTATGGGATTAGTGAGATTGGGTCGCTGTTCGCGGGAGACATGCGGTTCTTGAGCCAGTTTGCGTGAAGAAGGTTTGTCTTCGATTGATGCAGCAAGTTAGCGTGCGCTACGCGCACAATTGCGAGTTAGCAAGTTAGCGTTGAGTGAGCGCGCATTTGCGACTTAACAAGTTGGCGCGGCGAGGGAAGAGAGGGCGGTTATGCCCAGAACTCGACATTTTCGCGATTTGCACGTTTGGCAGAAGGCGATGGAGTTGGCTCGCCAGGTTTATCTGCATACTGAAGATTTTCCCAAGTCCGAAACCTTTGGTTTGCGAATGCAGATGCGGCGGTCCGCGGTGTCGGTGGCGAGCCATATTGCCGATGGCCATGGACGATTGACGGATGCGGAGTTGCAGAGGGCTCTTGGCTCCGCGCGAGGCGCCTTGTATGAGTTCGAGACGCAGAATGATTTGGCTAGCAACATGGGTTTCATTGACAAGGATTCCGCCGGAAGATTACTTGACCTGGCGACGGAAACCGCAAAGCTGATTAACGGACTGTTAGGAAAGCTGGAACCCTGATTGGGACAACGAAACCGCTGACTGGCTAACTCGCCCGTGTGCGCGAAGCGCACGCTAACTCGCTAATAGGATTACCCATGAAGATACTGACGAAATGGCTGCGTGCCTATCTTCCAGAGTTGCCGGTTGACGACGCGCAACTCGCCGAAGACCTAACGCTGCGCGGAATCGCCGTTGAGGGCATTTACGATCTCGGCGCGGGCAACGGCTCGCTCTTCGAGATGGACATCACCACCAACCGCGTGGATGCGATGAATCACTACGGCGTGGCGCGGGAGGCGGCGGCGATCTATGGGCTGGCGCTGCCCAGGCTGGAGTTTGCTTTGCCTGAAGCGCGGCCGGCGGCGTCTCCCTTTCCGGTGCGGATTGAGGCCGAGGACGGCTGCGGACGGTTTACGGCGCGAGTGCTGCGTGGCGTAACGATTGCCGAGTCGCGGGACTGGTTTGCGGGCGCGGAGGTCTCAACTTACTTTGGTCTGCTCGAGCAGAAGCAGATTTCCAATGCCGTGGATGCGACGAACTTCTGCTGGCTGGCGATGGGGCAGCCGACTCATGCCTTTGACCTGGACAAGATCGAGGGCGGCATCCTTGTGCGGCGGGCGCGCAAAGGCGAGCGGCTGAAGACGCTGGACGGCGTGGAGCGAGAGCTGGACGCAGAGGACCTGGTAGTGGCCGATCACGCCAAGGCGGTGGGATTGGCCGGGGTGATGGGCGGCTGGGAGACGATGATTACGGGCTCGACGACCAATGTGCTGGTGGAGGCGGCGTGGTTCGATCCGATGGCTGTGCGGCGGACGGCGCGGCGGCACGGGCTGCACACTGACGCGAGCCACCGCTTCGAGCGCGGAGCGGACTTCAACGCCGGACATGCGGCTTCGGCGCTGGTGAGCGCGATTCTGCTGGCCAACGGCGGCTGGCAAGAGGGCGAGCTGGTGGATGTGCGTGTCCCGGCTTCCGAGGCGCGGACCGCGAAGCGGAAGCCGGTCAAGCTCGCGCTCAGCGAGGTACGGCGAATTCTGGGCGCGACTGAGAGCGGGGAAGCCATCAGCGCGGCGATGGTCGAGGCAGTGCTGACGGCGCTGGGGTGCGGATTAGCGGAGTTAGCGGGCCGCGCGGCGTGGATGGTGACGCTGCCCAGTTGGCGACTGGATGTGGAGCGGGAGATCGACCTGATCGAAGAGGTCGCGCGCATGTACGGATACAACCGGTTTGCCAACACTCTGCCGGCCTTTGGCGAAGGAGTGCGCGCGCTGCCCTGGGCGGAGAAGGAATCCGAGGTACGCGGCACGCTGCTGGCAGCCGGATTCCATGAGGCGATTGGGAGCACCTTCTGTTCGGCGGCCGATGCCGCGCTGACTGCGCCGCAGCCGGGACTCGCGGTGCCGCTGGGAAATCCGCTGAGCGAGGAGGCGGGCGTGCTGCGGCCTTCGCTGGTTCCGGGAATGTTGACGATGATCGCCGGCAACCTGCACCGCGACGTGAGCGATGTGCGGCTTTTCGAGCTGGGCACGGTCTTCAGCGGAGCGGCCTCGAACGGGGTGGTGGAGAAGGTGGACGAGCGGGCGGCGCTGGCCTTTGGCGCAGTGGGAGTCTTGCCGGAGCAGGGTGCGCTGCACCCGTCGCGAGAGATCGATTTTCATGATGTGAAGGGCGTGGTCGAGCAGGTGCTTCAACGCTTCCAGGCGCGGACCGTTTATTCCGACCGCTTCGTAGCCGAGGCTGGACTGACGCCGCAATGGCTGCATCCCTATCGCGCGGCGCGGGTAACTGCCGACGGAGCGACAGTCGGCTGGTTCGGCCAACTCCATCCGCGCGAGGCCGCGGCGCGCAAGCTGAAGGAGCCGGTGCTGGTGGGCGAGCTTTATCTCGACCGGCTTTACAAATTATCTTTGCGCAGGCCGGCGGCCAAGGAGATTTCGCGCTTCCAGCCCGTTCGCCGCGACTTTTCTCTCGTTCTGGACGAAAGCATCACGTGGGAAAAGATCGACGAGGCCGTTGCTGGATTGCGGATTCCCGAGCTGGTGGACTGGCGCGCGCGCGAGGTCTTTCGCGATGCCAAGCTTGGCGCGGGCGAGTACTCGCTGCTGCTGGGCGCGACCTTCCAGGCCGTGGACCGCACGCTGCGCGAGGAGGAGTTGCAGAGCTTCCAGGCGCGGGTGGTGGAGGCTGTTGGCAAAGTAGGGGCGCGGCTGCGGAGTTAGCCAAGAAACTCGTTCGGCCGGCGGTATACTTGCCCCGTAAGTCGCATTGCGTAACTCGGATCTCGGGGGAGGATTTTCGATGGTAGAGTCTTTTTGGAAGTCGGAGGTAGTTGCAGAGGCGGAGCCGGAACGGCCGGCAGCGGAACCGGCAGGGGAGGCTGCAACAGAGGCTAAAGCGGAATCAAGCGCCGCGGCGTTGAGCATGGAGGATTTTTCCGCGCTCGAGGAGCGGATTCTGCGCGCGGTGAACCTGGTGAAGTGGGAGCGGCAGGCCCGCTCGACGGCCGAGGAGCGCGCCAGCGCGGCGGAGGCCCAACTGCGCGAGCAGGCGCCGCTGGCCGAGAGCCTGCAACGGGAAGTGAGCTCGCTGCGTGGCGAGCGCGACCAGATCCGGCAGCGCGTCGAGCGGCTGCTGGCGCAACTGGACGCGCTGGAAATGTGAGGTGCGGCTTGGCTCAGGAACCCGGCGGGGCAGTCTCCTACGTCACCGTTGAAATTTACGACCAGACCTATCATCTCTCCGGCCAGGACGCGGAGCAGATTCGCGGCCTGGCTGAACTGGTGGACGCGCGGATGCGCGCCGTGGCGGCGCAGGGACGGACCGTGGACTCGCTGCGCGTGGCCGTGCTGGCCGCGCTGAACCTGGCCGACGAGCTCTGGCAGGCGCAGCACGCCGGCAGCCCAGATGCGCGGCTGACTCATGCGCGGGCGGCCAGTCTGCGCGGGCTGCTGGACGAAGTTCTTGAGGACGAGCGCAAGACCGGATCGTAGGCTTTGCTCCTTTTCGGGCGCAGCCTCCCCAAAAACGGCGGGGAGAAAACGTATCACGCCGCGCCCATAGCGCGCAAGACTTGTAATTTCTTGCGCCGGCCCATAGTATTCGCAATAGAAACCGGCCTGCAAAGCAGGTGGGTGGTCAACGCTGGTTGAACCAACATTCATGAACAGGGGCTCAACTCGACAATCGGTTCTGTGTGCCGTGTCCGCCAGTCCGGAATGCCTAATGAACCGCGGAGAGCTCCACCGTCTAAGGACGGGTTCACCAGCGCATTGCTCACGGCCCCGTGGGCCGGATTCTACCTTCCAGACGCGCTTGCCGCGCCGCGGCTCCGAGCGCCAGCGAGGGTCCACAGCAAGGTTCCCCCCGCTCTTTTTTGCTCCGAAACCAGACTTCCAGCGGGGATAATAAGAACTGCTCTGGGACTCTTCGTCCGCTCCACCAGTTCGCTCGCGGCAGCTTTCCGGAGCGGCGAGCGATACGGAGCGCCCCGCCATGAAACCTATTCGCATTGTTTTAGCGCCAACGCGCAGCCGGCCTTTCAATATCTTCTTGGGGCTGGTGCTGACGCTGGCGGCGCTGCTTCTTCTCCTCTCGCTGGCCACCTATCATCCCGCCGACCCCTCGTGGAACACGGCCGCTGGAGCGGCCAAACCCCAGAACTGGATCGGTCTCTTCGGCTCCTACCTCAGCGACCTGCTTCTGCAATCGCTGGGGATTACGGCCTTTCTCCTGCCCGTGTGGCTTGGCGGGCTGGGCTGGACCTGGATGCGTTCGCGTCCCGGCGGGTTGGCGTGGCTGCGCTGGATCGGCACGGTGCTGGCGCTGGTCTTTGTCCCCGCAGTCTTCGGATTGTTGCCCTGGCATTGGATGTGGCTGGGCACGATTCCGGCAGGGGGTGCTGTAGGCCTGCTCATGGCCGGGTTGCTCGTGACCTATCTCAACATTCAGGGCGCATGGCTGGTGACCGGCGTGTTGGCCGCGGCGGGTCTCTACTTTGCCTCTGCTACCAGCTTCTGGGCCATCGCTGAAACCATCCAGAGCCGCTGGCTCAACTTCGTCAGTCTTCATGACCGCTGGCGCGACTGGCGCGAGGAACGCGCGGCGCTAAAGGAAGAACGAATCGCCGAACGCGAGGCCTTGCGCAAAGAGGAGAGCGAGCCGGAGGCATCCGAGGAGGTTGTTCCTGACGCCATGCCGGAAACGGATGGCGAGGAGGGGTTTGCGCCGCGTCCCGGCTTCTTTGCCCGTCTCTTTCGCCGCCGGCGCGCGCCCGAGACGGACCCGGAAGACATTCCCGCCTTTCAACGCGCGATTCCGCTGATGGGAGAGCAAGAGGCAAGCGCCGCTCCAGCGCGCAGGCCCAACATCTGGGAGCGTGCCACGGCGGAAGCAGCGGCGCAGCCCGAGGGCGTTCCAGCCCCGATTCCGGTGACAGCGAGCGCCGGGGCTGTGGCTGCCGGAGCCGCGCAGAGCGTGCCCGCGCAGCCCCAATCCGCTCAGCCGCGATCCGGAGATGCGCGCTTTGCAGTCCCCCGGTTTGAGCCGTCCGGCGCCCGGCCAATCTTTGAGCCAGCCTCCGCGGCCGTTCCGCAGAACGATGAGATTGCGATTCACGAGCGCGCCGACGCCGAGAAGCACACGGCTGCCGTGGCGGCCAAGAACGTGAAGGGCTTTCAACTGCCGCCGAGCACGCTGCTGAATGCGGGCGACGGCCCACAGGCCGTCCGCGAGGACGAACTGCGCGAAGAGGCGCGCGTGCTGGTGGAGAAATGCGCCGAGTTCGACGTGCGCGGCCAGGTGGTGCAGATCAACCCCGGACCGATGGTGACCACTTACGAGTTCAAGCCCGAGGCGGGCGTGAAGTACTCGCGCGTCACCAGCCTGGCCGACGACCTATGTCTCGCGATGCGCGCCGAAAGCATTTTGATCGAGCGGATTCCCGGCAAGAACACGGTCGGCATCCAAGTGCCCAACCATCGCCGCGAGACCATTCATCTGCGCGACTGCATCGAGTCGGAGGAGTTCCACAAGGCCAAGTCGCGGCTCACGATGGCAATGGGAAAGGACATCAACGGCTTGATTCGGACGGCCGATCTGGCCGAGATGCCGCATGTGCTGATCGCCGGCTCGACCGGTTCGGGCAAGTCGGTGGCCATCAACGCCATGATTATGAGCCTGCTCTACCGCACCACGCCCGCGCAGGTGAGGCTAATCCTCGTCGATCCGAAGCGCGTCGAGCTGGGCATGTACGCAGGCGTGCCGCATCTCTTCACGCCGATCATCACCGATCCCAAGCTGGCGGCCAACGCGCTGCGCAACGCCGTCCGCGAGATGGAGCGTCGCTACAGGGTGCTGGCCGGGCGCAGCGTGCGCAACATCGACCAGTACAACAAGACCTTCGAGGGCGTGATGCCCTCGCTCTTCGATGATGGCGAAGAGGAACAGCCGCTGCCTTACATCGTCATCATCATCGACGAGTTGGCCGATCTGATGATGCTGGATCGCGCTAACGTCGAGGAGTCCATCACGCGGCTGGCGCAGATGTCGCGCGCGGTGGGCATTCATCTCATCCTGGCCACGCAGCGGCCCTCGGTCGATGTGATCACCGGCCTCATCAAAGCCAACATCTCCTCCCGCATCAGCTTCCGTTTGGCCACCAAGGTGGACTCGCGCACCATCCTCGACGCCAACGGCGCCGAGGCTCTGCTGGGCCGGGGCGATATGCTCTTCCTGCCGCCGCGAACCAGCCGCCTGATGCGCCTGCACGCGCCGCTGGTCACCGAGAAGGAAACCGCCGCGGTGGTCGCCTTCTGGAAGGATCAGGGCCAGGCCGAGTACGTCGAGGGCTTCCTCGAATCGCCTAAGGAGGAGCGCGCCGAAGCTGATGGCTCCAACTCCGGCGACGAGGGAAACGATCCCCTCTTCGACGACGCCGTCCGCCTGGTATTCGAATTCGGCAAGGCCTCGACCTCGCTGCTCCAGCGGCGCCTGCGAATCGGCTACGGCCGCGCCGCGCATCTGATCGACATGATGGAACAGGACGGACTGGTAGGCGGCGCCGATGGCTCGAAGCCCCGCGAACTGCTCAAAGCTCCCGGCTGGCTGCATGAGGTGAGCCTCACGGCGAACGAGTAAACAGGTCAAGGAATTACAGGAACCATTCCGGCCAGGTGTGCGCTCACATTGACCCGCATCAGCATTCGTCCTATCCTAGAACTACCCCCGCATTTCAGAACGCGGCCGGTAGAGATGGATTCTTATGAGCAGCACGCAAATCCCGGTATCTCTCAGTGCGGCGCAGGCCCGCTCCAAGCTCGGGCAAATCATCCGCCGCGCCTCGGGAAAGAATCCCGAGCGCTTTGTGATCGGTTTGCGTGGCGGACCCAAGGTGATCGTAATGGGCCTGGAAGACTATCTTGACACCATCGCTCCGCCGAATCCGCTGATGGCCGAGATTCACGCCTATTCGATTGCCCACGGCGGCGACAAAATCACGATGGAGGAGATCGACGCCGAGATCGCCGCCTGCAGGGCAGAGCAGAGAGCGCTAGATGCAGAATCCGTCTGTCGTTCTTGACACCAATATCATCGTCTCAGCGCACCTCAATCCACTCGGGCTTGAGTATCGTGTCTTCGAACTTGCTCTCGATTGTCGCCTTCGGCTTTTCATCTCCGCGCCGATCCTTCTCGAATACGAAACCGTCTTGCGCAGGCCGAAGTTCCCGATTCTGCCCGAAAAGGTAACGGAATCCCTCGCGCAGATCCGGCAAAACGGCACACTGGTCGTGCCCACTATGACTCTTTCGGTCTCGCCGGACGAGCCGGACAATCGCTTTCTGGAATGTGCTGAATCCGCGGGCGCGGGTTTTCTGGTTACGGGAAACCGGCGGCATTACCCCAGCGTCTGGCGGAGTACACGGATTGTGAGCGCCCGGGAATTGGTCGAGGTTGTATTCAAGGTTTGACGACGGTGGTTGCGCCGGAAACGATAGATTTTTTCAGTGTTCATGCGATGCGCAGCGCCTTCTCGACGGCCTTTGGCTCGCGGTCGATCACCCGCAGATACGCGCGCGCCGTCCCGTCGGGAACGCGCCGGCCCTGCTCCCAATGGCGTAGCGTGTTGATGTTGAAGTCGAACCGCTTGGCGAACTCTTGCTGAGTCAGGCCCAGACGGCCGCGAATCGCCTTTATGTCGATCTCGGGCGGGATGTGGACGACGTAGGTACCTTCTTTGGCAGTGCCATTTGCAATAGCGAGCGCCTCATGCAACCCGCGTAAAATACCGTCGGCAATTCGCCTGCTCATCGTCCTGCCCTCCGTTGTCGATAAGATTCCACAATAAACTTTGTAACCTGCTGCAATTCACGAATTTCGCCCTGGGTTAGGTCCGTACGCTCATTCTTGGCATATGCCTCCAGAATATACAGCGGCATCTCCAAATCGTGGAAGAAGTAGATCACCCGCGCTCCGCCCCGCTTGCCGCGCCCTTCCAACCCCCAACGCAGCTTGCGCACTCCGCCCGATCCGGGAATCACGTCGCCCGCCGTGGGGTTGTAGGCCAGATAAAGAACCAGTTCCGCCCGCTCCGCGTCATCCATCAGCTTCTTTGTTGCACTGAGGAACTCGTGTGTCTCCACAACCGAAATGGGCCGTGTCTCTGGCAAAGCTTAGTGTAGTTCATTGCACTACTCGATGCAATTCATTTTATGGGACCGGTAGGAGATCCTCGTGCGCCGTCCCTACGGGACTCCGGGAAAATTGTTGGTTGCGCACACCCCACGCTGAAGCGCGGGGCTAATAACCATTGCGCCTACGGCGCGGCACGACTCAAGTCGTGCCCTGATACAAGACGGCTGATTGAGGTTCGTGGTTCCCACCCATCCGCAAAGATCGCGGATGGATGGGGCACCCGGCCGGGTGTAAACTTGCGCTAAACCGGAGAATGAGGATGGAAGCACACGAAGCATTCGATCTCAAAGCGTACCCCACCTGCAAGATTTGTGACCGTGGAACGCTTATGCCCAGAAAGATACATCGATTGAGCGGTCCGGCAGTCGCAATCGGCTATATTCTCCTCATCCCATCGATTCTAGGAATGGCGGCTTGCGCAATCCTACTCGTCATCGGCCTGCTTGCCGGTTTTGCTGGTGCCGCTCACGGGAGTGCCTTCGCAACCGCATTCGCTGGCGTTGCCACTATAGCCCTTGTGTACATTGGCATCTTCTGCTTCGTTTCTGGATTGCTGGGCTGGCTCCTCATCATGAAGAAACATATTCTCCAGTGTGTTTACTGCGGCGCGATTGTGGACGCTGCCGCAGCAGTCTATTCGCATCCTAATCGAAGTTTTGGGCGCGCCAGAGTATTCGGCATCTTTTTTCTGTTCTTAATTTTTATTGCTGTGGCCGTTGGGCTTTTTCACAACGATTACAGGACTTGGACTTCGGGAGGACGCAGTCTCTTCGATTGGACTGAGTTCGAAAAGCGATGGCAAATTCACACGGATACCGGACCAGCGCAACCGGCACCAGACAATTCCACTGCCGAGCCAACACAACCGGCACCAAACAATTCCATTGCCGAGCCAGCGCAACCTCCAGCCAAAACTGGGGTAGTTGACATTAAGATTGTGGAAGGCGTCTGTGATTCTGCGCAGAGTCTAATTGCCGAACGTCCCGCAGGAGCAAGCATGATGAAACGGATTTCGCCGTTTTCCTGTGACTCTGCGAGTTTCATGTTTTATGACACCCACAACCACCATGTACTGATCGAATTTGCGAAGAAAAACGGCATCCCGGTTCAGATTCTCGGCTTTGCCGGTAATTTTGAGAACGGAACTACCATGTCGCTCGATCATGTGTACCTTGAGTCCGAGAAAGCGATAGTCGTGCACAGCGGAGAATGCCTGTTGGATTTTGAAGACCAACACTTAAAGAAGATCAATTGCGGCGTCATTTTTGATCAGGATCAAGGAACTGGCGCAATAGTGGTGTTCAACGCAGCACCCGGCCAATGACTCAACAGTCAGAGCGACAAGCCTGTATGCTTCGCAGTTTCAGCCTTCAGAATAGCCACAGCAATAGCCCTGATCATACTGACGCTTGCCGGAAAGAGCTTACCTTTCACTTTCTCAAAGACGGTCTGGTCACATAGCGCCGCTGCAAACTCATGCCCTGAAGAAGTCAAGCGTAATGGCACAGCACCCCACGAAGGACGCCCATCGACGCCCCTTCGAAAACCAATGTCACGGCTTCCGTCGTCGCCTTCAACGTATTGGTCATCAACCAATAAGCGGAGGTGAAATTCGAACTTTGGATCGTTGTAATCAAGCCCTGCGGCCTTCAGTTCTTGAATATTAGTGGTCGTTCCTGGCGCATCGCGAAATCCCTGTAGAAGTTTTCTGAGATAGTCCGCCTCTGGCTTCATCTCCCGTTCTCTCCTGATGGATTCTTCTGCTCTTATGGCGGGTGACTCCGATCTCATGCCGCAAATTTTATCAAGATGAGGGGTGCCCCCGGTCCCTCGCCTTTGGGGACCGGGGAGGTTGAGTGAACTCCCCTCACTTCTTCTCGTCCACATCCACATACTCGGCGTCGATTACGCCTTCGTCTTTCTTGGCTCCTGCTGCGGGTTCGGATGCGCCGGGGGCTGCGCCGGCGGCCGCGGCCTGCGCGGAAGTGGCCTTGTAGACGATCTCGGCTAGCTTGTGGCTGGCGTGGGTTAGCTTCTCGTGCTGCGCCTTCAGCTCCTTCGAGGTGGGCGTGCCTTCGAGCAGCTTCTTACTCTCAGCCAGAATCGACTCGACCTCGGCCTTCACCGGAGCGGCTTCCGCGCCGGAAATCTTGTCGCCGGAGTCCTTCAGCATCTTGTCGATGTTATAGACCATGCCATCGAGCGAGTTGCGCGCCTCAATCTCCTCGCGCTTCTCCTTGTCTTCTGCCGAATGCGCCTCGGCTTCCTTGGCCATCTTCTCGACTTCGTCCTTGCTCAGGCCGGAGCTGGAGGTGATGGTGATGCGCGTGTCCTTCCCGGTGGCGTTGTCCTTGGCTGTGACGTTGAGGATGCCGTTGGCGTCGATGTCGAAGGTCACTTCGATCTGCGGGATGCCGCGCGGTGCGGGCATGATGCCGCCCAGCTTGAATTTGCCCAGGGTGCGGTTCTGCGCCGCCATGGGGCGCTCGCCTTGGAGGACATGCACCTCGACCTCGGTCTGGCTGTCGGCTGCGGTCGAGAAGGTCTCGGTCTTCTTGGTGGGGATGGTGGTGTTGCGCGGAATCATGGGCGTGGCCACGCCGCCCAGAGTCTCGATGGAGAGGGTGAGCGGGGTGACGTCGAGGAGCAGCAGGTCCTTGACCTCGCCGCCCAGCACGCCGGCCTGGACCGCCGCGCCGATGGCGACGACCTCGTCGGGGTTGACGCCGCGATGCGGCTCGCGGCCGAAGAGCTGCTTGACGACCTCTTGAATCCTGGGCATGCGCGTCTGGCCGCCCACCAGCACCACTTCGTCTATCTTGTCGACGGTGACGCCGGCGTCGGAGATGGCCTGCTTGCAGGGGCCGATGGATTTGTCGATCAGGTCCCCGACCAACTGCTCTAGCTTGGCGCGGGTGAGCTTGCGGACCAGGTGCTTGGGGCCGGTGGCATCGGCGGTGACGAAGGGCAGATTGATCTCGGTTTCGATGGTGGACGAGAGCTCGATCTTGGCCTTCTCCGCGGCATCTTTGAGGCGCTGGAGGGCCATCTCGTTGCCCTTGGAGCTGAGGTCCAGCCCCTGCTCCTGCTTGAACTCGGCGATCAGCCAATCGACGATGCGCTGGTCGAGGTTGTCGCCGCCCAGGTGGGTGTCGCCGTTGGTGGACTTGACCTCGATGACGCCCTCGCCGACTTCGAGAATGGAAATGTCGAAGGTGCCGCCGCCGAAGTCGTAGACGGCGATGGTCTCGTCCTTCTTCTTGTCGAGGCCGTAAGCCAGCGCGGCGGCGGTGGGCTCGTTGACGATGCGCTTTACGTCGAGGCCGGCGATCTTGCCGGCGTCCTTGGTGGCCTGGCGCTGGGCGTCGTTGAAGTAGGCGGGAACGGTGATGACCGCCTCAGTGACCGTCTCGCCCAGGTAGGCTTCGGCGGACTTCTTGAGCTTTTGCAGGATCATGGCGGAGATCTCGGGCGGGGTGTACTCCTTGCCCTGAGCCAACACGCCCACATGGTCGCCCTGCGCAATCACCTTGAAGGGCACCATCTTCATCTCGTCGCTGACTTCGTTGTAGCGGCGGCCCATGAAACGCTTGATGGAGAAGATGGTGTTCTCCGGATTGGTGATGGCCTGGCGCTTGGCGACCTGGCCGACCAGGCGCTCGCCGCTCTTGGAGAAGGCCACAACGGAGGGCGTGGTGCGGGCGCCCTCTTCATTTGCAATGACTTTGGGCTCGCCGCCCTCGAGGACCGCGACGCAGGAGTTGGTGGTGCCGAGATCGATTCCGATGATTTTTGCCATGGTTGTTTTCCCGCCTGATGAATAGGATTTCCGACACTTCTAAGGATGCCAGATTGAGTGAAGTATTGTCAAGTTTAGTTGATGTAATTTGTATAAGAATTATTCCCCGCCACTCCCGCACCTTTCCCAAAGCAGTATCTCTTTATTTTTCAATTGAATATTGCCGATCTTTACGCCACATTGTGTATAGATTAGCTCACAGATAGATCTTGACCCGGAGCGACCTCAAGGAAACTCCCCCTGCCGCTTTGCAGTTCCCGGTGAATAATTTGCTCCTTCAGCCGATAGCACAAACACCACCGGAATTCCGGTTCATGCAAGCAGAAAGGTGATTATGAAACGAGCTGCAACGCTTTTGGCCCTCGCCGTCGTCCTTGCCTTCTCTGCCGCACAGACGGCCGCCTCCACAGGTACAACGCCGCCCTTGCAGGCTGCTCAGGCTGGCAACCCGAACACCGCGCCTCTGAAAGCCGCTCCGTCCAACACCGTATTGAACTTCACGGTGACCGATGTACACGGTGTGCTGCTGACCTGCGCCAAAGAGCAGGTCGATACCGGCACCCTGAGCGGCTGCACGCTTGCGCCAGGCCGCACGCTCGACGATCTGATGACCTCCATCGTCCAGACAATCCGCGCGGAGCAGAACAAAGACAAAACCGAGCCGAAGTAACGAAAACCTCCGGCGTGCAATTCGCGTGCAATCAACCTTATAGGAGTACGTGACCCGCTCAGGCCAAACCCTCCGCCTGCAGCCGGTTCACTTGCAAACAATACCGGACTGATTTAGTCTTATATTCAAAAGGCGACTGATTTAGTCGCATTTCCCCGGAGGATTCAATCTTGCTTTCAATACCCTTCAAGAAGGTCTTCAGGCCCATCTGCGGGCTGGCCTTCTGCCTTCCGATTCTGCTCTCCGCCGCAGTTGGCAGGGCGCAGGATAAGCCCTATTTTGTCACCTACTCGCACGACCTGGAGGAGCCAGGCAACCTGGAGATCGAGACCAAGACGGCGCTTGCCCGGCCCGACGGCGGCAGCCACTACGGGGCCACGGCGATGGAGTTGGAATACGGCACGCGCGCCTGGTGGACTACCGAACTCTACCTCGACGGGCAGGCCACCGGCGGCGACTCGACGATTTACACCGGCTGGCGGCTGGAGAATCGCCTTCGGCCGCTGATGAAGGATCATGCAATCAATCCCGTATTTTATGTGGAGTACGAGAACACCTCCGGGGCCGACAAGACGATCCTGGAAGTCGTGGGTCACGACGGCCAGAGCGATCTTGCCGAGCCTAACGGCATCGCCCGCAAGGAGCACCAGCACGAGGCGGAGCTGAAGTTGATTCTCTCCTCCAATGTTCGCGACTGGAACATCAGCGAGAACTTCATCTCGGAGAAGGATCTAAGCCACGCGCCGTGGGAGTTCGGCTACGCGGTGGGAGCCACGCGGCCTCTGCGCAGCGCGGCCAGCGGCCGGGAGTGTACGTTTTGCGCGGAGAAGTTCATCGCGGGCCTGGAGGGCTACGGCGGCCTGGGCGACACCTTTTCTCTGACCATGCGCGACACCTCGCACTACATCGCACCGCTCGCCGGCTGGCAACTGCCCAAGGGCGCGCGACTGAGCTTTTCGCCGGGCTTCGGGTTGACCGGCACAAGCCTCAAGCGGGTCTACCGCGTGGGTCTGGCCTTTGAATTCGAGCAGGTGGGCGGGTGGTTTCACGCGGCAAACGGGGGTGGGCAATGATGCGACGGAGCCTGGCAGTTCTTTTGATTTTGCTGAGCGCTGCGGCGGCCGTTGCCGCGGTCTCCAGCTCGCGCTGGGAGCAAGTTCCGGTCAAGGATCACGCGCGCGCCAATCCTCTGGCCGGGCAACCCGAGGCGGTTGCGGCCGGGGCGCTTGTCTATCGGGAGCACTGCCAGCAATGTCATAAGGCCAACGCACTGGGCGACGGGCATAGGCGGCCCGCGTTGCGCAGCGACCGGATTCGCTCGGCCAGCGACGGCGACATCGAGTGGTTTCTGCGCCAGGGCGACCTGGGACACGGGATGCCTTCCTGGTCGAGCCTGCCGCAGGCGCAACGCTGGCAGGTGGTGGCGTATTTGAGGTCGATTCAGTAGGGCACGGCGGCGGAGTTCTCTCCCGACCCCGGCGGCCGGCCCCGAATCGTTTAACCTGAAGGGGTCACCTGTCCGATGACCAACGCCGCCGCCCAAGCCCGCTACCCGCTGACCCAGGGCGTGAACCCGTGGCTGGTGACGCTCTCGGTGATGCTGCCCACCTTCATGGAGGTGCTGGACACCGCGATTGCGTCGGTCGCTCTGCCGTACATCGCGGGCTCGCTCTCGGCCTCGAACTCGGAGGCCACCTGGGTGCTGACCAGCTACCTGGTGGCCAACGCCATCATTCTGCCCGCCTCCAACTGGTTCGCCCGGCGCTTTGGGCGCAAGCGCTTCCTGCTCTCCTGCGTGATCCTCTTCACCATCGCCTCGTTCTTCTGCGGCGCTGCGCCCTCGCTGGCCGTGATTCTGCTGGCGCGGGTGATGCAGGGGGCGGGCGGGGGCGCGCTGCAGCCGCTCTCGCAATCGATTCTGCTGGAGAGCTTCCCGGTTGAGAAGCGCTCTATGTCCATGGCCGCTTACGGCCTGGGGATCGTCGTCGCTCCGGTCATCGGGCCGACGCTGGGCGGCTGGCTCACCGATACCTTCAGTTGGCGCTACGCCTTCTACATCAATATCCCGGTGGGCATTCTGGCCGTCGTGATGATCTCCCGCTTCGTGCACGACCCGCCGTACATCAAGAACGCCAAGGTCGGCGCTTTCGACAACATCGGCTTCGGCCTGCTGATGGTTTGGACGGGCGCCTTGCAAATCGTCCTCGACAAGGGGCAGGAGGACGACTGGTTCGGCGCGCTCTGGGTCCGCTGGGCTGTGGCGGCGCTGGTGACGGCGCTGCTGCTCTGGATATGGCATTCCTGGACTCATCCCCGGGGGCTGGTCGATCTGCATGTGCTGAGGGACCGCAACTTCCGCACCGGCTGTTTCCTGATCGCAATGCTGGGGATGGCGATCTATATCACCATCGCCATTCTGCCGCTCTACTACCAGGAGGTGATGGGCTACACGGCCTTCACTGCCGGACTGGTGGTCTTCCCGCGCGGCGTCGGCTCGTTCGTCGGCTCGCCGGTGGTGGGCGTCCTCGGCTCGCGCATCGACAACCGCAAACTGCTCAGCGCCGGTTTTCTCGGCTTCGCCATCTGCGCGCTGATGTTCGGCACGGTGAACCTGGACATCGGCCCTTACACGCTGCTGATTCCCATCACGCTGACGGGTTTTGCGCTGAGCTTTGTCTTTGTGCCGCTGGCCACCATGGCTACCTCGACCATCCCGCGCGAAGAGATGGGCAACGCCACGGGCCTGTTCAACATGCTGCGCAATATCGGCGGGTCGATTGGAATCTCAATGGCCACGACGGCGCTGATTCGGCGCGCCGCGCTGCACCAGACCGAGATCGGCGCGAACCTGGACCCATCGAATATGGTCTTACAGCAGCACACGCGCGCGCTGGCCGGCTATCTCGGCCACCAGATCGGCCCGGCCGCCGGACGCCCCGGCGCCCTGGGACTGATGTACGGCATGATGGAGCGCCAATCCGCGCTGATGGCCTATGTGGATGTATTTCGCTGGACGGCGCTGCTGGCGTTCTTCTGCGCGGCGGCGGCGTGGCTCTTCAAGAAACCCAAAACGCACGCCGCCCCGCCGCCGGGGGTGCATTGAGAGGCGGGGGCGGAACCACAGGGAAAGCGAAATAAAGGCGAACAAATTGGCTGAATTTGTGAGACAATTCTGTGCATGAAATCAACTCTCGCTTGCGTCGCTCTTCTTATTACCATGGCCGGCTGTCGGATTCAGCCCTCCGCCCCGACCTCAGGTGAAATTGAAGACTCCGAGAAAGGGTCCGCGGCTTACCTGAAGACCCTGACTGACGATCAGCGCCAGAGCTATAAAGATGCAAAGGACGGCTACCTGAAAGGCCTGAAAGATGACCCTGTGGAGGCCAAGAAGATCTACGCACTTGACGTTCTAGACTCCCAAAAAACGCTCGGAAGCCTGGGGTACGGGACGCTGTTCACAGGAGTTGTCGACCGAAGAACGCAGGATGCGCTGTCTCTCTACCAAAAGAACAGGGGCATCTTTCCGAGCGGCAATGTTGACGCAGTAACGTCATTCGCGCTGGCTCAAGATGAAATGCTGCTAAACAAGCGAATCATCACGACCGGGTTCTTTAGCTTCTTCGCGCAAATGTGGAATAGATACTTCTCTGTAGATGGAGCCTGGGACTACCAGAACAAGGACGACTACAACGTACAAGCCAGCAACATTGCGTGCGACCCAAAGTCCCGTATATGCACAGAGTCAGACGCCGTTCTGGGCTTTGGTACCTCACTAGTGGTTGTGACAAAGGACTACAACATTACGCGGTGGGACGACTATCGAATCTTGGCAGAGCTCACGTATCTGCCGTGTGAAAAGGATCAAATGGAGATTGTCCGTGATACGCAGAAAGTCACGCTTCACATGATATCTATCGATAAGGACAATCCCCATTGCAAGGATTTGATGGGTGACGCAACCACCATTGATGCTCACCTCATCGATATGAGGGAACTCGACAGGCAGCGAATGACCGAGCTTGGAAAAAAGCGTGATGCGCTATTCCTGTATTCAGACTCAGCAAAGAAGATCATCGAGGCGGCAAAGTAAGGGAGAGAGATGCCCAATCAAGATGTTTGGAGGCAGATCGACCAGGTTCTCCTTAACGCGAAGCTCGCAGAAATCGCAGAGGAGATGCACCCAAAACTCGCCACGGATAAGGCAATGGCACATTCTGAGGGGCATAAGAGAGGGAACTCTGCTTTTTATCCTGCCGAGCGTGTACGGTTTGAGGAACGCCGCGCAGACGAGTGGGCCCAAAAGGAATACGAGGCTGCATGCAATGTTTGGGAAACACAAGGATTCAAGCCTTCTCGCGCATTCTATCGAGCTGTCTACGAAAACCTTCTTGCTCCGCTCTTTGCGACGAGAAAGGCAACCGTAACCGCGGATATGGGATTGGAAGACCGGCGCACGGGTCAGATAGGTCACAGCTCAGGGGCACAAGGAGCATTTGCGAGGTCTATGGGCAAACTAAGCAGCCGCTGGAGCCGCAAGATAGAGGTTGCAACACGGGAGTACGAATATGCAATACAACGGGGGCAAAAGGAAGGAGCTAACGCCGACCCATCTGCCCCTAACCGTGGAATTATGAAGAAAAAGTGGGACGTATTCATCTGCCACGCCAGCGAAGACAAGGATGAGATCGCAAGGCCGTTAGCGCAAGCTCTAAGACACGAGGGGTACTCGGTTTGGTATGACGAATTCACATTGACGGTTGGGGACGGCCTACGAAAATCGATCGATCAGGGGCTTTCCCAATCGGATTTTGGCGTCGTGATCTTAAGCAAGCAGTTCTTCGAGAAGCATTGGCCTCAGCAAGAACTGAACGGCCTGGCGAGCAAAGAGATAAACGGCAGGAAGGTAATACTTCCTGTCTGGCATGGGGTAGGCGTTGAAGAGGTTCGCAGTTTTTCGCCTATGTTGGCGGACAGAATTGGTGTCTCCACAAACAAGGGCCTTGAACTTGTGGTTGAACAGCTTCAATTAGCTATGAAGTAGACCGACTGAAGGGAGATCGTTATTGTGAACCGCTACGCCGGATCGCCAAAGACCCGCCCACCAGCCTCGTGCACTGCGGCCGCCAACTGCCGGTCGAATGTAGCCAGCGCTCTTCCACTGCGCAGGACGAGTTCCAGATAGGTGGCGTTGTAGGCGGTCAGTCCGTATACGCGGCCGAGATGAGTTACTTGCGCCTGACACAAGGCTGGAGGAACTGAATCCTGCACAATCTCCCAAATCGACAGGCGCGATAAAAAGGACGCAGTCTCATCTGCCGTAATGACCCGTTGACGCTCCGCAAGCAAGAGAACATTGGCCACTTCCGGATACCATAGCGCCGGAACCATTGCCCCGGAAGCGCGCACAACATCCAGAGCTTGCCCGGCCAGCGCCGCCTCACCGGGATCTTTCCGCTCCAGAAGCCAAGACAGAGCCATCGACGCATCCAGGACGACGGTCACGGACGGCCTTCCTCAATCCACGCTCGAATGGTTTCGTGAGAGATTCCCTTGATGCTTGGATGCCTGAGCCGCTGATAGGCCGCTTCGATCTCCTCAGGCGTGTGAACCTGAGCGGGGGCCGGAATCGGAACCAACTGGGCTTTTGCCTCTCCCCGCACAGTAATCGTAAAACGCTCTCCTGCTTCAACTTGCCGCACCAGATCGGAGAGCTTTGTCTTTGCTTCAAAGATGCCAATCGCAGCCATTGTTTTCTCCATTCACTGTCTACTCAAACCAACTAGCTTACCAACTAGTTTACTTCATTTTGCACGAAATTCCAGAAGAACTTTCATTCAGTAGATTGCCTGTTAACCGTTCATGCCTCCGCTGCGTATTACCGGTGGAGTTGAATTTTGAGTCTGGAGGCAAGTATGGCGGACATATTGGTTCCAATCGCGGTATTCACAATGGTTGGCTGGATTGCTTGGGTCACCTTCTCTTCCGTGCGGCGCATCAAAGTGGCCAAGGTGCAGGGCGAGGTGGCGGAGGCACTGCTGGCGCGCTTCGACTCGGCGCAGGCGATGCTGGCCTACGTCGAGACCGAGGGCGGCAAAAAGCTTCTCTCTTCGCTGGTGCAAGAGGCGGGAACCGCTTACGGCAGTATCCTTGACTGCATACGTTGGGGGCTGGTCTTCCTGATCGTGGGCGGAACGCTCTGCTGGATGCACGCGGCCGGGGTGGTGGACCACGATGCGCAGGTGATGGGCATCCTGGCGGTGGCGCTGGGTGTGGCACTGGAAGCGGCGGCGGCGGTTTCCTACCTGGCTTCCCGCGCGCTGGGGTTGGTGGGGAGTGGACCGAAGGCCTGATCGCGGGAGCCGGAGATGGAAGATGCAGGCATGATTGCGAGCTGGATCGCATCGGGGCGCGAGCGGACAGCAGCGGACGAGGAAGGCTTCAAACGGCTCTATGAAGCGACTTCCCGTCCGCTGTGGGGCTATCTGCAGCATGTGAGCGGACGGCCCGACGTTGCCGACGATCTGCTGCAAGAGACCTACTGCCGGTTTCTCCTGCGCAAGATCCCGGCGACGGATGAGGCGCGGACCCGCTCGTATCTCTTTCGCATTGCCACCAACCTGCTGCATGACCGGTTTCGCAGCCGCGACGATGCCGCGCTGGAAGAGCCTGCCGAATGCGGCGTGGAAACAGACGAAGCGGCGCGACTGGATGTGCGGGCGGCGATGCGGCAACTGAAGCCGCGCGAACGGGAGCTGCTGTGGCTGGCCTATGTTGAGGGAATGAGCCACGCGGAGATTGCCGCCGCCACCGGATTGGGCGCAATGAGCATACGGATTCTTCTATACCGCGCGCGGCAAAAGGCGAGCGGGTTTCTCCGTCCGCGGAGGATACAATCATGAAGCGAATGAGCTGCGAATACGAGTCTGGCGTAATCCGGGCCTGGCACGCGGGCGAGTGGACGCCCGAATTGCGCCTCCATGCGGCGGAGTGCGAGGATTGCGGCGAGGCGTTGCGATTGGCCGAGGCGCTTCGCGCAGAGGCGCGGCGCGCGGACGAACGCTGCAATCCGCCTGATTCGCATTGGATTCTGCGGCGGTCGCAGCGCATGGCCCGCGAGATCGCGCTGCGTCGCATGGATCTGCTGCTGAAGACTATGCGCGCTCTGTCGGCG
Organism: Occallatibacter sp.; assembly: GCA_049522975.1. Taxonomy (GTDB): domain Bacteria; phylum Acidobacteriota; class Terriglobia; order Terriglobales; family Acidobacteriaceae; genus Telmatobacter. Next base: position 59,428 of record JBEKNI010000010.1, on the reverse strand, counting down.
ATTTACGTGGCTGTGGCGGCCGGGTGGCTTTTGCGTGGCTATGCGGAGGTTCAGTACCGCGAAATCGCCTCGGTATTGCACGGCGCATCCAGCGAGTTTGCGCTGATGGCGGCTACAGTGGCCGCTGTATGCGTGGTTGCCGGTCTATGGCCGATTTTGCGCGAAGACGCCGCACGCAGAGAGGCCGGTTTTTTCCGCTGACGCTGGCCAGGAAGGGTTCCGGAACGACGCGCGAGTCCGAGCGGAGGATGAACGGCGATTGCGCGCTTGCTTCTCCGCCAGCAGATGAAACTGGTCTCACCGGACGGGAAAGACCTCGGCGAGGATGCGCTTGCGCCCTGCGATCAACCGCTCCGTTGCTCCTGCCGCCCTCGCCGCAGCCTGAAGAAACTGCCTGTCAGCTAAAGCCTGCCGCATAGCCTTTGCGATATAGTTAGCTGGATGCGTTCCCGCGCTTTCAGAGCACTCATTCTTCTGTTTTTCGCAGCGGTCTGCGCGCCGCTGGCAGCGGCCCAGTCTGGCGCAGCAGATACAGCCGCGGCCGATCCGCGCAACTTCTACGCTAACGGCTTCGGCGATTACGTTCGCCTCGGCCCCGACTGGCTCTTCGCCCCCGGCGACGATCCGGCCTGGGCCTCGGCGACATTCGACGACAGCGGGTGGAGGAGGATTTCGACCGAGAAGGCCCTGACCGACTACGGCATCCGCAACGTTCCCATCGTCTGGTATCGGCTGCACATTCACCTGCGGCCCGGCGCGCGCAAACTGTCGATTGGAATTGCGGATGTGGCCGGCAACTACGAGGTCTATGCCAATGGCGTCCGCATCGGCGGCAGGGGCAGGATGATTCATGGTCTGAGTTCATGGCAGGACGCGCTTGTCTGCTATGCCGTTCCAGAGGATACGGGCGCCTCGCGGGGCGACCTTGTCCTGGCCATCCGCTTCCCGGTCAACCAACAAGGCAATCGGGGGCGCCTCGGCAGCACGCCGCTCAGATCCGAGTCGGTCTATCTGATCGGTCGAGAATCGGCGCCTATATTCGAGAGTTTTGCCACGGCCCACAGCGCCGGGCCGGCCTTCCTGCTCTGCGGCCTGGCATTGATCGCGAGCCTGATTGCCTTCGCGCTCTATTTTGCGCTGCAAAGCCAACGGGAGTATTTGGCCATCGCCAGCTATCTGCTTGCCTCCAGCGTGGTGGCGGGCAGCCTGGTCTGGTTCAATCTCGGCTCACACTCCTTTCCCGCCTTCTTTGCGCAGTGTGTTGTTCTGGGCGCGGAGACCTTTGCGCTGATCGAGTTCGTCCGTCTGGTGCTGCATCTGCCGCGGACCCGCTGGCTCGTCGCGCTGGAAGTGGTCTCGTTCGCCGCTTTCCTCGTCTATCCGCTGAGCAGCTTGGGACTCATATCGCCCGCCTTCTTTTTTGCGGGATACTTTGTTCCGGTGCTGATCATGAAGATAGTTCTGCCGCTGATGCTGGTGAGGGGTGGGCTGCGCGGAAACCGGGAGGCCCTGCTGCTGTTGCCCGCGATTCTGATCGGCAGCCTCGCCGACTACTGGAACTTCGTCCGCAATGCGGCCTTCTACGCGCACCTCAACGGGCTACTGCACTATCTGCCATTTAGCGTTTCCGTGGGGAGCTATGACGTAGATTTTTTTCGCATCGGCGACTTCATCTTCGACATCGCCATTCTGATCTTTCTGGTGCAGCGCACGGTGCGGATCGCCCGCGAGCGGACCCGCGCCGCCGCCGAGCTGGAAGCCGCGCGCACCACCCAGCAGCTTCTTCTCTCGCGCTCTTCGCAGCCCACCCCCGGCTTCCACGTCGAGACCATCTACCACCCGGCGAGCGAGGTCGGCGGCGATTTCTTCCTGGTCTCTTCGATGCCCAGCGGCGGTCTGATCGCCATCATCGGCGATGTTTCCGGCAAGGGGCTGATCGCCGCCATGCGCGTGGCGATGATTCTGGGGGTGCTGCGCCGCGAAGACTCCTTCGAGCCGGCCCAGATTCTGCATAATTTGAATGAGGCTCTGCTGACGCGCGGCGAGCCCGGCTTCACCACCGCCTGCTGCGTGCGCATCGAGCAAGACGGCCGTTACACGCTGGCCAACGCCGGCCATATCGCACCTTACATCGACGGCCGCGAGGTCCAAACTCCGCCGGTGCTGCCGCTGGGCGTCGCCTCCGATCAGCTCTACGTATCGGTCTCCGGCAATCTGGCGGCGGATCAGAAGCTCGTGCTGCTCTCGGATGGCGTCGTCGAAGCCCGCTCCGCAACGGGCGAGTTACTGGGCTTTGACCGCCTCGCGCAACTCACGCTAATGCCCGCGCGCGAGATCGCCGATACGGCCAAAGCCTTCGGCCAGGAGGACGACATCACCGTCCTCACGCTGGCCCGCACCGGCTGAGGCGGCTTATTATTACAGTTGTCATACAGTTGTATTTAACGAGAGTTATGGAGAAGAGAGAAAGGCCCGAGCCTAAAGGCCGCCTTGATTGGGCCTCATTTTCAGGGGGTTAAAGCCCCCTGCTCCCTCCGCAAAGCCATCTAAGGGCACGCTGTTCGGGGCCTCATTGCGGGAGGGTATTGGTTCCCGGATCAATCATGTTGTTGCGCCGTCCCTACGGGACTCCGTAACAGACTTGTGGAATCCCTTGTCCCCACGCTGAAGCGCGGGGCTAACGAACTCTGCGCCTCCGGCGCGCTTATGCGGAGATTCCTTATTCGGTATTCAATATAGCCCGTTGCTCACTCCGCTAAAGCCATCTAAGGGCACGCTGTTCGGGGCCTCATTGCGGGAGGGTATTGGTTCCCGCGTCAATCATGTTCTTGCGCCGTCCCTACGGGACTCCGTAACAGACTTATGGAATCCGTTTCCCCACGCTGAAGCGCGGGGCTAACGAACTCTGCGCCTCCGGCGCGCTTATGCGGAGATTCCTTATTCGGTATTCAATATAGCCCGCTGCTCACTCCGCTAAAGCCATGTAAGGAACCTCTGATTAAGTCGGTTTTGTATCAGGGCACGACTTTAGTCGTGCCGCAAGTGCAGCAAAATGAACGCGGGCTTTAGCCCCTGAGGGACTGCCCAATGTGTAGCCGAACTTAATCAGAGGTTCCCTAAAGGCCGCGCTGTTTGGGCGTCATGTCAGGGAGGCCCCCCTTGCTCCCTCCGCGAAGGAATGCATGGGGTGCGTCAAGCTCTTTCGGGTGGAGCGGGCTTGATGTCGATCTCGACGTGCCGGAGGCCGAAGTTGGGGTGATGCGCAGTGAGACGCACCTTGCCGGGAAGCTCTCCGGCGCGAATCCAGACGGCGCCTGTTCCTCCAACCAGCGTGAAGGGATTGTCGCCGATGAGCTCGGCGGGGCCGGTGAGTTCGAGACGGATGGCGTCGTTGGCGAAGGGACGGATGGCGTCGAATTCGTCGGTGACGCGCAGGACTACGCGGGTGGTGTCGGCTCCATCGGCAGCCAGCGTGGTGTCATCGGGCAAGAGCGCGAACTTCCGATCGACTCCCTTGCCGGAGAAGCTGCGCGAGATGACCTTCTTGCCCTGGATGTAGCCTTCTATGCGCAGATCGCCCCAGCGAGCACCCCCTCTGCCGCTTGGTACTGCGGTGAAGAGCGGGTATTTGAGGTGGGGGAACTGCTTGCGGTCGGGATCGGCCTCGGCGATCGGTACGTCGCTCATATAAAACTTCAGGTGATCGCAGTTGGATGAAACCAGCGCCCCCGAGAATCCGTTGTTCTCATCGCCATACGCCCAGTGAAAGGCGGGTTCCAGGACGATCTCCTCTTCGGGGTCGCACTGCGAGCGGTAGAAGCCCGCTGCCGGTTTGGGCTCGCGGAAGATGTCGGTGACCCCGTGATAGCAGATGCGGTCGCCGGAGCCGAAATCGGCGTGGGTGTTGTAGTCGAAGGCGCACCAGCCGATGCCGCCGGCGTATTGCGGATTGGAGGCCAACTGATCGTGCACGCGCGCGTGGCGTATGGTGTGCTCGCGCTGCCGCTCGTTGTTATCGATCGACTTGGTCGGGTAGGTGTGGCCGACGAACTCGGTATTCAGATAGAGAGGATGATTGGGCGCCTCGAGCGGGAAGCCGAAGTCGTTCATGGTGAAGACGTCTTCCAGGAACTCGGACTTCTGGAAGTAGCGGATGCCGCCGGTCTGGCGCGTTGGGTCAAGTTGGTGCGCCATGGCGTTGGTGCGGGTGTAGAAGTCGTGGTTGTCGAGCGACTCGTTGATGCGAACGCCCCAGAGAATGACGGAGGGGTGGTTCCAATCGCGGCGGATCATGCGGCTGACATTGTCCACGGAGAGGTCCTGCCAGGCCAGATCGCCAATGTGCTGCCAGCCGGGAATCTCTTCGAGGACGAGCAGGCCGATCTCGTCGCAGGCGTCGAGGAAGTGGGACGACTGCGGGTAGTGGGAGGTGCGGACGATGTTGCACTTCAGATTCTTGCGCAGGATTACGGCGTCCTGGCGCTGCACGCGGGCGGGCATGGCCTGGCCGACCCAGGGGAAGGTCTGATGACGGTCGAGGCCGCGCAGTTTGACGACCGTGCCGTTGAGCGAGAAGCCCTGGGGCGTAAATCGGGCTTCGCGGAAGCCGACACGGCGGGAGTCATTGTCGAGCAATTGCGTGCCGCGCAGCAGGCGCACTTCAACGCGATAGAGCTTGGGCGTCTTCAATCCCCACAGTTCAATGGCGCCCAGATTGTTGAGGTTCACGGTGAACGGCCGGTTCCATGTATCCTCGCCGGATGGGAGTTCCTGGGTAGCCTTGGCAATCTGACGCTCACCGTCGTAGAGCGCCGCCTCCAGGCTCCATCCGCTCTCCGGCGACTTTCGTTCGCTCTCCAGCCAGCATTGCACGTCGAGCGACGGGTGGCCTGACAGCACATCCTTGGGCTGGGCGAAGATGTTCTCGATGTAAGTGTGCGAGACGATACGCAGGGAGACATCGCGGTAGATGCCGCCGAAGGTGAGGTAGTCGACCCGATCCCCGAAGGGCGGAATGTCGGCCCGCTCGGTGGAATCGACTTCCACGGCGAGAACGTTGTCGCGATCGAAGTCAACGTGCGGCGTGAGTTCAAAGGAGAAGGGCGTGAAGCCCCCCTTGTATTCGCCCAGGCGCGCGCCGTTCAGCCAAACGGTGGAGGCGGTCATCACTCCTTCAAAATCGACGAAGACGCGCTGGCCGCGGGCGGAGGCGGGCAGGCGGAAGCGGCGGCGATAGACGGAGACGAACTCATAGGAGTGCTCGTCGAAGCCGTGCCAGGGGACGCGGTGATTGGTGTGGGGCACGGTGACGCGGGCGAAGCCGGAGTCGTCAAAGTCGCGGGCGCGGGCCGCGGGCGTGGCGCCGGGGCTAAAGCGCCAGTTGCGATTGATGGGCAGCGTGATGCGGCCCTCTTCCGCCGGGGTTGATTCGGCGGCAAAACCTGCGGAGGGCAGACCGGAGACAACCGTTGCGCCAGCTAAGGCAGTGCCACTGATCTTGAGGAAATCGCGACGATCCATAAGGCTCCAATGTCAGAAAAATCTTGGAAAAGCCAGGATGGCCCCTGCTTGCGCGATGCGCCACACAAGAACCGGAGACAGAGAAGATTGTAAATGTTTGCCTTCCAGTGTGCAGTGAGCCGCAGAACTTCTTTTTTTCAGCGCCACAGTTTCTGGCCGGATGCCCCGCCAGCGGCCAGAGTGCCGCACGCGAGGCCGGCCTGATACCTTTGTCGGTATCGGTTGGAGGAGCGCGCCCGGATGCGAAGGAGATTGGGACGATGAAAGAGTTGAAGAGAGTGCTGGTTTACACATGCTTGGCGGCTCTGGCGCTGGCCTCGCTTGGCCTGCGGGCGCAGACGATTGCAACGCTGGACTCCGCCCTGCAAAACAAAATCGACCGCATCGCCGCCCAGGTGCTGGAAGAGACCGGCGTGCCTTCGGCCTCGGTGGCTGTGGTCAAAGGCGGTAAGCTGGCCTACACGCGCGCTTACGGCAAGGCGCGGCTGGCCGACGGCTCCGCCCCCGCCGTGGCAGCCACGCCGCGGATGCGCTACTCCATCGGATCGATCTCCAAGCAATTCACGGCGGCGGCGATACTTCTGCTCCAGGAGGAGGGCAAGCTCTCGCTCGACGATGCGGTGGGCAAGTACATTCCCGGCCTGACCCGCGGCAACGAGGTCACCATCCGGCAGATTCTCTCCCACACCTCCGGCTACCAGGATTACTGGCCCGAGGATTACGTGATGACGCCCATGCTGGCGCCGGTAAGCGCGCAGCAGATTCTCGACACCTGGGCGAAGAAGCCTCTGGACTTTGAGCCGGGAACCCAGTGGCAATACTCGAACACCAACTACGTCATCGCCGGCCGCATCGTGGAGCAGATCACCGGCGCGCCGCTGATGGAGTTCCTCGCCGCGCGCATCTTCCGGCCGCTAGGCATGACTTCGGTGTGGAACTCGGATGAGGCCAAGCTGACCCAGGCCGATGCCGCGGCCTACTATCGCCATGCACTCGGACCCTTGCGTCCCGCGCTCAAGGAGGGCCGCGGCTGGATGTTCGCCGCCGGCGAGCTGGCCATGACCGCGCACGATCTGGCGCTGTGGGATGAGAGCCTGATCGCGCAATCCGTACTCAAACCGGAGAGTTACAAGCAGATGTTTACCGAGGTCAAGCTGAAGGACGGCAAGGGAACGCGATACGGCCTTGGCGTGGAGGTGCGCGAGCGCGACGGCCGCCGCTCCATCGAACATTCGGGCGAGGTCTCCGGCTTTGTCTCGGACAACGAAGTGCTGGTGGACGATGGCGCGGCCGTGGTTGTTCTCACCAATCAGGACGCGGTTGGCGCGGCCTCGACGATTGCGCGCCTGGCCGCACCAGTCGTGGCCGGCTACCCGCCCAGCGCCGCGGAAAAGCAAGCCCTCGACCTCTTCCACGGCCTGCAAGAGGGCCGTATCGACCGCGGGCTGCTCGCGCCGAATCTCAGCGACTACTTCACCGCCGAGGCGCTGGCCGACTTCCAGAGCAGCCTGGCGCCACTGGGCGAGCCGCTCAGCTTTCGCCAGACCAGCACCGAGTTGCGCGGCGGCATGACCTTCCGCGAATTCGAAATCCTCTACCCCGGCAAGCGTCTGCGCCTGACCACATACACCTACCCCGACGGCAAGCTGGAGCAGTACCTGATCGCGCCGGCGGAGTAAGCCGCGTTTATTCCTTGCAAGGTCCGGGTGCCCCACCCTCGCCGCGTTCTTGTTTTTGCGGCTAGGGCGGGCAATGTAATTGCACGAACGGATTTTGCAGATCATTTCAGCCATCCTGCTACGCTGAAGTTTGGTCGGTCCTCTCGCATTCGCCGAACCGGATTTACCGAACTCCGGAATTCCCCGAATCATGGGAGCGCCAAATCCCCGGACTCGCCGAACTTCGGACTCGCCGACCCGGGGATCAGGCCGGTCCATCCTCCACGGACACTCCAAACAGGTGCCAATCCGAGGCTTTTAACGCTGAATTACGGCCTTTTGGGCCGCTTTTCTGCCCGTTTTCGACCGCTTTTCACGGAGGCTTTATGAACAGACCCGCACAAAACAAAGGAGTTAGATTGTTTTATCGCACCTTTTTTGGGTACCCCCACCACCCTATTTACCGTGAGACTGTGAAACTGTGAAGAACTGCCTTGCCTTCTGCAATTGCCCTGCTAGGGCGGGATACGACGAATCTATCCCACCGCACCCGCGATACACTTGAAGTTGACCTATGTTTGAAAACCTCACAGACAAACTCCAGCGCGCCTTCAAGTCCCTTCGCGGGCAGGGGACGCTCACCGAAGAGAACATCGCCGATGCCCTGCGAGAGATTCGCGTGGCGCTGCTCGAAGCCGACGTCAACCTCAACGTCGTCCGCGACCTGATCGAGCAGATCCGCGTCAAGGCCGTGGGCACGGAAGTCCTCACCGCGCTCTCGCCCTCCGAGCAGGTCATCAAGATCGTCCGCGACGAGTTGATCGCGCTGCTGGGCAAGGACACGGCCCGCTTCAAATTCGCCTCCCAGCCGCCCTCGGTGATTCTGCTGGCCGGCCTGCAAGGCTCGGGCAAGACCACCACCGCCGGCAAGCTGGCCGCCTGGCTCAAGAAGGGCGGCCACCGGCCAATGCTGGTCTCGGTGGACGTCTACCGGCCCGCGGCGCGCGAGCAGTTGAAGGTCGTCGCCAAGCAAGTCGAAGTCCGACTCTACGAGGGCGACCAGAAGGGCGAGAAGGCCGGGGCGGCGCTGGTCGAACGCCTTGCCGGCGAAGCCCGCCGCGAGGCCCGCAACATGGGCTGCGACACGCTCATTGTGGACACCGCCGGCCGCCTGCACATCGACGAAGAGCTGATGAGCGAGATGGAACGGCTCAAAAAGCTGCTCAACCCGAGCGAGATTCTCTTCATCGCCGACGCCATGACCGGCCAGGACGCCGTCAACTCCGCGCAGGATTTTCACACGCGGCTGGGCCTGACCGGCGTCGTCCTGACCAAGATGGACGGCGACGCACGGGGCGGCGCGGCGCTGTCGATTCGCCACGTCACCGGCCAGCCGATCAAGTTCATCGGCGTGGGCGAAAAGCCGGACGCCTTCGAGCCCTTTCATCCTGACAGGATCGTCGGCCGCATCCTCGGAATGGGCGACATGATGTCGCTGATCGAGAAGGCCGAATCCACGCTCGACCGCAAGAAGGGCGAGGAACTGGCCAAGAAAGCTCTGCTGGGCGACGGCTTCACCCTGGAGGACTTCCGCGACCAGTTGCGCCAGATCAAGAAGCTCGGCTCGATGGAGTCGATCTTGAAGATGATGCCGTCGGTCGGTCCGTTTGCCGGCTTGCAGCAGGCGTCGAAGAATGTGGACGAGAAGCAATTCGTGCGCCTGGAGGCGATTATCAACTCGATGACTCCCAAGGAGCGCCGCAACCACGAGATCATCAGCGGCTCGCGGCGCAAGCGCATCGCCAAGGGCAGCGGCACGGAAGTACAAGACGTAAACCAGTTGCTGCGGCAATACGCGCAAATGGCCAAGATGTTCAAGCAGATGGGCAAGGGCGGCATGATGAAGAACATGATGCGCGGCGGCATGGGCGCCATGGGCATGGGCGGCAAACAGCGCTTCGGGCGGTAGAATGATTGGGTAAAGGAGGACGCGATGCGAAAGCTGACAGTTAAGAACTTCTCGGTCATCAAAGACGCGACGCTGGAGTTCGGCAAAATCACCGTCCTCATCGGGCCGCAATCGAGTGGTAAGAGCCTGTTGTGCAGACTGAGCTACTTCCTGACAAAACAGACCATAGAACTAGCTCTTCGTGCGATCTTAGGGCCGAAGCCGCTGGATGAAAGTAAGTTCGATGTGTTCAAACGTGAGACCTGCGTTGAGTTTTTGAGGTGGTTTTCACTAGAAACTTGGTACGACAAAAAAGATGCCTCTGTGTCGTTCGAGTCTCACCGCTTTTCCGCTCGAGTCTTCCTGAACGAAAAATCCAGGGACATTCAAGCCGAATTCTCGTCGAGTTTCCAAGAAGAGTTTGCAAGTTTGGCGGCGCTGATCGGGGAGAATCAAAGCAGCGGTCCAGATTCCCGGCTACGGATTGCGGAGCAAGTTAAGGCTCAACTCCTATTACTTATCACAGAGTCGGACGTTGCCGATCCATATGTCGACCGCCACATCTACATCCCCGATGGACGAGCGTTTTTTGCTAATCAGTCATTGGGATTCAATGTGGTCAACAATCCAGACATCGACCCAATAATCAAGGAATTCTCGCTGGAAGTTTCTTGGGGAAATACGAGCGGACCGAGCGGCCTGTTGGGTGAAGAGGGGGTTCGTGTTCTTAGTGAGATGTTGCGCGAAATGGTCAGGATCGCTGGAGGACATATAGAGGGCAAATATGGCTCTGCAAGATTTATCAGGCATCTAGACGGAAAATCGATTCCGCTACCACTCCTATCCTCGGGAACTCAGGCCATTTTGCCTATGTTTAATGTTCTAGGGCAGCGGATTACCGATCAACGAGACAGAATTCTTTTTCCACGGCCCGATAACCTTCCTGGCATGCCGAACAAGATCATTTTAAGCAAGAGCCTTGTTTACTTAGAGGAACCAGAAGCCAATGTATTCCCTAGTACACAGTACGATCTGATCCGCCTTTTTTCGTGGCTCAGCCGGGAGACCCGCACGGACTTCTCCTGGGTCATCACCACCCACAGCCCCTACGTTCTTTCTTCCTTCAACAACCTGCTCGAAGCGTGTCAAGTGGCCACAGCCAAACCGGATGCAAAGGACGAGGTCGAAAGACTCATTGAGGAGCGCTATTGGATAAAGCCCAGCGATTTTAGGGCCTATTGCATTCATGACGGCAAACTCGAATCCATCATGGATGAGGAGACTGGCCTGATCAACGGCAACTACTTGGATGGAGTCTCCAACGAGATCGGCCGCCAATTCGATGAACTCTTGAGGATCGGCTATGTCGAAGCCTGATCCGTCCTCAGAGGATTGCATTCAAACCGTTTGTGACTCCAAGCCAAAAGTGGAAGAGAACGGGCGAAAGGCCGTCTTTCTCAACCCGGAAAGAGCCGCCGTCAAGAAAGTACGAGTCGACGGTTGCTTGATTGTGGGCGACAATCTCAGGGCCGATTACATTGTGTCGAGGCCGGGCGTGGTCGATGTGATCGTTGAGTTGAAAGGGAGAGATATTTATCATGCGAGAGATCAGATCGTCGCTACGCTTTCCTTTTGGAAGGCGCATCCGCCATTTTCAGGGAAGATTGCGGGTCTGATTATCTGCAGCAAGAGCCCAATGTCTGCCTCGGATCTGCAGGTAATGAAGGCGAAGGTGAAGATCCACTATCGGCTATTGTTGATTGTCGATGAATCGGGCAAGAAAGAGTATAGCTTCGCGGATTTCAACTGAAGACATGACCACCCTCCAAGACCAACTCGACGAGATCACCGCCCGCACTCGGGATTTGGTGCAGGCCGACCGCCTGGCCATCAGCGAGCGCTCCGTCGAGGAGTTATTCGCGACCGGCATCGAGGATAGTATCCTGCCCGTCGGCTCTCTGGCTCCGGAGTTTGCTTTGCGCGACGCTACCGGGCGGCTGGTGCGCTCTCAGGACATGCTCGCGCTGGGGCCGCTGATCCTCAAGTTCTTTCGCGGGCGGTGGTGCCCGTACTGCGCAACGGAGTTAGAAGCGTGGCGCGACCTATACCCGCAGATCCGCGCGCGCGGGACGCTGCTGGTGGCCATCGGCCCGCAGACCGCGCGGCAGAGCGACTTCATGGCCAGCCAGCACCGGCTGCCCTTTCCCGTGCTCAGCGACCCTGGCTGCGCGCTGGCGGAGAAATTCGGTCTGGCCTACACCATCCCCGAGTTCATGCGCGAGCACTACCAATCCATCCTCATCAACATTCCCTTTGTGAATGGCGAATCAAGTTGGCGGCTGCCCCTGCCCGCAACCTATGTCCTCGGGCGCGACGGGCGCGTCCTCTTCGCCGAGGCTCACGCCGATTTTCGCGTCCGCCCCGAGCCGCAAGAGGCGCTAGCCGCGCTCGTCACCGCTTCCAGTAAATAATTCGAGTTAGCCAGCCGTCAGCAGCTACGGAGACGCTCCAGCCCCTGGCGCGCCAGATCCGCAACTGCTTTGGCGAGAGTTACCGATGCGTTCAGCGACTCGGGGCGCTCCAGCCGGAGATTCAGCTTGGCGGCAAACTCGCGGAAGAGAATGTCCACGTCGTAGAGGATTTCAACGTGATCGCAGAGAAAGCCGATGGGCTGGAGCAGCAGTGTCTTCACACCCGAGGCGGCGATAGCTTCCAGTGTCGTCTCGACGGTCGGTCCGATCCAAGGGCCCCCACTCGCGCCTTGGCTCTGGAAGGCGAAGAACCACTGCGGAATCTCCGGCACACGGGCGGCGACGAGAGCGGCAGTTCTCTTGGCCTCTTCGGCGTAGGGGTCAGCGCTGCGGCCTTCGGCGCATTGCACCGTCCGGCAAGGAACGCTGTGCGCGGTGAACAACACCGGGACCGGAGCGCCCGTCTCCACGCTGAGCCGCGTCCATGCCGGGCGGAGCCGCTCGGCAAAGGCTTCAATGAGGAGAGGATGCACGGCCCAGCCCGCGGTGAAGTCGATGCGCAGGTCAGAAGTTTCGACGGCGCGGCGATAGAGGCCGACGCTGGTGCGCGAATTCTGCGGCGCGAGGCAGAGGACCGCAGCTTCCTCGACGCCATCGGCGCGCATCTGGCGGACGACATCGGCGATGTAGGGATGCCAGTTGCGCATGGCGGCGTAGACCGGGATTAGCAGGCCGTTGGCGGCTAACTCGGCCTCGACAAGGTGGGCTTGCGCGAGGGTGATTTCGGTGAGCGGACTGTGACCGATGAGCGCGTAGCGGCGCTGAATCTCCTCGATGACTTCATGCGGAAGCGGGCGGCCGCCGGTCACGTTGAGCAGGTATTCGGGGATCTGCTCGACGGTCTCGGGGGTGCCGTGGGCGAGCAGGAGAACAGCCCGCTTAGAAGATCTCCGATTCTGATCACGTGATTGCACCGGCATTCCCTCAGGGGCTAAAGCCCACGTCGTTTTTGCGGCACTTATGGCACGACTAAAGTCGTGCCCTGATACAGACCAGCGTTTTCCCGCAGACGGTGAATCTACACCCATTCAAAGCGCCGCCTCCAACCGGAACTCCTTGACCATGCGGACGACGGCTTGGACGTTTTCGACTGGCGTGCCGGGGACGATGCCGTGGCCGAGGTTGAAGATATGGCCGGGGCGGCCGTTGGCGGCGCGCAGAATCTCCCGGACGCGACGCTCTAAAACCTCCAGCGGCGCGAAGAGTGTGATGGGGTCGAGATTGCCTTGCACGGCGTGGCCGTGGCCGACGGCGCGCCAGCCTTCGTCGAGGGGCTGCCGCCAGTCAAGGCCGATTACATCCGCGCCGGTCGCGGCCATCTGCGTGAGCAGGCCCGCGGTCTCCACGCCAAAGTAGATCACCGGCACGCCCATCCGCTGGACGGCGCGGACCAGGCGGCGCGAGGCTTCGAAGGCGTACTCGCGATAGTCGGTGAGGCCGAGCGAGCCGACCCAACTGTCGAAAATCTGAATCACGTCGGCGCCGGCCTCGACCTGCAGGCGGCAATACTCTTCGAGGACCGCGACGAGCTTGTCGAGGAGCAGGCGCCAGGAGGCGGCGTCCGAGTACATCATCCGCTTGGTGTGGATGTAGTTTTTTGAGCCGCCGCCCTCGATCATGTAACTGGCCAGCGTGTAAGGCGCGCCGCAGAAGCCGATGATGCCCAGGTGATTGCGAAAGTGCGCGGCGACTTTTTCGATGGCGCGGGCGACATAGGCCAGCTCGGCGGCGCGGTTTGTGCGCAGAGCGAGCACGTCGGCCTCCGTGCGGACGGGGTGATGGACCACCGGCCCTTCGCCGGCCTGAAACTCGAAGTCCAGGCCCATCGGTTCGAGGGGCAAGAGCAGGTCGGCGAAGATGATGGCCGCGTCCACGCCCAGCTTCTCTGCGGCGGTGATGGTGACCTCGGCGGCCAGCTCCGGCTGCTTGCAGATTTCGATCAGCGTGTGGTACTTGCGGACTTCGCGATACTCCCGCATGTAGCGGCCGGCTTGGCGCAGGAACCAGACCGGCGTGCGGTCCACGGGCTGGCGCAGACAGGCGCGGAGGAAGCGGCTGCCGTCTAGGCTACCTTCGCGGGCGGCCTCGACAGAGGGAAGCGGGTTGATTGAACTCATACAAAGTCGATTCTAGAGCATTCTCGCTATGGCTATTTGCGTAAGGCGGGATGGAAGGCGGCTTCCGGTGCAACAAAAGCCACGGGTTTCGCTAGGGAACCTCAGATTAAGTCCGCCTACATGTTGGGCGTTCCCTCAGGGGCTGAAGCCCGCGCTGATGTTGCGGCACTTGCGGCACGACTAAAGTCGTGCCCTGATACAAAACCGACTTAATCAGAGCTTCCCTAAACTCGGAGCTCGTCTCCCGCCGATGGATTTCCAAGAAATACTCATTATTGTGAGCAGAACTGACCAATACCGGAACGAGCCGGGGGGTATCGTTAGAAAAAAGAGGCAGCCCCGATCGACGACCCTCCTCCAATCGGCTTCCCAAAGCCCTCCAACCCAAAGTGCCGACTTCGGCGCTTTCCTCACATTCTCTTCACTTCGCCTCTTAAGCGGGCTCGCCGGAAGGCGAGCCCATCTCCTTTACATTCGCGTGGACGGCGAGGTTGCGGTCCATCCTGCGTGGCATCGGGCGGCGGCTCGAGGAGCGTTGAATTCACAACTCTCTCAAGGAAAGGAATCTGGTATGGAGACGCACTTCCCCATCGCGGCTGTTGAAGAGGGCGAAATGAAGAGGCCGGCCGCCAAAGCAGATGGGCACCAGCCGATGGCTCTCCTGGTTGGCGATGAACAGGCAGCGGCCCGGTCGATGGCCGGAATCCTCCCTCAGTGCGGCTTCACGGTCATGACCGTTCCCGATGAAAAGGCCGCGCTTGAGATTGCGGCGCTGATCCCGCCCGATTTGCTGATTGCCCATGTGGCAGCGCCGGAAATCAAGTGGCTGGCCCTGGCTATTGCTATGAAACATGCTGTTCCGAATTGCTGTGTTCTATTGCTCTCCGAGCTAGTCTGGCCGGCTGAACTGGTCGATTCGTCGTGGCAAGCGGGCCACAACTTTGTGTGCGTCGCATAACTCGCGCCTCGGACGAATGGGCGCGGGGCGCCTCTGGTCTTGCTTCTGAGATCTGGGAGTGCGGCTCTTACAGCAGCTTGCCCGCGGCCAGGTCGCGGATCAGATTGCGGTCGGCGGCCAGGAAATCGTAACTTGCGAGGTCTTCGAGGCGGACCCAACGCACCTGGTGATAGATGCGGCTTTCGATCTCGCCGGCGAACTCGCGCACCGCGAAGAACTGCAAGTCAACTGCGCCGCCATGGCGGTAGTTGTGGCGGACGCGGGTGACGCGGGGCCCGATGCGGGCGCGAATGCCGAGTTCTTCGTCGAGTTCGCGGGCCAGCGCCTCTTCAGCGCTTTCGCCGGGCTCGATCTTGCCGCCTGGAAACTCCCACAGCAGGGCCATGGGTTGATCGGGACGGCGTTGGCCGATGAGAATCTCACCGTCGCGTACAATCAGCGCCGCCGCCACGAAACGAAGCGCGAAGCCCGGAGGGCGGGGATTTGAATTTGGCGGGATTTCTTCCACGCTCTTAGTGTAGACGCAGGAAGAGGGTTGCGGAGTTTGAGATGCGGATACACGGTCTGGTGGAATGGAAACCGGCCTCCTCGCTCTTGCAAAACCGGCCAGTCGCGATGAGGCTATTCGCCTCCCACGGCCGCTTCGGCGCCCTCGGCGGCCACGGGCCGGAAGTAGCCCCAGCCGCGCCGGGCCGCCGCTTCCATCAATGCCGGAGAGGGATTGACCGGGAAGGCGCGGCGCGCGAGTTCGAGCATGGCCAGGTCGTGGATAGAGTTGCCAAAGACGGCATCGGGATGAGGGAGCCCGACCCGCGCCAGTGTGGCGGCCTTACCCTCGTCGGTGGGCACGTCCACAAGTTCACTGGTAATCAGGCCATTGTTGACGCGCACCTCGGCGGCCAGGATGCGCTCTTCGGTAAAGCCTAGACCGCATACGCCTTCGCTGACCACCCACTTGTTGGTGGAGCTGACGGCCCACAACTCGACGCCTGCTTTGCCAAGGGCGGCCACCAGCGCGGCCATCTCGGCGAAGATGCGCGGGCGGACGAACCTGCTGACATAGCGGGCGGCGGCCTCGCGCAGTTCCTGTTCGCGGAGGCCCGCGTAGATCTGCACCATCTCACCGCAGATGGCCAACTCGCTGACTTTGCCGGCCAGGTAGGCGCGGTAGCGGGTATCGACCCAATCGGTGGTGGAACGCGAGACCAGCCCTTGTTCGAGGCTCCATGCCATGAAGCCATAGCCGGCGTCGCCGCCCCACAGCGTTCCATCGCAATCGAAGACGGCGACCTTCGGGTTGCCGGCAAAGACCAGGCGCTCAAACTCCTGGGCGGTCCAGCGGGGGATTTCAATCTGCGTAGGTGTCAAGCGTTCCTCTTGTCATCCTCAAAAGAATTCGTCTCACTCTATATTTTCTTTCAAGTCGCGGAGTTTTGCACGTTAAGGTTTGAAGAAGAGCCTGAATGGGCAACAGGATCAGTACCAGAACTTGAACTCCGGCCAGTCGGATTGGTAAGTGCGCTTGCGGTGGCGCAGCCAGAAGTAGTGGTGATGCTCGTGGTCCATGATCCAGGGCGCGTCGAAGGGGCCGAGATCGGTGACTTCGCTGTAGTTGTCTTTGTAGTCGGCGGGATCGTTGCCGAGGGTGAGGACGGATTCGCCGGTGTAGCCGTTCCAGCCCCAGTAGAAGTAATTCTGATGGCCGCTGATGGCGGTGGGCAGGCCGTACTTGGGGCCGAGGATGTTGACCGCGCTGGCCTCGCCGTAGTTGCCGCAGAAGATGGCGGTATGGGCACGCACGTCGGGCGGAAGAGCGTTGTAGCGCGCGGCAAACCCGGCGACCATCTCCGGCCAGCCGAAGCGGTCGGAGAGGTATTGAGGCAGGGGGCTGGTGAACTTTTCCGTCTTGACTTTGTTAGCGCCGAAGCGGGCGGTGTAGGCGTTGTACTTCTCCGGCGGCAGAATCGTCAGCACGATGGGCGCGGTGATGCCGCAGAGGAGGCAGCCGAGAACAGCCGTGTAGACGGCCAGCGGCCAGGTGCGGCGAGTGAGCTGGCCGAAGGCCGCGGCGCCGGCGGCGAAGAGGACCGGGTAGATGGGCGCAACATAGTAATCCTTGGCGTGCATGGCCATCATCATCGCCAGGAAGAGCAAGTAGGTGAAGGCCACAAAGCTCCAGGACCGGGCCTTGCGGGCAAAGGCGAGCCAGGCCAGCCCGCCGATCCATAGCGGAGCCGCGACAATCAGCAGCATATTCACTTGCTGGAGTAAGAACACCAGCGGAGGCAGCTTGGTGTTCTTGTCGGTGTGGGCGACGCCGTTGAGCAGTTCATAGGTGGGAAAGTGGTGGACCCATTGCCAGATCAAGTTAGGCAGCGCCAATAGAATCAGCAGGGCGACTCCGGCGGCGCAGCCTCTGGTCCAGAGGATGCGGCGCTGCGGACTGAGGATGAGACCGAGCAAAAGCGCGACGAGAAAGAAGACGGTGGAATGTTTGTTCTCGATCCCCAGTCCGGCCAGCAAACCAAAGACCAGCCATGCGCGGGGGCTGGCGCTGCCCTCGGCGAGGCGCAGGACGATGAGGAGCGCTCCCATCCAGAAGCAAGGCTCGAAGGAGTTCATGGAAAGGTAGTTCGATGTGCCGAGAAAGACCGGGCAGGCCAGTGCAGCCATCATGGCCAGGACTTGCGCTGTGCGGCGTCCGCCAAGCTGCCAGGCGAGCAGGCCGGTTAGGCCGACAGTTACACCCGCGGCCAGAAAGCTGAAGATGCGAATGCCGGTCGGCGAGAGGCCGAAGAGCGTCTCGGCCAGCCGCGCCTGCAAGGCGACCAGCGGAGGCTGATCGACGTATCCCCAGGCCAGATGACGGCCACAGACCAGGAAGTAAAGCTCGTCGCGAAAGAAGCCGTAGCCCAGATGGCTGCCCCATAGCGAACTGACGAAATGAATCAGGAAGGTGAACGCGGCGAAGAGGCCCGCGAGCCACAGGGCGGCGCGCAGCGGCGTTCGTTCGGGGATGGGGGAAGTGGCTTCGGGCAAGGCGAGTGGCCTCCTGGGCAGCAGTCTACGCGATTCTACGCGGGAGGAGCGTGGAGGGTTCCTGAAATAGCCGAAATTTTCTCCATTTGTTCGCTCAATTTAACCAAATAAACTGTCTATAGTGCAAGACATAAAATAATTATTCATTATTTGTGAGACAATATAATTGACATTTCTTTAGATGTGTCCTAATCTTTGAGATAGGAGGATTCTCATGGTTAATTCAGATTTTTGCCGTTGGGCTTCTTCTTGCAAGAACAAGGTGAGGTTCAGTCGCGCCGGCCATGCCAGGTCGGATATTCGACGAATTCTGAATTCGGGCGACGGGCTTGCGACGGGCACACTGGCTGCTTATCGATGCCAGTTCTGTGGGGGTTTCCACATCGGCCATACTGCAAGGTGCAATTAACAAGGGAACAGGGAAGGGAAAGGACAAAGATGACTTCACAGGCTGTTTTGATTGACGTTTCTTGTGCCGTCGAGGTCTTCCTGGCAACGGCGCATCTTCATCGAGAGAAGCCGGAGCGAAACGATTTCACGATTCAGGAGATTGTGAACCGGGCGGCGAGGGAAAACATTACTGGCGAAATGCGTTCCGGCGTGAATGTCCATGCATCCCAGCATTGCGTGGCTAATCGAGCCCCGAATCCGGCTAAGCATCGGATGCTGTTTGCCACCGGGAAACACACACGACGTCTGTTGCTGCCGGGGGATGAGATCCATCCGGGGAGGACGGGGAAGATATTCCCGGAAGCGGACGAAGTGCCTGAGGAGTATCTTCCGCTGTTGGAGTGGGTCAAGGATCGCTACAAAGAGGGTCTTGCCGCGGCCTCACAGTGGCCGCTCGATCCCGACGAGCGAATTCGCCAGTTAAGGGACGACTCCATTCTTCCGCCGGGATATGTTTCTCCTGAGGAGACTCCAGAAAAGTGTCCAAGGCACCTGGAGGGGCTGCTTCAGGCGCGAGGGATCGGCGCGCACCTGGCCGGAGAGACCGATCCGGACGAATACATCCGGGAGTTACGCGAGGGGTGGGAATGAGCCGCGTTTTTCTTGATTCCAATCTCTTTATTTATCTGTTCGAGGATACGAAGGGGCCGCGCGGCATTCGCACACTTGAGATATTCGAAGGACTTTCCCGGCGGGGAGATACGGTCATGACTTCTGCGCTGACATTGGGTGAGGTGCTGGTAAAGCCGATTCGAGAGGGCGACCGCGCATTGGAGGCCAGATACAAGAGTCTCTTGCGGGAACCGGAAGTCAAAGTTCTGGCATTTGACCGGGGAGCCGGGGAGATATTCGCTTTGGTTCGGCAGGATCGCGGCATCAAAGCGCCGGATGCGATTCAACTGGCGACGGCGGGCGCGGCGGGCTGCGATCTGTTTGTCACCAACGACGACCGGTTGACCCGCGCGCGTGTGCCGGGAATTCATTTCATTACTTCGATAGAGAGGGCGCCTTTTTGATTGCCTCGTGAAAATGCTGCCTGACCCTCAAGCCGAAACAGGCATTACTTGCCGCGACAGTAGTGAGCGGAGTTCCGCGATTTGCTCTTCGGTGCATACACGCTTGGGGACGGCAATGAAACTAGCTGGAGCCAAGTAAAGTAAAAAGATGCTCTGATCTTCCCGAAAAAAATGAATCGCCTTCCAATCCATCTCACCCTTCGCGTATTGTCCCTCAACGCCAATACTCTCTTCGTCAAAGGTGAGTTGACAGCCGTCGCTTCCGCTCCTCGTCCGCTTGTAGCATCTTCTCAAACAGTAATGCTGGTAAATGGGGCAGCACACGAGGATAATCCCACAAATCATCAGTATAAAAGGCGAACTGTCTGATACTTTTTCGATCCATAGTATAACGCAGATCAAAAAACAGGTAACCCCAATGGCGGGATATATGTAAAAATTCAAGACACGTACTAGTCGCGACCAGAAACTACGAGTTGCGTGCAACTTTTGGGCTGTCAGGTAATCATCGAGACTCAGTTGAAACTGTAATTGCGTCGTCATGGTAGCCAATTATAGTCAAATTGAGCGATCAGTTGCAAATCAGGCCATCAAATCTCCTGCTGGCTCAAATGGAAATGCCGCCAGATGGTTTCGGCGGTTTTGCTGGGGACTACTGCGGCTAGGGATTCGGCTGTGGCTTGCTGGATGTCGCGGAGGCTGCCGAAGTGAGTTAGTAGGCGCTGCCTTGTTTGGGGGCCTACGCCGGGGATATTCAGTAACTCGGAATCACGGTCGCGCATGGCGCGGCGCTGGCGATGATAGCCGACGGCGAAGCGGTGGCTCTCGTCGCGGATGAGCTGAATGAGATGCAGCACCGGCGAGCGGCGGTCGAGAACCACAGGCTCGTCTTCACTGCCGTAGAGGTAGATGATCTCTTCGCGCTTGGCAATCGAGGCTAAGGGCTGGGTGGTGAGGCCGAGGGATTCAAGGGCCTCGGCGGCGGCGTGGAGTTGGCCCAGGCCGCCATCGACGAGGATTAACGATGGGAGGGTTTTTGGTTCCTTGGCGGAAGAAGAGCGTCCCTCAGGGGCTAAAGCCCGCGACTTGTTTGGGGCATCCTCGGCACGACTGAAGTCGTGCCCTGATACAGGACCTCCGTCTCCATTTAGTTCGAGCCCTGATACAGGACTTCCGATCTTGATCGAAGTGAGGCTTGCGGCTGTGTCATTCTCCTTTGTGTCCTGGGATTCGAGGAGGCGGCGATAGCGGCGGGCGACGACCTCGCGCATGGAGGCGAAGTCGTCTACGCCTTCGACGGTCTTGACTTTGAATTTGCGGTAGGCCTGCTTGTTCATCTTGCCATCTTGCCAAACGACCATCGAGGCCACCGTCTCCGCGCCCTGGATGTGGGAGATGTCGAAGCACTCGATGCGGCGGGGCAGTTCGGGGAGGAGGAGTGCGTCGGCGAGCGCCTCCTGAATGGCCTTGCGCGACGGCTCGAGGACGCGGAAGCGCTGGATGTAGGATTGCTTGGCGTTCTGGCCGGCTAGATCGACGAGGGAGCGTTTCTCGCCGCGCTGCGGGACGGCGATCTCGATGCGATGGCCGGTGCGCTCGCTGAGCAGGGCGGCGAGGGTTTCGCGGTCGTCGAAGTCGGCGGGGACGAGGATGGCGCGCGGGACGTAGTGCTGGTCAATATAGAGCTGCTTGAGGAGAGCGGAGAAGACGGGACCGGCGTGGAAGGGTGCTTCGGGCTCAGTGAGAGTCGCGGGGTTTTGTGATGCGGGTTGGGGTTCGTAGTCTCCCACCCATTCCGCAGAAGAACGCGGAATGGATGGGGCACGGAGGTCTTCTGGCGGGTTGGCATTTCCCTCAGGGGCTAAAGCTAAAGCCCGGCTTTCATCTTGCTGTGTTTGCGGCACGACTGAAGTCGTGCCCTGATACGAAGCTGCTTTGAATGGCGATAGCGATTCTTCAGTGGACAACAATTCTTCGGCAGACGATGAGGATTCTGCGGAGGGCGATGAGGGTTCAGGCTCTGCGGCTTCGAGCAGATCGGGCAGGTCCTCCCAGAAGAACTCGCGGCGGTCGACGATTTTTCCGGCGCGGACGTGGAAGAGATTGACGGCCAGCGAGCCGGCTTCAAAGTGATAGCCGAAAACATCGGCGTCGTCGCCCTGCTCGGCGGTGGCGATGCGCTGCTTTTCCTGGAGTTGATGGACGGTGGAGAGCTGGTCGCGCAGGCGGGCCGCGGCTTCAAACTGCTCGGCTTCGGCGGCGGCCATCATGCGCGCAGTGAGGGCGCGCTCGAGTTCCGCGGAGCGGCCTTCCAGCAGCAACTGCGCGTCACGCACTGCGCCCGCATAAGTTTCCGGCATGGTGAGGCCCTCGACGCAGGGGCCGAGGCAGCGATGGATGTAGTACTGCAGGCAGGCGCGGGGATGATAGCGCGAGAGATCGACCTTGCAACTGGGAATGAGAAAGCTGCGATGGATCAGCTCGACGATGCGATAGGCGAGGTTGCCGGGAAAGTAAGGGCCGTAGTAGGCCGCGCCGTCCTTGCGCAGGCGGCGGGTGACGAAGACTTTGGGGAAGCGGTCAGCGAGCGTGAGCTTGACGTAAGGGTAGGTCTTGTCGTCACGCAGCAGAATGTTGAAGCGGGGGTGGCGCTGCTTGATGAGGTTGTTTTCCAGAGCCAGAGCCTCATGCTCATTGGCGACGAGGATGTAGTCGAGATCGACGGCCTCGCGCATCAGCGAGCCGGTCTTGGCGTTGGCCTGCGAAGCCTCCAAGAGGTACGAGCGAACGCGCGAGCGCAGGTTCTTGGCCTTGCCTACATAGATGACCTCGCCCTCGGCGTTTTTGTAGAGATAGACGCCGGGCTGCGTGGGTAGGGCGCGGATTTTCTCGTAGAGGTCCATGGGGCGCTCGTTCTCAGGATAGCGGGTCTGAGAACAGGGGTCAGGGAACAGGGAACAGGGAATAGAAGGAGGGGAGTTAGCAAGTCAGCGAGTCAGCAAGTCAGCGTGCGCTGTAGCAATTCCGTGTCTCTCGTCTCTTTGTTATGAAATCCTTACCGGGTCGCGTAAAAAGTACACGGCCGACACATACGGAACTGCCGCGGGATGTGCATGCAAAGCCTTTGTTTCCAATGCATTGGAGGAGGATGGACGATTGGTCCGGCAGATGCACTGCAAATAGCGAGAGAAAGAAGCCGGCACAGCCTGCTATTGGGCGGCATGGCAGGGACGTGGCGGAGGAGGAGCGGGACAATGGATGCGTTTCGGATTGGAGTGTTGAGCATGGCGGCGGGTTTGGCCGTGGCGGGCGCGACGGGCTGCGCGACCAAGAACTATGTGCGCAACGAGACGGCGCCGCTGGTGGACGGCACCAATCAACTGAGTGAGAAGACAGCGGCCAACAACCGGCAGATTCACGACGTGGACGATCGGGCGCAGGCGGGGATCCGGCAGGCGCAGGGCTCGGCAGACGCGGCCAGCCAGAACGCGCGGAGCGCTGGCAAGTCCGCCGGCGATGCCGAGTCCGCGGCCAATTTCGCGGTACATCGCGCAGACTCGCTGGAGAGCGCGGTGAAGGGGCTGGACGAGTACAAGGAGGTGGCCAGCGTCGCGGTGACCTTCGGCTTTGACAAAGCGGCGCTGAGCAAAGAGGACCGCGAGCAACTGGATGAGTTTGCCGCGCGGCTGGGCTCGGCGACGGGATTCATTCTGGAAGTGACGGGCGGGACGGACTCGACCGGGCCGGCGCAGTACAACTACGAGTTGAGCCAGCGGCGGGCGGATGCGGTGGTCGAGTACCTGGCGTCGAAGTACGGAATTCCCGCGCACCGGTTTTATCTGATCGGGATCGGCAAGGACAAGGCTGTGGCTCCGAACACGACGGCCGAAGGGCGCAAGCAGAACCGGCGCGTGGAGGTGCGGCTGCTTTCGAATTCAGCCGGAAGACAGGCCCCGTCGGCCAGCGGGTAGTAGCGGGAGCCGCTCAACGAAGCCTCACACGATACTGGCAAAGGGCTCCGGGCTTCCCCGGAGCTTTTTCGCATTTGAGGGGGAATGTGCGCATCTGAGAGAATGAAAGTGTGTGTTCTTGAATCGTTGGATGAAGGCGAGCCCGCTGGGAGAGGATGCGCGTGGGCGTCATCCAAACTATTGAGTTAGGGAGTTGAGGAATGTTTCAACTGAAGAATAGTTTTGCGGGGGCTTGCTTGCCCAAGGCATTTGTACTTCTAACGGCGGCGCTTGTGATTGCGGGCTGCTCATCCGGAGGGGGCGGTTCAACGCCTGTCACCCCGGTGACGCCGACGATTACCTGGCCAAATCCGGCGCCCATCGTTTATGGAACGGCGCTGAGTTCCACGCAACTGGATGCCAGTTCGGGCGGCGTGGCGGGGACGTTCACCTACTCGCCGGCCGCGGGCACCGTGCTGACGGTCGGGTCGCATACGCTTTCTGTCACTTTTACTCCGACCGATACGACGCACTATACCAGCGCCACCGGAAGCGCTTCCATTACAGTGGGCCAAGCCACGCCAACGATCACTTGGGCGACGCCTGCGCCGATCACCTATCCAACGGCGCTGAGTCCGGCCCAGTTGGATGCCGTGGCCAACACAGCCGGCAGCTTCAGCTACTCGCCCGCCCTGGGGAAGATTTTGCCGGTGGGAAACCAGACGCTATCCGTCACCTTTACGCCAACCGATACGGTGGACTACATTGTCGCCACCGCCAGCGTGACGCTCTCAGTGACCAAGCCGGCGACGGCGATCACCTGGGCGGCGCCGGCGGCGATCACCTATGGCACGGCGTTAAGTTCCACTCAGCTTGATGCGACAGCCAATGTGCCGGGCAGCTTCAAGTACTCGCCGGCCGCGGGAACGGTGCTGACGGCGGGAACGCAGACACTTTCGGCAACCTTTACGCCGACCGACCCGACGGATTACGCCAGTGCAACGGCAAGTGTGACGCTGACGGTGAACCAGGCCACGCCAACAATCACCTGGGCCACGCCGGCGGATGCTGTTCAGGGAACTACACTCGGTTCGACGCAACTCGATGCCACGGCCAACACGGCCGGGAGTTTCATCTATACGCCGCCTTCGGGCACGGCGCTGAATACGACGGGAGCACAGACTCTCTCGGTCACCTTTACGCCAAAGGACACAACGGACTACACCACGGCGACCGCCCAGGTATCGTTGATCGTGATTCCAGCAACGGGCGCGGCGCTGGTGGATTTTGGTACAACAGAACAAATAATTCGCGGCTTCGGCGGCTCGACGGCCTGGCTGGGACAACTTACCACGCAGCAGGCGACGGCGCTGTTCAGTCCGACGAATGGTCTCGGCCTGAGTATTCTGCGCATGCGCATCGACCCCACGGGCACAGCCGCCACCAAGTGGGTTCCGACCAATGGAGCCTGGGCCGCCGAGGTCGCCAACGCACAGGAGGCCGTCGCCGCCAACCCGAATGCCATTGCCTTCGCAAGCCCGTGGACTCCGCCCGCGCCCATGAAGACAAACACTCAAGGCGTTTCCTATACCAGCAGCAACCCCTTGTGGGGCGGTTCCTTGAACACGGCGAATTATTCCGATTACGCGAGCTACCTGGAGGATTTTGTCACCTATTTCAATGCCAACGCCGGATTTGATCTCTACGCTATCTCGATGCAGAACGAACCAGACTGGGATCCCAATCCAGGTTATGAGTCCTGCATCTGGACCGCCGCGCAGATGAATACCTGGATTGCGGGCAATGCCTCGGCGCTCACCACGAAACTCATCATGCCGGAGTCGGCCAGCTTCGACACCTCTCTTTCCGACCCGTCGCTGAACGACCCGAATGCGGAGCCCTTGATCGGCATCATTGGCGAGCATCTCTATAACGGGTTTCCGAATAGTCCTTACACGACGCCCGCGAAGGACGGCAAAGACCTGTGGATGACCGAGCACTACCTGAACGCATCCGGAGCGAATCCGACGATGGGCGATGCGATCTCCGCGGCTAAGGAGGTCCACGAATCCCTGGTCACGTATGGATTTAACGCCTATGTCTGGTGGTGGATCTGGGACGATCCCAACGATAGCGTCAATTTCGGGCTGATCAACTCCAGCACCACCAGCCCCGCACCGACGTACTTCGGCTACGGGATCGGCCAATTCTCCAAGTTCATCCAGCCGGGCTACTACCGCTATGACGCCACCGCGAACCCTTCGGGCAGCGTGTACGTTTCCGCCTATGCCGGGTCCGAAAGCGGGAAGCAGCACTATGTGATCGTGGCGATCAATGCGGGATCCTCGGCGGTGGACCAGTTCTTCACCATTCAGAACGGGATCATAACTTCGTTAACGCCTTACCAGACCACATCCGGAGGAGGACTGGCGCAACTGAGCACGATTTCTGTCTCCGGCGGCGCGTTCACTTATTCGCTGCCCGCGCAGAGCATTACGACCTTTGTGCAGTAGGCGGGCAGCTTCCGGCCGCGGAGGGCCGCGAGCGGCACGGCAGGAACTTAATCAGAACGCGGCTTCTTGAAGGACTCAGGGTCTGTGCCCGGAGTCTCTTGTTGCTGGCGATTTGCGATGCAGCATCGGCCTTGCCGCCGGCATGGCGCGATGGCAGGAGCGCGGACCGCAATCATGGATTCTGACATCTTGCGCATCGGCCGCAACTCGACAACGCGCGGCTCAAAAATCCGCGCACATCCGGAGGACGCGTGAAGAACTGGCAGAAATCGCTCACCGTTATCTTGATTACATTCATCCTTGGCGGCATCTATCTCTACAGCGTGTGGAGGCGCCGGCAAGATCCCGGAGTGATTCCCCAGGATAACTCCCGCCAGAAGCTCAGCCTGGACCAATTGGCGGTGATACGGGAGTTCTTTCCCATGCACTTTGAGCAGACGCTTCGGCTGGAAGGCACGACGGTGTGGGAGAAAAACGGATACGCCATGCCCTACTACCCCTACGCTGGCGGGCATGTGATCTTTGACAAGCGGGCGGGAGTGATTCCGGCGGCGCAGCGGATGGAAGTGAAGAAGATTGTGAAAGCGGCCGTGCCCGCCAGCGAGGACGACCGCATCGAACACGGCAGCCGCCAGGCCTTCGCTGTCTTTGCGCTGCCGGGAAGCGATGCGCTCTTTGCCACGCCCATCGGATACATGCAAGGCAGCGAGGAGGCTTATTACACCGACCTGCTCTTCTACTACGACGATCCGCACGGTATCTACGACAACTGGCCCAAGGATGTGTGGACGGCCATCGATGCGCATCGGGTGAAGCCGGGAATGAGCGAATTGGAGACGGAAATGGCCATCGGGCGAAAGCTGGAAGCCGACGGCGGGACGGAAGGCGAGCGCACGGTGAATTACGACCAGGGCGGCAAGCACTGGACTGTGATGTATGTGAAGAACCAGGCCACGGTAATCCAGAGCAAGTAGCGGGCGCGGCGAACTAGGCCATGGCGCGCTGGGCGCCAGCCTCCTCGGCTTCCAGCTTGCTGCCCACCTCGGCGGCGGCGGCGGCCAGCACGCGGTGGTGGATGGTGAACAGCGCCAGTTCCAGCCGGTCGCTGACCCCGGTTTTGTCGTAGATGGAGCGCAGGTAATTCTTGATGACCTGCTCGGTGGTCTTCAGGCGGGTGGCGATTTCGCGGTTTTTGCAGCCCTGGACGATGAGCGCGACGATGCGCATCTCCTTGGGGGTGAGCCGGTCGCGGACCCTGGTGCCCACCATGTCTTCCTCGGGCGAATCGGTCGCCAAGAGCTGCGGAGGCAGCCAGTTCTCGCCGGCGGCCACGGTGCGCACGCAGTCCACCAGCGATTGTCCGGTGACGTTGCGATAGATCACGCCGCGAAAACCCTGCTGGATGTAGGAGCCGGCCGGTTCGCTGTTCTCGGCAATCACGATGCCGCGGCTGCCGGTGGCCTCCAGCACCATGCGCAGGCGGGCCAGATCGGGACGCAGCGAAGTAGAAAACAGGACGATGGAGCCGGGAAACGTTGTGATGGCGTGATTCATGCGATCCAGGTCCGTGCATTGCGCGATAATGCGCAAATCCTCGTCCATGGCCAGCACCTTAGCTGTGCCTGCCCGAAAGATCGCCTGGGAATCAGCCAGGATGACTTTGTTCATGATGCGCGCCTCATCCACTGGACAACCTTGAAGCCAATTGAAAGCCCGCCCGGCCCGCGGCTCCCGCCACGCCGGAAACGGCGGCAGGAACTTAGGCCAAGGTCTGTGCTCTCCCGAAGATTATCGGCAACTCCCCCAACAAACCTCGAACTGTCTCAATCTGCAACGCAAAAGTCTGGATCAGATTTCTTTGGCGTCCGGTGCGGATTTGGACCTCCCAAGGCCAGGAAGTTTCCTACAAACGAGATTACAGCTTATTGACACCAATGGCCACGAAAATCCGCAGCCGGGGACTGTGGATTCTGTTTACTAATCAGGAGCGTGGACGAGGGCGGAAATCGTAGCGGGCGCCATTTCGACGATTCTATCTTTTCTGACGGGAGTTCGATTCCCTTAGAAGATCTCAATCCGCTTGGCCTCGCTCAAGGCTGTGAAGTTGGCTGGAATGCTGCCGATGAAAGAGATGGAGAGGCACGGATGACCGATCGCACGGAACTTCTTGAAGCCGCGCTGGATAGTCTCTGGGATGGCATTGCGCTGGTTGGCGACGAGGGTCAGGTCGTGTTCTGGAACCAGGCCGCGGAGGCCATTACCGGGTACGCGAATGTTGACCTGTTGGCGCGTCCGGCGACCGCGGCACTGGAGATGCTCTTCGCCGCGCCGCCGCCGGGAGAGCAGGGATCGGGCGCGGGATCGCAGACAGGCCATGGCGCCCTGATCTACCTGGAGCACAAGCTGGGCCACCGTGTGCCGGTGATGCTGCGAACGCTGGCGCTGCGCGATGGGCTGGGCGGACGGATCGGCGTGGCGGCGGTCTTTCATCCCGCCGAGAGCCTGGATGCGCTGCCGCATGGGGAATTCGCCGAAGGTTCCGGTGTCGATGCAACGCTGGCGGAGTTGGAAGCCCGGCTGGGATCGGCCTTCGAGGATTTCAAGCAAGGCGGGCCGCCGTTCGGCGTGCTGTGGATTACCGTCGATCAGGCCCACGATCTACGCAAGACGCATGGCGCAGGCGCCTGCGACGCGATGCTGGAGAAGGTGGAGCGCGCGCTGGCCAACGGGCTGCGGCCGGCGGAGGCGCTGGGGCGCTGGGGCGACGATGAGTTTCTGGTGCTGTCGCACGAACGCACCCCGGAGATGCTGGCCTCCCACGCACAGTCGCTGGCCGGCCTGGCGCGCACGGCGGATTTCCGCTGGTGGGGCGACCGGGTGCCACTCACCGTAAGCATCGGCGCGGCGCAGGCGGAACGGGAGGGGAGTTTGGCTGATCTGCTGGAAAGAGCAAAGGCCGCCATGCTCTCCAGCTTTCAAGCGGGCGGAAACCAGATCACGTCCGCGCCAGGGGGGCAAGCATGTTCGCCATCATAGGAATTCTCTTGGTCTTTGCGTCGGTTATCGGCGGCTTTCTGATGGAGAAGGGCCATATTCTGGTCCTCCTTCAGCCGGCCGAACTGCTGATTATCGCCGGCGCCGGGACGGGCACGCTGCTGGCGGCCAATCCGTTGCACATCCTCAAGGCCATCCTCAGCGGACTGGCCGGGGTGCTAAAAGGCTCGCCTTTCGGTAAAGAGCGCTACCTGAGCACGCTCAAGATGATGTATCAGTTCCTGAACAAGGTGCGCAAGGAGGGATTGCTGAGCGTGGAAATGGACGTCGAAAAACCGGAAGAGAGCTCGATCTTCAAGAGCTACCCGGAGTTTCTCTCCGACCATCATGCCAGGGAATTTGTTTGCGACACGCTGCGCATGGCCATCACCGGGGGCGTGGAGCCGTTCGACATGGATCAGATGATGGAGCTGGACATGGAGGTGCATCACCACGAGGCGACGCAGCCGGTCAGCTCCTTGAGCACCATGGCGGACGCGCTGCCCGGATTGGGCATTGTGGCGGCGGTGCTGGGCGTGGTCATCACCATGGGCTCGCTGGGCGGGCCGCAGGAGGAGATCGGGCGCAAGGTCGCGGCGGCGCTGGTGGGTACCTTCCTGGGCATCCTGCTGTGCTATGGCGTGGCCGGTCCCTTGAGCGCGGCGATGGCCAAGACGGCCGACTCGGAGAACGAATACTTGCATGTGCTGCGGGTGCTGATGCTCTCCTTTCTGAAGGGATCGGCGCCCATGATCGCCATCGAGATGGGCCGCCGCGCGATTCCCGCGCATGTGCGGCCGAGCTTCGACGAGATGGAAAAGAACTGCAAGAACCGCTCGGACGGTTCCGCCGGAGCATAATATCCGGGAGTTTCTTCAGGGAGAGTTAAGAGATGGCGGCGGCCAAGGGTCAACCGATCATTGTCATCAAAAGGAAGGGCGGGCACAGCGGCCATCACGGCGGCGCGTGGAAGGTCGCCTATGCGGATTTTGTCACCGCCTTGATGTCGCTGTTCATTGTGCTGTGGCTGATGGGCTCCAGCGAGCAGATCAAGAAAGCCGTGGCCGGCTACTTCAACGATCCCAAGGGAACCGGCAGCTTGCTGGGGACCACCATGAACGCCACCGGCATGATCGTCGCGCAAACCCCCACTAACGAGTTGGAAAAACTGAAAGAAAAGCTCGAACAGGAGATCAAGGCGCGCAAGGAACTGGAAAAGCTTTCCAAGCAGATTGAGATCACCATTACCCCCGAGGGGCTGCGCATCGAGCTGATCGAGGGCAAGGACGGAACCTTCTACGAGATTGGCAGCGCCAAGCTTAGCTCGAGCGGGCAGGAGTTGCTGGCGCTGCTGGCGACGGAGTTGAAGACTCTGCCGAATTCGCTGCTGATCGAGGGCCACACCGATGCCACGCCGTATTCGAGCCAGGCCGGCTACAGCAACTGGGATCTCTCCGCCGATCGCGCCAACTCCGCGCGCCGGCTGATGCAGCAAGACGGTGTGCGAGTCAACCAGGTGACCCAGGTGCGCGGCTACGCCGACCAGATGTTGCGCGTCAAGGCCAATCCCTACGACCCATCGAACCGGCGCATCTCGATTCTGGTAAAGAACGACAACGATCCGGTGCCGACCGTTTTGGCGGCCAATGTGGTGAATGGAAGCACGCCGTTGCCGGGAGTCGCGCCCGCGGCCGCAGGTGGTTCTGTTCCTGCCGGGAACGGAGCCGCTTCGCAGAACGCGCAGCCAGCCGAGCCCGCCGCGCCGGTTCCGGCTGAAGCCGCTTCGCCAGCCAAGCCTCCAGCCGGCAAGCCCGCGGATAAGCCCGGCCTGATCGACAGGCTCAAGGGGATGTTTTCGGGAGCGAAGAAGTAGCCGGGGCAAGGCTGCGGATGCCTGAGACGTCGAGGGTCTGAGGATTCAAGGAGTTTTCTCCCCGTGCCTCCTGTTCACGCGAGATCGACGTCCGCTGAACCCGTCGCCGGTGAGCTGCAGCGCCTATAATCAGCCTGTTATGGATAGTTTCCTTTCATCTCGTTCAGGACGGGCCGGGCGGCGGGCTGCCTTGCTGAGCTTGTCTCTCGCGCTGGCTGTCTTGAGCGCGGTCTTCGCACGCGCCCAGTCCGGGACGGACGCCAGCTCCGCCGCGGAAGGCCGTGGCCGCATTCTGCTGGTACTGCCATTTGACAACCGCACCGGGCAGCCTAGCCTGGAGTGGATTCGCGAGGCCTCGGCGGAGATTCTGCGCAGCCGCCTGGCCTCGGCGGGCTTCGCTCCGATGAGCCGCGCGGACCGCATGTACGCGCTGGATCATCTGGGGCTGCCGCAGGGCTTTCACCCCTCGCGGGCCAGTTCGATCAAGCTGGCCGAGACTCTGGACGCCGATTCGATCATCGTGGGCAGCTACATCACTGACGGCTCGGGAATTGTGGCCGAGGCGCGACTGGTGGACGTGCCCCATCTGCGCATCAGTCCGCCGGTCAGCGCTCGCGGCGAGATGCGCGACCTGATTTCGCTCTTCTCGTCGCTGGCTTGGAAGCTGACCCGGCAACTCGATCCCGGTTTCAGCGGCTCCGAGGAGACCTTTGCGGCCGCCGGTTCCGGGCTGCGCCTGGACGCCTTCGAGCAGTACATTCGCGGCATCACCGAGCCTGACAACGAGGAGCGTCTGCGACACCTGAACTCAGCCGTCGCGCTCAAGCCGGATTTCGGCCAGGCCTGGATGGCGCTGGGGCGCGCGGACTACGCCGGCCAGCAGTATGAGCAGGCGGCGGCGGCCTTTGCCAAAGCCGGAGGCAACGGCGCCGACACCAACGATGCGCTCGAGGCCGGCTTCTACCGCGGCCTATCGCTGCTCTTCTCCGGCGACTACATCAGAGCCGAGAATGCTTTTGCCACCGTCTCCCGCGTCTTGCCGCTGGCGGAGGTTTTGAACAACCAGGGTGTCGCGCTGGCCCGCCAGGGCAAGGATGGCATTCCGCTCTTCCGCCAAGCGGCGGCTGCCGACCCTGGCGCGGGAGATTACCACTTCAACCTGGCCGTCAGCCTTCATCGCCGAGGCGCCGCGGCCGAAGCCCTGACGGAGCTGGCTGAGTGCCTGCGGCTGCGCCCCAACGACAACGAGGCCCAAGCGCTCGAGAAGGCATGGACGAAGCCGGCCAAGCCCGGCCTGGTCAAGCCCGTAGCGGCTGTGACGCCGGTTGTGCGGCCTGTTGCCAGCCGGAAAGAGCCGGGCGCGACGGGAGAGACGGAAGATGCCGTTGACGCGGAGCAGGAAGCCGAGGCCAAACCCGATCCGCTGGAGCGCATCGAGCGCGGCTTTGACGCCCAGGCATTCCACCAGGCCGCCCTGATGCTTGAACAGATGGAGGCTTCGCGGCTGGCCGCGCTGGGGCCGCGGGAGCGCGCCCAGAAGCTCTCCGCACAGGCTCATGACTACCTGGATCGCGGGCTGCTGCTGGAGGCCGAGCGGCTCTATCTCTCCGCCGAAGCCGCCGACCCCAAGGGAGCCGCGGCCCACGCCGGGCTGGCCCAGATTCGCGAGCGCACCGGCGACGCCAAGGCGGCCCGCAAAGAGGCTGTCACCTCGCTGGAACTGATGCCGTCGCTCGATGCGTACCTGGTGGTGGTCCGGTTGGACCTTGCGGCCAACCATTTATATGAAGCTCGACAGAACATTGGCGCGGCATTGCAGATTGACCCGAAGAGCAAGCAGGCGCTGGAACTCAAGCGGCAGATCGAGGCCATGGAAGGGCAGAAGAAATAGGCTGGAGCAAAGAGGCAAGGGGACCGGCGCAATGAACTATTTCCTGAAGCAGGCCATACGGCAGTCGATGAAGCGCCTGGGCGTCGGCGTCACATCCTACCGGCGGCTTCAGGATCTGAAAGAGAATAGCCGGACCCGCGACATCGTTGCGCTTTTTATGGAGTTGCCGAAGCGGCAGAAGGAGCAGTTGCTCAAGGCGTTGCCGTTTTCGCGTTCGCAGTTTGGGCAGGATCTGTTTGTGCTCTCCGAGCTGGAGTTCAAGCGGGATGGATTCTTCGTCGAGTTTGGCGCCACCGACGGCGTACACCTGAGCAACTCCTATCTACTGGAAAAGGAGTTCGGATGGCGGGGAATTGTCGCCGAACCGGCTCCGGGATGGCACAGGGATTTGCGGCGGAATCGAAGCTGCCGCGTCGAGACGGATTGCGTCTGGAGCGAGTCGAATCAGATGCTGACCTTTACCCAGACAAACAACTGGGACTTTTCCACCATTGACGCCTTCCGCTCGTCGGATATTCACAGCCGGCTGAGAAAGAACGGGAGAAGTTATGAGGTCAAGACCATCTCGCTGACAGATCTGCTGGAGAAATATAATGCGCCCAGAATGATCGACTATCTTTCCATCGACACGGAGGGCAGCGAATTCGAGATTCTGAGCCATTTTGACTTCGACAAGCATCAGTTTCGAGTTATCACCTGCGAGCATAACTTTGCGCCGCAGAGGACGAAGATCTTCGAGTTGCTGACTGGGAACGGATACGTGCGAAAATTCGAGGAGGTCTCGAATGTCGATGACTGGTACGTCAGGGCGGACGCGGGAAAGTGATTTGGGGCGCGGAAGATGGATAAGGAGCAAACCATGATTCAACGAGTTCACGGATTTGCGGTACTGATTGGTTTGGTTGCGGCCTTGGGGCTGGGCTCTTCGACACCCGCCCAGCAGCCGCTGGTAGATAAATTTGTTCTCGACGACACGATTCAGCCGGTGACGCAGGGTGAGCTGGACCGCGCCATTCAGAAAGCCAGCTCCGACGGCGCCCGCGCCCTGCTGGTCCAACTGGACACGCCGGGCGGTCTGCTGGACTCGACGCACACCATGGTCCGCGCGATCCTTGATTCCAAGGTTCCGGTCATCGTCTACGTAGGCCCGGCGGGCGCGCGCGCCGGCTCGGCAGGCTTCTTCCTGCTGGAGTCGGCGGACATTGCCGCCATGGCTCCCGGCACCAACGCCGGAGCGGCCCACCCGGTGATGGAATTCGGCCCCCAGCCAGATGCGACGATGAACCAGAAGATCGAGAACGACACCGAGGCGTTTCTGCGCTCCTATGTGACCAAGCGCAACCGCAACGCCGAGGCTGCCGAGGACGCCGTTCACACCTCGCACTCCTATACTGCCCAGGAGGCGCTGGACAAGCACCTGATCGACCTGATCGCGGGCGACGATTGGCAACTGCTGGCGCAACTCGATGGCCGCGAGATCACTCGCTGGGATGGAAACAAGCTGATCCTGCATCTGGCCGGCGCGCGGATTGAAACCGTGAAGCCCACGGTGCGCGAGGAGTTGCTCAGTTGGCTGGTCAATCCCAACATTGCGCTGCTCATGCTGGTGGGCGGCGGGCTGTTGATTTATCTGGAATTCAACGCGCCCGGCACCATCGTTCCTGGGGCGCTGGGCACGCTGATGGTGCTGCTGGCCATCTTCGGGCTGAACCTGCTGCCGATTCGATTCACATCCGTTCTGCTTCTGGTGGCGGCCTTGGTCCTGCTGCTGCTGGAGGCCAAATTCGGCGGCCACGGCGCGCTGGCCATCGCCGGCATCGTCTGCCTCACCTTCGGCACCCTGACGCTCGTGGCCGCGCCCGTGCCGGAGATGGCGGTCAGCCCCTGGGTGGCCATCGGGGTCAGCGCCGCTTTTGGAAGTATCACCGTCCTTTTGGTCGGCCTGGCGGTGCGCGCCCGACGCATGAAATCCCGCCTGGGCCCGTCGGCCCTGGTGGGCTGCCGCGCCCAGGCGATGGAGCCGCTCCACCCTGAAGGCCATGTCGTGGTCGAGGGCGAAATCTGGCGCGCCGCAGCCTCCGAACCCGTGCCGGCCGGCGCGCCGCTGCGCGTCGTGGGCCTGGAGAAGTATTTGCTGCTTGTCGAGCCGGCTGAGCCGCAAAGACCGCCGCAGGCCACAGTTTAGGAGTACAATTCGGTCGTAAGTTACAATTCAGTCGTCGGTATGGAGGGAGTTCCAATGCCTGATTTTCTAACCATGGTTCTGATCATCGCGGCCATCGTCGTCCTCTACGTGCTCAACTGCATCAAGATTCTCCGCGAGTATGAGCGCGGCGTGATCTTCACCCTGGGCCGCGTCTCGCCGCAGCCCTACGGGCCGGGCTTCATCTTTGTCTTCCGGCCCATTCAACAGATGGTGCGCATCTCGCTGCGCCAGGACGTGCTGGAGGTTCCTGCCCAGGACGTGATCACCCGCGACAACGTCACCATCAAGGTGAACGCGGTGGTCACGCTCTATGTGGTCAGCCCCAACGACGCCGCCATCAAGGTGGCCAACTACGTCTACCAGACTTCGCAACTGGCGCAGACCACTCTGCGGACGGTGCTGGGCGAGGTGGAGCTGGATGAGCTGCTCAGCCATCGCGACAAGCTGAACGTGCGCATCCAGTCGATTATGGACCAGCGCACCGAACCCTTCGGCGTGAAGGTCATCTCGGTCGAGGTCAAGCAGGTGGACCTGCCCGACCAGATGCAGCGCGCCATGGCCAAGCAGGCCGAGGCGGAGCGCGAGAAGCGGTCGAAGATCATCCACGCCGAGGGCGAATTCAACGCTGCCCAGAAGCTGGTGGACGCCGCCGCGCTGCTGGCGACCGAGCCGATGACCCTGCAGTTGCGCTACCTGCAAACCCTGACCGAGATCGGCGTCGAGAAGAACACCACCATCATCTTCCCGCTGCCGCTGGAGATGATGACGCTCTTCAACAAACTGGGCGTGACGGCCACGGCCAAGGCGGAAGCGAAAAAACCGTAAGCCGCGCAAATCAACTGGGTGCCCCACCCTCGCCGCTGTCACTCTGAGTGGAGCGCAGCGGAGCCGAGGAACCTGCTTCTTGACACTTTGCGGCTAGGGTGGGAACCCGTGAAGCCCAACCGGCCCGTTCGTCCCTGGGCCGGCTCGGCAAGATCGTCGTCAACCCCGAGGGCGTGTCATGCGCGACGACTTCGACGAGAATCAGTTTCGGCCGGCTGAGTATCGGCCCGACAAGGAAGTGACTCTCAGCCCGATGGTGCTGGTGAGCCTCCTCTGCGGCCTCTTGCTGCTCTGCGGCCTCTGTTTCTGGCAGGGTTACTCGATGGGGAGCCGCGCCTCCCAGGCAGCCCCGGTCGCCGGCCAGCAGCCGGGCGCTCAAGCCCCTTTGACCGCCAGCTCCCTTCACAAGCCCACGGCCGCCCCGCAGGTCACCGAACCTCCGCGAGCTGCCGCGGATACCATCTCGCCGTCTGGCACGTCCGCGGCCGTCGTCAACCCCGCCCAGCCGGCCGTCAAGCCCGCGCTTGCCTCCACTGCGCCCACACCCGCGGAAACCTCAACCTCAGCACAGCCAGCCCCGGCATTCGGGGTCGTCCCGGCCGGCGTGTGGATGGTCCAAATCGCCACCGTCTCGCACCAGGAGGACGCCGACGTGCTGGTCAGCGCGCTACAGCGGCGCGGTTACGCGGTCACGGTCCGCCGCGATCCCGCCGACAAGATGTTTCACGTGCAGGTAGGTCCCTTCACCAGCCCCGGCGACGCCAACGCCTCGCGCCAGAAGCTGATCAACGACGGGTATAACGCGGTGGTGCAGCCGTAATATGCAATCGATCAATCATGCCCGGCCGTCTTCGCGGATTGATTGAAAGGATGGCCTTCTTCAAAAGAGACGGCATGACGGAATTGTTCTTCAGTGCCGACGAAAAAGAATTCATAAAACTCTCTGGGATATGATCCATCTGGAGTAGCTTGTCCGCCCACGCTGTTGCCCCAAATAAGGCCGCCCATGCCCCATCCTGTCTCAGGCAACAGATGAGTTGAGCCGCCCTGTGAGTAATAGAAATACTCATCCTTTGCCCACCCGTTCTCCATATGAGAAGAGGTTTCTAACAATCCTTGATTGGGAATCCTGCATACCAGCTTCCCGCCCTGAATTGCCAGTGCGGGCGCTTTCTCGATGCCGTACTTCATCTCGACCCAACCAATATAACCGTCTGGAATGAGTATTCTCTTCGGATGGCGTGCCTGCGGTGATCCCATGGAAATGGCGCTAGAGAGGAGCAGGACCAGGTACCATGCTCCAGAGGCCGAGCAAGTTGCGACACCAAGAAATCGTAACTTCCCGGCGCCAACGACGCTCAGGATCAACCCAATCAAGATCGACCAAAACAAAATGGTGCCAAGGATCCCGATTGATTTCGCACCAAACCGCTGCGAAATATCTGCGGAAATCCAGGACAGGTGCAATAACAGGAGAGAGCCGACGGATAGGGTTGCGAAACACATTCCAGCTAGCGTCAGCCGGCTACGTACTACCGCCCCTTGCTCCCGCGAGAGCTGCCTGAGAGATAGCACCGACGCAACGATCATCAGCGCAAACCAAGCCCCAAGGACCATGAGCGCGATTATCAGACTCCTGCCGCTTAGTACCATGCCAACAGTCTAATCCCGATTTGCAATGCGGATACTCGGATCTGAGAGAAAAGCATTTCATGGCCGCATCCACTCCGGCAGACCCGAGGCGATGGAGGCCCGCACGGCCTGCATCAGTTCTTCGCGTGTGGCAAAACCGGCGGGGTCGATGGGGTCGTGAAAGACAAAGTGCGCCGTGCCCGGCTTGATGCCAAAACTGCCCCTGGCCATCAGCGTCTCCGTGCCGTAGATGGAGACCGGAATGCACGGCGCGCCGGTCTCCATGGCGAGATAGAACGGGCCTTTTTTGAAGGGCAGCATGCGGCCGTCGGGCGAACGCGTCCCCTCCGGGAAGGTCGTGATGTGCAGGCCCTTGGCTAGCACGCGCCCGGCCGCGGTCACGCTCTGCTGCGCGCTGGCCGAGGTGCCTTT
Source organism: Occallatibacter sp. (assembly GCA_049522975.1). Taxonomy (GTDB): domain Bacteria; phylum Acidobacteriota; class Terriglobia; order Terriglobales; family Acidobacteriaceae; genus Telmatobacter. The sequence continues at coordinate 21,836 of JBEKNI010000010.1, read as the reverse complement.
GCGGTCCACGGGGATGAACTCGCCCAGCTTCATGCAGTAGCCAAAGACGGGAATCTTGAAGACCGCGCGCTTGCTGAAGGCGGCGGTGCGGCCGGGAATGTGCGAGATCAGCCCCGGCGGGTCGAGGTTGGAGACGTGGTTGGCCATGAAGATGCACGCCCGCCCCGTGGGAACGCGCTCCCGCCCCTCCACCCGCACGCGGATGCCGGCTACAAAGTAACCGGCGCGGACAATGAAGCAGGCTGCCGCGTAGAGCGGTCCCACGTTGCCCGTAATCACTGCCAGCGGAACAAAGACCAGCGCCGAGGGAATGCTCAAAACGAGAATGACGACGAAGACGAGAAGCGAGACAATCATGGAGTTCCGTCAGAGAGTTGGATTGGTTTTGCCGCGGCGCGCATCCGCTTCGTGTCACTATTTTCGCATCCACTCCGGCAATCCGGAGGCGATGGCTTCGCGAACCGCCTGCATCAGCTCCTCGCGAGTGGCAAAGCCAGCCGGATCGATCGGCGAATGAAAGATCACATGCGCGTCGCCGGGCTTCATGCGCAGGCTGCCTTTGCCCAGAATCCTCTCCGTGCCATAAATGGAAACCGGAACGCATGGCGCGCCCGCTTCCATGGCCAGGAAGAACGGGCCTTTCTTGAAGGGCAACATGCGGCCGTCGGGCGAGCGGGTGCCTTCGACAAAAGTCGTCATGTGCACGCCCTTGGCCAGCACCTGGCGGGCCGCAGCCACGCTCGCCTTGGCGTCGGTCGCGTTGCCGCTGCGGTCCACGGCGATGAAATCGCCCTGCCGGAAGCCAGTGCCCAGGATGGGCAGCTCCATCAGCGAGCGCTTCATGAAGGCCGAGGTGCGCCCCGGAATCAGCGAGATCAGCGCCGGCGGATCGAGGTTGGAGACGTGGTTGGCCATGAAGATGCACGCCCGGTCCCGCGGCACGCGCTCCAGTCCTTCGACACGGAAGCGCACCCCGGCCATCCGGCAACTGCTGGAGAGCATGAAGCGCGTCCCCTTGTAGAGCGGAAGCACGTTGCCCGTCAGCCAGCACCACGGAATAAACAAGGCCGCTGTGGGAATCCCGGTGACGATCATCGTGGCGATGAAGATAAGTGAAGAGATCATGCCTGTATTCCGCCGTCCTGGTTTGCGCCCTTTGCGCTCTCAGCAAAACGATCTCTGAGTAGCGCGGGAAGTTTCTCATAAATGCCGTCGAAGCCGCCATTGGAAAGGATCGCCACCACGTCGCCGGATTCCACACGCGGCGCAATGCGGTTGACGATGGCCTCCACATCCGCACAGAGTTCGGCTTGCGTTCCGGCCACATTCAGCGCGTGCACCACCTCTTCCGGCCTCAGCCGTTCAGCCTCTGGAATCCGCTCCCGCTGATAGACGCCGGCCAGCACCACGCGGTCGGCCAGGCGCAGGCTCTCGACAAGATCGGCTTCGAGCACCTTGCGGCGGAGCGTGTTCGAGCGCGGCTCCAAGACAGCCCACAAGCGCGCTTGCGGGTAAACCGCCCGCAGCGCCCGCAGCGTCTCGCGAATCGCCGTTGGATGATGCGCGAAATCGTCGATCACCGTCACGCCGCCGATCTCGGCGCGCACCTCCAGCCGGCGCTTGACGCTCTTGAATGTCGCCAGTGCGGCAACGATAGACTCTTTGCTCACGCCTTGCCCCTGAGCCAGCGCAGCGGCGGCTGTTGCGTTCAGGGCGTTGTGCTCCCCGGCCATGCGCATCGTGAGGTCAGCCCATAACTCGCCTGCGCGCCACAACTCCCAGCGTGTCCGGCCATTTTCATGGCGCAGATTGCGGATGCGCCAGTCTGAAGTCTCAGAAAATCCATAGCGATCCACGCGGCAGAGCGCGCGGGCGGCGCACTCGCTTACATTGTCACTGCCGTCGTAAGCGACAATCAGGCCCCGCCGCGGCACAAGATTCACCAGCCGTTTGAAGGCCGTCTTCACCGCTTCGAGGTCGGCGTAAATGTCTGCATGATCGAACTCGACGTGAGTCAGAATCAGCCCATCAGGAAAGTAATGCAGAAATTTCGGCCCCTTGTCGAAGAAGGCCGTGTCGTACTCGTCGCCCTCGACAATGAAGGTGCCCGTGGGACGCAGTTGAAAGCTCGAACCGAAGTTCTCCGCCACGCCGCCGATCAGAAACGAAGGCTCCAGCGCTGGGTTTTCCCGCGCCGCTACCTGATAGATCCAGGCCAGCATGGAGGTCGTCGTCGTCTTGCCATGCGTGCCGGCGACCACTAGTGACTCGCGCCCCAGGAGAAACTCCTCGCGCAGCAGAGCCGCCATCGAAGTGAAGGGAATCCGCTCGTCGAGTACGCGCTCGATCTCGGGATTGCCGCGCGAGAGTGCGTTGCCGATAACGACCAGATCCGGCGCGGGCGAGAGATTTCGCTCGGCGTAAGGCTCCATCACTTCTATGCCCATGGCGCGCAACTGATCGCTCATGGGCGGATATGCGGCCTTGTCCGAACCGGTGATGCGATGACCGCGCAACTGCAAGAGCCCCGCAAGCGAAGCCATCGCCGTCCCGCAGATCCCGCTCAAGTGAATGTGGCGTTCCATCCCTGCTCCCTATTCGCTAGTCCCTGTCTTCACCACCGCCGGCTCGATCATATGCAACTGCGCTTCTTTCTGCACGAGCAACTCTGCCTCGACGCCCAAGGTTAGCGTTACATGCTGGCGCGAGACGTGGCCACAGCGCAGTCCGATGGCGATGGGGCCTTTGAAGTCCTCGAAGACGCGCAAGATCACTTCGTCAAGCAGCCCTGGGGGCGCGCCGGGCGAGACGCAATCCAGCATCTCGCCGAAGACGATGCCCCGCGCGCCCTCGAGCTTGCCCGCCTCGCGCAGTTGCCATAACATGCGGTCGATCTGGTAGGGCTTCACGCTCACATCTTCGAGGAAGAGCAGCTTGCCCTCGGTCTGCGGCTCATAAGGCGTGCCCAGCAGCGCCGTAAGAATACTCAGGCAGCCGCCATAGAGCGTGCCGTGTGCCCGTCCCGGATGCAGCGTGCGCAGACCCTCAGTAGCGCCGACGGTGTAAGGCTCGCCTGCCAAAGCCGCGCGCAGGCTTGGCACGTGGATGCCGTTTTCGCGTGCAAAATCCGCCGAGAGCATCGGCCCATAAAACGCCGGCAACTGAATCTGGTCGAGCAGCCAGAGCTGCAGCGCGGTCAGGTCGCTGGAGCCGACGAGTGGCTTGGCGTTTTCGGCGATCAGGTCCAGATCCAGCTCATCGAGCAGATAATTCGAGCCGTAGCCGCCGCGTGTGGAGAAGATGGCGCGCATCTCTCCGGCAAAGGCTTGGTGCAGGTCGCTGAGCCGCATCTGCGGCGTTCCCGCAAAATAAAGCGGTCCGCGAGTGAGGATATGCTCGCCTGTTTGCGGCGCGTAGCCAAGCGCGCGCAACGCCGCCAAGCCGCGCTCCACGCGCTCCGGCTGCGGCGTCGAAGCTAGCGAGACGACGGCCACCTCGGCGTCGCCCGGAACAGCACGCGGCTTGAGAAGGGCGGTCATGCGGGCCAAGCCTCGCCGCGGGCAATCAGCGACGCTGGACCGGTGAGCGTCAGCTCCGTGCCCGGCCCTTCCCACTCCACCGTCTGCGCGCCGCCCGGAGCAACCACGCGCAAGGGAGACTCGGCCAATCCCAGCTCAATGACAGTGGTGGCCGCAGCCGAAGTGCCCGTGCCAGAGGAGGCCGTCGGGCCCACGCCGCGCTCGAAGATGCGAATCTCAATTTCGCTTCGGCTCACCACGCGCGCGAATTCCACGTTGGTCTGCTGGGGAAAATCCGAATGAAGGCAAATCTCCGCGCCAACCTGCCGCCAGGGCTGATCGGCCACGGCAAAGGCCGGGTTGTCCACCACGATGACGAAGTGCGGATTGCCGGTTGAGACCTCGACGCCCGCGATCTCCGTCCCGTTCAATAGCATGACCGATTTCAGCGCGAAGGTCGGCAGGCCCATCCCAGCGGTCACCTCCACGGTGTATTCTCCATCGGTTCTCAGCGCATTGACGCGGCAGACGCGCGGTCCCGCGTCGGTCTCGATGCGCAGCTCGTCGCCCTCCACCAGGCCCAGTTCCAGAGCCATCCACGCCGCCACGCAGCGGGTACCGTTGCCGCTGATTTCGGCGATCGATCCGTCGGCGTTGTACAGGCGAATGCGCCCGGATTTGCGGCCGGTCCAGGCAAAGAACTCGATCCCGTCGGCGCCCACGCCGGTCGAGCGCGCGCAGAGCCGCCGCGCCAACTCCGCCCAATCGTGCTCCTCGGCCGCAACTTCGCTCACAATCAAAAAATCGTTGCCGCAAGCATGAGCTTTTGCAAAGGGAATCAATCTTCCTCCAAATCGCGGAAGGTAAACAGCTCGCTGATCGCCGGCTCGGAGAGCAGCTTGACCCGCAGCCGGTCATGTTGCCGCTTGGTCGCGGACAAGGCAAAGCTCACCCGCTGCAGGTCGCCGATGGCGTCGTTCTGAACATCGGTGAGCCGTTCGCCCGCCTTGTCCATCGCGTCCAGGATCGACTTCAGCATCCCCGTCTGGTCTTGGCCGCGCGCCTCATACACCAGCGAATAAATCTTCAGATTGGCGCGCCGCTCCAGAAAACCCACAGCCTCCAGCGCGACGATGACAATGATCGCCGCCACAATCGCCGCGGCATACAATCCCGCGCCGCAGGCCATGCCGATCGAGGCCACCACAAAGACGCTGGCCGCGCTGGTCAACCCGCTCACCCGGCTGCGATTGTGCAGGATCAGCCCCGCTCCGAGGAAGCCGATGCCCTGCACGATATTCGAGGCCACGCGCCCCTTGTCCGGGTTGGCGTCGCCGGCCAGCACCGCCGACAGCAGCGTGAAAAACGCGCTGCCCATGCAGATCAGCAGGTTAGTGCGCACGCCGGCGGCCTTGCGGCTGAACTCCCGCTCCAACCCCACCAGCGCGCCCAGCAGGCAAGCCACCAGCAGCCGGCCGATGACCCCGTTTGCCACCACCATCTGTTGCAGCCGGTCGAAGGCGAAGGGCTGCGCGAACTGTGCCAGCGTCAAGCTCATCTTTATTCCTTGCCCGATGCTATCACCGCTCCGCCCGGCTCGTAGAGGTTGGTTGCGTCTGAGGAACAATCGAAGTACCTGAGATGTATATCGTTCCCGCCGGCTGCCCGGCCGTCCAGAAGCGGCGGACGGCCGTCAGCCCCTCCGGATGCGCCTTTACCGCGCGGTCAATCTCATCGCCGTCGAAGGCCAGGACAATCGCCGCGTACTCGGCAGGCACCCTCAGCGCCTCGCGATATACCTCCAGATCGCTCTCGTTGATCGTCTGGCGAAGCGGAATCCCGGTGAAGGCGACCAGATTCGGATAGACCGACGTAACCATCAGCACCACGGCCCCCGGACGCTCGGCCAGCAGCCCGCGCAGCACCGGCGGAATCTCGATCTCGTAGGCCCGGCGCGCTTCGATATTCTTGACGCCCTCGACGTAAGTCAGCGGACGTTCGCGCACCATCTGAGCCGCGTTCAAGGCCACGACTACGAACAGCGCGCCCGCCGCGCCTCGAACCCACTGCGGTGCGTACTCCCGCGGCTTGAACTCGTTCACCGAAGCCAGCGCAATCTGTGCCGCAAATCCGAGTCCGAGCGCAAGAGCCGGCAGCATCTCCATCCCATAGCGCGTGTTGTACCAGGAGTGCGGCCACCACGGCGGCAGGAAGATCGGTACCGACGCATAGGCCACCGAGTAGGCATAGAAAGCGACTGGGAACCAGAGCAGCAGCGCCCAGCTGAACGCCTTGCGCCGCGCTGTCAGCCAGCCCCACGCCGTCCCCAGCACACTCAGAAGCAGCAGCACGTTGCCCCATGCAGCGGCGGCCGCGTCCATCTCCGCAACCTTGACGAAGAAGAGCAGCGAAACCCATGGATTGTGCCAGCCCGGATGCGGCGGACCGGCACCGTGCGACATGGTGCGTATCTCGATAGCCTTGGCCGAGTAAGGTCCGCGCGCGAAATAAAGCCAATCGCCGAAGCCGGCGGAGTTATAGATGAACCAGGCGACCGGCGCGGCTGCGAGCAGCAGGCTCGCCAGCCAGAAGCCTGGCGAACGCAGTCTGGCGCGGCGCAGGAGAGCTATACCCATGCACGTCCACGCAATCAGCGCCATCACCCAGCCGTCGTAGCGCGTGAAGATTGCGGCAATCAGCACCGCCGCAATCGCCCACAGAAGGCGGTGAGTCCTCCGCAGGTCTGCATCCAGGCTCGCCCGCCACTCGACCAGCCAGACCGCAACCCACACCATCTCGCAGACAAAGAGCGGCTCGGTCATGGCCGTGGTTTGCAAGTAGAGCAGATTGGGATTCAGCGCAAAGAAGGCCAGGGCCAACGCAGCGGGCGTGGGCCGCAGCCAGTGGCGCGTCAGCCGGTAAACTCCCGCGCATGCGGCCAGATAAGCCAGCGCCGAGGGAATCACGCCCGCCCATCCGCTCGCCCACCAGCTATAAATCTGCACAAACGGAAGCAGCAGCAGATGCGGCAGAGGCAGCCATACCGAGCCCAATTCGGTGAGCCGCGGCTGGTGGCAATCGAAGACCCGCCGCGCAATGTGCAGATGGGCGACCGCATCGCCGTAGTTGAGCATGGCCCCGTTGCGCCAGCTCCAGAGAATTGCCGCCAACGAAGCCGCCGCGCACGAGGCCGCGACGGCCAGCCACTCTCGACGGGAGATGCGTTCTTCAGCCAAGGTGAGTCAACTCGCGGAAGAGGTTGAATCGCTTGTCGATCTCCTGGCGCGTCAGTTGCTGCAAGCGCTCGGTGCCGAAGCGTTCACAGGCGAACGAGCCCATCACGCTGCCGTAAAACATCGCGCTGCGCCAGGCGGCTGGAGTCTGCTCGGGCTGCGAGGCCAAGTAGCCGAAGAAGCCCCCCGCAAAGCTGTCGCCCGCGCCCGTCGGGTCGATGACTTCTTCCAACGGCAAGGCCGGCGCGCGAAAGGTCCTTGCGGCTTCGTCACTCGAAGCAGCGGCGCGAAACAACGTGGCCCCATACTCGCCGTGCTTGACTACCAGCGCCTTCGGCCCCAGCGCCAGCACGCCGCGCGCCGCCTGCACCAGGTTGTTGTTGCCGGCCAGCATCTTCGTTTCCGTGTCGTTGATGAGCAGAATGTCCAGGCCCTTCAAGACTTCGAGCAAAGCCGGCCGATGATCCTTGATCCAGTAATTCATCGTGTCGCCGGCGACTAACTTCACGCCGGGCATCGCCTCGCGCACGCGGCGCTGCAGGACCGGATCGATATTCGCCAGAAACAGAAACTCCGAGTCGCCGTAAGCCTCGGGAATCTTCGGTTCGAAGGCCGCAAAAACATTCAATTCTGTGTTGTGAGTCTTGGCCTCGTTCAGGTTTTCGAGGTAGGACCCCTCCCAGAAGAAGCTCTTGCCCGGGGCGCGCTCAATCCCGCGTGTGTCGACCTTATGGGCCTGAAAAACCGCTTCCTGGCGTCGGCCAAAGTCCTCGCCCACCACGGCTATGACGCGGACATCGGTGAAGTAACTCGCGGCCAGCGAGAAGTAAGTCGCCGCGCCGCCCAGGCAGCGCTCGCGCTTGCCCGCCGGCGTTTCAATCGTGTCGAAAGCCACGCTGCCTACTACGGTAATCGCCATTTGCTTTTTCCTCTTGTAAATTTGCTAACTTGTTATGGAGTTTCCGAAGGCGGCTGGGCGTTCTTTTTAGCAAATCTTTCAAATTCTCTCTCAAATCGCAAAAGAGAACACTCGACTTTGGCTCTAAGCGTTTTCATGTCATGATCTTTGTCTGCGCCTTTGGCCCACCCGGCAGGTTTATACATCGCGGAGTGCTCGACTTCCCAGAAATGACCGATCAGCATCGGAATAATCTGGTACTCCCCTTGAACGATATGACTTACTTCACTACAGAACCCATAGTATTTAGGAGCCTGAACAAAGCCTCTTGCATACTTCACAGGGTCTGAAGTCCAATTCTTGAACGGTTCGTTTTCACCAAGTTTTTGGTCGACCTCCTTTAATCTGTCATGCGGAAAAACAAGCACTCGAACTCCGGCCAAATCCCTAAGTTTGAGGATGGAATACTCTTCCGATTTATCCGGATCGAATACATCGCCTTCCTGAGGTCGAAGAAGCTTATTCTTCGCACTTTCATACTCTTTGACGCGCGACTTTACTACCACTTGCTCGTAGGGTTTTAAATCGCGAAGAATCGATAACGTGCGATAGCGAATGATTGTTTCTAGATGTAACGTAACCTGGCGAATTACCGGGAGAAGATCGAAATACTCTTCTCGAAGCCGATTCTCGATCGTGCGTTCCGGCATTATCCCAGCACTCTTTCAAGTTCGCGTTTTACGCCTTCGGATGGGTCAGAGTTGAAATAGAATGTCCATCCTCCGCTGCTGGTGCTCGCTTCGATCCGCCGGCGAATCTCATCTTCACGGTGATCGTCGACAAACTCCAGGCTGAAGGCCTTCTTGGCCTTCCGGTTGACGAAGAGATCCCGATCGAAGTTGTATCGATAATCGGCTTCCCAAAGTATATCCTTCTTTTTCATCTTCGCCTCCAGCACGCGAAATCACTGCCGCTGCCTCATTATACTGCAATTCCGTTTACAAAATAGTTTCGGCCTACCACCCCAGATACTTCCCAAACAGCAGCCCCACTCGCTCCTTCGCCGCTGCCGGAATCGCGTCCGGCGCGGTCAGAACAGCATACTTAGCCGCCGAGGCGCAGGCGCAGTTACGCTCGTGTGGCATCGCGACCACAGCGGCCTTCACCACGCGCGCCGCGTTCTCGGCGTTCTTGTGAAGCACGGCCACAATCTCCTCGATGGTCACAGCGTCGTGGCCTTCGCGCCAGCAATCGTAGTCGGTGACCATGGCCACGGTCGCGTAGCAGATCTCCGCTTCGCGGGCCAGCTTGGCCTCCTGCAAATTCGTCATGCCGATCACGTCCGCGCCCCAACTGCGATAGAGATTCGACTCCGCGCGCGTCGAAAACTGCGGGCCTTCCATGCAGACGTAAGTCCCGCCCAGCTTGCCCACCACGCCCACCGTCGCGCAGGCCTCGGCCGCCGCCTTCGCCACCGTCGCGCAGACCGGATCTCCAAAGGCCACGTGGCCCACAATCCCCTCGCCGAAGAAGGTCGAGATGCGATGAAAGGTCCGGTCGATGAACTGGTCGGGCATCACGAAGTCGGTAGGCTTGTGCTCCTCCTTGAGTGAGCCGACGGCCGAGACGGAGACGATCCGCTCGACGCCCAGCGACTTCATGGCGTAGATGTTAGCGCGGAAGTTCAACTCCGAGGGCAGGAGGCGATGCCCGCGCCCATGGCGCGCCAGAAAAGCCACGCTGCGCCCCTCCAGTTCGCCCAGGACAAACGCGTCCGACGGCTCGCCGAATGGCGTCTCCACGCGCTCCTCGCGCACGTTGGTGAATCCGGGCATGGAGTAGAGCCCGCTGCCGCCGATAATGCCAATCTCCGCCTGTGCCAAAATCCGCTCCTTCGCCGCGCCGTCTCCGGCCCCGCCTTCAATTCCGCAAACACCTCAGTATAAAGGTTGGCGATGAATTCCTCCGGGCTCCCTGATTCTGTGCGGTTTTCAACCTCCGCCCTTGCGCCTGAGCCTTTACCGAAGAAGCATCGGTGATTCCGGCAGGGCGTGTGCAAGGAAGGCGCAGTGACGGGTGGTTGGTCTTCGGCTGGCGGCTTTTGCCGCCGGCGCACGGGAGAAGTTATGATGCAGCTAGAAATTGACCGCTTTTCGTGTTACGATAAGCGTTACGCATGATTCGCTCGTTTGCCGACGAAGATACCGAGCAGGTCTTCAACCGTCGCCACAGCCGCCGGTATGCGGCGTTTGAGCGGGTGACGTTGCGCAAGCTGCGGCAGATTCACAGCGTTTCTCGGGTGGAAGAGCTTGGCGAACCACCGGGCAATCGGCTGGAGAAGCTGAAGGGCGACCGGGAGGGGCTGTGGAGCCTGCGCATCAACGATCGATGGCGGGTCTGCTTTGAGTGGAGGGATGGGGATGCCTATGAGGTCCAGATTGTCGACTACCGCTGAGCCGGCGCTTGCGGGCGCGGAGTTGGAAGCGGGCGCGCGGATGCTTCCGCTGCATCCGGGCGAGATGCTGCGCGAGGAGTTTATGAAGCCTCTGGGGCTGTCATCGAATGCGCTGGCGATGGAGTTGCGCGTGCCGGTGACACGGATTTCCGAGATTGTGCGGGAGCGGCGCGGAATCACGGCGGATACGGCGCTCAGACTGGCGCGCTACTTCAATATGTCACCGGAGTTCTGGATGCGCCTCCAGATGGATTTCGACCTGGAGTCCGCGGCGGATGCGGAGGAAAGCGCAATTCACGAGGGGATTCGACCGCGCCCGTTGCGCGTTGTCCATGAGGATGCTGAGCGGCGAGTGGTTGCTTGATTGATCTTCCGCGATCAGCGCCGGCGAATTCCCAATTGAGAAATGAGCCATGAACGTGCCAGCGATGTCAGAGATGCCTGGCTGAACAGAGTAGCGAAAGAGATTCCAAAGGCGACCATGCCCACGACCACGAACAAGGACTATTACGCCACCCTCGGAGTGAAGAAGACAGCCACCGCCGAGGAGATTCGCAAGGCCTTTCGCAAGGCGGCGCGCCGCTATCACCCCGACGTCAACCCCGGCGACAAGCGGGCCGAGGAGAAATTCAAGGAGATCTCCGAGGCCAACGATGTGCTGAGCGACGAGAAGAAGCGGAAGATTTACGACCAGGTGGGCTTCTACTCCGACCAGATCGACCCCGCGCAGGCCGAGGCTTATGCGCGGCAGCAAAGCGCCGGCGGGGGAGTGCCGGTGGACTTCGGCGGCTTCGACTTTTCCGGCTTCGAGAGTGGACCGGGGCAGCGGACGGGGTTTCATCCCAGCCAGCAGACGGGCGCGGGCTCCGCGTCGTGGGGCAGCTTCAAGGATATCTTCTCCGGCATGTTCTCCGGGGCGCAGCAGCCGCAGCGGCCGCGCGGGCCGCAGCCGGGCAGCGACCTCGAGTACCAGGCTACGGTGGACTTCTGGACGGCCATCCGCGGCGGCCAGGCGCGGATGGAAATTCACCGCCAGGAGACCTGTCCCACCTGTCACGGCCAGGCCTCGACCGGCGGATCCATCCAATGTCCCGAGTGCAACGGCACCGGCCAGGTGACGCAGATGGGCGGGCGGATGAAGTTCAACATTCCCTGCCCGCGCTGCAACGGCACGGGGCGCGCGGCCAATGATTGCCCCACCTGCCACGGCGAGGGGGTAGTCAGCCGCACCGAGCCGGTCGAGTTCCGCATCAAGGCCGGCACGCGCGACGGCCAGCGCATTCGTCTGCAAGGCAAGGGCAACGCCGGGCTGAACGGCGGCGCGGCGGGCGACCTCTTCCTGATCGTCCGCACCGGCCCGCATCCGGTCTTCACCCGCGTGGGCGACGATATTCAGCTCGCTGTTCCGGTGACCGTGCCGGAGGCCTCTCTGGGCGCCAAGGTGGATGTGCCCACCATCGACGGCCGCGCGCAGTTGAAGATTCCTCCCGGCACGCAGAGCGGGCAAAAGCTGCGCATGAGGGAGCGGGGCGTGGAGAGCGCGCAGCATCCCGGCCAGCGCGGCGACCAGATTGTGACCGTCGAGGTGGTGGTGCCTACGCTGGCCGACGAGCGCAGCCGCGAGATCATGCGCGAGCTGGCCAAACTGAACAATCAGGATCCGCGCGTCGCGCTGTTTGATAAGCTGTAGGGGCTTGATACCCTGAAGGCTCGGCACGAACGACTTGAGGACCAAGATGAAAACGCGCCACAAGGAAATCAGCTTCGGTCTTCTATTGGCCCCGCTAACGATCTACCTCGTTGGGTTCAGCCCGATTTCACTTGGCAGAATCTATACAAAAGTTTTTTCACGTCCCATGCATGAAACAGAACTGTGGACGCCCGCGGGACCTGCAAAACCTGCCGTCGATATGGGTACGTTCTTACCTCTGATCGTGATCTTCTTCTTTATGTTAATGCCCGTATTTTTCTTGCTTTTTCATCCAGGCAGGGAAGAGAGGGAAGAGATAGACGTGATTCTGAGGAGGTTCTGAAAGATCTGCTGTGTATCGGCATTTTTTATGGAGTAGGTGTTGTGATCCTATTCTTGATGTCGCAATTCGGTTTATAAGGATTCTCGGTCTAGGTACTGAAATCCTGGAGTAGGTCGATATCACGATGATTTTAAGTTCAGCCAGTTAGGGAAAGACAATGGCGACGAAGAAAAGATCGAAAGGCGCGTACATGATCTCGGCGGTGGCCGAGATGTATGAGATTCATCCGCAGACCCTGCGCCTCTATGAGCGCGAGGGTCTGCTATTGCCGTCGCGCACCGAGGGCAACACGCGCCTCTACACCGACGAAGACCTGGAGCGCCTCGAGTTCATCCTCAACCTGGCCCGCGACCTCGGCGTGAACATCGCCGGCATCGCCATCATCCTGCAGATGCGCGAGCGCATGGAGGAGATGAACCGCCAGATGCAGAGCTTTGTCGAGTACGTGCGCACCGAGATGCTCTCGCGCTTTCAGCAGGCCGCGCCCGGCTCCGGGGCGATTGTGCCCCTGCGCAAGCCGGGAGCCATCCGGCAGCCGGTGGCGGCCAAGGCTGGCCCCAGGCGGGAACCGTAGGCCATCCGGCTATAATCCCTCCAGGAGTCCACTGCCATGAGTACCATCAACAAAATCGGTCTGGGCATTCTGTTGCTGATTCTTGTCTCCGGAGCGTGGGCTCTGATTGACAGCGGCCTCCTGACCAACGATCGCCCCATGGCGCCGGATCAGGCCGGCCTCGATCCGGGAGCTCTCCTGGGAGGCGATAGCGACAGCGACACCAAGGCCAAAATCGAGCGGCTTTCCCAACTGAGGGACGAGTATCAGCAATCGATGGACGAGAATATGAGGGCCATGATCCGGACGATGATTGTCACAGAGGCTGGGGATGTTGATAACTTAAAGCTGCCGGCCGACCTGCAGAAGTTCATTGCGGAGATGAGGAAAGATCAACAAGAGGCGGAACAAAAAGAGCGGGAACAAAAAGAGCGGGAACAAAAAGAGCAGGAACAGAGGGAGCAATAGAAAATGGAGCCTGCGCCGCCAGCCTGACAATTCCCGGCTCGTAAACACGAACCTGAATCCCCTTAATCCGCCAGTTTGCGCAGCCGTCCCTCGGGCAGTAACTCGTAGGGGTCGCCGCGGTAGCGCAGCTTGCGCGAGCCGAAGTAACTTCTGATCCAGAAAATGAAGCCCATGAGGTCGCGCACCGGATAGAGCCAAGCCTTGCGCACGGCGGCTCTGTCCCGGACCACGGAGCCGGCCACCAGCAGGCAGAGCAGCACGCGGTCCAGAACCGTGAATGCCAGCAGCGCCAGGCCCAGCGCCACGTGGCCGGCAGCGCCCAGCGCGGCCATCCCCAGCAGGCCAAAGGGAACGGCATAGGTCAACACCTCGCCAAAGTGTCCCTTGGGCCGCGAGAAGCGCGTGCTGGTGGCCCAGGCCTGCTGATGCGCGATGCTCTTCTTGAAGTCGGCGTTCAGCACATGGTGCTCGACGATATAGGTGGAGAGCGCGACGGTCTCGCCGGCTTTGGTGGCGGTCCAGTTGCCCAGCACAAAGTCGTCCGCGTAATATTGGGCGACCTGCTCGAAGCCTCCGATCTTCTCGACGGTGGTCTGGCGCATCACCATTGAGGGTCCGAGGGCAAACTGCATCCCTTCGAGCATATCGGCCACCAGCACCCCCGAGGTCATCTCGACGCTCATGCCGATGGCCTCCAGTTGTGCCCAGAGTCCGTGCCGGGTGACGCCGCGGTAGAGGCAGGTGACCATGCCCACCCGCGGATCGAGGAGCGGCTGCACGACGGAGGCCAGGTAATCCGGACCGACGCGCACATCGCTGTCGCTGGTCACGAGGATGGGATAGCGAGCCTGGCGGCGCATGATCTCCAGCGAGAAGGTGCGCGCATTCGGCCAGGGAGGCTCTCCGCAGGTCAGGATGCGCGCCTTCACCTGGGGAAATCGCGCGGCAACCCGGCGCGCCGCGGCCAGGCCGGCGTCGGAGTCCTGCCGCGCGCAAAAGAGAATCTCGTACTCCGGATAATCCTGTTCGAAAAAGCTGGCCAGGTTCTCTTCCAGATCCGGTTCGTCGCCATGCACCGCCTTCAGCACGCTCACCGGGGGAAGAAAATCGTGCGCAACGGGGGCTGCCGCGCGGCGGCGAAAGCGGATCGCGCCCAGCGCACCCATCAGGCTGTAGACGGTCGAGGTCGTCACCCCAAAGACGGCAAGCGCAGCCAAAGCGACAGAAAGAATCAATCCAAAGGTCATGGTGGCGTGATCTGCCTCAAAGCCCGTCTTGCGCTCGATCCACTAATCCTAGACTTTGGGCAGGCATGGAAGAACCGCGGCAAAGCGGTGTACCAATCCGCAATTCTACAATAAGCGCCGCCGGCCTTGCCTGGAATCAGCGGATGGAACGTGCGGGAATGCGCTCCGGCCCGAGGGCAATGAACTACTCATGTGCACGCATCCCGCAGCGGAGCCTGCATTTCAACCGCTGCGGAAGGGAAGATGCGAGTGGCGGAGCGAACTGTTCGCTCTACAATGTGGAATGAAAGAAAGGAGCGCCTAAGAATGTTTGAAAGGTACACGGAGAAGGCGCGCCGCGTAATCTTCTTCGCGCGCTATGAGGCCAGCCAGTTCGGCTCGCCCGTTATCGAGCCCGAGCACCTGCTGCTCGGCCTGCTGCGCGAGGACAAGGCGCTGACCAACCGCTTTCTGCGCTCCCACGCCTCGGTGGAAGCGATTCGTAAGAAGATCGGGGAGCAAATCTCCGTCCGCGAGAAGGTCTCAACCAGTGTGGACCTGCCTCTATCGAGTGAAAGCAAACGGGTATTGGCCTATGCGGCGGAAGAGGCGGAACGGCTGGGCCACAAGCACATCGGCACGGAGCACTTGCTCCTCGGCATATTGCGGGAGGAAAAATGCTTCGCCGCGGCGCTACTGCTGGAACGCGGCCTGAAACTGGAGGTCGTGCGCGAGGAGTTGAAGGGCATGCCTCACGAAACCGGGGCGGGAACTCCCCCGGAGCCCGCGCAGCCCGACGAACCTTCCCGCGATCTCACCCAGGCGGCTCGTGAAGGCGAATTAGGCCCGGTGGTTGGCCGCGACCGGGAAATCGACGCACTGATCGAGATTCTCTCCCGCCGCGATCAGAAGAATCCGATTCTGGTCGGCGAGCGCGGCGTGGGTAAGACCGCTATCGTCGAGGCTCTGGCGCAGCGCATCGCGGACGGGACGGTCCCGCAGTTCCTGGCGGAGAAGCGGATCCTGGTCTTCGACCCGCAATCCACGACCGCCAGGACCACTGTCCTGCATAGGCCCGAGGCAGGCACGAGTCCGCTGCCGGAGATCCTCCGGAAGGTGATGCAAGGGCGGACAAGTCCTACCGTCGAAGCAGCGGAAGATCGATCCGAAGCGATCCTGTTCGTGCGCGACTTGAAGGAATTTCGGGCAGAGAGTTACGCATTCGGATCGGCGGGCGCGGCCAAGGCGCTCAGCCCCGCGATCACGCGAGGCAAGACTCAGTGCATCGCCACCAGCACCCCCAGCGAGTATCAGGCGTGTCTTGAAGCGGTTCCCTGGCTCGCGGATTGCTTCCGGTCAGTATATGTGCGTCCCCTGGACGAGGAGAGCACGCTGCGTGTGTTGCAGGCTCGCAAGCAGCAATATGAGGAGTTCCACGAAGTGACCTATAGCGACGAAGCGCTCGAGTGCGCGGCGCGCTCGTCCAGCCGCTTCCTTCCGGAAAGCCAGCTTCCCGGCACGGCGCTGGAGTTGCTGGACATGGCCGGCGCTCGAATGAAATTGCGCCAAACCGCACTGCCGGAAGAGGTGACCGAAGTCAAAAAGCGCATCCGCTTCATTGTTCACCGGACGCGGAATGCCATCCAAAACCATGAATTCGAGAAGGCGAGGTTCTATTCCGACGAAGAGCGCAAGGAGCGGGAGAGCCTCCGCGCCCTGCGCGAAAAATACCATCTCAACGATTCCGCGTCGAGCGCGGTTGGGCGGGAGGATGTGGAAGAGGTGATCTCGCGCTGGGCGGAGTACCCGTTCCGGCCCTAGCTCCACATCTGTAGACAAAAAAACGGGAGGGAACCGGAGGCTTCCGATACGCTTTGTATCAGGGCACGACTTCAGTAGTGCCGCAATGAGCCCCAAAATGTGTCGGGTTTCAGCCCCTGGAGGATGTCTTCTGTAGTCTGAGCCGGGATATCCATCATGGTTTCCCGGATGCCGACTTCCGCTTTCTATGAAGACTGTACGCCCAAATGCCAGTGACAATGGCCAGCAGGATGGCCGGAGGGGCCGCCACAGCTCCTACAACGAAGAACACCGTTAACGCTAGGGCCAGGACGTACTGAGTGGTTAGATCTCTCATGTGTTGTTCGCTGAGCCCGCGCAGGTACACGCCGCAGTGGGGACAATGAGTCATTGGACCGCGAGCTGAGCCTATGCCAGTTTTGTTGAAAGGACTCCAGTCCGAACTGATTCCTCTCCCACATTTAGAGCAACGGTATTGTGTGATTACTGGCATCTTTTCCTCGATCTCATGGATTCCTCACTGAACGGGTCTGGACCGTATTTTCACGATGGTTTCCCGAATGCCGCGATTCTACATGAAAGCACTCTACATGAAAGCACATTGTTCGACGCTGGTTTTCGGCAATTCTATCACCCGGCGCCTCCCAAGCGCATCTACTTCTGCGCCCGGTCAGTCCACAGCGCCTTGTCGGCGATGGATTGGACGGGGTAGAGGCGGCCTGCCAGCAGTTGCTCGGCTTTGGTCTGGTTGATGTCCTGGGCGAAGAGCCATTTGCGCTCGCCCGTACCCCAAACTTTAGAGATCTGATCCTCGCTCAGGAAGATCTTGGGCGCGTCGGTGTAGCAGGAGCCCCACAGCATCGACGAGCCTTCTCCGTGGGGCGAGCAGGCTTCCCCGATCAGCAGCGCCGGCTTGCCGCCGAAGAAGCGGTGCGTGTAAAAGACCACCGAAGAGGCGTCCGACTGGTCGCCGAAGATGATGAAGGAGTCGGCTGGCGAACCTTTTTGGATGATCGTGTCGGCCAGTTGCTTGGAGCTGAGCATCGGCTCGAAGCGGGCGAAGGCGATGTGCGCGGCGATCAGAAAGACCGCCGAAGTCAGCGCCACGCTGACAGTAGCGGCTAAGTGCTTACGTTTGATGCGTAGCGCCCAGCCCACGGCCGGTCCGATCAGCAGAGCCACGGCAGCCAGCGCCGCGGGCAGTCGCAGCGCCGCGAACGAGGGGCCGGTCAGGTCGAAGAAGTGAGACATCGACAGCGTGTAGTCGCCCACGTCGCGATGCGCCAGCAGCGTGCCGATGTCGGAGACGAACGGCAGGTTGCGCGACTCCCACAGCCCCCAGCCCAGAGCCGCGGCAACCGCCACGCCGACCGCGGCGAAGACCGCCTGCGCACCGGTCAGCCAGGCAGTCGAAACCGGCGTCTGGCCGTCCTTCAGGCCACGGTCCTCCTCGATCCCGGCTAGCGCGCCGGCCATCAAAATCAGCAGCGGCGGCCAGGCCGGAAAGGTGTAGTACTCCTGATTGGTCGAGAGAGAAAAGAAGAGCAGAATGAAGGCCGCAAACAAGCCCAGCAGCCAGTTGGTGCGCGTCTGGAACTTGAGCAGGGAAACGTAGCCGGCTGCATCCCGGCGCGCGTCATCGTCCAGATAGACATCCAGCGCCTGCACTCCGGCGCGCAGGTGGTGCGTCCACTGGCGGCGGGTCTTCCATGCAACCGCCGCAAGGGCGGGAACGAAGAGGCTCCAGGGAAAGAGCCAGACCAGGTGCAGCAGCCAGTAAGCGGGCCATGGCAGCTTATTGTAGTCGTGCGGAAAGCGCGCTCCGGTAAAGCGGAAGAGGTGCTCGTTGATGAAGTAGAAGTACCAGAAGCCGTGGACGTTGCCGGGGGTGGGGTGGTTGCCGATGGGGTGGCCCTGCCCTGGATTAGCCAATCCGGCAAGGATGTGCCAGGGCACGGCGATGGTCAGGAACAAGAGCAGTCCTGTCACCGGCTTCATCTGCCGCCAGCGCCGCCATTGGCCGCTCAAGAGCAGCAGCGGGATCGCCGCGCCGGCAAAGAAGATGGGCCCGATCAGGCCTTTAGTCAGCACCGCCAGCGCCAGCGCCGCCCACATCCCATAAAAGCGCGCCGAGCCGATGACTTCGAAGCCGGTGAGTAGCAAATAGAGGGCCGCGAGCAGCAGAAAGCTCAGCAGCGCCTCGGGAATGGCGAAGCGGGTGAAGAGAAACGGCCCCATGGACGTCAGCACGCCGAGGGCGGCGTAAAGCCCGGCGCGCGGTCCCCAGGCCCAGCCGGCCCACAGCCAGCCCAGCCAGGCGCAGCCCAGCAGCGCCAGCGCATTGGGCAGATGGGTGGCAAAGACATTCTGACCAAAAACGCGATAGGCCGCAGCGTCGAGCCAGTAAGGCAGCGGCGCCTTCTCCAGGTAGCGCAGGCCGTTGACCTTCAGCGTCACCCAATCCCCGCTCTCGGCCATGTGCTGCGCGGCCTGGGCGTGGCTGGCGTCCACATCGTCCAGCAGCGGCGGAGTGAAGAGCGAGGCTAAAAGCACGGCTGCGAAGATTGCCGCCAGAAGAGTCCAGGCAGCCCGAGTGGAAGGCGAATTTTGCGGGTCATTCAGGGCGTTTGTCGGGCTTGTCATCGAGAAAATGCAACTAAGCCAAGGATAACAGCCGGGCTTACCGGCCTGTCGCGCGGAGCCCCGGGTAATGCCCATACGGCGCATCCCCGGAGCGGCGGCGAAGGGGGCGAGCAGGCGTCAAAATGAAGCCCGCTAGCCACGGATTTCCGGTAGTGTCCTAAGACTGCGTTGCTTCTAAAAGAAAAGCTCAGTCAGGGTCAAGCGTGGCCGCAGAACGGAAAAGGGTCTAAGATCATTCCTCTCGTACTTGGATTGGATTATGCCGCAGGCAAAATCGACGAATTGAACCCCTTTGTTTTTTGAGCTATCTTGTTCGACACAAACAAGATTAGTAATGGCTTTTTCGGTGAACCAAAGCTCGGTTTGCAGGTAATCTGCCATGCTGTTCCCGCTCTTGACCTTGACGCTACGCTGGTCTGGCATTAGAGTCACCACGTCGTACTTGGCCATTTTATTAACTAAAGATAGCCGAATCATATAGTTGTATAGCTTGTTTGCGTCTTGCCGGATGTGCTGTTGGACGTTTGTTTATTCACCACGATTGCGTGAATACCAATATCGGTATGGGCATCGCATAACGCTTTCGCGCGTCGAGCGAATTCAAGGCGTTGAGATGGTGATAGTTGCGAGAATTTCCTCTCCTTCCCAAAGCTCCATTTATACCTGATGCCCATATCCCTGACAATACGAATAGGAAGGTGATCTTTGTTCGGAGGAAGGCAAACCGCAGCAATCGTCAAATACCGGCTCGACCCGCCAAAGCCATTTGGCGCTGTGAAATTCCATCCCAAGTCTCCACTCTCGTCCAAGTAGATGCGGATTGAATTCGATGTCGTGCCGATCATCTTGCCTCAATAAAGAGAAAAGCCCCCACTGGGGAGGCTTTTCGGTCTTTGGATGGCCCCTGAGGCCGACGCGCTTACAGCGCGCTTACGATACCCATTCTGCAATGGGCGTCGCGGTTGGCTCAGGACTTACCCATCCGTCAAATTAGAGTACTGCGCTTTAACAAATGGTGCAATGATTTTCTACACGTTTTCCACAGATATTTACACTTGTACCAAATCGGCAATAGTCCATACATGGTCGGCTAGTCCCTGTTCCATTGCAGGAGTGACCCTCAATGTCTGATGAATCCGGCAGAAGTTGTAGTAGGCAAACCATAGAGAATAAGCAGCTTGCAGGTTCTCCCACTTCTTTGAAAACGCGTTGGTAAGCCGGGTCATCCGACGCATCCCCATGCGGATGCTGAGATTCTGCCGTTCGATGTGTGACGTGCATATCCGGTCTCTGACTGGCCTCCCCATGATCTCGCATGGGACC
This sequence comes from Occallatibacter sp., assembly GCA_049522975.1. Lineage (GTDB taxonomy): Bacteria > Acidobacteriota > Terriglobia > Terriglobales > Acidobacteriaceae > Telmatobacter. The sequence continues at coordinate 1,686 of JBEKNI010000010.1, read as the reverse complement.
GCATCCACAACCTCAGCCGGGGAGTACCGCTGTTCCCCTTCGCGGGATGCGCCGTAGACCTTGACAAGCTGCGCGAAGTCCACTCGGCCCCGGAGCAGCATCTTGACGGAGTTCACGTAAGGGGCGAACCCATCGCTCGTCAACTGGTAGCGGTTCTTGGAAGTGGCATAAGCCAGCTTGCCGATAAAAGCGTCCGTGAACTTGGCTGTGCGCTTGCCCAGATGGTAGGCGAGTACCAGTTTCGTGCTGCGCTCCATGCCAACGAAGCAATAGGCATCCCCAAGCTCCGCGCCGTCGTCTTCCGACTTGTGGGCCTCCTTCTTGCCGACAAAACCCCAAATCTCGTCAACCTCCACATCCTTGACGGACAGGTTTTTGACCTTCGACAGCATCAAAGCATCGCAGCGTTCTCCGGCCAGGACGAGCAAACGGAGAATCGTGTCCCGGTGAACGCCAGTCACGCGCTCGACACTGCGAACGCTCATGCCTTCCAACAGCAGCTTGAGGATGGATACTGCCTTGTCCAGAGGCAGACGCATCTCGTCCAAGGGGCGCTCATGCTCTTCGATGAATGTCTTGGCGCATTGGTTGCAGCGGTAACGCTGGAGGCCGTTTCTGTGCTTTCCGAAGCGTTTGCAGGTGGTGCGGCAATAATGGCAGGTCACTGTGAAATCTCCTTGAATTCACAGCCGACTTGCCGGATAATGAAGTTGCGAGTCTCATTGCGGCTTCGGCTGTGATGGATTCTGACCCCGGTTGGCGTTGACGCGCTGGCCGGGGTTTCTATTTCTTAACCCTATACCTGCCCGTGCAAGAAGTCAAGATAAATGTTGACTTCTTGCACGGGAAAGTATAATCTGTTTTTATGAGCAACGAAGAAGCATCCCGACTCACCTCTGAAGCGGCAAAGAAACTATCTCGCCTTGGTGCTGCGAAAGGCGGAATTGCCAGAGCAAGTTCTTTAACACCGGAACAGCGAAGTGAGATTGCAAGGAATGCCGTGCATCAAAGATGGGGAAAAGAAGGTAAGGGTGTGCCTCTACTTGCGCATTACGGTGCTGTAGATCGTCCTCTCCGAATCGGAAAAATCGAGATACCCTGCTACGTCCTATCTGATGGGACGCGCGTGCTTGCACAACGAGGACTTCAAAGCGGTATTGGTATGTCAGAAGGTGGAGGACAGCGCGGCGCGCGTAAAATCGCTGAATTCATGGCTCGTTTGTCCGTAAAGGGTATAGATGTCAAGGATTTAGTGGCGCGCGTGAATTCTCCTATTCGCTTTATTCCCCCTCATGGGGGAAACCCGGCAGACGGATACGAGGCGACAATACTGCCCGATATTTGTGCCGTAATTATTGATGCGGATCAAAAAGGCAAACTAGATAAACGGCTCAAACGGCTGGCGGAACGCGCAGCCGCTCTTCAACATGGCTGGGCCATTGTTGGAATCATCGCACTTGTAGATGAGGCTACGGGATACCAAGATGCTCGCCAACGAGATGCACTCGCGCGCATTTTAGAGAAGTTTGTGGCAAAAGAATTGCGGCCTTATCTTCCGACATTTCCCCTTGAGTTTTATCGCCAGATATATCGGCTGAACGGATGGCCCTACGATGAAAGCTGCGCGCGCCCTGGTGTTGTAGGACATTGGACCAATAATGTCATCTACAAGCGGTTAGCTCCGGG
>JBEKNI010000009.1:0-113479 GCA_049522975.1 Occallatibacter sp. | reverse complement strand
CTATGAGGCGTTGATGGCCATCGACCTTGATGGCGCTACCCCGGCCACGCGCCATTTCGTCGAGCGCACGCTGCTCGGCTACCGGTTGGCCGGCGTCGACAAGGATCAGGCAACCCGCGAGCATTTGCAATCGCTGCACGAAAAAGCTACGCGCCTCTCGCTGGAATTCAGCCGCAACATTCAGGAGGGCGCCAAGTCCATCGATGTCCTGCCCGGCGAACTCGATGGCCTGCCTGCCGACTACCTCGCCCGCCATCCGGCCAATGCGGAGGGCCGCGTCACACTCACCACCGATCCGCCCGATATGCAGCCGGTGATGACCTTCGCCAGCAATGCCTCCCTGCGCGAACGTATGTTTCTGGCTTACAACACCCGCGCTTATCCCGCCAACCGGCAGATCCTCCTCGACCTGCTGGCCACGCGCCAGGAGATCGCGGCGATTCTCGGCTTCCGCAGTTGGGCCGATCTGGCCACCGCCGATCAGATGATGGCCTCGGCGGCCAATGTGCGCGACTTCCTGGCCAAGCTCGACGAGGCCAGCCGCGACGGCGCACGCCGCGAGCATGAACTCATCCTCGCCTTTGCGCGCAAGGACCATCCGGAGATGCAGGCCATCGACATCACCAGCCGCGGCTTCTGGTATGAGCAGTTCCGCCGCTCCGCCTTCGACTTCGATTCGCAGTCCGTGCGTCCCTACTTCCCCTACGCGCAGGTCGAGGCCGGCGTGCTCTCCACCGCCGCGCGGCTCTTCAAGATCGACTTCCGTCCCGCCCCCGCCAGCGCATGGCACCCCTCCGTCTCGGTCTTCGATGTCTTCGACGGCGTCCGGCGCGTGGGCCACTTCTATCTCGATATGCACCCCCGCGAGGGCAAGGACAAATGGTTCTCTGCCGCTCCGATTGTGACCGGCGTGCGCAACCGCGTCCTGCCCGAAGCCGCGCTCATCTGCAACTTTCCCGGCGGACCCGCTGGGGATCCCGGCGTTGATGCCGATCCAGGCCTCTTGCAGTTCAGTGACGTTGTCACCTTCTTCCACGAATTCGGACATCTGATGCACGCCATCCTCGGCGGACAGACCGAGTGGGCCGGCATCTCCGGCTTTGCCACCGAAGGCGACTTCATCGAGGTTCCCTCGCAGATGCTTGAAGAGTTCTTCCGCGACGAAAAGCTGATTCAGAGCTTCGCCAAGCACTATCAGACCGGCGAAACCCTCCCCGCGGAGATCATCCGGAAGATGAAGCTCGCTGGAGCCTTCGGCCGCGCCGACTGGGTGCGCTCGCAGCTTTACTACACCACGCTCTCGCTCGACCTGCACGACCAGGCTCCCGCCGGCATCGACCTCGACCTCATTACCAAACAGCTTTACGAGAGCTTGCAGCCCTGGACCTGGATTGAAGGCAATCGCATGTACGCGAGCTTCGGCCACCTCACCGGCTACTCGTCCAACTACTACACCTACGCCTTCGACAAGGTCATTGCGCTGGACTTCTTCGCCCAGTTCGATCCCGGCGATCTATTGGGCGGCGACGCCGGGAGCCGCTACCGCAAGATGGTGCTCGAACAAGGCGGCTCGAAGCCAGGGCGGCAGATGGTGCGCGACTTCCTGGGACGCGACGAGGAGTTTGGGGCGTTTTCCAGATGGCTGAATGAGGAATTTGAAGAATAGGCGCGTTACTGGCGCCTCGCTCCAGTTGATTTGCCTTTCTCATGTCCTCCGCCTCCTCTGCCGATAGTCTCCAAGAGACCAACGGACTCAGAAACTCCGCAAGTGGCTCTGCTTGCGCCGCGAGGCGCGCCTATGCCGTTCAAGGGTCTCCGTGCGCGTCTCCGTGCAAGCGGGATTCGAGAAAGGAAAAGTCGAAATGCCTTGGATCTCCTGGGAACCGGAGTTGAGCGTGGGCGTCAAAGAACTGGACGATGACCACAGGGAACTGATTGGCATGTTGAACGAGATTCATGCAACAGCCAACGGCCGCCAGAATCAGGGACTCTCAGACCTTGTGGAGCGTGTGGTGGCCAGCGCCAAGGCTCATTTTGCCCATGAGGAGCGGCTGCTGGATGAAGCCGGGTATCCGGAAGCGGATGCGCACTACAAGGAACACGACCGCATGATTGCCAAGGCGCTGAGCGTGCAAGCTGCCTTCCGCTGTGGTTCGCCCTGCGCGCTCTCGCAGGAGTTTTTCGACTTTCTCCGCGATTGGCTTATCCATCACATTCGGGAGTGCGACAAGTCGTACGGGCCATCTCTCAACGCGAAGGGAATTCATTAGGACCGATTCGCACCCCACCTGCGCTAGCGCTCAGCGCGGCGAGGCTGGGGGACGGGCACAAAGAGGAGAACGGGATGGGAGAGCCGTTTGCCGCCTGGACCGAAGAGTTGAGCGTGGGCGTCGCCGCGCTGGACGACGACCACAGGAAGCTGATCGCCATCCTCAACGAGCTGCACGATGGAATCATGGCCGGCCACAAGAAGGAGGTTCTCGCCTCGGTTCTCGGCCATCTGGTGGATTACGCCAAGTTCCACTTCGCGAACGAAGAGGAGTTCTTCGCCAGGATAAACTATCCCTTCGCGCCCGCGCACAAGATGGAACACTCGAACTTCGTCAACCGCATCACGAACCTGCGGGAGCGCTTCAAGAGCGCGCCTGTCGCCATGCTCGACCTGGAACTGATGAGCTTCCTGCGCAACTGGCTGGTGACCCACATTCAAGGCTCCGACAAGCAGTATGGGCCGCATCTCAACGCCAAGGGAATTTCCTAGCCGGATGAAACGAGTGAACAGGAAAGATGCTGCTCATCCGGCCGCCCATTCGCTATGATAGATCGCGATGGAAGACACACATGAGTTCAACGGCAAATGGGCGCTGGTCACCGGGTCCAGCGCGGGAATCGGCGCGGCCTTAGCGCGAGAGCTTGCGGCGCGCGGCGCAAAGCTCATCCTCACCGCGCGGCGCAAAGACCGGCTGGAATTGTTGGCCGCGGAACTTGCGGCCAAAGGCTGCGAGGTCCGCAGCATCGTTGCGGACTTGAACGATCCGGCCGCACCTGGGCAAATCTACGAGGCAACGGAGGGCGCGGGCCTGGCGGTCGAGATTCTCATCAACAACGCCGGCCTGGGCCAGTACGGCGCGTTCTACAAAAGTCCTATCGAGCAGGAACTGAGCCAGGTGCGCGTCAACTGCGAGGCCATGGTGCGGCTCACGCGGCTTTTTCTCCCGCGCATGGTTGAGCGGCGCCGCGGCTGGGTTCTCGTCGTGGCCTCGACGGCCAGCTTTCAGCCCGTGCCGTATATCACCACCTACGCGGCCACCAAGGTCTTCGACCGCTTCTTCGCGCTAGGACTGGCCGAAGAGGCGGCCCGCTTCGGCGTCAAGGTCACGGCGCTCTGCCCAGGCTCGACCGAGAGCGAGTTCTTCGACGTGGCCCGCGCCGGCGCGTTCAAAGGCCCGAAGATTCAGCCGGCGGAAGAGGTGGCGCGGCTTGGCATCGCGGCTTTGGCGCGCGGCCAGCGCCTCATCATCCCAAACCTCAAGAGCGGATTGAGAGCCTTCCTCATCCGCTTCCTGCCCGTCGGGCTGATTACTCGCTATGTCGAGAAGGCCGCTCGCCCGACCGATTGAGAAGCCGCATGGCAGCATGAATCCCGAGAAGATTTTTAACCGGGCAAGCTACCCCGGATAGGCGCCCGCAATGTACTCCTCCAGCGCCTCAATGTGCTGCGCCTGGCCGGAGATCACCCATTTCACCAGGTCGCCGATGGAGATCACTCCCACCACTTCGCCATCGTCCAGCACCGGAAGATGGCGAAAATGATGCTGGGTCATAATGGACAAGCAGTCGTCCACGGTGTGTTGCGGACTGACGCAGATCACCGGGCTGGTCATGATCTGGCGGACCTGGGTTGTCCGGGAAGGATGGCCCTTCAGCACGCACTTGCGCGCGTAGTCGCGCTCCGACAGGATGCCGGCCACCCGATGGCCGGAGAGGACCAGCAAGGCGCCGACATTGTGCTCGGCCATCTTCTTGAGCGCGTCGTAGACCGACTCCTCGGGCGCTATCGACAGAACCCTGTTTTCGTCTTTGCTCTTCAGCACCGATCCGATCGTACCGGTAATGTTCATCAAAACCTCCTGGGCTTCGGCAGCCATCTGGCTGCGCGCGCATCGCATTCCGGGCGGTCTTCGCCGCCTCGGAGCGCCTGCCTTTCTCGATTCGCGCGGAAAGATTGTGCCGGCTCCGGATCGAAAGGCCGGGTTCGCCTGCCAACTCAGCGACCCATCCAGGGGAAGAACGGCCTTCTCCGATTCGGTATGTAGACAATATAGCCCATCGGAATTGCGCCGGAACAGCGCAAATTAAGCTGCTCAAGGAAAAATCTTCAGGATTCGCTGAAAAGCGCGGGGGGTAGTCCGTGGTCTCCCACCCTAGCCGCAAAAGCAAAGACGCGGCAAGGGTGGAGCACCCAATCTTCGTTGAGCTTCGTGCGACGCGTTCATTGCAAACGCAGATCGCCAGGCGCCCCGGCCGCTCAGAAATCCAGCCGCAGCGACATCTGCACCTGGCGCGGGCTGCCGATGGTGTGCGTCGTGTATCCCAATCCCGCCGGGCAGTTATAGAAGCCAGTGTTGACGCCGCCGGAATTAGTGACGCAGTTGTTAGTGGGCATCGCTGGCGTCCCCGCAGTGGGATAGTTGTTGAAGTTCACATTCTGCGTCACGTTGTCGCCGGTGACATCAAGGCTGGTGGTGTTGGTCAGGTTGAAGACATCCAGGGTATAGCGCAGCTTGTATCTCTCGCCGAAGGGCGTGTCCTTTTTCAGCGAGATATCGGCACGTTTCTGGGCGGCTTGGCGGAAGATGTTGCGCTGGCCTTTGGCGATGAAAGTGGTCTCATAGGGATCGTTGGCCGGGATGGCGCCGTTGAGGTCTCCGGGGTTGAGCAGCGGAATAGTGAAGCAGTTGGCGTTGAGCGCCGGCGTTCCCCATGCGCCGGACTTGCCGGTGACGGCGCTCTTCGGCGTGCAGTTGGAGGAGAGCGGCACGATGGGGTTGTTGATGCCGTCGAAGGTGCTGTAGTAGACGCTGCCCACCGCGCCCGAGTAGTCGATGACGCTGAAGGGCTGCCCGCTCTGCAGCACGGTCACGCCGTTCAGGCTCCAGCCGTTGGTGAACTCGCCCTTCAGCGAACCCTCCGGCTGGAAGCTGTGAAGCTGATAGGTGTAAGTGAAGTTGAGCACGTGCTTGCGGTCGAAGTCGGCCAGGCCGTAGCCGGAGCGTAGGTTGTTGGGATTGTCGCCGTTATAAAAGAGGCCCAGCGCGCTCTGCTCATCGGTGGCGTGGGAGAAGGTATACGATGCGCCGGCCTGGAAGCCGTGGCTGAGCCGCTTGTCCACGTGGACTTGCGCCGCGTTGTACTGGGAGATTCCGGCGGCGCGGAAGTCGATCGACTCCGACGAGTATCCGATATAGGGTACCCGCAGATCCACGTTGCCGCCCTCGGAGTTAGTCAAATAGCTGGCGTTCAGCGCGCCGCCTGTGTTGGCAGGAAGAGCAATCGGAGTAAATGTGTTGTCCACGATCGTGTACCCATAGGAGTACAACTGGCCGCGAATGGGGTTGCTGGGGCTTGCGATCTGGGACTGGTTGAAGGGCGTGGGAATCACCTGGTGGCGGCCCAGATTGCCCACATAGCCAAGCTCGATGGCCAGATCGTTGCGCGGCTGCCACTGAATGTCGAGCGTGTAGTTGATCGAGTAGGGCAGCTTGTTCTTCCGGTCGTATGCGCCCATGGTGAAGGGCTCCGCTCCATCCACGATCGCGGCGGCGTTGGGCAAATACTGCGTGATGTCGGAGGCTTTGCCGGTGGGCGGCGGCCCGAGGGTCGTGCCCCACGGATCGGAGAGATCGGCTTGCCCTGGGCCGGTGCCGGGGGCGCAGGTGGGAATGTAGCCCTGGTAATAGCTGGCCTGGCCCAGGTCGCAAGTCTGCGAGTTGACGAAGGGCTGCGTCTGGCTCACGCCGAAGGGTCCGCCGTGCACCTCGCCCGCCGCGTAACCGGGAGAAAGGTAAGTGAACAGCTCGCCGCGGTCGTAGTAGAGGCCGCTGCCGCCGCGCACCACCAGCTTGCTCTGGAACCGCTCCGGCGACCAGGCAAATCCCACTCGCGGTGCGATGCCCCACTGCCGGCCGACCAGAGTAGTGTCGTTCGAGTCCTTGGCCACCACGTAGCCGTTGTTGTTGAAGGTTCCCGCGGGATTGTTGGGATCGTTGGCCGTGCCGGGATCGAAAAGGCTGGGGTTGAAGTTATAGATGTGGCCGTACTTTTCGCTGAATGCTCCGTTGTGGTCGTAGCGAACGCCGGCTGTCAGGCTCAGGTTGGGCCTCACCTGGTACTTGTCCTGCAAGTAGAGGCCGGTCTCGTTGGTGCGGTAGTAGCGGTCGCCGTTGCCCTGCAGAAAAGTCGTGGTGTTGAAGTCGTCGTTGACGGTCACCAGCCCCTGGACAAATTGATCGAAGTCCGCCGACGAGGTAGTTCCGGCCACGCCGGGACGCCGGTCGCGGGGATTCAACTGCGTGTGCGACCAGCTTCCGCCCAGCGCCACCGTGTGCTTGCCCAGCGTCAAGATGGCGTTCGCCGAGGGCATCCAGCGATTCTGAAAGACGCCGGTCAGCGAGCCCTGGTTCGATCCGGGACCAATGTTGAGCGTCTGCATCGAAGTGGGCGTGTTGACTCCCAGGATGTCCACAATCGTCACGCCGGAGTAGTACTTAGATCCGAGGTTGTTCACCCCCACGCTCTCCGCGCTGAAGGGCTGTTCGTTGGTCGAGTAGATCTTCTCGCGGATAAAGCCCAGCGTTTCGGTCACGCTGAGATTCGACTTCAGCAGATTGACATTGTTGACGGAGAAGACCTGGCTGCCCGCATCCAGATGCTGGGCAAAGCCGGGGACATTCGAGTACGCGAAAGGCGCGATGGTCGGATCGTGCTGGTAGTAGTATTTGAGCGCCAGCGTGTCCTTGGGGCCGGCGTTCCAATCCAGATCGCCCACCACTTGATCGGCAAAGAAGAAGGCCGTGCCGGGGATGGCGACGTTATATGGATGAGCCGCCGTGGTGATGCCGGTCGGATTGGGAACCAGCCACTTGCCGGGCTCTCCAGGCAGAGCTTTCTGATTAAGCAGGTTGATCGCTACATTGCTGCCGGGGCCGGAGATCTGGCTAGCCATCAGTGGCGTTCCAGGATGACAGTAGTAGTTGGGCAGCGTTGGATCGGGCTGAGGGCACCAGCCGTTATTGACCACATCGGTCAGCACATTCATGTCGGTCCGGCTCTGATCGCTCAGACCCACCGGCACCGAGAAGCGCGAGTAGCCCAACTCCTGATCGGAGACGTGCAGGTGCTGGTAGCTGATAAAGCCGAAGAGCTTGTCCTTGATCAGCGCGCCGCCCAGGGTTCCGCCAATGATTTCGCGATGCAGTTCGGGAACCTTCTGGTTGGCGGGAATGTCGGGGTCGTTGTTGAAGAAGAACGGCGCGGCATTCAACCAGCTTGTTCCGCGATGGAGATAGGCGCTGCCATGCAGCGTGTTGGTCCCCGACTTGGTGCTCATGTCCAGGTGCGCGCCGGCCGTCGAGCCCTGCTGCGCGTCGTACATCGAGGCATTCACGCGCACCTCCTCGATGGTCTCCGGCGCCGGGCTGGGAATGGCGTTGCCGATGGAGAGATAGATCGAGGCGCTGCTCTGGATGATGCCGCCGGCCGTCGAGTTGCCGCTGCCTGTATTGTTGATGACGCGGAAGGAGGCCACCTGGCTGGTGGTCTTGCCGTTGAACAGGTTTGACGCATCCACGCCATTCAGCAGGAATGTATTGGAAGTGTCGCGCTGGCCGTTGGCCCAGATCGGCGCGTTGCCCAGGCCCGAGTTCACTCCCGTTCCGCCCGGCAGCTCGGCGCTCACCCCGGTGGACTGGATCGCCAAGCCGGTAAAGCTGCCGGTGGGCAGCGGGGCCTCGTCGATCTGCTGCGTGTCCATTACGTATCCGTTGGTCGTGTCTACCGCGTTCAGCAGCGGCGTTGCTTCCACCTCGACGGTTTCGCTCGTCTTGCCCACTTTGAGCTGCGCGTTGACCGTGGCCGTGCGGTCGGCCTGCACCGCGATGTGCGGCGTCTTCTGCACCTCGAAGCCCGGAGCCGTGTAGCTGAGCGTATAGGTTCCGATGGGCAGGTTCACGAAGGCATAGACGCCCGAGTCGTTCGTCTTGGCCGTGCGCGTCAGCGAGGTCTGCTCGTCCACCGCCGTCACTTGCACATTGGGAATCCTGCTGCCGGACGAGTCGGTTACTTCGCCGGTGATGCCGCCAAGCGTTTGCTGTGCCACCAGCGAGGAGGCGCACAGCGCAACGGCCGCCGCAACCGCCGGCAGCCAGGAAAGCAATGATGAGAGCTTATGCATGGTATGTTTCAAGTGCTGGCCTCGGAAAAGGGATCTCCCCGTGGATCTTCTTGAATCTTCAAAAAAACGCTGGGCTGAATCAACAACTGGATGCTTCAGTCGTGCGGAAGTAGGAAATCGTAATCGTTTACGAGTGTTGCTCGTTCGTTCGTGTGGTTGATCGGGCGCTGCGGGGGTGTCTATAGAATAACGCCTTCGGGGCGGAAATCAACCGGAAATTGACGATTCTCCGTTTGGCGGAAGGCTGCCGGTTGTGCAAAAAGCCGTCCAAAACCCGGCCCGGATTGGCTTCTCGGCCTCTCCAATCGTACCCTCCCGAGAGGCCGGACGCCGACCCGTTTTTCCACATCTCCCATCACAATAATATGTTCATCCCGCGGATAGCGCGCCCCTGATCCCTGTCTGCGCTCCTACGGAACCAGCTTCAGGAAGGTCACGCCGTAGCCGCCCATATTCAAGGTCATCTGCGCGGCAGGGCTGACGCTTACGGCCGCCGGGCCAGTGGCGATGTTCGTGTTTGCGTCGATGGTCAACTCGGTCGCCGAAGTGAATTGGCCTAGCTGGGAGAGATCGAGCGCCACGATGCGCGGAGCTCCGGGGCCGTTGTTGTCGTTGGGGCCGTTGACGGCGTGATCGGCCGCCATAACGACTACGGAACCGTCGGGATTCCGGGTGGAGAATATCTCGACGGTTTGGTCCGAAGAGGGTTCGCTCGTGCTCCAAGTCAAAATGCTCGATCCCTTAGAAGTGCAAGCCGGGGGCTCGTCCGGCGCGCAATAGGGAAAATACCGCTGCAAGTAATAATCGACCCAGTAGCTGATGTACGGCTGATCGGTTGCATAGGTCACCTCGCCGTACATCCGGGTGAGGATCGGGTCCTGGTTGAAATCCGAGTGCGAGAGCATGTGCGAACCGGCCTGCGCCCACTGCGAAAATACATAGGGCCTCCAGCCTGCGAAAAACGGACTCGTTCCCCTCAGATCAAGCTCGAAAGGACTACTACACTGGCCCTGGCCGTTGCCGATTCCGTAGTCCGCGTCCACGTTGTTTTCGGTCTCCCACGCCACGGCGTTCTTGAGCTTGGGAGTGGTGGCGACGATCTGAGCCAAATGCTGAGCGAAAGTGCCAAACCAGTAAGGCACTTCCTGCATGATGAGATCGTCGGTATAGAACCAGCCGCAGACAGAATATTGCTGCGCCGAAAGCACGTCGATCGGCGCGCTCTCGGCAGCCAGAAATTGAGGAAAATAATCGTTGGGATCGGTGCCGCCGCTCAATTCACCAGCCACGAACTTGAGCGGAACTTGAGAGCCCGCCGACTGCATCGCCGTCACCGATTCGTCGTAGACTTGCGCGTACTGCGTGGGCGACAGGGGCTCCAAGTCAGGACCCTCAACAACGCTCCAGTAGGTGATGGGGGTGTAGGGGGTGTGGACGTGCTGCACTCCGTTGGCGTCGGTAAATCCCGTGGTGGTGTTGAAGTACTGCACCATCTGCGCCGCGAATTTGGCGAAGTCCTGAAAGTGCTCCGGAAGCAGGTTGCCGTTGGCGTCGTTCATCCACGGCGGCCCTTGCGTCAATACAAAGCTGATGCTCTTGTCGCCCGCGCCCAAGACCGGATTGATCGTGGTATCGAGCACGGTGAAATCCCAGTTCCCGTTTGCATCCTGCGGGATACCCTGGCTGGCCGCGTAAACGCGAATGTGCTGAGGATTCAGGCTAGCCAGCGTTTCAGTGGCTTGTGGATTCGTCGGGAAGAAGGACTCGTCCCACTCGGCTGAATAGATCTGTGTAGTCATGAAGGTCTGCATCTGCCCGCCAAATCCCACGCTGGTGTTGACGGCGGGACTGACTGTGACATTGACCGTGACAGGGGCGGACAAGACGGTGAGCGCAAGCGGCGCGGTGACGTCAGGTCCGCCTTCGGTTGCGTTCACCGTCAAGGCGTAGGTGCCGGGAGTCGCAGCGGAGGCCGCGCTGAAGGCAACGGAGCCGGTATTGCCTCTTCCCGGCGATGTGATCTGCGAGGCAACGCCGCCCGGAACCGGACTCACGCTCAGGCCTACGGGATTCGTATCTCCCGCGACCCTCTGGACAGTCACATTGATCAAGGGCGATCCGCCATTGAGCGGCGCTGTCGCCGAATTGGAGGAGAGCGAGATGGTGATCGGCTTCAACGCAGGAGCGCTGCCGCTGGACGAGCCGCTGCCGCCGCAACCGGAGGCGAGCAGTGAGGCAAGGTAACCCAGGGCAATCGAGAGAGCCAGCCTGCGAGACAAGGTTGAGCCTCCTTCGGGATAATGTATCCTGGGCGGGCGTCCTTTCGCACACCTGCGCCCCTACCCTGCAGAGATTATAAATTCAAGCCGATTCGAGTGCGAGGCGCAACTGCGGCCCGCATGGTATGCGGGCCGGGCGGAGCGGACCTTTGGCCATCAAACTACTAAATCAATGCCCTCTGGTACTCGGGATGCACGGTCTGCGCAAGATGTTGAGCCGCGGCCAGGGCCTTTTGCGCCTCCGCGGCGCGCCCCGAGGCCGACAGCGCATCTGCCAGCGCGCGGTTTGCCCTGGCCGAATCGGGCGCCAGTTGTACGGCGCTTTCAGCCAGCGCAAGGGCCTCTGGAACTTGATTCTGACTGAGAAGCCGCCGGACATTCACGGCGTCGGTCAGAGCGGCGAGCAGAGAGACGTCGAAGGTTCCGCGATAGACCAGAATGACATTGCCGATCCTGTCGTCCGGCTTCCGCTCCAGAAATCTCTGGTAGGGGTTGAGCGAACCGGGGCCCGACAAGAGGCCGGTGATGTCCGTAGTGCTGATCAGAATGGTGCCGCTGATTGTGGATGGCACCGAGGCCGGAGCCAGGCCCACCAGAAGTCCCATGCTGGAGGGCAACGGCTTGCAGGGGATGCCGTAGTAGGCCGGATCGACCATTGGGTCCATGTAATCGAGCCAACATTCGCTCGCCGGATGCCGGTCCAGGTAGGCTTTAATCCACTTCAGCCCCTGGCCCCGGTTGTCGTTCGAGTCCGCAACCTCGCGCCAGGTGTTTTTCGGCCCGCCAAAGGCCTCGTTCGAGTAGGCAAGATAATCCGGGAAGGCGCGTAGCGACGAGATGGCGGCGACCGCCAGCAGAGCCCCCACTGCGACCTGGCCGGCCCGCGACCGCGCAGCCAGCGCCGCGCCAGCGGCAGCCGCCAGCACGATGCAGAACGGATAGATGGGCAGAATGTGGCCGACTCCCAGGTTGAGCATCGAGGAGACCGAGACAAGCAGAAAAAATCCCGCGGGCAGGCTGACGAAGAGCAGCGCACGGCGCTGGCTCAGGAATCCCGCAAACGGAACCAGCAGAAGCAGGCTGAGCAGCGTCAGCGTGCTCTTGATGAGAAAGACGCCGGGGAAGAAGAACCACTGCCCGGTGGGAAAGAGCCGGCCGAAGATGAAGGTGGAGCGATAGCTGGTGTTGAGCAGAATGTCGGTCCAGCCGTAGAGGTAAGCCTCGGGAAAGAGATGGAACCGCGCGAGGAAGAGGATCGTGGCTTGCTTCAGCGGGCTCAGGCCAGCCGCATAATTGGCGAGCGTGGGCGCCATCGCCAGATCGCCCGGCCGGGCCGCATAGCGGAAGCCGTAAACCGCCCAGAGCATCGCGTAGCTCACCAACCCAATGACGGCCAGCACTCCGGCCAGCTGCGCCAGGCTGAGGCGGCGAGGCCGGCCATCCAATGCCTGCGCCAGCGCGTCGTCCAACGAGAAGTGGCGCGTGAAGTGGTCGCCCAGGCCCAGCAGCAGCAGCGTGGGCAGCACCAGCGCGCCGGAGTGCTTGACCGCCATCGCCAGCCCTGCGGCCCCGGCGCAGAGCACCAGCCGCCACACGGACGGCCGCTTCAGAAACCGGTAGAAGGCGTAGACAGCGGCAAAGAAGAGACAGGCGAGCGGCATGTCGGTGGTGACCAGCGCGCTGTTGGCGAGCACGACCGGCTCCAGCACAAAGAGGCTGAGTGCGATCAGCCCGGCCAGCGGACCGAACATCTCGTCGGCGGCCAGATAGACCAGCCAGCCCAGCCCCAGGCTGAACAGGGCCATGATCATGCGACCGCGCAGAAGGATCGAGTCGGCCTTCCCGTCGCCGTAGAGAAACTTCGAGCCGTTGATGAAGTTCTCGATCTTGAAGAACGGGGCGGGGAAGTGCGGCGGCTCGGTCAGGCCCATCGGAAGCAGGGGCAGCGCCGCCAGCATCTTGGCCAGCGGAGGATGCTCGGGGTTGGTGCCGAAGTCCCCGTGCTTCCAGTACTCGAGTCCGGCGTAAAGATGTATCGACTCGTCGAAGGTCTGGGATTCCTGGCGCACGGTATTGAAGAGCATGATTGCCAGCAGGGTCAGCAGCGCCCCGGCGATCAAGTGGGTGCTGCTCAGTGAAGGGCTGAACTCCCGCAAGCTCATCTTGGCGGCAGCAGCGGTGCGAGGGAGAGACAGGACCGTAGACATTGCGCGTCCTCCAGAGGGGGCATTTCGGACTACAACCGTCTAATTTGGAGGGTACCCCCATCGACGTAAGATTGGAGGAAAGACCGAAGAATAATTTTGGGTCTGGGACCAAAATGGGCCGGGCGCGACAGGGGCGACGACTGGAGCGGCCGTACCCGGTCCATGCACCGGGTGCGGCCGGAAGATAAATCTTGCCGGGAACTGGCAGATGGATGTACTCTAAAGTGCTGCCTCCCCCGCGCGTTACCCGAGGTGGGATATGAGGGGGATTTCGAAATTTTCGTTCTTGCCTGTTTTGGCGCTTGGATTTGCGCCGCTGGCCTTCGCCGACGGCTGGACCATCTACAACACCATCCCCAATTCCCTGCCGCCCAACCTCCCTTCCGAACCCTACCAGGCCAACTCTTCCGGGGAATTCGGCGGTCTGATTCAATTTGCGGGAAACAGCCCCAGCTATACGCTGACCAGCGCCACGGTCGCCATGAGCGACTGGGCATTGGCCTCCGATTGGACGCCGAACGGCACGACCATCACGGCCAGCGGCTTCTACGTTCCACTGACGCTGAATCTCTACGATGTGAGCGCGAATAACACGGTGGGAGCGCTCCTCGCCAGCGACTCCGTCGATGCCTTCATTCCCTGGCGTCCGCCTGCCAGCGCGGGCTGCACAGGAGGCGCCTATCTGGGCTCCAACGGCAGCTGTTACAACGGCTCGCTCTCCACGGTGACCTTCGATCTGACCGGCGTCACCGCACCCGACGAGATCATTTATGGGCTGGCCTTCAACACTACCAGTAACGGGACCGATCCGACCGGCGTCGACGGGCCGTATGACAGTCTGAACTTCGGGCTTTCCACCTCGCCGCCCACGGTGGGGAGCAACCCACTGCCCGGCACGGCGTACTGGGAAACCACCAACGCGAGCGACTATGCAGACCACGGCGCGGGCGGCCTCGGCACATTCCGCCAGGACACAGGCTGGTCCCCGTATAGCGGCGCCATCGACTTCGACGAGCCGCAGCCGACACCCGAGGCGTCCTCTCTATTGCTCTTCGGCACGGGATTGCTTGCCCTGGCCGGGATCAGGTTGCGCAAATTCAAGTTCGCACGAATGTGATTTCCGCCCCCCCCGGCCGTGAGATCGGATTTGAACAGCCTTGCCCCCCAGGACCGGTGCCCCACTCTCGCCGCTGTCATTCTGAGCGGAGCGCAGCGGAGTCGAAGAACCTGCTTTTTGAAACTTTGCGGCTAGGGTGGGATGCCAATCTCCAATGTTCATAGCCCGCGAAAAGGCCTTATACTCCAAGCCATGCGAATCTTCCGGCTTATTCCGCTGCTGACATTCTCCGCCTTCGCCGCCGCCCAATCCCCGGCCCCGCCTCAAGCGCCCTGGCAGATGCAGGACTCCGGCACGACGGCTGGCTTGCGCGGGATTGATTCAGTGGATGGAACGGTAGCCTGGGCAAGCGGGACTGGCGGAACGGTGCTGAGGACCACCGACGGCGGCGCGCAGTGGACGAAGTGCGCTATTCCCGATGCGGCCTCTGACGGCGCGACGCTGGACTTTCGCGGCGTGCAGGCCTGGGATGCGACGACGGCCATCGTCATGGCTTCCGGGCCGGGAGAGAAGAGCCGGCTCTACAAGACAAAAGATGGCTGCATCAGTTGGAGACTCGTCTTCACGAATCCGGACAAGAGAGGCTTCTGGGACGCGATCCAATTCGACGGTAAGCAGGATGGAATGCTCCTGGGAGATCCCGTTGGTGGACGATTCGCGGTTTTCATCACTCAAAATGGCGGCGAGAGATGGATCAAACAGAGGCCCAACGGATTGAAGGCGGATGCTTCGAAGGAATCAATCTTCGCCGCGAGTAATAGCAGCCTCATTGTGTTCACGCTTTTGGCTCACCGATATTTTGTATCCGGGGGTACTGGCGGGGCGCGGTTCATTGAATGCCACGGTGAATTGGAAGTAGGCGGACGCCCAGAAAATGTCGGCTGCCTTCAGGCGCCAAGTCAGCTGCCACTTGCAATGGGGACAACAAGCTCTGGAGCTTTCTCCATGGGATTTGGTTCGGGGGGCGGTGTGATTGTCGGCGGCGACTACGCCAAGTCCAACGACCGGACTGGCACCGCCGCATGGTCCGCGGACGGCGGCGATAGTTGGACCGCCTCCACCACCCCGCCCCACGGCTTCCGCTCCGCCGTACAATGGTCCGAAACCCTCCAACTCTGGATCACAGTCGGAACCAACGGCTCCGACATCAGCCGTGACGACGGCAAGACTTGGCAGCCCCTCGACGACGGCAACTGGAATGCTCTCTCGCTGCCCTTCGTCGTCGGCCCCAACGGCCGTATCGCCCGGCTGAATCCGGCCGCCGTCCCGGCCGGGAAATGATTGATTCCTCTCAATAGCCCATTGGGTGCCCCACCCTCGCCGCGTCCTTGTTTTTGCGGCGGAGCCTGCCCTGAGCGAAGTCGAAGGGGTGGGATACCACGAATCCCACCCGGGACCACGTTCATCCGAAGCGGCTCGGAGCACAGTCGAAAGCCTCTCCCAACTCTCCCGCAAAACGCTCTCTTTTGTCTTATGCACCATAAATGGTGCAACCAGATGCCCCTAAACTGCCCACTTTCTTGCAAGAAAATATCTCCTTCCAGCCAGAGCTTTTTTGGCGCGTTCTTGTTCTTGCGTCAAGGTGGGAAACCACGAACCCACACCGGCCTGTTCACAGAGACCTCTTGTCCCAGCCCGTTACCAAAGGAACCCCGCTCCGGTGAAAATCAGCCGATATCGCGATAGAATAGGGGCAACCGGATGATTGAATCCCGTGCATTGGCTGCCGACCAGCAGAACCGCGCCCAGCGAGGCCCTGACCCGCGGGGCGCGGGCGCGCGGGCCGAGGCCGGGCCGGCCCCCTCCAACGCCCCCATCGTTCAAGTCTGGAACCTGGAAAAGACCTACCGCACCGCGCGCGGCCCGCTTACCCTCTTTCGCGATCTGAACCTGGAGGTCCAGGCGGGCGAAATGGTCGCCATCGTGGGCCAGTCCGGCGCGGGCAAGAGTACGCTTCTGCACATTCTGGGCGCGCTGGATGCGCCCACTGCGGGGATGGCCGTTAGCGCCGGGGCCAACGTGGCCCGGCTTTCGCCCCAGGAGGCGGCGGCCTTTCGCAATCGCGAGATCGGCTACGTCTGGCAATTCCATTACCTGCTGCCGGAGTTCACGGCCCTGGAGAACGTGGCCATGCCGCTGCTTGCCGGCGGCCAAAGCCGGCGGGAGGCTCTGGGGACGGCGGCAAACTGGCTGGCGGAGGTTGGCTTGGAGGATCGCGCCGATCATCGCCCCGGCGAACTCTCCGGCGGCGAGCAGCAGCGCGTGGCGCTGGCCCGCGCGCTGGTCAATAACCCCAGGCTGCTGCTGGCCGACGAGCCCACCGGCGACCTGGATGAGATCACCGCCGGCCGCGTCTTCGACCTGATCGAACGGCTGCACGCGAGCCACGGCCTGACATCGATCCTTGTGACGCACAACCCGGACCTGGCCGCGCGCTGCGAGCGTGTCCTGATTCTCGAATCCGGGCGCCTGGAGAGCGGGCGGCTGAGCGCCTTGGCGTATACTCCTGAAACGGAGTTGCGCTCCGGAGGGGCGTGAGGTGAAAAATGCGCCGTTCCGGGCGGCGATGGAGTCTAATCGAGAAAGCGGCAGGTTTCCTTGAAGGGGGTCAATCATGTTCGAACGCTATACGGAGAAGGCGCGGCGCGTGATCTTCTTTGCGCGGTATGAGGCCAGCCAGTTCGGCTCGCCTTATATCGAGACCGAGCACCTGCTGCTGGGCCTGCTGCGCGAGGACAAGGCGCTGACCAACCGCTTTCTGCGCTCACATGCCTCGGTGGAGTCGATTCGCAAGCAGATTGAGGCGCATACCACGATCCGGGAGAAGGTTTCGACCAGCGTGGACTTGCCGTTGTCGAATGAGTGCAAGCGCGTGCTGGCTTATGCCGCCGAGGAAGCCGAGCGCCTCGGCCACAAGCACATTGGGACCGAACACCTGCTTCTGGGAATTTTGCGCGAGGAAAAGTGCTTTGCCTCCGAGATACTCCAGGAGCGCGGCCTGAAGCTGGCGCAGATTCGCGAAGAGCTGGGCCGCACCGCGCAGGAGAAGGCCCCGCAGCCGCCACGCCCGCGCGAGTCCAGCCTGCTCTCCGAGTTCAGCCGCGACCTGACCCAGGCGGCGATGGACGGACAGCTCGATCCGCTGGTCGGCCGCGACGGCGAACTGGAGCGCGTGGTGCAGATTCTCTGCCGCCGCACCAAGAACAATCCCGTCCTGATCGGCGAGCCGGGCGTGGGAAAGTCGGCCATCGTCGAGGGGCTTTCCCAGCGCATCGCCGACGGCGAAGTGCCCAGCTTCCTCGCAGAAAAGCGCGTCCTCAGCCTGGATCTGTCGCTCATCGTGGCCGGCACCAAATACCGTGGCCAGTTCGAGGAGCGACTCAAAACCATCATGAAGGAGCTGATCGAGAATCAGAACTCGATCATCTTCATCGACGAGCTGCATACCCTGGTGGGAGCGGGCTCGGCCGAGGGCTCTCTAGATGCGGCCAATATTCTCAAGCCGGCGCTCAGCCGCGGCGAGATTCAGTGCATTGGCGCCACCACCCCCGCCGAGTTCCGCAAGTCCATCGAGAAGGACCGCTCGCTGGAGCGCCGCTTCCAGGCCGTCAAAGTGCCGCCGCCCAACGAGACCGAGGCCATCAAGATCATCCACGGCATCAAGGACCGCTACGAGAAGTTTCACGCCGTCAGTTACACCGACGCCGCAGTAGAGTTCGCGGTTTCTCACTCCAATCGCTACATCCCCGACCGCTTCCTGCCCGACAAGGCCATCGACCTGATCGACGAGGCCGGCGCGAGAGTCAAACTCCGCCAGACCTCGCTGCCTGAAGAAATTACCGAGGTCCAGAAGCGCATCAAGTTCATCGTGCACCGCATGGACTCGGCCATCGCCAACCACGAATTCGAGAAGGCGCGCTTTTATTCCGACGAGGAGCGCCGGGAGCGCGAACTCCTGCGCGGCCTGCGCGACAAGTACCACCTCGACGACTCGGCGGCGGGAATCGTCAGCCGCGAGGACATCGAGGACGTGGTCAGCCGCTGGACGGGGGTGCCGATCACCAGCATCAAGGAAGAAGAGACGCAAAAACTGCTGCGCGTCGAGGAAGAGCTGCACAAGCGCGTCATCTCGCAGGACAAGGCCATCAGCGCGCTGGCGCGCGCCATTCGCCGCTCCAGAGCCGGCCTCAAGTCGCCGTCGAGACCGATTGGAAGTTTCCTCTTCCTCGGCCCCACCGGCGTCGGCAAAACCGAGATGGCTCGCACGCTGGCCCATTTCCTGTTTGGCTCAGACAAGGCCCTGATCCGCTTCGATATGTCGGAGTTCATGGAGAAGCACTCGGTCTCGAAGCTGATCGGCTCGCCTCCGGGCTACGTGGGCTACGAGGAGGGCGGCCAGCTCACCGAGCGCGTCAAGCGGTCACCGTATTCGGTCGTGCTGCTCGATGAAATCGAGAAGGCCCACCCCGATGTCTTCAACATTTTGTTGCAGGTCTTCGAGGACGGTCAGTTGACCGACGGCCTGGGGAACACTGTCGATTTCAAGAACGTGATCCTCATCATGACCTCGAATATCGGCGCGCGGCATCTGCAGAAGAAGCAGGGATTGGGCTTTGCCAGCGACCGCGAAGACCTGGTCAGCGACAAGGTCGAGGAGCTGGTCAAACAGGAAGTGAAGAAGACCTTCAACCCCGAGTTCCTCAACCGCCTCGATGAAGTCATCATCTTCCAGGCGCTTTCGGACTCCGACCTGATCCAGATTGTCGAGCTGCTGGTTCAGCAGTTGAACGCCAACCTGGCGCAGAAGTCGATTACCATCTCGGTCACCGAGGAAGCCAAGAAGTGGATTCTCGATAAGACGCTTGGGGACCGCAGCTACGGCGCTCGCCCGCTGCGCCGCGCCCTGCAGCGTTACGTCGAGGACCCGTTGAGCGAGGCCCTGATCGCCGGCCAAATCTCCGCGCGCCCAGCCTTCCTCGAGGTCTATCTCGACATCGACCAGCTCTACTATCGCCCCATCACCGCCGACGAGAGCTTGAGCGAAGGGAAGCCCGCCGGCATCCTGCTCTACAGCAACTGAGGCGGTTCAATTCACCGCAACCCGCAAGCGCCCCGGCCAGCCCGCCGGGGTGCTTGCTTGCCGTTAGAATTGCGTAGCGACCACACCGGCCGGCAGAGTGAATCCCAGGCCGGAAATCGACGCAGTGCTAGATGCGTTCCCGGTATCTCCTCCGTGGGTGTTCACGTGATCGTATGGTCCGAGATTAAAGGGCAGGCCAACGATAGCCGTGAAGCTAACCGTCAGATCTCCCAAAGTAGCAGAGGCGCTGCTCTCACTGGCATAGGTGTCAACCATATTGGGCTGGGAGAGCAGGGTCGGTATGCTCCCCGAAAGTCCAAAGGTAAAAACGCTTGAATCCGGCAGTGTGATATCCGTCTGAGGGGAGGCGCCGCTGTACACCCGCACCCCAGGGTTGATTCCGGCATTCGCATTGACGCCGTTCATATTGAGATTGATGTTGAAGGTCTCCTGCGCCGTTACCGTATCGCCGATTTGGACTTGAGCGGCGCTCAGGCTTCCGCTCCTGGGAATCGCAGTTGTCATTGATACCTGAGTTCCCGCTACGAGGGTTGCTGACGTGAGGACATAATTGTTCCCCAGCGCGCCGATCGCGTCGGCCCGGTTATCGGTGGTAGCTGTGGTTGTCGAAGCCGTCACGGTGAAGTTTGTTCCGTCGAAGTTAACCTCAGAGGCGGCACCATTTACAGTGACACTTAAATCGAAGGCGGAACTGCCGGATTGCATGGCGGAGAGGCAAGGCGCTACGGCCGGCGTCCAGGGCGCGGGTAAATCGCAGACCGTACTGTCCGGACTCACGAACGCGTAACCCTCAAAGTAGGGAGAAGGCCCAGCAGAAACGACAGTCACGTTGGCCGAGGCGCTGTCGAATGGATCGTCCTGGCTGGTGGCCGTTACGGACACCACAGACGGGTTCGGCACGGCACCGGGCCCAGTGTACACACCTTGCGGAGTGATGGTTCCAATCGTTGCGTTTCCCCCAGCCACCCCATTCACGCTCCAGTTGACCGCGGTATTCGATGTGCCCTGAACCGTGGCTGTGAAGAGTTGGCTAGCGCCCGTTGGAACAGTGGCTGAGTTCGCCGAAAGGGTGACGGTCACGCTGCCAACCTGAAATAGAACGGGAGAGGATGTTCCTCCGGGGCTATCCGGGCTGTTCACCGTGATCGGAAAAGCTCCGTTCTGCTCAAGGTCGCCGGCCGGTACCACCGCCGTCAAATCACTCGGATCGATAAATGTAGTGGTCAAGATCTGGCCATTGAAGCCGACGGTTGAGTCGGGAACAAAATTGGAGCCTGCGAGCGCAATGGTCTGGTCCGGGCTGTTGAGAAGAACCTGATTCGGAGTGACCGAGTTGAGCACTGGCGCAAAGCACGTATTTGTCGCTTGTAAAACACTACCAGAATACAAATTCAGGCTCGGGCTTGTGTAATTCGCTAAACTCTCGCCGAGAAATGTCACATCGACACCGACATCAGCTTCGAGCCCGTCATTCAGCGTCCAGCATGGGCTGCCGGTGAGGCTGGAATTGAATTGCAGGTAGCCGTCGGCGCTGATATTCGGTGCCACGATGCCATCCAGAAGAACACTTGCCTTCAAGCCAACAAATGCCTTGGCGCTCACTTGCCCGTCCACCGAAGTCGGGCTCGAAAGGGCGATTGGAGCGGTATTGGTATCCACTGGGCTCCATGCCCCATTCGCGTAAGAGACTCCCGCGGTCAGGCTTGAACTTGCTGTAACACCCGTATAAACACTGGCCGACGCGCTTCCGCTAATGCCAACAAAGGGGGTAAGAGCCGGCTGGATGACAACCGGCACATCTCCGATCAAAACTACCGTGGGACTGGCTTGGATGCTTCCGAGATTCTGCGTCTGGCTAATACTTTCCTGCAGGCTGCCCGCGAGGCCAATGGAAGTGTCGCTGCCCGCGGTAAGCGTTGCGTTCATGGAAACGAGTTGGAACCCGCTGATTTGCAGAGAAAAGGTAAGCGCAGGGCAGAAATCCTCCTCTCCTGACAGGGTTAGACTCGCTCCGCCCCCGCTGGCCAGCGGTACATTGAACGGCAATTGAAATGTGTTGGTATTTCCCGCGCAGGCTGCTCCAATGCTTGAGGCCTCCGCCAGATTCCTGCCAGCCATCTGGCGGCTTAGCGCGCGCCGGGAAGACATCTTTCCCTTCGACCGGAAGCTGGTGGTCGTGTTTGCCGGCCCAAGGGATTCAGTGAACTGGAATGTCGCCTGTTGAACTGCGTCGGTGAGGGTTGCCTGTTGCACACTCGCCGTGACAGTGCCGCCGCTGGTGCTGACACTCAATATCTTTACAAGCAAGCCGTTGGGCGCAGCCGTGGCTGGCCCGCTGGCGAGCACATCGCCGACCGCCAGTGACGCGGCCACTGAACTCGATGCAGGCAGCGTTATGGTCGAGCCGTCCGGCGAAACCGTGAGGCCGTTCATGCCGGTCGCATCGAGAACCTTGGTGGTATTCGGAATGATGATGGAATAATTCACGCTGACATTCGAGGTTGCGCCTGATGCCACACTCACCGATTCAGTGGCCTGGGCCGCGTGATAAGTGCTGGTCCCTACTACAACCGGACCGGCAGTGATGGAATAAGTCCCCGGAATTGCATTGATGGTTCCGCTGGCGGTCAATGTTGTTTGCTGATTATTCGGATTGGTGACGGTCACATTTGCCAAGGCGCCTGCCGGCAAACCGGAGATGGTGATCTCCAGCACGGTTGTAGTTGCAACTTCGACTGGAGCGGAGCCGGATTTGGTCGTGTCCTGCGTCGAGGTTGCGGTGATCGTCGCCGTCCCCGCACCAGCCGGCGTAAAGACGCCGGCGCTAGTGACCGTTCCCATGCTCGATGGGCTGACGGACCATGTGACGGCCGTGCTGAAGCTTCCCGTGCCCGCAACCGTCGCCGCGCAGGCAGATGTTTGCGTGGTCAGGATAGATGCCGGGTTGCAAGCCACCGAAACGGAAGTGATCGTTGGTGGGACGGTCACCGTCACTGTTGCGGAACCGGATTTGGTCGTGTCCTGCGTCGAGGTCGCAGTGATGGTTGCTGTGCCCGCGCCTGACGGAGTGAAGACGCCGGTGCTGCTGACCGAGCCTATGTTCGTCGGACTGACAGACCACGTGACTGCAGAACTGTAGTCTCCGGTTCCGCTTACAGTTGCCGTGCAGATAGATGTCTGAGTCGTAAGGATCGAAGCTGGAGAACAACTTGCCGAGACAGACGTGATCGTGGGTGTCACCGGCGGGGGAGTGCCTCCGCCCCCTCCTCCACAACCGGCAAGGACCGCCAGGATTCCCGCTGCCGACACCAGGGCGGCAAACCTCCACCCCACAAGCAAAGCCCCATGCCCCCGCTCACTTTCAGCCATCTCCGCACCCCTTTAACGATTTTGCTGACTACTATACTCCCGTCCGGCGGAGTTTTCTACAAATTTCTAAAAAGCCTCTAAATGAAAGCCGTTTTTCGAGAAATCGCCCGACTGGCACGGTTGATCTTCGTCCTTCCCGCTCCGCTTCTCCCGTTTCCTCACAAGTTTCTTATGTCCTTTCTGCTAAAGCTAGAGAACGGGGTTCAGGCAGGATCGGCGCGGCAACCCGCCATCGAATCGCCGGCGCCCTGAATCCGCGGTAAGGAAAGTTCGAAGCCCACATGAGCGCAAGCCATCCAGTGGTTCTGGATACGCTTTACGGAGACTATCCCCTCGACCGGGCATTCGACGAGATGCGTTCGGCGGAAGGAGAGGTGCGGCCGCACTATCGCGCGTTGGCCGACACGCTGGCGCGGCTGCCGGAAGCGGAGTTGCAGCGGCGCAAGCAGTCGGCGGATTTGTCGTTCCTCACTCAGGGCATCACCTTTACCGTCTACGGGCGCGACGAGGGGACCGAGCGCATCTTTCCCTACGACCTGCTGCCGCGGCTGATTACCGCCGCCGAGTGGGAGCGCATCGAGCGCGGCCTGACGCAGCGCATCACCGCGCTGAATCTTTTTCTGCGCGACGTTTATTCGGACGCGAAGATTCTCAACGACAAGATCATTCCCCGCGAGCTGGTCTACAGTTGCAAGCACTACCGGCGGCAGATGCGCGGTTTGCAGGTTCCGCGCAACGTCTATATCGCGGTGGTCGGCTCGGATCTGCTGCGGCTGGGCGGCGGCGAGTTTGTGGTGCTCGAAGACAATCTACGCGTGCCGTCCGGCGTGAGTTATATGCTCACCAACCGGCGAGTTATGAAGCGGACCTTTCCGGAGTTATTTTCGAGTTATGGAGTTCGTCCCATCGAGCACTACCCGCAACTGCTGCTGGCGACGCTGCGCTCGCTGGCTCCGGAGGGAAGGCCGGAGCCGAATATCGTGCTGCTGACGCCGGGGGTCTTCAACTCCGCCTACTTCGAGCACACTTATCTGGCGCGGCAGATGGGCATCGATCTGGTGGAGGGGCGCGATCTTGTAACTCACGACAATATCGTCTACATGCGCACCACCGACGGGCTGAAGCGCGTGGACGTGATCTATCGCCGCGTGGATGACGACTTCAGCGATCCGCTGGTCTTTCGCGGCGACTCGACGCTGGGCTGCGCCGGTCTCTTCAACGCCTATCGCGCCGGCAATGTTACGGTGACCAATGCCTTCGGCACCGGCCTGGCCGACGACAAGGCCGTTTACGCCTACGTGCCGAAGATGATTCGCTACTACCTGGACGAAGACGCGATTCTGCCCAACGTCGAGACTTACATCCTGAGCGAGGAGCAGGAGCGCCGCCACGTGCTGGCCAATCTCGACAAGCTGGTGGTGAAGGCGGTGGGCGAAAGCGGCGGCTACGGAATGTTGATCGGGCCGCACTCGACGGTCGCGCAGCGCGAGCAGTTTACCCGCCAGATCGAGGCCAATCCGCGCAATTACATTGCCCAGCCGACGCTGGATTTTTCGCGCGCTCCGTGTCTGATCGGCAATTCGCTGGAGCCGAGGCATGTGGACCTGCGGCCTTACATTCTCTTCGGCGACAAGGTGAATATCGTGCCAGGCGGGCTGACGCGCGTGGCCCTGGAGAAAGGCTCGCTGGTGGTCAACTCCTCGCAAGGCGGGGGCAGCAAGGACACATGGATTCTTGAGTAGTTATCAATCGGATTTGAGGAGTTAGGAGCATGTTATCGCGGGTTGCCGACAGTCTCTACTGGATGAGCCGCTACCTGGAGCGGGCGGAGAATACCGTGCGCCAACTCGACGTGACCATGGGCCTGATGCTGGACACGGGCGGCACGAGCGCCGAGACGCGCTGGCGGCGGCTGGTCGATTCGCTGGGGAATCCGGGCGGCCTGGAATGGAACGGCAATCTGGAGTCGATGGCGCGGACGCTGGTCTTCGACAACCTGAACCATGCGGCGGTCACCTTCTGCGTCAATGGCGCGCGCGAGAATGCGCGGCAGGTGCGCGAGGAGATTTCGACCGAGCAGTGGCAGCGGCTCAACCGGCTCTTCCACCAGATTCATTCGCCGCAGGCGCTGGCTCAGTTCGGCGTCAGCATCAACGATCTGCTGTCTTCGATCCTCGACGGCTTGCATCTGTTCAAAGGCGTCAGCAATACAACGATGATCCACGGGCAGGGCTGGCAGTTCATCCGGCTGGGCCGCTACCTGGAGCGCGCTTATGCCACGGCCACTCTGCTGGAGGTTTATCAGTCCGAGCTGCTTCACTTGCAGGAGCGCGAGTATGCCGGCTATCAGTATCTCGAGATGGTCGGCCTGCTGCGCCGATGCACCTCCTTTGAAGCTTATTGCCAGGTCTACACGGCCGATGTCGTTCCCGGCCGCATCCTGGAGTTCCTGCTGCTCAACCGCGACTTTCCGCACGCCATTCGCTACTGCGTGGACGCGATCCGCGAGGCTATCGATTCGATTCAGCGCACCGGCGGACGGCGCCCGCCCGGTGAACTGACTGCAGGCATCGGCCGGCTGCACGCCATGCTGGGCTTCACGACGATCCACGAAATCATCAGCGGCGACACGGCCGAGTTTCTGCATAACATCCGCGAGCAGTGCCTGCGGATTCACGAGATGATCTACCGGCATTATGTGCATTATTCGATTCAATCGGCGCTGGCGAGCTAGGGCTTTTTCCGGGGCTAAAGCCCGCGTGGGTTTTGTTGGTTACATGCGGGGGTTGAAACCCCCGCCTCCCTCCGGGTCAAGTTTTCTTTCAGGGGCTGAAGCCCGCGTTGATTTTGCATTTCCCGCGGCACGACTGAAGTCGTGCCCTGATACAAAGCGAAGTTGTTGTAACACGAGACGGTTTTTCGTAACGCACAGCGGCTTTTGTGAGATTCGTTGATGCCTTTTGGAACGCTTTATTCATTACCGGGAGCGAGCATGAACTTTTATTCCATCCGCCACCTGACGCGCTTCCGCTACGCGCAGCCGATCAGCGAGAGCATCATGGAGACGCGCATGCATCCCCGCTCGGACTCCCATCAGCATTGCCTCAACTTCACGCTCTCGGTGAGCCCCCGCTGCCGCGTCTTCAGTTATCGCGACCACCAGGGCAACAACGTCCAGCACTTCGACATACCAGGCGAGCACAATCAGCTCGTCATTGTCGCCGAGTCGATCATCGAGCAGCAGGATCTGCCCGATGTGCCGGGCTTCCTCTCGCCCGACGCATGGCAGGCTCTCGACGAACTGGTCGATTCCGGCGACTACTGGGAGATGCTTCTGCCCTCGACCTTTGCCGTCGAGACGCCCGCGCTGACTCTGCTCGCCCAGCAGATGGGCGTCACCCGGCGCGACGATCCGCTGATGCTGGTACAGGAGCTGAACCTGCGGCTCTTCGAGTACTTCGACTATGAGCCGCGCTCGACGCGTGTCGATTCGCCCATCGACGAGGCCATCGTCAGCGGCAAGGGCGTCTGCCAGGACTTTGCCCACACCATGATCGCCCTGCTGCGCCATGTGAGAATCCCCGCGCGCTACGTCTCCGGCTATCTCTATCGCGGGCGCGGGGATCACGACCGCTCGACCCCCGACGCGACTCACGCCTGGGTCGATGTGCTGCTGCCGCATCTGGGCTGGGTAGGCTTCGATCCGACCAACAATCTCGTCGCCCACCATCGCCACATCCGCACGGCCGTGGGCCGCGACTACGCCGATGTGCCGCCCACCCACGGCATCTTCCGCGGCAATACCGAGAGCGAGCTTTATGTAGCGGTGCACGTCGAAGCCAGCGCCGACCCCCCGGCCCTGGACCGGAAGCTGCCCATGCCCGAGGACTGGAGCGTATTAGTCGAGCGCGCCCAGCAGCCTCCCGCGCCCGTTATCCCCTTCATCGACTTGCAGCAGATGCAGCAGCAGCAACAGCAGTGAACAGGGACTAGTGTCCCGAGTCTGAAGTTCATCGAAGAACAACCGCAGATTCTTCGACTCACCACCCCCGAACTGAAAAACGTTCGGGGCCCCGTTCGCTCAGAATGACAGCCAGTTTTGTGTTGCGTATTTCAGACTCAGGACACTAGGGGATTTTGAGAGTTACAGCTATTCATCGTCGGGTGACCCGAGCCGTCTTCGCAGTTTCGCGCTGCCATAATCGCCGCGAGTGCAGAACTTGCAAGTGCAAAAAGGCGGCTTCCCTTTAGCGTTGGGGGAGAATCTCCAGCCGATCACTTGAGACAGGCGCCGGGTCTTGTGGATCTCGCTTGCCTCGATGCGGCGAGGCACGACAACCTCCCAACCCATTGGATCGTCCGCCTTGGTAAACTCTGCGACCGCCTCGGCGGCGGTAACAAGACGATGGTCCTGCCCATAATGACCGAGCCAAACTGGCTGTTGATCGGGAACTCGAAAATAGATGCCGGCAATTGGACCCTGATCTCGCCGCTTCAACTCTCTCAGCCATTGGTGAGAGGCATAAAAATTACGCGTAACGGGCACAGCGTAAACACCTTCGGGTGATGTCCCGCCAGCTTTATGCAAACGAGCGATTCCATTTCGGCGAATCCGTGGGATGCGCGACTCAGTCGTCAAATGAACAAACATCGCCATCTGCAATTCCTTTGGGGATTGTACAAGGGCTGCTTGTACTCAGACGAATGAACGAACGCCGGGCTTTTCGGCGATAAGCGGCCTTCCCGCTCAGGGAGCGGGCCAGATGGGCCGCGAGGGATGCCGCAGGGTCCTTCTGTTCCCTATTCCCTGATCCCTACTTCGCAAAGAACCTGCCGTGGCCGCCGTTCGCCCAGGGGTCGTAGTGCAGCGCGAAGTTGGCGCGGCTCTGAACGCTGGGGTGGTCGTACTCCCAGAACTCGATCAAGGGGCTGGGATCGGGGTCTTCCAGCCAGGCTTCGCCGAGGTGATTGAAGGCGGAGACGGCGGTCTTCTGGGGGTCGGCGACCAGGCCGTGAATGGCCTCCTGGCCGTAGATGTCGGCCTCGTGCTCGAAGTGGCGGCTGATGGCGTTGCCGGCCGGCTGCCCCACCAGCCCCACAATGGAAAGGACTAAGAGCAGCACGATAAAGCCCTGGCGGCTGGCGAGGGCGTGCTGGCCTACCTCGACCCCGCCCAACCGCCAACGCATGCCGAAACGGCGGGCCAGCCATCCGGCAAATGCCGCGCAGATCCAGAAGACGAAAAACGTGCTGACGGCGGTGATGGCCATCCCTTTGGGAATGTGGTTGAGGACGTAGTGGCCGCTCTCGTGGCCGAAGATGAAGAGGACTTCGTCGTCGGGGATGCGGCCTGCGGTGGTGTCCCAGACGACGATGCGCTTGGTTGCGCCGATGCCGGTGACATAGGCGTTAAGGCCGGTGGTCTTGGCGCTGGCCTTCATCAGGAACATGCGCTGGGGAGGGATCTTGGTTCCGGTGCGGGCGACGACGGTCTCCAGGCGGGCGACCAGGGCGGGATAGCTCTGCGTGAGCGGCTCGAACTTGTTGTAGATGCGGTCGATCAGCGGAGAAGCAAAGGTGCCGATGAGCATGAGGGGCAGCGCGATCATCCAGGCCCAGAGCCAGAAGCGGCGCGGCGAGACGCGGACGATCCAGTTGAAGAGCAGCAGAACAGGGGCACCGAAGAGCAGCAAAAGGCCCATGGCCTTGGCCAGATCGCCCAGCCAACTGCCCCAGCCCTGGACACTGATGCCATAGTGACGGCTGACCAGGTGGCCGATCAGATCGAGGGGCAGGCCGGCCAGAGAGTTGATGAGCAGGAACGCGGCAAAGAAGAGCAATCCCTGCATCCAGCGGCGGCGCAGCAGGCGCTCAGCCCAGGCGGCCAGGCCGGCGGCGGCGCGTGTGGCCAAAAGAAGCCAGAGGACTGCCAAGCCCCAGAGCGAGCCGGCGATATCGAGGATGTCGCGGATGCGGCTGAGGGTAATGGCCTTGGCCAGCTTGTCCGGCGGCAAGGAATAGGCTTGCGAGTTGGCGGGCTGGGCCGGGGGCGCTGTCGAGACCGGAGCGGCGGTGGAGGCGGGCGCCGACTGAGCCCTGCAAGACCACGGAGCCAGGGCGAGGAGCCCGGCAAGCAGGAGGAGAATGTAAGATGCCAGCAACATTCCGCGCGCAATTCTCATGAGCGGTTTCCTTATCTGTAGCTTACTCTGCGACAATCCAAGGTGGAGACTTTTTAGCGGGATTATCAGCTTATGAGAGAGATTTCTGTTGCCGTCGAGAGACGGACCGTCCCCAGTTGTGCGCGCCCAGCCACATTCTTCGCAATTCTGGCAGCTTTGGCGCTGGCTTTGCCCGTGACCGCAACGGCCCAGCATGGCGTGTCGAAAGCTACCCCGGCGAGCCCAGCGAGAAAGGATCAGCCCGCAGCCTCGCCTGTGCTGCTGGACGCGATGGCCACCGAACTCAATCGCGCCTTTACGTCGCTGGGCAAGCAGGGGGACGCGAAGCAGTTGCCGCCCTACTTCCTCAGCTACTCGGTCAGCGACGCCAGCTTTGTCACCGTCGGCGCGCAGTTTGGGGCGCTGGTGAACAGCTCGGCGAACCACATGCGCGAGGCCGATGTGCAGGTGCGGATCGGCGAGCCCAAGCTGGACAATACCCACGGAACCCATCGCAGCTCGGCGGTGAACACCACGGAATTGCCGCTGAATGACGACCGGGAGGCGCTGGCCCGCTCGCTCTGGCTGGCCACCAACACGGGCTACGGAAACGCGCTGGAGAGTTATCTGAAGGTGAAGACCGAGGCCGAGGTGCGCGCCAAGGAAGAGGACACCTCGCCGGACTTTAGCCAGGAGACGCCGCAGGTGCACATCGGCAAGCCCGCGCCGCCCATCGCGGTGGACCGCGCGGCCTGGGAGAAGCGCCTCCGGGCGCTCTCGCTGGTCTTCCGCGAGTACCCCAATGTTTACTGGAGCATGGTGATGCTTTCGGTCGAGAACGAGACCGACTACTTTGTCTCGTCGGAGGGTTCGCGGGTGGTGATGCCGCACTTGCAGGCGCGGGTGGTGGTCATTGCCGTGACGCGCGCCGACGATGGAATGGATCTCTTCCGCTTGCAGACCTTCGAGGCCGAAACGGTGGAGGGTTTGCCCGCGCAGGCGGAGATGGAAGCGGCAGCGCGCGAGCTGGGCAAGAGCCTGGAGGCGCTACGCAATGCGCCGCTGACCGAGCCATTCGATGGGCCGGCGATCCTCTCCGGCCGCGCGGCGGCGGTCTTCTTCCACGAGGTGCTCGGCCACCGGCTGGAGGGCCAGCGCCAGCGCGGCGACGAAGAGGGCCAGACCTTCACCAAGCAAGTGGGCAAGGAGGTGCTGCCAACCTTCCTGTCGGTCTCCGACGATCCGACGATGACTCATTTCGGCCAGACGTGGCTGAGCGGCCAGTATGAATATGACGACGAGGGCCAGAAGGCGCGGCGCGTGGACCTGATCCAGAACGGCGTGCTGAAGACCTTTCTGATGTCGCGGCTGCCCATCGCCAACTTCTCCAACTCGAATGGCCACGGGCGCGCGCAGACCGGCAAGGTGCCAACCGGACGCCAGGGCAACCTGGTTGTCACCTCGACGAAGATGGAGCCGGAGAGCGAGTTACGCAAGCAGTTGATCGAGGAAGCCAAGAAGCAGGGCAAGCAATACGGGCTTTATTTCGAGGACATCTCTTCCGGCTTCGCGGTAACTCAGCGCCGCTCGCCGCAGGCGTTTGAAGTGATTCCGCTGGTAGTCTGGCGGGTCTATGTCGATGGCCGGCCGGATGAGCTGGTTCGCGGCGTCAGCATTGTGGGAACGCCGCTGGCGGCGATGAAGAGCATCCTGGCCACGGGCGACAAGAACGAAGTCTTCAACGGCGAGTGCGGCGCGGAGTCGGGCACGATTCCGGTCAGCGCCGTAGCGCCGGCGATGCTGTTGCAGGATTTGGAAACGCAAAAGCAGCCGCAAGGCACGGCGAGGCCGCCGATACTGCCGATGCCGAGCGAGAAGCAGTGAACAGTGGTCAGTTGTCAGTTGTCAGTTCTCAGTTGTCAGTTGTCAGTTGTCAGTTGTCAGATAACAGTTTTCGGCTGGATTTGCCGATGCGAGATGGATGAGACGCACTGTAACAGGGCACGACTTTAGTCGTGCCGCAAGCGCCGCGAAATTAACGCGGGCTTTAGCCCCTGAGGGACGATAGAAGATCGGACGGGCCATTCTTGAAGCACGCTTTGGTCAGGGATTAGGGGCCTCAAGGCAGGGATCGGTACAAGGAGTGGACGCGAAAATGAAAAAATCATCTGCAATACTTCTTGCGACATTCATCTTTGTTGCGGGCGTCTGCGCCGCACAGGTGGCCGAAACGCAGACGCCTGCTTTCGCTCTCACGATCTCCACAAAAGATAGAATCGTCAAAGATCAAAAAGATTTGAAAATCTCAGTAATCGCTAAGGAAAAGAACATATCGCGCTATGCAATCAATATCGACCGGCCGAGCGACCGGGGGGAGTGGAACACGATGAGCGTTATGTTCGAGGGCCATCCCGCCCCAATTACGGAACTATACCGGGAGATTCTAAATGCGAAGAAATACCCGAAGATATACGATCCAAATGTTCCCTTGAGACCGCCCATTAGCAGCTTTGCCCCGACGGTCGAGCCTGGCCAATTCCAAACATTTGAAGTCCCGTTGACTGCCTATTTCGACCTCAGCAATCCAGGCAGATACGAAGTCACGTTTTCAAGGGGCACAAACCCAGGGCAGCCCGATAACGTCGAGGTCAAGTCCAACACCATAACTATTACTGTCCTTCCACCGGAGGCGCGATGAGCCTAATTCGTCCGATTGCACTATCTGCCGCGGCAGCCCTACTGGCCGTGTGCCTGACCGCGTCCGCGCAAACCGCCGCTCAGCCGACCCGCGCCGACGCTGAAAAAGACCCGGTGCTGAAGGCCATGCTCACCGAGCTCGACCGCAGCATGAGCCAGCTCCAGTTGAAGGACTTTCAGAAGCCGTTCTTCATCCAGTACCGCATTGAAGAGTTAGAGGACTTCCAGACCAAGGCGGAGTTTGGCGCGGTGAGCAGCTCCCGGCACAGCCACCAACGGGTGGCACGGGTGACGGTGCGGGTGGGCGACTACAAGATCGACAGCTCCAGTACCGGAGGGCGGGGCGACGGCGCGATTGAGCTGGCGGCTCTGGACGACGACCCGATTGCGCTGCGCTCGGCGCTCTGGACGGCAACCGACCAGGCGTACAAGAGCGCGCTGGCGGCCTATGCGCAGAAGCAGGCTGAACTCAAACAAGTCGAAACGCCGCCGCAGGCCGACGACTTCAGCCGGGAAACGCCGGTAATCTCGCTGGCCGAGCCGCTCAAGCTGAAGGTGGACGAGGCCGCGTGGGAAGCGCGCGTGGCGCGAGTCAGCGGACTCTACCGGACGGACGATTCGGTGAAGGCCGGCCAGCGCGACGTGCAGTCCTCCTCGTCCGCGTTTCATGCGCGCGCGGCGACCACCTGGCTGGTCACCAGCGAAGGGACGATTGTGCGCAAGTCGGCGGCTGACTGCGAGGAGTCCTTCAACGCGGGCACACAGGCGGCGGACGGAATGCGCCTCGACCTGGCCCACTCGACCATTGGCTCCACGCCGGAGGAATTGGACTCTCCAGATGCCTTTGAGAAGCATGTAACTGAATTGATCGCGAAACTGGGCGATCTGCGCAAGGCGCCGGTGGTGGAAGAGGAGTATCACGGGCCGGTGCTATTGGGCTCCGGCGCGGGCGCCCATGTGATTCATACACTGGTGGCGGGAGCGGTGACGGCGACGCGCCCCAAGCTGGGCACCGAGGCGCGCACCAACGGGCCGTTTGCGTCGAGCTATCATGCACGCGTGCTGCCCGATTCCTTTGATGTGGTCGATGATCCCCTCCTCAAGAGTTATGACGGCAAGAGCCTGTTGGGCGCCTACGATGTGGACGACGAGGGCGTTCCGGCGCAGGCGGTCAAATTGATCGTTGCAGGCAAGCTGGAGAATTATCTGGTTGGCCGCGAGCCGGTGCGCGACTTTCCCCAGTCCAACGGCCACGGGCGCGCCCCGCTCACCGGACCGCCGGAGCCTTCCATCGGCGTGCTGAAGGTGACGGCCAAGGATGGCCTGACGGACGATGAGCTGAATCGCAAGCTCCTGGAGCTGGCCAAGGACCGCGAATTGAAGAGCGTCTATTACGTGAACACGCTGGGCGGAAAGATGACGCCGAAGATGCTTTATCGAGTTACCCCTGACGGCACCCCAACCGGCAAGCGCGAACTGGTGCGCGGCGCGACTCTGGACGATCTAGACCAGCGCGCGCTGCGCTCCAGCATCGACGCGGCCGGCAAGGAGCTGCACATAGCCAACTACCTGGGCGACGTGCCTGAGACGGTGCTGGCCCCGGCGCTGCTGATCGACGACCTGACCATCCGCCGCGCCAACAAGAAGAACGACAAGCTGCCGTTCTATCCGCCGCCGGAGTAACGGGGTTGATCTGATGTAGGGAAAGCAGTGGGTGACTCACCCTCGCCGCTGTCATCCTGAGTGAGCGCAGGGAGTCGAAGGATCTGCTTCTCGCACTGTTGCGGCTAGGATGGGAGTGAGCTACTTCTTCTTCCAGCCGCCGACGATTGCGCCCATCAGGACCATGCCAATCAACCAGAAGCCGGCGTTGATGCCGAAGAGGCTCCAGGGGCGAACTTCGAAGACGTATTCGGTGGACCAGACGGGAAGCACGAAGCCGAGCCACAAGAGCGCCGCGACCTTGATGCCGCGCAGCGCCGTCTGCGCGCCGGTGAGCTGGGTCAGGCAGGAGATGGCCGCGGCGATCACGGCTTCAGCGATCAAAGCCACGGCGAACTGAAGCGCGGGACTGACGCCCGTGTTCGCCTGCCACTGGCTGGTGCGACCAATGCCGTCGAGCCAGGACTGCAGGAAGAACGAGTACCAGCCTGCTTCCAAGAGAAAACAGACGATCGCCGCAACGAGGATCGCAAGATAGTTTTGCCGGACTTTCGATTGGGAATCTGCCATTTCGACCTCCATTTTCACTTCCATTGCGGAAAGTATAGGGCACGCCGGGTGAACTTTGGCCAGAGAAAAATGAAGGGAGCTCCTGCCCGACAGGAGGAGGTCAGGTCCGGTCTTCAACCGCGCGGCGCAGAGCGGCCCGCGCCAGTAAGCGGGTGGAATCAAGCGTGGGCAGCGGGGAATTCGAATCGTCGACCAGCAGAGGGATCTCGGTGCAGCCAAGCACGACGGCGTCGCAGCCCTCGTCTTTCATGCGGCCGATGACGCGTTGGAAGCAGGTCAGGGCCTCGGGCTTCAGGACGCCGTAAACCAGCTCCTCCATGATGATGCGATTGATCTCTTCGCGTTCGGCCGCGTTGGGGCGCAGGAAAGCAAGCCC
This sequence comes from Occallatibacter sp., assembly GCA_049522975.1. Lineage (GTDB taxonomy): Bacteria > Acidobacteriota > Terriglobia > Terriglobales > Acidobacteriaceae > Telmatobacter. The sequence goes on along the minus strand of JBEKNI010000009.1, from coordinate 79,488 downwards.
GCGCGCGGCGAGCTTTTCCGGGTAGACTTCGCTCTCCACCAGCCAGCGGGTTCCGGTGAGGCCGACGCGCCGGAAGCCGCGCTCCGCAGCTTGCGCTGCTACCACTTCGGCGATGTGCATCCAGGGCAGTTGCGATCGCGATTGAACCCAAGGGAAGGCCTGGTGGTTGGTGTTGTCGGGGCAGATGAGGAAATCCGCGCCGGTTTTGGCGAGCTTATCGGCGGACGAGAGCATGAGTTCACCCACGCCCTGCCAGTCACCGCGATCGATGTGTTTCATGTACTCGGCCAGCGAGTGCGTGTGCATGGAAACTTCAGGATGATCGTGAGGCCCGAGAAGCTGAGCGCCTTCCACGCAGATGGTCCGGTAACAGAGAGATGCGCCCTCGGCGGAGCAGGCGACGATTCCGATATGGCCAGTCATGAGTCGATTCTATCGGAGTCCTCAGTCCAGCCGGGTGAGGAAGGCTTCGCCCTCGGCGGGGCGGAGGCGGCGGGCGATGGATTCGGCCTGCTCGCGGTTGTCGCCCGCGGGGCGGATGCGCACCCAGTAGCTGTCATCGCCGGGAAACTCGATGACGTTGGCGTTGGGATACTTGCGCTCGAGCTGCGCCTTGAGTTTCTTGGCCTTGTGGTGGCTGGTGAAGGCGCCGATCTGCACGCACCAGCGGCCGCCGGTGTCGATGGGCTTGGGAGTGCGGTAAACGTCCACCCGGACGCGGGTTGTGCCGACGCGGTAGACGCCCGTGGCCTTGGCCGAGGCAATGGTCAGGTCGATCAGCTTGTCTCCCACAAACGGCCCGCGATCGGTGATGCGCATGGCGGCGGACTGGCCGGTCTTCAGGTTGGTGACGACGACGAGCGAACCCATGGGCAGCGTGCGATGGGCCGCGGTCAGAGCGTGGTCGCTGAAGATTTGGCCGTTGGCGGATCTGCGTCCCCTGGCAGCGGTATACCAGGTGGCCAGGCCCTCCTCGCTGCGGATGGGCCGGTGCGTCTTTACATAGCTGAGATCGTCGGCGCTGACTCCGCCCGGCGGCGCGGGAGTGGGCGCGATGCGGGCCGGCGGCGCGGATTCGCTCTCGGAGGAGCGGGCTTCCGACTGGACCTGCGGCCGAACCTGCGCTTGAACCGAAGGCGGAGCAGCCTGCGGCGCGGGCATCCGGGCGGAGCTCTGCTGATGACCGCAGCCGGATAGCATCAGCATCGAGGCAGCCGCAAGCGGTAGAGTTACTCCGGCCACCTGCCGGACCAGCGACAAATGCTCCGTGCGCCATCCTTGCGACTTCTTTCTGTCGCAAGGGTCGGAAGCCACGAACCTTGACTGGCGCGGACCCATCACGGCCTCGGACCTCCGCCCTGCTCAAAGCGGTCGGCCAGCTCCCGCATTTTGTCGGAGACCTTGCGCAAGGCCGAGATCGATTCGCTGCGAACCTGCGGGATCACGGCGGCGTTCACGTAGGCGATGGCGTGGCGCAGCTCCATCTCGATCAACTCGACGGCCTCTTCGATGCGGCTGCCGATGTCGCCTGGCGGCGGACCGGGAGGGGGATACGAAGGGGGGGTGGCGGATAGGTGCTCATATCGGATTACCTCGCGCAAAGCAGATTTGACAAACAGCGTCTACCTCAGTCTGCGATGCGCCGCGCGGCGAGTCAATCGCCTTGAGCCCAAAGGTGCCGCAATTGTCAATACGGCCGCCGGATTCCGGGCCGTCGAGCACTCGGGCTCTCATCGTCCTCGCGGGTGACTTTTCCCGGGAAAACACCGTCAGACTTATGGGATGCGCAGGGAGGATGGCTTCTGGTTTGCGCGATACTCTATGGAGGCGCGTCAGGCAGCATCATCCCGGAAGATGTGCGGCATAACTTCCGCCAGCGAGGACCTGTACTTTGCAAAGAAGTTCCAGAGAGAAGGCCGGCGATGAAAGCGCCGCCAGGGGCGGGAAGCCGAAGGCCGCGCGGAGGATGGGCTGCGGCCTTCTGGCGCTGATTGCCGCGGCTCTGCTTCTTGCGGCGCTTCCGGCGTGGGCTGGCCCGCCGGGTAGCACTGACTCCGAGCTGCCGTTGCCCGACGCTCCGCAGCCGCAAACTCCCGCTCGCGCCGCTGCGCCGGAAGCGGCGCCCTGTCCTGCTGCAAGCGCCGCCCAACCCGCCACGTCAACTGGAACGCCCCCCGCTGCCGGGGGTTCGCCGCAGGCCCCCGGCGACCAGCCTGGAGCGCAGCGGGCGGCCGGATCGCAGTCTGCCCCCTGCCCGCCTCAGCCGCCCAAAAACTGGTTTGAGCGCTTTCTCACCGGCCCTGAAGTCAAGCCGATGACCCCCAAAGAGAAAGCTCATCTGGCGGCGCGCAACGTGATCGATCCCTTCAACGGCCTCACGATTCTAGGCGGCTCGGCCATTACGGTAGGCTCGGACGCGGACTCCGCATACGGACCCGGCATGAAAGGCTTCGCGCGCAACGTGGGCGTCAGCTATACCCAGGACATGACCGGCGAGTTCTTCGGCACATTTCTCATTCCCTCCATCGTTCATCAGGACCCGCACTACCATCGGATGCCCAACGCTTCGATTCCGCGCCGGGCGGGTCATGCCATCGCGCAGGTGGTTTGGGCGCAGGGCGACGACGGCCAGGGAATGGTGAACTACGCCGGCCTGGCGGGCTCGGCCATCGGAGCCGAGATCAGCGATCTTTATGTACCGGGCGAGAAGACCAATCCGCGCTCCACCGCCGAGCGCTACTCCATCGGCCTCGGCACCGCACCGCTGGATAACTTCATTACAGAATTCATGCCCGACGTAGCCCGCCACATTCACTTCCGGGTCGTCCTCTTCCAATGGATCATCAACCAGGTGGCCGGGATCAACGGGACGGCGCGGCCATAGTTCCGGCCCGTTGCTCCCCGGCGCGGCCCTTGCGGTTGCGGTCTGCGGCTTCGGCTGGAGGAAGCGGCGGCGCTTGAAGATGCTCTTGCTGCTGGCGGTCTGCGCGATCAGGATGAGCCTGCTCGGCGGCTGCGGCGGCTCGTCCACCACTCAGCAGAAGAACCCGCCGGTGACCGTCACCGTTCTTACGAACGGCGGAATCCAGCGGCACACCACCACGATTTCAGTCACGATGAACTGATGCAAGAATCCCGGATTGCGGTATTCGCGGGCGTTCAGAAAACGCGAAAATGAGGGCTTTTCTGGGCAAAATGGCCTGCTTTTGGGCGAAAAAGCGGGTAAAAAACGGGGTTTGCAGTTACTCATTCGTTAACATTACTAAAATGCAAGCTGTTGATTCTGTGTTTGTTACGAGCAATGAAGAGGCTAAAAAAAGATTTCCACAGGGTGGGGGGGTGGGGGTAAGGCGGTTTTTGGGGAGAAGAAACGGGGAAGACAGGGACTAGGGACGAGGGACTAGGGACTGAGATTGCGCGGGTTGGGGATTGGAGGGTAGTCATTTGGACCTCGGATTTGCGACTGGTTTTATCATCCGCGCGGGAAGCGAAAATATATGCAAAACCGGCGCGGGCTGCCGCGCAAGGGAAGATGCCAAAGGCGGCGGCCGGAGTTTGACATTTACGGGAGTCATCCCCGGTTTTGTGTTTTCCATCCTTTTTGCGAAAAATGCGCCGTCCCTCCGGGACTCCGGCTCTGTCATGGCGGGGACACTTACCCCACGCTGAAGCGCGGGGCTAATAACCAGTGCGCCTACGGCGCGGCCAACTGCTCGCTATTCGCTCGCATGGGGTTCGTGGTTCCCCAGATCCCAGAATCGGGACCTGGGCACCCGACCGGTTCCGGGTGCGGCTTTTGTGGAACGGCTTTCGGGAGCCTCTGTCCGGCGTGGCCCGCCACGTTCACTTGCGTGTGCTGTACTTGCAACGGATCATCAACCGGGGGGGCGGAATCAACGGGACCGCGCGGCCGTAGGGCGCGGTTGCAGACGGGCCGAGTTTAACACTGCGGCGGGAGATTCAGGTGGACAGGCGTTTCCTTCCAGGGCTAGCATAGGGGAAATCTTCCTTCGAGGGTAACCCAATGCGAATCGGCAAGCCTCGTCTGCTGTCTAGTTCTCTTTTGGGAACTTTTCTCGTCTGCGCCTTCCTCACACTCCCCGCCGCCGCTCAGACAAGCCTCGGCTCGGTCAATCTCGGCGGCAGCAAGACATCTGCCGTGACCGTAACCGTCCCCAGTGGGGGTTCGTTGAGCAGCATCTCCGTTGTCACCCAGGGAGCGCCCAATCTGGACTTCACAGATGCCGGCGGAGGGACCTGCGCCGTAGGGTCCAGCTTCTCCAGTTGCACTGTGAATGTGACCTTTACGCCAAAGTATGCGGGAGCACGAAGCGGTGCGGTTGTGCTGTCGGATGCGAACGGTGTAGTCGGAACGGCATATCTTCAGGGCACTGGATTGGGTCCGCAGGTTGTATTCCCTAACTCAAATGAGAGCCTGGTGCCAGCCAGCCTTATGGGATTGCCCTACGCTGTCGCCGTGGACGGGAGTTATAACGTCTATATTGGCGACACAGGCAGCACCACATTGGGCGCAAATCCGGGCGCTGCCAGATTATTAAAAGAAACGATTTCATCTGGAGCTTACTCCCAAAGCGTCATCGTTAGTGGACTTTATTACATATGGACTGTTTCATTGGACGCCGCAGGGAACGTCTACGTTTTAGCCACGGTATTGAATTCTGGCAATACGGAGCTCGTCTTCTACAAATATACGCCGTTTAACGGTCAATACATTCAGACAGAGATCAACTGGGGGGGCACACTTTCCCCTTCAATTGTGGTTGATGCGTTCGGGAATCTCTATTTTCTCTCTAGCGGAGGCCTGTATACTGTACCTCTTCAACCGGATGGAAGCTATGGCAACAGCGTAACATTGCCTCTGCCAACGCCTGGATACGGCACTCTGGGAGGCATGTCCTCTTTAGTTGTGGATGGAAACCGGAATGTTTTTTTCAGCGCCAATGTCACGAGTGTCGATCCATACAACGTCAATATACAAGAAACAAACAGTGAAATATTCGAGGAAGTCTTATCGGGAGGCGTATATACTCCGATCGAATTAGGCATTAGCTCAGCAGAGGTAATTAATTCAACTTCTGCCCCCAACCTTGGCATTTTCTCGGATGCGTCTGGAAACCTTTATGTTTACCCCCTCGACGGAGACATCACGGCAATGCAAGGGTATTCATATGAGAGTACCGGCTACCTTGAGCCTGCCTGGTCTTACCTCGTCCTCTACGGATACCTGGGAACTCAACCACTGGCTGTCGATGCCAGTGGGAGCGTTTATTTGACAAATACAGCTCCGTTCGGCTCTTCCGTACCCAGCGCAGGCGTCTACAAATTGGATTATTCCAACCCTCCAACCGTGAGCTTCTCAGCCTCGACCGAGGGAGTTACAAGCATGGACAGCCCCAAAATGCAACTGATCGCGAACTACGGCAACTCACCTCTCATATTTTCGGATTTGAGCTATCCTGTCGATTTCCCGCAGGCTAGCGGAGTTACGGGCGATTGTACCTCAACTACGTCTCTATCATCGGGAGCATCCTGCTCCCTGTACATCGATTTCACGCCTGTTTCACCGATTGGCAGCAATACATCGGAGGTGTTAACCGAGAGCGTGGATATAACCACGAATACCCTGAATGCCAGCGCAACGAAGCAGTCGATTACGGTCACCGGAACGGAGATTGATCCGCCAGCGGCGACGCCGACCTTCTCCATACTGGGGGGCACATATACTTCAATGCAAACGGTGCTGCTCTCCGATACTACGACCGGAGCCTCGATCTACTACACCACCGACGGTGTCACTACGCCAACGATCAACTCCACCAAGTACACAGGCGCAATCACGGTATCGGCTACCGAAACCATCCAAGCCATCGCCATGGCTTCCGGCTATAGCGCCAGCGCAGTAGCCAGCGCGACCTACACCATTACGCCGGGCTTCACCATCACTGGCAAACCAGTCACCGTCACGGCGGGAGCGACCTCTGGAAATACCTCCGCAATCACCCTGACGCCGGTGGGAGGGTTCACCGGCAGCGTTGCATTGACCTCCGCGATCACCACCGGACCGTCAGGCGGAGTCCAGCCCACGCTGAGCTTCGGCTCGACGACGCCGGCAAACATCACCGGAAGCGCGGCGGGAACGGCCACGCTCACTATCACCACTACGGCGAGTTCCACCACTCAATGCACCTCCGAGAACCGTACGCAACAAGGGATTCCCTGGTATAGCGGAGGCGGCGCGGTACTGGCTTGCGTATTATTGTTTGGCATTCCGGAACGGCGGCGCGGTTGGCTAAAGATGCTCGGATTATCGCTTCTTCTTGTCGCACTCGCTGGAGGCGCGACAGCCTGCGGCGGCGGTGGCGGCACGGCCTGCGCTCCCATTGTTAAAGTGGGAACGATGCCAGGAAACTACACTATCACCATAACCGGTACGTCCAACTCAATCACTTCGACAGGCACAGTCAACCTTACCGTCCAATAAACGGCATTTAATTGCGGCAACGCCCGCGCTAGCCTGAAGGGGCATTGCCCCTTCGGGCCAGCCATTCCGCCCGCCCCTTTCGCCATTCGCTGCCGGATTCCGCCATTCGCTGCATCCTCTTTGGCTTGACCGGGCTCCGCGATTACCCTGAAATTGCATTTTCAGACCCCGGTTACCCCACCAAAGCCAAACGGGAGCCCAAGGTCCAGCCGGGCAGGTCATCGCCGCAGGCGACTACTTCATTCGAGGAGACCGCACTTTATGTCCAAAGCAGTCAAGTACGCCGAAAAAGCCGTCGTCTACGCGGCCAGGGGCGCGTGGGTAGTCTATGAGCGGCTGAACCGCATCAGCCCCAACCCCTCCTTCATTCCGAAATGGTCCGATAAGCCCCTGCAGAAGTCCTACCAGAAGGAGAAGCCGCCGCTGGGCTGGCCGCGCTCGACCGACTCGCTCTGCCCCAAGTGCGTCCCCGAGATTCGCCAGCAGATCCTGGACGGCAAGCTGCCCTTCGAGATCCTGCTCAACGAAAAGGTGGGCGAGATCAAGGCGCAGATCATCGAGCGCGACGGCAAAATCCTGATGGTGAAGGACTGCCCCAAGCACGGCCACTTCGAGGACGTGATGTCGATCGACACCGCCTTCTTCAAGCACCTGGAAGAGAGCTTCCCCGGCCGCGACGTGCGCGCGCACAACGACAAGAGGCTGCACAACCACGGCACGTCCACGGTTACGCATGGACGCGGCGCGGTGCTGACCATCGATCTGACCAACCGCTGCAACATGATGTGCGACCCGTGCTTCATGGATGCCAATCAGGTCGGCTTCGTCCACGAACTTACCTGGGACGAGATCAAGACCATGCTGGACAACGCCATCACCCTCAAGCCGAAGCGGCAGATGAGCGTGCAGTTCAGCGGCGGCGAGCCCACGCTCTCGCCTTACTTCCTCGACGCAGTGGCCTATTGCCGCAAAGTCGGCTATAACTCCGTGCAAGCCGCGTCGAACGGCATCGAGTTTGCCAAGAGCAAGGAGTTATGCCGCGCCGCCGCCGAAGCCGGACTGAGATATGTTTATCTCCAATTCGACGGCATCGGCAACGCCGCTAACTCGCATCGCAAGGTCGGCAACCTCTTCGACGTGAAGCTGCAGGCGATCAACAATCTGCATGAAGCCGGCGTGGAGATCGTGCCGGTGACGACGATCATCAACGGCATCAACAACGAGCAGGTGGGCCGCATCATTCAGTTCGCCCTCGACAATCCCAAGACGATCAGCTTCCTCAGCTTCCAGCCGGTCAGCTTCACCGGCCGCGACGAGGACATCACCGACGAGCGCCGCATCGCGCAGCGCTACACGCTCTCCCACATGGCCCACGACATCAAGAACCAATGCGGCTTCGGCGTGCCGGAGCGCGACTGGTTCCCCATCAGCTTCATGGCCACCTTCTCCGACTGGGCCGACCTGATTCACGGGCCCAGCGCCGAGTGGGGCCAGCTCAGTTGCGGCTGCCATCCCAATTGCGGCATCGGCATGGCCATGATGATCGACAAGGAGACCAAGGAAGCCGCGCCGGTAACCGCCTTCCTCAACATGAACAAGGTGGCCAAGGATCTGGCCAAGGTCAACGATGCCGCTCGCGGCAAATGGCTCTCAGTCATCGGCTTCGCGCTGGCTCTGCTGCGCAACTACGATCCGTTCCAGGCGCCCACCCACTTCAAGATCACCGACATGCTCAAGAAGATGGACAAGACCTTCAACGCCACGGGCCACAACTACGGCAGCGTCAAGGGCGACCGCACGCTGGAAGACATCCAGAAGCGCCGCGCCGACCGCTGGAACTTCCTATTCATCGCCGGCATGTGGTTCCAGGATCTGTTCAACTACGACTTCCGCCGCACCGAGCAGTGCATCATCCCCTACGCTACGCAAGAGGGCGAGATCAGCTTTTGCGCGTATAACACCGGCGTGGGCTGGCGCAACATCATCGAGAAGATGCACATGACGGCAACTCTTACCAAGTGGTATGAGGAGCACGGCCGCCACGAGATCTTCGCCGGCGGCAAGAAGGTTGGCATGACTCAAGTCGGCCACAGCCTCCAGCTCAACATGGCCCACGTCAACTCCGAAGCCAACCACACGCTCGACGAGTTAGGCATCGCCAAGAACGCCCGCGAAGAGAGAATCCGCGCCCGCGATACCAAGCAGGTTGTGGACGCCGCCGAAAACGCGAGAATGGCCAAACTCTACCGCGAGCACGTCCTTGGCGAAAAGCCCGTCGAAGGCCTGGTGCCGCTAACGTCCATCGCCCCCGCCAAGCCAGCAAAACAGCAGGAAGCCGAGCTGGTCGCCGGAGACTGATTCCTACACCGCCTTATTCAAACGACAATGGCCGTTCCCGAGGGAACGGCCATTGTCGTTGAGGGTTATGCTGCCGCTAGAACGTCAGCTTCAGCGCCAACTGGAGCGACCGCGGCCCTCCGCCCGCGTACAGTGGACTCAGCGCGCTACCCTCGTTATTCAACGAGCTAGCCGCTATTCCGAATACCCCATAACCGTCCGTGATGTTCCCGTCTACGGCGCCCATCTGAGGATGATTGAAGGCGTTGAAGGCTTCGGCCTTGAACTGCAGCTTCAGCTTTTCGACGATCGGGAAATCGCGCCGCATCCCCATGTCGAACTGGATGGCATCGAAGCCGCGGAGATAGTTGCGCGGGACATTGCCGTTTATATCATTGCCGTTCGCATCCAGAGCCGTCGCAAACGCATTGATGTTCACACAGCGGCCTCCCGGCGGGGCATAGGACTGCTGTCCGGGATTCGTGCACATGGAGGTATAGATGGGCTGTCCAGGGACGAAATTGGGTTCGTAATTCAGGCTCGCTTCGGTCACCGGATCGATGTTCTGAGCGCCCGACAGGTCCACCGGAAGAGCCGAACGTGCGGAGATGCGGCTGTCCAAGCCCCAGCCCTTTAGCAGGGCGGCGAGTACGGGACTCGAATAATGGCCCGGCACCGCATAGGTCAATGCCGCCTGGAAGTTGTGGCGGATGTCGAAATCCGAACTCGCGCGTAGCAGCTCCATAAGCATGAAGTTACTCGATGCATTGTCGATCGAGTGCGACCATGTGTAGGCCGCAAGCGCCTGCAGGCCATGGGAAATATCGCGCTGAAACTTCACTTGCAGCGAATCGTAGGCCGAACTTGCCCGATTCGAAACCACGTCGGCAACCGACGACGCCTCAAAATTTGTGTTGCCCAGAGCTTGCGGCGAGTACTCCAATTCGGCTAGCTGATCCTGGCCGCGAGAGGCCACATAGCTTGCCGTCAGAGTCTGGCTTCTGCCCATTTGCCGCTCGATGGCGACGTTCCAGTGCAGTGTATACGGGAGCCGGAGATTCGGATCGAAAGCCAGCACGCCCTCATTGTAAGGCGGCGCCGTGTTCACCGGAGGCAGAGTCATCTGCGCGGGGGTCAGCGGGAAGGGGTAGAGTATCGGAGCATTGGGGAAGTCTTCGATATCGTTTGAATACTGCGCGATGGAGTCGAAGCCCATGTAAGTGGAGAAGCCTTCCGAGGTATAGACGGTGCCCAGGTCGTAGAAGAGGCCCACGCCGGCCCGCAGCACGGTCTCGCGCCCGGAGCCTTGGCCCAGCCGGTACGCCAAGCCGATTCGCGGCGCAAAGCCAGTCCATTGAGTCTTCCAAAGGGGCGTATTCTTGGGCGCCAGAGTCGCGGTGGCAAGGTTCGAAATCTCGTTGAGCGTGTAGGGAAGGTAGCCGATCGCGTTGCCGGGGGGCGGATTCACATCCCAGCGCAGCCCCAGCGACAGCGACAGCCGCTGCGTGGCCCTCCACTCGTCCTGTCCGAAGACTGAAAAATTGATGAAAAACGGCTCCGATTTCACAATCGAATGGGGAACATTTTCAATCGTGCCGGGCGCGTTCTTGAGCACTTCCTCTTCGTTGCCGAATTCGACTTCTTCCTTATTGATGCTCGGAACGGCATAGGTGGAGATGTAGCGCCAGTCCACCCCAAACTTGAAGGCGTGCGCTCCATGGGTCCAGTGGTGGGTATCGGTGATGTTGAATTGCTTCTGGCTATAGTCGTTGCCCTCCAGCTCGAATTCGGCCTTGCCTCCGGTCTTGAAGTAGGTGCGGAAGGTCAACTGGGAGCCGATGGGCTGGAGCGGCGTTCCATCGGGGCCGTCCACGATGCCCACGCTGATCGGGACGGCGCCCCCGAAGTTGGAGGCAAGCTCGAATTCCCCGGAATCGTTAAACGTGTAGTTGAAGCGCAGTTCATTCGTTTGGGTGGGCGAAATCGCGTCGGTCGCCCCAAGCGTGACCGACCACACATTTGCCCTGATGTTGTCGTGGATCGGCAGGTCGTTGAAGTACCATCCGCCCGAAGGCGTGTCGGCATAGCGGCCGAAAATCTTCAGCTTGTCGCCGAAGCTGTGATCGATTCGAACGCTCGTCGAATCCAGGTGCGATGGCTCCGAGTAAACCAGGTTGTAGAAGGCCAGTCCGGGGCTTTGCGTCATTTCAGCGCCGTTCTGAATCGCATAGGCATTCAGAAAAGGCTGCAGGACCGCCGGCGCTGCCAGCCGCATGGCCTTGTCGGGAACCACCCAAGTCGAGGGCGGCACCGGCTGGATGAGCTGCAACCCCTCGTAGGAGACGAAGAAGAAGGTCCTGTCCTTGCCGTTGTAAAGATGCGGAATCCTGACTGGGCCTCCCAGCGTGCCGCCGAAGTCGTTCTGCTTTTCCGCGCCCTTGGGGAAGGGAACGAAACCTACGCAAGCATTGCCATCCGTAATGGGATTGCAATAGCCGTTGAACCAGTTGTTGGAGTCCAAGTCATCGTTGCGGAAGTACTCCGAGAGCGCGCCATGCCAGTCATTCGTGCCGCCGCGGGTGGTGAAGGCGAACTGCCCGCCGGGCGTGCGCCCTTGGTCCGCCGAGTAGGTGGACGTCGCGGCGCGGAACTCCTCCAGATCGTCGAGCGAAACCATGCTCTGCGTGGTTCCGTTGATCGTCATGCCGGGAATGGCTCCGGAGTAGCCGGCGCCGCCGGTCTCGTTGTCGATCTTGGCGCCGCTGTTCGCGCTGACCCCGTCCACGGTAAAGTAGTTGGACTCGGTGCGCTGCCCGTCCACTGTGATCTCTCCCTGGTAGCCCACCTGACCGGACCCAGGCACGGTGGCAACGCCCGGCACCAGGGTCAGCAGGCTCTGCAGGGTGCGCCCATTCAGCGGAACATTCTCCACAAACTCTCGCCCCACGATCGTGCCTACCGTTGCGTCCTGGGTGTTGATCTCGATCCCGGAACCGTTGACGGTCACCGACTCCGAGGCTCCGCCTACTTCCAAATGGAAGTTGCGGCTGACCGTATCCTGCGTATGCAATTGCAGGCCGGTGAGGATCGTCTGTTTGAAGCCGGGCTTGGCCACGGTGACGCGATAGGCGCCGGCCGGCAGCGCGGGAAGAACGTAAATCCCCTCGGCGTTTGTCTTTGTGCCGTAGTTGACGCTGGTATCGGTGCTCGTGGCGTTCACGGTCGCATCTGGAACGGCGCTGCCCGCCGGGTCCAGTACAGTGCCGGAGAGTGAAGCGCTCGTGGTCTGAGCAGGGACCGGCAGACACACGCACAGAAAACTGCAAAGACACGCAAGTATCGAAAAATGCTGCAAAGAACGGATGCGTCTGACTCCAGAAATGGAATTCATTGAAGGCTCCAGTTGTTCTTGAGATTGAGCCACAGGTCGAGGCTGGAAATACGTGACCCTGTGCCCACTCTACGGAGCCCGCAGGCGATTTATGTGAATCAGATCGTAAAAGTTGATAAAATTTGCCTAAGGCTTGCGGACACGCCAGCCGCATCGAGTAGGTCTCAACTCAACACAACTTTGGACGCCGCGCGGGGAGGAGCCGCCGCGTCAAGCTAAGGTGTACTTTCCACTGACAAGATCTCGGGAGGCTTCGATGATACTCTCCGGCCAGCCGAGATCGCGCCAGTAACATTCATCCGCGCGAAAGGCGATGATCTTTTCTCCTAGCGACGCCAGACGCAGATAGGCGGCGATGATGGAGAACGCGCCTTGCTCCTCCATCTTCGCGAAGATTCGCGAAGAGATTACATGGATGCCGCAAAAGGCCAGCGCCTGCGTCTCGCGCGCAGGCCGCGCGAATTCATCCTTCTCGTCGCGCCCGGCTCGACGCCCGCAAAGCTGACCATGCTCGTCGAAGAGCAGTTGCCGCGCACTCTCCCGCTCCTGAACGGCCAGCGTAGCTAGCGCGTCCTGCTCCAAATGAAACCGCATCATGCGTCCGAGATCGATGGTGCTGATGACATCGACGTTGTGCAAGATGAACGGCTCTTGCAGACTCCCGCCGTCCTTAAGAAAGAAATGCGCGGCCTTCTTCAAGCCGCCGCCGGTATCGAGTAACTCCTCCTCGCTGGAAACTTCAATCCGCATCCCGAAGTTATCGTTAGCTTGCAAGTAATCGACAATCTTCTCCGCGTAATGATGCGCGTTGACGATCACCTCGCGCACGCCGAAAGAGCATAGGCGCGCGAGCGTAATCTCCAGCAGCGTGCGCCCGGCAACTTCTACCAGCGCCTTCGGCCGGTCGTCAGTTAAAGGCCGCAGCCGCGTGCCCAGCCCCGCCGCCAAAATCATCGCCTTCATCGCCCCATCTTCTCCAATTCAATATGCCGCACGATAACTTCCACTCCGCTGCCGCGCAGATGCTTCGCTAACTGCTCCGCCAGAAACACCGAGCGGTGCTGGCCGCCGGTGCAGCCGAACGAGACCATGAGGTTCCCGAATCTGCGCCGCCGGTATTCGCTCACGCTCGCATCCACCAGTGACTCGACGCCAGCAAGAAACTGATGCACGCTTTCTTCGCGAATCAAATACTCGATCACCGCCGCATCCTTGCCGGTCAACGAGCGGAACCGTTCTTCGCGCCCTGGATTCGGCAAGCTGCGCGCATCGAAGACAAACCCGCCGCCGTTTCCCGATTCATCGCGGGGCATCTCGCGATGAAAGCTGAAACTGAAGATGCTCACAGTAAGGATTTCCCCGGCCGCATCCGAGAAGCGTCCGTCCGGGGCTAAAGCCCCAATCCTGCTTTGCGGCGTTTGCGGCACGACTGAAGTCGTGCCCTGATACAAAGCCTGCCCGAATTCTTGTTTTGTCGCGGACTCCGAAGCCAGCCCCCGCAGCTTCTCCGATGCCGCGATGCCATCCAGCGCCTCCATCAGCGCTGGCAAAGCGACAGGCAGCGTGACGTGCTCCGCCAGCCAGCGAAGGTTCTTCAGCGCATACGGCACGCTTTGCAGGAAATGCGTTTTTCGCTCATAGAACCCTCGGAATCCATAGGCTCCAAGAGCCTGTAAAATGCGCACATAAACATACGCGTAGTAGTGCTCCATAAACGCTTCGCGATTGAGATCGATATAATTCCCCAGGCAATCGAGATAGTGGTCGAGTAACTCCTGACGCAATTCAGGCGGCAGATCGGCCTTGCCATCGTAGAGCAGGGATGCAATGTCGTATTGCAGCGCGCCTTTACGCCCGCCTTGATAGTCCAGAAAAAACGGCTGCCCGCCGCGCAGCATCACATTGCGCGATTGAAAATCCCGATAAAGAAAATAATCGCGATCGGCGCCCAGCAGGAACTTTATCAGCCGGCTGAAATCAAGCTCCAGCGTCTGCTCGTTGAAGGGCACGCCGGCCAGCCGCAAGAAATAATACTTGAAATAATTCAGATCCCAGGCAATCGACTGTCGGTCGAAGCAGCCGCGCGGATAGCAGACTTTGTAATTCAGATCGCGGCCCGCCTCCACCTGAAAACGCGGCAACGCGGTCACCACCTTGCGATATGCCTCCTTCGCCTCGGGAGCGATAACCGCGCCCGCGCGATGGCGCCCAAGAAACTCGAAGAGCGTCGTGTCGCCGAGATCTTCTTCGAGGTATGCTCCCTGACTCAAATCCTCCGCATAAATCTCCGGCACCGGCAATCCGCAGCGGCGAAAATGCCTGGAAAACTCGAGGAAGGCGAGATTCTCCTCCCGCACGGAATACACAACGCCGATTGCGCTTGAGCCTCCGCCGGTCAGCCGCACAATCGCCCGCCCCGAGCCGCCAAGCTGGCCCTGGAGCGGCCGCGCGTCTTCGGCCGGCAACCGGTAATGCTGCTCGAAAAGCCGCTTCAGAACGTCCATCATTCTCTTTCTAAAAAACTGCTCGCCCTGCTTCACAAAGATACTCATCCCGGCGAGGCGCGCGCAAGGCGCGAAGTTCTGAAAGCGTTCAGCCCGAGCCGCGATCAGCTTTGTTCCCTGCCGCGGCCAGCCTGTATTATGATGAACTCCACCAGGCACGCAGAACGGCGAGGAGGTCATCATGAGCGAGAATCAACTGGCGGCGCGCAACCAGGGCCGCCGCGAATTCCTGAAGGCGGGCGGCGCGATTACCGCCGCATTGCTGGCGCCGACGGCGTTGGCCGAGACAGTCAAGACCATGGCGGCGTTGCCATCGAACCCCAGGACGCCCGCGGCCATGCCCACCCGCAATCTGGGCAGGACCGGATATCGCATCGGCATCTTTTCGCTGGGCGGCCAGGCGGCCATCGAGCACCCTAATAACTTCGACGTGGCCGTGCCGATCATCGAGCGCGCGCTCGACCTGGGCGTGAATTACATCGATACTTCGTCGATCTACGGCGGGCCGGAGCGCTGGAGCGAGCAGTACGTCGGCAAGGTGATGGCGCACCGGCGCAACGAGGCTTTCCTGGCCACCAAGACCAAGGAGCGCACTCGCGACGGCTCGATGCGCATGATCGAGAAATCGCTCGAACTCCTGCGGACAGATCACGTGGACCTATGGCAGTTGCACGACATCGGAACCATGACCGATGTGGATGCGGTCTTCGCCAAGGGCGGCGCAATGGAGGCGCTGGTCGAGATGCAGCAGCAGAAGGTGGTTCGCAACCTCGGCATCACCGGCCACTACCGGCCCGAAGCGCTGATGGAGTGCATCCGCCGCCATCCCTTCGACACCATTCTGATGGCCATGAACGCCGCCGACCCGCACCACTACAGCTTCAATCAGGAGTTATTGCCGCTGGCGGTGGAGCGGCAGATGGGTATCATCGGGATGAAGATTCCTGCGCGCGGCAGGCTGCTCTCATCGTGGACTCCGCCGCCCATCGAGCAGCAGAAGCACTCATGGGAGGGGATGACGGTGCAGGCTACCGGGCCGGGCACGATCAACATGCGCGAGGCCATGTACTACACATTGTCGCGCCCGGTGAGTACGGTCATCGTCGGCTGCGACTCGATTGCGCAACTCGAAGAGAACGTGCAACTGGCACGCGAGTTCACGCCATTGAGCGACAACCAGGCCGATGCGCTGGTCAAGCGCGCCGAGCCGGTTTCAAAGCCATCGCTCTTCTTTCGGTTTTATGAGCGGGCGTAGTTAGCGAGTTAGCAAGTTAGCAAGTTAGCGAATCCGCTGTGAAGGAGATTCACGATCTCCCACGCCGGCGCCGGGTTCTTTTTTGAAGAGCGCGCGCAGGAATGGGCTGAGTTGCGCGTTGCGTCAGCGCAGAAAGCACACCCGGTCGGTCCAGTCCCAACTCTGGGTCTCTTTTGCCAGCCGGGCCAAAGCCAGCACCAACCCGTGGGCGTCCGCCGGCGGAATGCTTTTCTCGTCAATGAAGACAAAGCCGCCGTGCGAGCACTCGCCACGCGTGCACTCCTCGTCCGCCCAGGCCTTCAGCAGTGGGGGAATCGTCAACCGGTCATAGGTAACAAAAGTCAATCGCTGGCGAGCCGCTTCCTTGAGGCAGGCAACCTCCTCCCGCGCCATGAAGTTGCCGCCCTCCCACTCCGCCATCCCGTGCACAACGACCGGCCGGGCGCGGCGGCGCAGAGCGGCTGCCACGTGCGGCGAGATGCGTTCACTGAGAAGAAACTTGAGCATATCAGCGATTCGACGGCCTCTTGGGAACGAACTCGACAGCCTGCGGCAGCATGTGTTTCAGCGCCTTGAAATCCATCGCGTCGTTGTCGGCGATGGCGTCGTTGATCTCTTTGGGAAAGGCCTCCGCGTAATGAACTGCGGCTTGAACCTTCACCAGCGGCCATCCCAGGTGCTTGGCCACGGCGGGGACGGAACCCTGATAGCCGCGGACGAGCTGCATGATCTCCCACACGGCGAGCGAACTAGCCTGAATGCAGGCCTGCCGCCCCGCGGGAGTATCGCGAAAATCGATGAAGGCGAACTCCGAGCGGCGCAGGCCCTCCTCGATCAGCCGCGCGCCGGCGTCGCTGGAAGTCCATCCATGCCGCGCGGCCAGCCGCCTCAGCCGCCTTCCGCTCTCCAAAGGCAGACGCACGCTGACAACCACAGAAGTTGCCTCTTTCATGACAAATTCCTCATAATGTCGGTTTTGTAAGCATTGTAGCGCAGATTGCCCGAGTCAAATCTTTTCTCCAGGAGATTTTTTTGATAGACCGCGGTCTCTGGCATCCGCACAAGAGACGGACTACACTGAGGATAGAGTCCCGCTTCGGACGGACGCTCAATCCTGAAAGGAGGACGAAACCATGCAGACGGCTCTTCAGAAGGTCGCTTTGCCCGCGCGGCTGCGTCCCCCTGTGCCTTTGTCGGACGATGAGTTGATGGCCTTTTCCGAGGCCAATAAACCCTGTAAGGTGGAGCGGTTGGCATCGGGAGAGATTTTAGTGATGACTCCAAGCGGTTATGGGAACAATCGTCGCGAAGCCTACGTAGTGCATGAGCTCTTTGCCTGGGCCGAGGCGGACGGTCGCGGCGAGGTCGTCAGCTCCAATGCCGGCTTCAACCTTCCCGACGGCGCCACGCTCTCGCCCGATGCGGGCTGGGTAGAGTCGAGCCGTCTCTCCGCGTTGAGCGTGCGCGAACAGGAGCGGTTCCTGCCCTTCGCGCCCGATTTCCTCATCGAGATTCTTTCGCCCTCGGACTCGCTGCCCGAGTTAGACGCCAAGATGGAGCAGTGGATCGTAAACGGCGTCCGCCTAGCCTGGCGCATCGATCCCTTCGGCGGCACGGTTGCCATCTACTCGGCTGGAAATGCGCCTGTCGTCCTCAATCGCCCGGAGATAGTCGAGGGCACAGAACCGGTTGCCGGTTTTCGGCTCAAAATGGCACGCGTTTGGGGTTGAAATTCCTGTGATGCAGGATGTGGCGGCGCAGAAACAGTGACTATGTAGTGGCGGGTTTGCAATGGTGGTCACCCGCCCCCGAGTTAGGGGAAAAAACAAGGGAGAAGCTCCGGCTGGTCTGGAAAGCGCGGATCGCCCGCCCCAACCTCACAATGTACAATCCTTGCAGAGCGAGGTTATACATGGCCCAAAGACTAGGCGACCAAATGAAAATGCCAGATGTTCCAAAGCTAGATTTGACAGGCGCTTTGTCTGAGATTTGGTTCTCGATAAACTATGCTGCTTACCACCTGGCTTATGTCCGTGTTTATTCGCAGTCAGCGGCTCTTCGAACGGACAAGGGCGAGTTGAGGGGCCAAGAGCAGGCAGTGCGAAACAATGCACAAGTCGATATATTGATTTGTCGCACTCATTTAGCTGCATTCTTCTGGCACCTTGACCACGTCTTTGAAGCCTTAGGAGCCGCTATCACGCGGGGTCAAAATGAACATCCGGACCTCCAATACTTTTGGGACTGCGAAAAACAGCTAAAAATGATTGAGCAATACCCTATTCGTCAAGGGATTAAGGATTACCGTAATATGGGGCACCAGATTCCGGCAGTTATCGGCTGCAGGTGGGACAGCGAAGGCCATTTTCTTTATCATTTTCTGCCGATCATCAGCGGACATGAGCAAACGGAATCCATTGACATGAACACGCAACTGCAGCGGTACTTTGAGTTTGTGGCGAACGTGTGGATTGAATTTGCACCGGGAGACTTCAAAGAGAGGTTTCCACGAGATTTTAGGTTCCCCGTGACAGTTCCTTATATGTTTCTTGGAGAGCTTCCAAAAGAGCTTAACGCCGTCCCGCAATTAGAAGTGTCCGTAGAGTCGTACAACCGGGTCAAGGAGAGTCCTAACATTGAGAAGGATGCAGATGTGGAGCACTGAAAATCATGTCACCATACGTCTGTTTGGGTAGCCGAGTCCGCCTAGTATTGTGTATGGCAGCCGCAGCGTTCGCCGTTTCGTCCTGTCGGCAGCAGAAGGCCGCCGCAGATAATCAGCCCGCGTCTAACCGGCTTGCAACGGCAACCGAAGTGTTCGATCTCAGGTCAAAGTGCGCGGCGTTGGGCGAGAAAATCATGTCGGAGAACATCATAGGCTCCGCCCTGACGCACGATCAGGTCAGCCGCTACAATCCAGAGACAAATCATTGTTACGTCAAGCTGGAAGTCTCTACCGCCGATCTGTCAACGCCACGGGAGAAGTTCATCACGCATGAATATTTATATGATGGGCAGACGAAGGAATTGCTCGCTACGGCTATTCGGGAGGGGAACCGGGAATCAGCCGAAATCTTCTCTGAAAGCCTCAAGCGGTTCGTTCATGATCCCATCTTGCCTTCCTACGATGAGACAGTCTCTCTCATGGACAAGTTCGTAGCCGAGGATAGAGGACCCTAGAGCCTCGACTCACGGCATCCGGAAGAGAATGAAGGACGCCGCCCTGCTTTGAGAGGCGGGTTATCGCCAGGCGCTGGGCGCCCCGGAGTCCGGGTTTTCCTACCTGGGATGGGGCACGATCTACAGCGATCACGAACCGGTCCCCTACCCCAACTGGCTGACCTTCACCTGTAACTTCTCGAAGTCCAGGGTGCCCAGGCTGCGGCCGGCGGCGATTTGCAGGTAGGGTAACTGCGATGCCTCGAGGTTCCAGTAGGCCTTGGCGACATAGGCGTCGATGGCTACCGGATCGGTGCCGGCAACCATCGTCTTTTTCAGAGCTACATCCTCCAGGTTGCCGCCGGTGGGGCCGTTGCGCAGCAGGATGCGGTAGCAATCGATCATGGTGAGCGTGGGCAGCATGAAGCTGGCCAGGTCGGCGAGGCTCTGGTGAATCTGCTGATGCAGCCGGTTGCGCTGGCCACCGAGAATGCCGTACCAGTTCTTCATGCCCAGCGTTGCGCCGGTGAGGACGTGGTGCTTGGCGATGGGAATGTTGATGATTTTGTCGGCCTCGAGAAACGGCGTGAAGATGGGCCAGGTTTTCAGCACCACGCCGCCTAACTCGACTTCGCGGAATAACTCGGGGTCGGGCAGGATCACTTCGGCGTGCTCGGCGAGGGCGGCGGCCTGAATGCCGGAGCGCGCGAAGCAGCGCCGCGGCTCGTTGCAGCTGACATCCGTTACAATCACGCGCTTGGCGCCGGCCTGCCAGCACTGGCGCACTACCTCGGCAACAACTTCGGGATTGGTGTTGGCGGCCTGCTCCGGCGTGCGGTCCCAGGCAATGTTGGGCTTGATGACGACCACATCTTGACGACCGATGAAGCGACCAATGCCGCCCAGATTCTCGAGCGCCTTCTCGACCAGTGTGCGCGGCTCTCCGCCTTGGACAACTGTCATGTGCGGCCATTGCGCGCCTTGAGAATTGGAAGAATTGGACGCCGTGCGATGATCGCGGCGCGCCTGCTCGGCCTGCGCCGGAACCGGGCGGAAGCTATGCCGGCTGAGCCAGACCGCCGCTCCCGCCGCTCCCGCCGCCGCTCCGCCCACGCGCAGAAGTTGCAACAGCGCCTCGCGCCGCGTCATCGCATTGGCTCCCAATCGAATCTGGTCCAACGCATCGTTCAGCCTCTGATCTGGCGTTTGCTCGATTTCTCCGGCCATGGTGACTCTCCCGGTCATACTTCCATCAAATGGATGCGTTCGGGGTTATTGGTTCCCAGGTTATGCGCCGCGTCGGCGGCGGTGGCGATGTAGCGCGTGGGACGGCCCACGGCCTCCAGCGTTGGCATACCCACCTCGGCGCGCTTGCGCTCGATCATCTGCCAGGCGGTGTGATCGACGGCGACGCGATCCTCGCCCACGATGAGCGCATTGGGCTGCCAGAGGCGTTCAGGATGAAAGCCTGGCCCGCCGTCGTAGACCGAAGCAATGGCGTCGCCGATGGTGAAGCGCACCTTCTCGCGAACAGTGGGGATGCAATTGAGATCGGCCACGCCGGGATTGCAGTTATTCGGATGCAAGTCTCCGGGGTTGTTGATCACGCCGTACATATTCTTCATGGCGAATGTGACGCCGGCTAGATTGTGATCCTTGAGGACGGGCAGGCCGATTACCATGGCGCAGTCGCGCGTGAGAATCTTCGAGAAGCGCACGCGCGCCATGCCCCAGGATTCCTGCTGCTCCTCGAAGCCTGCAACATCGGAGCCGTAAACGCGAATGCGGCCGGGATCGGTCGAGATGGTCAGGCCGCAGGCCCCGATGTCGCGCGCGTTGCGATCCCAGATTACAATTTCGCCGGGCTTGACGCCGGCCTGCTGCAATCGCTCGCAGACAGCCATGATCAGCGCGTAATGCGTGGAAATTCCCTTGCCGGCAATCCCGTTCACCTTGAGGCCGATGACCTTGCCCACGGGTACGATCTGCTTCCACGCTTCGACCGGCTTGTCGCGGCCCGTGTAGGAAGCGATGGCGCGGTCGAGCAATGCCTGCACGCGCTTCTCATCCAGCTTTCCGTCCGCGCCGTGAAGCGCCGCGTCGCGCGCCACCACGACCTTGGACTTGGCTGCCGGCGCGTGCTGGTCCAGCGCCGCGGCCAGCGCCAGCTTGCTCTGCGCGCCCAGTACCAAGGCTCCCGTTGCTGCTGCTTTCAAAAAATCCCTGCGGCTTTCCATCGCCATCCTCTCATTCATCCGCGCCCGGTTCATCGGCCGGAGCAATTACAGTTTCGCTTCCACGCCGCGCGCCAGCTCCAGCAGCGCCCGCGGCGTCTCGGGCGTGGACTCATAGGCGACAATGCGCACCAGAGTTGTACCTTTGCGGAAGATCACGCTCTGCGCATACTGGATGCACTCGTCGCCCAGCGCCATTGTCTTAGCGTCCTTGGTAACTCCCGTTTCCAGAATCTTCCTGGCGCCGGCCGCGTCGTTCATGGTGTAGACATCGACGGTCGCCTCCAACTGGCTCTGGTACTTGTAATCGGAGGTCGAGGTCGAGACAACGCCGGCCGAGATGTACTGCTCGGCGTCGCCGTCGATGTACTGCCACAGATCCTTGGCCGCAAAGGTGCGCGTTTCGCTGCTCTTTTCCCATCCCGCCACCGCATCCGATGCAGGGAACGGGTCGGCGGCTTTCTTCTTGCAGCCCGTGCCGGCAGACGCGGCAACCATCATCATCGCCGCAACGGCCCATTTCCAATTCATGCGAATTCTCACTTGAGCAACCTCCCCTTACTTCCTATTGAGCAGAATCTGGCTTCCCGGCGAGCGGCTTTCGCCGATACTGGTGACATAAACGGCCGGGTGCTCCTGCAGCGGGCAGGCATACTCGCATGCGCCGCAGCCCACGCAGCGGCTGGGATCGACGCGCGGCTGCTTCAGCGTTTTGGTGTTACCCGCCGAGTCGATGACCTGCGCCTCCTGCACATAGATGGCCTTGGGCGAAACCGGGCACCACTCCTCGCAGACAATACATTCGGTGGCCATCGCCCACGGCAAACAGCGTCCGCGATCATAGAACGCCGTGCCCAAACGAATCGGCTGGCTCTGCTGGCCTACGCCTACCACCCAGCCTTTTTCCTTCGGCGTGATCTGCCAGATGGCGCCTGTGGGGCAGACCTCCGAGCAGAGCACGCAACTGGGTTCGCAGTAGCCGATGCGCGGAACCAGCGTGGGCGACCACAGCCCTTCCAGGCCGGCCTGATCGAGCGTCGGATGCAGCGCGATATTCGGGCAGACCTTCATGCACTCGCCGCAGCGGATGCAGCGGGAGAGAAAGTCAGCCTCATCGAGCGAGCCCGGCGGGCGCAGCAGCCGTTCGTTGCGGCCCTTGCCCAGCCCGGTGTTAGCACGCATCAGCGGAACCACGGCAGCGCCCGCCGCCAAGCCCGTCAGCGCCCTGCGCCGGCCAATGTCCGTCGATGCAACTTCTTTTTCTTTGCGGAAAAACTTGAATTGCAAACTGCCGTGCGGGCAGGAGCCCACGCAGTTCATGCACATCAGGCACTCGGCCTTGCGCCACGGAAAGCCGCCGATCGGATCGTCGCCGCCCTGGCAACTGAGCAGGCAGCGATTGCATTTGTCACATGCCGCCTCGTCCTTGTGCAGCCCCAGAATCGACCAGCGCGAGACTGCGCCCAGCAGCGCGCCCAGCGGACAGATCGCGCGGCACCACAGCCGCGTCACGCGCAGACTGAGCGCGAGAATAGCAAGGAAGAGAATCCCCAGCACGAGGCCCTGCGCGTAATGCGGCTGGCGAAGATCGAGCACCGTGTAGTGCAGGATCGCAAGAATCGTATGCAGCGCCTTCCCGGTCACTTGAATCGCGGCCGCGTGGCTGTTTTCGAGCGGCGCCAGCGCGGCGCGCGCGCCGACGTTGAAAGCCGGCAAGATCGACAGGCCAAAGGAGCGAACTAACAAACTAAATGGATCGAGCCAGCCGATAGCCGCCGAGCCGAAGAGCGCGGCCACCAGCCCGGCAATCAGCACAACGTACTTGCCCGTCTGCCAGCGCTTGTAACGGTTCGAGTCGATGCGCTGCTTGCCGCGCTTGGCCTCCGACGGCATGTTGCCGACGAAGTGTTGCAACGTCCCCATCGGGCAGATCCAGCCGCAAAAGAAGCGCCCCAGAAAGAGCGTCGGAAGCAGAATCACCAGGCTCCAGACCAGCCCGCGATAGAGCGCATGGCCGGCCAGCGCGTTGACCAGCGCCACCAGCGGATCCCACTCGAAGAAAAGCCGCACCGGCGCGCGCAACGTCTTTTCCGTCGCGCCGTTGAGGAAGAGGCTTATCGAGGTAAACAGCAGCAGCCAAAGAAAAAGCAGCAGAAAGACGATCTGCGAAATCCTGCGCAACAGCGGCAATCTGGACCCGGCCACGATTCTCCTCCACACGCCGCGTGCGGGCGCTGCTTACATAAGAAGAATGATTGGCGCTCAGGCAGACGCCGGACTGTGACCTGCGTCACCGATTGGCCGGGTGCCTCAGATCTCGCCTCCGAGCATGGGGGGGCGGAACCTGAACGATTCCGAGGAATTGCACCATCGGCCTCAGATGGGGAATGAAGGATCGCGCCCTAGTCGTCGTCCTTCGCCGCCTTCTTCCGCCGCTCGGTCAGCATCGCGGGAACCGGCTTGTCGCCCATCGCGTCCTTCCACAGAATCACATTGAGCTTCTGCGCGGGGGCGCGGTCGGCGTGGCGGAAGTCCATCTTGAGGCTTTCCTTCGCGCCGGGAGCCGTCTTGGCATTCGCCTTATAAATGAGACTATTGTCGCGGTTCGAGTAATCCGCCGCAAACGCCGCCTGATCGCCGGGACCCGTGAAGACGGTCGAGATCAGCGACGCGAAGGCGTCGTTGTTATTCATTGGAGGCAGGCCGAGCAGCGACTCCATAGTGCGCACCACGCTCACGGTCGAGTAAAACCGGCTGTCAATAAATGGAGCCCCGGCGGTAAACGGCGCGCCGTCCGGCCCGCGCGGAGAGTACTTGCTGACCACCAAAGCAATGCTGCGATGCGCATCCACGTGGTCGCCGCCGTCCTGCGCGTCGTCCTCCAAGATGAAGAAAGCGGTATCGTCCCAGAAGGGCGAGTGGGAGACAGCCTCGACGGCGCGGCCGACGGCCAAATCGTTGTCGGCCACCGAAGACTTCGGAGTCGGCCCGCCTGGCGTGGTGCCGGCGGTGTGATCGTTGCTCAGGCGCAGCAGGATGAAATTGGGCATGGTGTCTTTACCCTGCTCACGCTCCGCGACCCAGCCCTTCAAGTGGCGCAGGAAGACCTCTACCCGCACCTGATCGGGCACCATCAAATTGAAATCCGGCGTTTCGTCGGCAAAGTGGCCGATTAACTCCGGCTTGGTGGCGATATTCGCTGCGATCAGCGGAATCGGCCAGGCCCACTTGTTCACGCCGCCGCCCCACTCGGCGGGTAGCGCCTCGCCCGGAGCAACCGCCGCGCGAGCGCACCTCTGCCCGGCCGGCATCGGCCCTTGCTGGGGGTTGGGTCGCGGGTTGGCCGTCTTCACCTCATTACAGAATTTGGTCGAGATAAACTCGCCGAAGTGATAGTAGCTCTTGCCGTGCGCGGCCAGGTTGCCCCAGAGATAGCCGCTGGCCGGCTCGTTCACGTCGGGAATCCCTTGCAGCAGCGGATAGCCGTCAGCCACCACCCCTTCGTAATCATAGGTTCGCTGCTCGCCGCGATAACTCTGCTGCCAGGTTTTTTCCAGGTAATCCGTGCCGATGGCCGCCGTCGACCAGACATGCCCGTCGCCGGAGACTTCGCCTGAGTCGAAGAAGTTATCCAGCACGCCGAATTGCAGAGCCAGCTTGTGCAGGTTGGGAGTTATCGTCTCGCCGTACATCGTCAGGCTTGGATCGCCGTTGCCCGCCGGCTTGCCGTCGTATCGCAGGTCGCCGAAGATCTGATCGTAAGTCCGGTTCTCCTTGACGACATAGATCACATGCTTGATGCGGTTCCGCTCCGGGCCGGCAAAGGCGATTTTCTCTTCGGACGCCTTCATGCGATTGGATTCGAGGACCGTCTCGGTCCATTGCGGCAGATTCCGCTCGATCTGGGCGGAATCGAGCGTAGCCAGCGAGCCGTGCAGAAGTGTTGCGATGTAAGTGGTGGGCTTGCGCGGCGCTGGATGCTTGGCTCCCCGAGTTACAAACTTCGCCGGCGCATTCGCCTCCGGAAAGTTGTTCGGGCCCGTGCCCGTGCCCTTGTCCGCGGCCACATACAGCTTGCCGCGCGAGAAGGCCATCGAGATCGGCATCAGCTCGGTCGGCACGAATCCAATCGGCTCGATCATCGCCCTGCGGCCCGCGGACTTCGTCAACATTCTCGTATCGATAACTGCAACCGCATCGCTGCCCATGTTAGCCGCATAGAGCCGGCTCCCGTCGGCGTTCACGGCCAGGTCCACCGGCTCGGCGCCAAAGTAGCTTTGCCGAGGCAGCCGCGTGTCGAAGTAGCCCTTGACGGAGAACTGGCCTGCCGACACGTTCACAACGGCAACCGCATCGCGATTGGCCAGCGCCACGTAGAGGGTTTTTCCATCCGGAGAGAATTCCAGGGCGCAAGGGTGCGTTCCCGGCGATGTCGGGTTGGATGGCTTGAGCAAGGCGAGCTTGCGGCCTACCGTTTCCTTGGCCAGATCGAGTTCCACGATCTCCGAGGCGTTCCATAGCGCAACAAAGGCGCGCGCCCCATCGGCGGAGACGGCCAGCGCCACGGGATAAGTGGACGGAATCGCATCGTTCTCGGCCAGATCGAAGCGCTTGACGATCGCGCCGCTCACCGCATCCAGCAGCAGAACATCGTCAGAGAGGTTATCGGCAACCAGCAATTTCTCCGCGCCCGCCGGGCCAACAACGGCAAGCGCCGCCGGGAAGGGCACGCCTTTGTCACCGTTCGCGCCAGCCGGCAGTTTGGTCTTGCGGCCCGCGGCAAGCGGCTGGAGCGGCAGATGGAGAATGCGCTCGGGCGTGATCTGTCCGCCGTCGAAGCGGTAGACCACGACACCGCTGCCGGTATCGTCTCTGCGGCTGCCCAGCGGATCGGCAATCGAGCCGATGCTGGCGTAGATGCGGCTGCCGTCGCGGCTGAAGGCCAGGCCGGAGAAGAGCGTCTGCTTGGCTTCCATTTTTGTGCGGGCGTCGGGGAAGTCAGCCACGGCTCCGGTCTGGGTGTCGAGCACCGCCAGCGACTGCTCGTAACCCGACTCGACAGTCCCATAGCCGGCATTTACCGTGACCACATAACGCCCGTCCGGAGAGACGGCCATCGATATCGGCAGGCTGTTCAACCGTCGCGGATGCCCCGGAATCTCTCCGATCAACTGCTTGCCGGTGGGCAGATTCACCGTCTGCCCCGCAACAACCCCCGCTCCCAGGGCAATGCCCGCAAAGAAAGCCGACCGCCGCGCCGTAGTCTTCATGGTCACACCTTAGCAAGAATGGAATGGCCAGTCCAATGCGCACTGGTTCAGCGCCGACGCGCCCGCTCCCGTTGCAGTTCGCGATAGAGTTCGCTCTTGGAGCGCCCCAGCTCGCGCGCCAGCCGCTTTAGGGCCTCCTTTTCGTCTACGGTAGCCTCGGCCTGGAGCCGCGCGACACGTTCGGCAATCCTCACCGGAGCGCCCGCTGCGGCTTGCTCTTTGGGCGCAGGCCGCGCCTCCACCAACAAAGTAATCTCCCCGCGGATGCGATCCCGGCCGACAAGTTCCCGCCGCGCCTCGGCCACTGTCCCACGTAGAAACTCCTCGTGAATCTTGGTCAGTTCGCGTGCCACTACGACGCGCAAATCCGCTCCAAAAACGCCTTCCAAATCCGCCAGCGTTTCCAGAATCCGGTGCGGCGCCTCGTAAAATATCAGCGTCCGCGCATCCACATTCCTTTCGATCTCAGCGGCCAACTCCTCGATCCGTGTTCGCCGCGCTCCAGCTTTTTCCGGGAGAAAGCCCAGAAATAAAAACTCGCCCGTTGGCAGTCCAGAGGCCGCCAGCGCACTCAGCGCCGCATTGGCGCCGGGGATGGGAATCACCGCGACGCCGGCGGCAATCGCCTCGCCCGTCAGCCAGCCTCCGGGATCGCTGATCCCCGGCATTCCGGCGTCTGTGACCACGGCGATGCGCCCGCCGGCCTTGAGCGCGGCAATCAACTCCTCAGCGCGCTCGCGCTCGTTGTGCTGGTGGCAGCTTACGGTGGGAGTCGCGATCTCGAAGTGGTTGAGCAGCTTCTGCGTCTGGCGAGTGTCTTCGCAGGCGATCCGGTCCACGCGCCGCAGCACATCCAAAGCGCGGAGAGTAATATCGCCCAGGTTGCCGATGGGCGTGGCAACCAGGTAAAGGCCGGGGGCGAGGGGAGTTTCTTGCGGTTCCATAGATACAATCTATTTGAATTATCTGGGTTCGCAGCTCTCAAAAGCGAGAGCTTGTTTTTTCGCTTGACAGATGCCCCAGAGCCGACCCATACTGGATTTCGTTTTTTCCCCTCGTCTGGCGCGGGTTCACGCAAGCTGACGTACCGTGTTGAAACCACTGTTCCCCTTCTGTTTTCCGCCGTCTTCAGCGGGCCATTCTCAAGCACGCCGGATCCCGCGAACACGGTTATTGAGATCCATCAAAATCCAGCGGTGCCCCGGAAAAGTGAGTGCGAGTTCTGGAGAGCCAAAACAATTGCCGTTCCTTCGCCGCGTTCCGGCAAAGCAATAGCAGTTCCATTGCATACCGCGGGATGCACGGTGAAACGGCTAAGCCGCGCGCTTTCGCAGGCGCATGAAAAGGAGAATCTATGCAACACCGGACAATTTCCCATCCCCTGTCATGGTTCGCCGTCACATCCCTGGCGCTGGCGATTGTATTTTCGCCAGCTCGCGCCAACGCCTCGGGGGAACTATGCAATATGTTTCTCTCACCGCTGACTACCGGCGGCTGGACCAGCTTGACACTTGTGGTCGAAGGCGATATATCGCAGGACGACGCCCAAGCCTCTCTGGTCCCCGGACTCGATCCGTTCTATGCCTACAACCCATCCAACGCCAAAGTCAGCATTTCGTACAATGCAACCCTGAACCAAACAACAATCACATTCACTGGAGGCCCGCTTCCAGCGAACTACACGAATATTCCGGGGCATGACCCGCATGTCGGAATTGCCAATATCACCAATGGAGGTTGGTGTAGCATTATTTCCTATGCATGGGGCATGGCCGGCCCCCCGACAACCCAAAGTGGGCCCGCGGTCGGAGTCGAAAACAGTAACGGCTTTCCGGCTAATCCAACGGGCTACTATATCCTCTACCTCCAGTACACTCAGGGCAGCCCAGCCACTGCAGGCGGTGTGTGGACAGAAATCCCTTACATCGGAAGCCTCCCGTCGTGGAGACTCGTCACGGGCAAGGCATCCCCCTCCAACCCCATTGACTTCAATGTTGCCGGATACTGGACCAGCCCCACCGAGATTCCGCTGGACAAGCTCAACTTTGCCGATATGAATCCAGGCAGATCGGCCTTTGGGAGCCCGTGGAACAGGTTGCCCAATCCGCCCCCGCTCACTTCGCAGGTGCCCTAATCTCTTTTGCCCGAAGGCAGCTCGGGCTGGAGGTACCTGCTCCTGGCCAGGGCTGTGTGTTGCGGGGCGCTGCTCTTCACGCCTCGCAGCGCTTTGGCCAAGTGCGCGCCCGCGCGCCGATGCTCGTTGTGCTGGTGGCAGTTGATGGCGGGGGTCGCGATCTCGAAGTGGTTGAGCAGCTTCTGCGTCTGGCGGGTATCTTCGCAGGCGATCCGGTCCACACGCGACAGCACATCCAAAGCGCGGAGAGTAATATCGTCCAGGTTGCCGATGGGAGTGGCCACCAGGTAGAGGCCGGGCGCAATCGGTGCTTGGGAATCGGCGGCCATCGGCAGCTTCAATCTCCAGGTTGCCAGGACGCAGTTAGCTGGCCGTCTCGCGGGCCATCTCGCGTTCCAGGCGGCGCTGCTCGGCCAGCAGCGACATCGAGCTCATCAGATTCTGCACGCTCACGATGCCCACCACGCGACCGCTCTCGGTGACGGGAATCAGCGCCAGCCCGCGGCCGGTCTGGATGCGGCGAATCGTCGTTCCCAGCGTATCCTCGGGCCGCGCCACCTGAAAGGCCTTCGACATCACCGCCTGGATGTAGCCGTTGCCGTCGTTGCGCAGCGCCTCCACAATGCGCTGCCGCGAAATGATGCCCACCAACTGCGGCCCGCGCACCACGGGAAAATCCTCTTGCAGCGAGTGCACGCAGCGAACCAGCGCATCGGCCAGCGTGTCGGAGGGCGAGAGCGTGGCGAAGTCGGTCAGCATCACCTCACGCATGTGCACTGTGTCCACCACCGACTGGAAGAAGACGCCCTGGTCCTCGATCTGCGCGCCGATCATGATGAAGAAACCGGCGATAATCAGCCAGGGGCTATGCAGCGACATGCCGCCCACCATCGCCCCCAGCGCCAGCAACTGGCCCAGCCCCGCGGCCGCGCGCCCCGAGGGAGCCAGCCCGTGCTTGTGGGCAAAGCTCGAGCGCAGCAGCCGTCCGCAATCCAGCGGGTAAGCGGGCAACAGGTGCAGGACGCCCAGGCAAGCCTGCATCCACACCATGCTGCGCAAGAGGTGCCCGGAGGAGATCCACGGCTGGTCGAAGAGCCTAATCTCGCCGCTCGCTCCCAGAAACGCCGCAGCCAGCACCAGCGCCGTGGCGATATTCGCCAGCGGACCGGCCAGCGACAGGGCAAGCTGCCCGCCGCCCTGGCTGGAACTCTCCTGGCTCTCCGGATCGGCATAGGCAAAGAGCCCGCCGATGGGTAACAGCAGTATCGCGCGCAGCCGCAATCCCAGCCAAGCCGCCACCAGCAGCCGCGCCGTCTCCCGCACCGTCACCGCCGCCACTAGAACGAAGAACAGTCCCAGCCCGCGTCCAATCCCGTCCGAGCCGCTCAACCCCAGGCAAACCGCCAGCAAAAGCGGAAAGAAGACATGGACGCGCATCTCCACGCCCATCCAGCGGCCCAACGGAATTGACCAGCCACGCATACAAAATGATTGTAGAGGGTCCGGCCCCTTCGGACACCGCCTCGCTTCCCGTATGCTGATCTCTGATGCGCATCATTGCAGGATCGCTCCGTTCCCGCAAGCTCGAAGCCCCGCCGGGGCTGGCCACCCGGCCCACCAGCGACCGGCTGCGCGAGACCCTCTTCAACGTCCTCGCGCCGAGAATCGAGGGCGCGGTCTTTCTCGATCTGTATGCCGGCTCGGGCGCCGTGGGCATCGAGGCGCTCAGCCGCGGCGCTACGCGAGTGGACTTCGTCGAGCGATCTCCAGCCGCGCTCAGAGTTCTGCGCGGCAACCTTGAGAAGCTGGGGCTGAAGGCGGGATTCCGCATCCACGCCGCCGCTGTTGGAGCTACTCTGCGAAGGATGAAAGCTGGCTTCGAGCCGATTCCCGCTTCCGGGCCGAGTGCAGAAAAAACTCCGGAAACGAGATTCGACCTGGTCTTTCTCGATCCGCCCTACGACGCCGCCGAAGAGTACGCAATCACGCTGGCCCTGTTAGGCAACTCCGCTGCCTGCCTGCTCGCCTCTGGCGCGCTGGTTATCGCCGAGCACCGCCGCAAGCAGCGCCTCGAGGACCGCTGCGGCACGCTCACCCGCACCCGCCTCCTCGAACAAGGCGATGCGGCGTTGAGCTTTTATTCAGTCAATGCCGTCGCATCGCCGAAGTAAGATGGAGCCCATTCGCCGCGCTAGTAACTACGCAGCCTTCCTCCTGTATACATGGGCGTTTCCCAGTGCCAATTCCGCCAGCGGCCCCCGGCGAATTCAAAAACCATGAATCGTAGTGGATATTTTCCCGGAGGAATCGCGCTACTGTTGAGGCCCACATCTCCGTTATACTTCTTGACAACCACATCATGAAGCGCCACGTCCTCATCTTCGGTCTCGTCGGCGGCCTCCTGATCGCCATCCTCCAATACACCGAATACCGCTTCGTCATCCTCTCGCACTCCGTCGAGCTCTACGGCGCGCTCGTCGCCATCCTCTTCGCGGCCTTCGGCATCTGGCTCGGCCTGCGCATCACGCGTCGTCGCGAAACCATTCGGGAAACGGTGGTGGTGAGAGAGGTGCTTGTCCCAGCGGAAGCCTCCACCTCCTTCGTTCCCAACTCGGTCCCCTTCGCTCCCAACACGGCCAAACAGCAGAGCCTCGGCATCACGGCGCGCGAGCTCGAAATCCTCACCCTGGTCGCCCGAGGCTTCAGCAATCGCGAGATCGCCACGCAGCTTTTTGTCTCCGAAAACACTGTCAAGACACACTGTGCCCGCGCCTTCGACAAGCTCGGAGCCGCCCGCCGCACCCAGGCCGTCCAACGCGGCAAAGAACTCGGCCTCCTGCCGTGATGCTGCGGTGGGAGCGCGTCACCCGAAAGCATGATTTTCGCTCCATTCCCCAAAAATCATCCGAAAGGGTGACGACATCCGCTCCCGTTTCACCGCATCGTGATTCTGTCGTCACTCACACCAGGAGGCTCAAATGAAGAAAACCGTCCTCACCTTCGGCCTGATCTCCGGCGTCATGATCTCCGTCCTTATGGACGGCTCGCTTCTGCTCTCCGGCAAGATCGGTTCCGGCCACAGCATGGCTCTCGGCTACACCATCATGGT
Source organism: Occallatibacter sp. (assembly GCA_049522975.1). Lineage (GTDB taxonomy): Bacteria > Acidobacteriota > Terriglobia > Terriglobales > Acidobacteriaceae > Telmatobacter. The sequence goes on along the minus strand of JBEKNI010000009.1, from coordinate 47,593 downwards.
GGCGTCGTTCCTGCTGATCTACTTCGGTATCCGCAGCTACCGCGACAACAACCTCGCCGGGGAAATCTCCTTCGGCCGCGCCTTCGCCTGCGGCATCCTGATCGCCCTCATCACCACCGTCTGCTACGTCGCCACGTGGGAGGTCCTCTACTTCAACTTCATGCCCCACTTCATGGACAGCTACTTCGCCGCGCAGATTCACAAGGTCCAGTCCTCCTCGCTTGATCCCGCCGCCATCGCCGCACAGGTCGCCGCCATCGAGCGCTCTCAGCAGCTCTACCAGAACCCCTTCGTCAACATGGCTTATACCTTCATGGAGCCCCTGCCCGTCGGCCTTATCATTACTCTCCTCTCCGCTGCCATCCTCCGCCGCAAGCCCCTGTCGAACCCGCCCCCGCTCCCGCAGCCATGATTGAATCTCTTTCGGGTCCAATTCCCCGCCGCTTGCGGCGGGGTTGTTCATTTGTCGGCCGCAACGCGCTGGCTCCAGGAAGGATACTTCAGCAGCTTGAAGGTTAGGGAACCTCTCCGGCCAGCATCTCTCCCCGCGAAGTCGAACTCATCAACCATTGGCCGCACAAGGGCGGCATCGTCCTTCACCTTGCCGGGGTGGACTCGATCTCGGCCGCCGAGACGCTCAAAGGCCTGGTCGTGGCCATTCCTCGCTCCGAGCGGGTCGAGCTAGCCGAGGATGAGGTCTACATCAGCGACCTGATCGGCTGCTCGTTGATTGACGTTGCCTCAGCCGTCCCGGAGACCATCGGCGAGATCGAGAGTGTGGACCGAACCGCCGGGCCGGTTGCGCTGCTGGTGGTGCGCGGCGCGGCGGGAGAAGTTCTCATCCCCTTTGCCAAGAGCTACTTGCAAAAGATAGACCTCAAACCTAAGAGGGTCGAAATGGCGCTGCCCGAAGGGCTGGTGCAGTTGAATCTGCCAGGGAAGGTCTGATTAGTTCGGGGCTTTAACTGGATTTTCTTGCTTCCAGCGCCTCCAGTTCGCCTCATCTTCATCATAGACTTCCTTAAAGACATCATGTCCGAACTTGCGATTGACCGCGTCGGTACTTACATTGTTGTACGCATCCACATAATCCACCAAAGACTTTGAGACGATGCATCCTGCCACTGCATGGAGTTCCACACCATAACGCTGACGCAGTAGATTTGCGTAGGGTGAGCCCTCGGGATTGGCAATGCCATGTGTGAGAATCTTGTAATGCCCGTGGGCTACGTCAACCTGAGCATTATGCTGTCCAAGAGCGGCTGCAAGCGGCCACCAACCTGCAGAGTCCCATTCAAACAACAAAACAATCAGCGTGGCTACTGCCACCGCTCTTACGGCAATTCGAACGGATCTTCTCATAACACTGTCCTTTTATTGCAATCCTATGCGTTTTCGTTCCGGATCGCCTCAAGCAGCTTGCGGTCCTCCTTGCTCAGCGTAGCCCCCTCCAACAAATCCGGCCGGTTGGCGAGCGTTTTGCGCAACTGCTGCTCGCGGCGCCAGCGGCGAATCTCGGCATGGTCGCCGTTGAGTAGCGTCTCAGGGACGCGCAGGCCGCCAAACTCCGCCGGGCGGGTGTAATGCGGATAGTCAAGCAGGCCACCCGAGCCATGCTGCGAGCGCGGAACGCCATCTTCGGCGGAGGCGATCTCAGCGTCGGCCACGCCAAAGCTCTCAAACTCGCCCGAGGCATCGTTGCCCAGCACGCCGGGAATCAGGCGCATGGTCGCGTCCATCACCACGGCGGCGGCCAGCTCTCCCCCGCTCAGCACGTAATCGCCGATGGACAGCTCCACGTCGCAATAGAGTTCATTGATGCGCTCGTCCACGCCCTCATACCGGCCGCAGATCAGCACCACGCGGTCCACACCGGCCAGCTCCCGCGCCAAGGCCTGGGTGAAGGGCAGTCCCTGCGCCGAAAGCAGAATCACGCGCGTGCGCGGGGCGGATGGGGATTGATCCGGGATCCCCTCCGAGGCTAAAGCCCCGGCGAATTCTGTCGGCTTGGTACGGGGGTTGAAACTCCCGCCTCCCTCCGCCAAATTGGGATCTCCCGCAGGCTGTTGGGCTAACTGCCGCTCCGGCTTCGGTCGAATCCCCAGCGCCTCCAGCGCCTCGGCCAACGGCTCGGGCTTCAGCACCATCCCCTCGCCGCCGCCAAAGGGGCGATCATCCACGGTGCGATGGCGGTCGTGGGTGAAGGCACGCAGATCGTGCACCCCCACCGTCACCAGCTCCTCGGCCAGCGCCCGGCGCAGAATCCCATTCTCGAAGATTCCGGCAAAGAATCCGGGAAAGATGGTGACGATCTCAAACCGCATACTCCTTCGATGATAGCGACTCGCCGTGCTGGCCATGACAGGCAACGCAGACGGCGCGAAAATCGCTATCAGGCACCCCCGCAGCCAATCGCGCCAGAATCCATGCCGTCTGTCACTTATTGCCTCCCTCTCGCATCTTGTAAAAGAGGGAGGCGCATATTTGGGCGAATTGACCGAATCGCTAGTTCGAGGAAATGCCCGGCCGCCGGCCCGCCGGCCACGCGTGGTGATCGTCGGCGGAGGCTTTGCCGGCCTTCACGCCGCACGGGGACTGGCCCGCCTGCCGGTGGACGTGACGGTAGTGGATCGGCGCAATCATCACACCTTCCAGCCGCTGCTCTACCAGGTGGCGCTGGCGGTGCTCTCGCCAGCCGACATCGCCCAGCCCATCCGCACCATCCTGCGCCGTCAGCGGAACGCCCAGGTGCTGATGGACGAGGTGGTCGGCATCGACCGGGGCGCGCGGCAGATTACGTTGGGCAGCGGCGCGCAGCTCCCTTACGACTACCTGGTGCTGGCCACCGGGGCCACACACTCCTACTTTGGCCGCAACGACTGGGCGCTTTTTGCGCCCGGCCTCAAGAGCATCGAGGACGCCACCGAGATTCGCCGCCGCGTCCTGCTGGCCTTCGAGTTGGCGGAGCGACAGATGGTCGAGCACGGCTGGCACCCGCCGCTCAACTTCGTCGTCATCGGCGGCGGACCGACGGGCGTCGAGCTGGCCGGCGCCATCTCCGACATCGCCCAGCTTTACATGCGCCACGACTTCCGCCACATTGATCCGGCCAAGTCCAGGGTCCTGTTGCTGGAGGGCTCGCCGCACATCCTGGCGGCCTACCCGGAGGATCTCTCCGCCAAAGCCGAAGCCGCGCTGCGCAAGCTGGGCGTCGAGGTGCGCACTCACACCCACGTCATCGGGATCGGCCCTGGCTGGGTCGAGGCCGCCGGTCAACGAATCGAAGCCGCCGTCACGCTCTGGGCGGCCGGCGTCGAGGCCTCGCCGCTCGGCAGGCTGCTGGGCGCGCCGCTTGACCGCCGCGGCTGCGTCGTCGTCGACGACCGCCTCAATCCGCCGGGAATGCCCGAGGTCTTCGTCCTGGGCGATCTGGCCCACCTGGAGCAGGATGGCCGCCAGATTCCCGGCGTGGCTCAGCCCGCCATGCAGATGGGCGATCACATTGCCAAAATCCTCGCCGCCGATCTGGCCGGCCGGCCGCGCCCCGCCTTCCGCTACTTCGACAAAGGCGACATGGCCACCATCGGCCGCATGGATGCCGTGGCCAAGGTGGAATGGCCCTTTAAAGCGCATTGGAGCGGCTTTCCCGCCTGGGCTACGTGGCTCATTGTCCACATCTTCTTCCTCATCGGCTTCCGCAACCGGCTCTCTGTTTTTGCCGCGTGGATATGGACGTACTTCACGTTCACGCGCGGCGCGCGCCTCATCACCGGCGACCAGCGGCTCCCCGGTTGGCAGGAGCAGATCGACGCAGGACCGCCAGACCCTCCAGGCTCTACCGCCGCCTGACTGGCCTGCACATCGAAGCACGGGGGTGGTAGACTATGCCAATCTCAGCCGTCAAGAGGAGGCAAGGTTTGAAACTGGCAGAAGCACTGGCCGAGCGAAGCGACTGTCAAAACCGGCTCGACGACCTTAAGAAGCGGATGGTACGTTCCGCGCGAGTACAAGAGGGCGAAAAACCGGCAGAAGATTCCGCTGAGCTTATGAACGAGGCAGAGCGATTGTTTGCCCGGCTTCTTGAATTGATCAGCGCAATCAACCGCACGAACGCACAGACAGCCTTCGACAAACAGCACACGATCTCCGATGCCATTGCACGGCGGGATGTCACTGGAAAGAAGCGCGATTTCCTAACCGGCATTGCGGATGCCGCCAGCACGCGGCAGGACCGCTATTCGAAATCGGAAGTCAAATTTGTGGCGACATTGTCAGTCGCGGAAATCCAGAAGCAAGTCGATCAGCTTTCCAAGGAGTTCCGCGAACTCGATACAAAGCTTCAGGAACTGAACTGGCAGACGGAATTGGTGTGAGGCAGTTGGTAGTCGTCTTGTAGCAGCGAGCACAAGCCCCGCCGGGGGTCAAACCGGCACAACCGCCTTTCCGGCGGTCTTGGTGATCCTGATGGGCCAGGGTCAACGGGTTCGAATCCCGCGTTAACAGCGCATGCCCCGTACGGACACAACCGTATCGTGCACATTCACTGTTTACTACCATGTGCTGGGCGACAAGTCGGCGAGGGTGGGCTCGGGGAAACCACACCAATTCCAGCGTTCGCGGCCAAGAGGCCGTCCAGGCGCGTCGGTTAAACTGGTAGAGCGATGCTCGACCTGAATTTTGTTCGCGGGAACCTGGAATTTGTTGAAGCGAAGCTGCGCGCGCGCGGGGCCGACCCGGCTGCGCTGCTGGGGGATTTCCGGGCTCTCGACAACAAACGACGTTCAGCTATCACAGAATCGGAACAGCTAACGGCAGAGATCAATGTCGTTTCAAAACGGATTGGCGAACTTAATCAAGCGCACAAGACGGCGACTAACCCTAGGGAATTCGCAGCACTTCCGCCTTTGAAAAAAATCAAGATCAGTGTCGAGCATTGGGCTATCGTCGCAGATCTGACGCGAATAGTACGCGAGAATAAGCAGAAGAAAAATGAATTGGATCAGGACACGGCTGGATGTGACGAGCAGATGCGCCAGTTGCTGGCCGGCATCCCCAACCTCACCCGTGACGAAGTCCCTACCGGAAAATCCGAAGCCGACAACATTACCGTGAAGCTGTGGGGCAATATACCGTCCTTCAACTTCCTACCCAAGCCGCACTGGGAGTTGGGCGAGGCGTTGGGAATTCTCGACCTGGAGCGCGCGGCCAAGCTGAGCGGCGCGCGCTTTGCCGTCTACATGGGCGCGGGGGCGTGGCTGGAACGGGCGCTGATCAGCTTCATGCTTGACCTGCACACGGCGAAGCACGGCTATACCGAGGTTCTGCCGCCGTTCATGGTCAACTCAAAGTCGCTCTTCGGCACCGGGCAGTTACCCAAGTTTGCCGAGGATTTGTTTCGCTGCTCGGACGCCGATGCGGAAGCGGTTGCCCGCGGCGAGTACCGCGACAACGACCACTGGCTGATTCCCACCGCCGAGGTTCCGGTCACCAACCTCTATCGCGATGAAATCCTGGACGAGGCGCGACTGCCGATTTGCCTGACGGCTTACACGCCGTGCTTCCGCGCCGAAGCGGGAGCGGCGGGCAAGGACACGCGCGGCATCATCCGCCAGCATCAGTTTCAAAAGGTCGAGTTGGTCAAGTTCACCCGCCCCGAGGACTCTGACGCGGAGCACGAGCGGCTGACCCGCGATGCGGAGGAGATTCTCGAAACACTCGGCCTGCCCTATCGCCGCGTCCTGCTCTGCACCGGAGACACCGGCTTCTCCTCGGCCAAGACCTTCGACCTGGAGGTCTGGCTTCCGGGCCAGCAGCTTTACCGGGAGATCTCCTCCTGCTCGAACTTCGAGGCCTTCCAGGCGCGGCGGGCGAACATCCGCTACAGACCAGGCGGCAAGGGCAAACCCGAGTTTGTTCACACCATCAACGGCAGTGGACTGGCCGTGGGGCGCACCTGGTTGGCGATCGTCGAGAATTACCAGCAGGCCGATGGCTCGGTCCTGATTCCGGAGCCGCTGCGGCCGTACATGGGCGGCCTGGAGAGAATTGCGAGGCAGTCGTGAGCAAGACTTTGAACCCCGCCGGCGCAGGCGCTCCCATCGAGCAGTCGCGGCGCAGCGTGCGGCAGATTTTATTGAGTTACTTTTATTGGACTTATCCGCGCGGCTGCTTCCACTACGACGTGATGGTGACGATGATTCTGGCCTTCATCTTCATTACGCCTTGGCTGTGGAATTATGGCGACAAGCCCACCATCGCGGCTGGGCCGCAGCATCCCATCCAGGTGGTTGTCGATGGCGGCCATGGGGTGATTCTCACCATGCAAGCCTCGGACGTGAACCTCGACCCGAATACCAAAGCCCCGAACCCGGTGGTGAAGCGGGCTCTGCGCAAGGCCATCGAGCCGGTCGAAGGAGACGATGTCTTTGTGGAGCGTTGGGAGACGGTGAGAGACGCGCAAGGAAATGTTGCATGGAAGATATGGGCGCACCACTAACAGCGGACAGTGGTCAGTGAACAGTGATCAGTGAACAGTGGTCAGTGAAGAGTGGTCAGTGAACAGTGGACAGCTAACAGTTAGAAGCAGGCGGCAGACAAACAGGATAAGGAAAGCTATGCATACTGCAAGAAGAATTGTTGTTGGCGCAGCGGTCGCGGTACTGCTACTGACGGCGCGCGCGGCCTTTGCCGCTCCACCCGCCTCCTCCAGTCTTGAGGAAAAGGAGCGGGAGAGGGTGCTGCGCCGGCTCGATGAAGCGGCTAAGAACTTCCGTTCCACTACCGCCGACTTCGAGTTCGACTCCATCGAGACCGAGCCGGTCTACGACAAGGACGTGCAGAAGGGCACGGTCTACTACGAGCGCAAGGGCGCGTCCTTTCAGATGGCCGCGCATATCGCCGAGCACAACGGCAAGCCTGCGTCAAAGATCTATGGCATCTTCGGCGGCGTTTTCAAGCTCTTTGAGGGCGGCAATCTCAATCAGGTCACGACTTTCACAAAGGCAAGCAAGTACGAAAGCTATCTGATCCTCGGCTTCGGCGCCAGCGGCAAGGAGCTCGAGGAGAAATGGGAGATCAAGTACCTGGGCTCCGAGATGCTGGACGGCGTGAAGACCGAGAAGCTGGAGCTTGTTGCCAAGGACCCCGAGGTCCGCAAGAACATTCCCAAGGTGACCGTCTGGATGGATGTCGAGCGAGGCGTGAGCCTGAAGCAGCGCTTTGACGAGGGTCCGGAGCAGTACCGGGACTGCTTCTACTTCAACTTCAAGTTCCCTAAGACGCTGCCCGCCGACGCCTTCACCTTCAAGACGGACGCCAAGACGCAGTACGTGAGCCGGTAAAGAGCCACGCCGCCTAGCGCCGGACTATTTCTCCGGGAGGCGCCGCGCCAGGGATGCGTCGATGCCGCGCTGAATTGCGGCGAGATTTTCTTCGTTGTAGGGAATGACGCCGCAGTTGTCGATTGCAACTTCGTTATTTCCTGATTGATCTTTACCGATATAGGCCAGCAGGATGTATCTCTGACCAGAGGACATATTGGTGGAATTCCACCTCTGAGTACCACCTCCTCTGTCATATACCAACGCATACTCCGGCTCGTTCAATGGCCACCGAATCTGACCCTTGAGGACGCGGGTCACACGAAGGCGAACTGCGAGATAATTGCTGTCTGGCGCGCGGATCGCCTGCCTGGAAATAATATCTGCAACGGCAATATTTTCGTCTTCGAGGCCGAAAAAATCCAGCGGAACAGTGCAATGATCGAATGCATCCAAGCGGGCCTGACGGCTTGGCAACTCCTGTTGAAACTGCTTCCATGCAGAGGGCATGATCTCCGTTTCGCTCGTGCAGGAAAACCAGCGCGTGATGCAGGAGAAATTGAAATCGGTAAGTTCTCGGATCTTCTCCCGGCCGGCAAGAGGAGTAAATTCCGTCATGAACTTGATGCAGCCTTCGCACCCTCCAGTCACGCCAATCCAGTACTCCGGATGCAGCAAGCGATCGGTTCTGAAATTCTCTCCGAACCCGTCCGCTAATTGTGAGGTAATCCCGATCAAATCGTATCCGCCGGCGGCTTCGCGCGAATTGCCAAAGAGGACCAAGACGCGAAGCTCGTATTGGCTCTCTTTGACGATATTTCCTTTAATTCTTAATCCCGCATATACGGCCGCCTTTCTTCCGCCAACGAGCGAGTACGGATATTCGAGCAGCCATGGGAGTGGGATTTGTTCCCAGTGTCTCAGAAGGAATGCATTAACCGATTCCTGGAGATAAATGTGGTAGGTGCACTGCTCCTGCGTACAGCCACCTTCATAGCTGCTCCACTCGCCCCAGCGCGTCATGATCTTCTGCGCATCGGCCCAGGTGCTCTTGTGCGACTGCAACTCTCGCATGTCCTCCAACAATCGCTCCGCGCGCCACCGGAAAATGCGCTGCTGGATTTGGATAAAGACTGCCAGTCCGGCAATGAGCGCCAGAGCGGCGACCATCACTACCCGAAGCATCCGGCCCCAACGGAATCGGAAGGTCATACTTTGTTAGACACCGAGCGGCGCGGGTTTGTTCCTCCGGGGCTGAAGCTCGCGTTGATTTTGCGGCACTTTCGGCCCGACTGAAGTCGTGCCCTGATACAAAGCCAGCTTAGTCCGAGGTCCCCGAGCTCAGAGACCCTATTCTTTTCCCCAGCGCCGCAACCCTCAGCAGAGCCGCCCAAAGCGCCACGCCGCCCAGCGCAAAGAGCATGGGGAAGCACTCCAGCGTGTAGCGCGCCTCGGGGGCTTCGATGGTGGTCAGCAGGGCGCTGCGCAGCAGCATGTACGCCAGCATGGGCCGCCAGAAGCCGGGCCGCAGGCAGAGTCCGGCAGCCGCCAGCAGCAGATAGAACGCGTTGAGGCCGGCATAGAACCAACTGAAACGGGTCTCGACGTGGTGATGCGCGTAGACCCACCAATCCAGATCGATGTTCAGGTTTTCGACGCGCGGGCGGAGCCACATGTCGGCAACCCGTCCCAGCGGCAGCCAGAGGTAATAGCGCAGGGGATGGGCGGCGATGCGCTCGGCTGCGAGTTGGGCAAAGCGCGCGTCTACGTCGGGCACAATGTCGGTCGCGCCGTCCCGGTCGTTGTAGTCTGCGGCCAGCGCGGCAGTCTCGGCGTACTGGGCTGGGCTGTCGAAGGCGCGGCTGGGCAGCTTGCTCAGGTCTAGAGAGCTGCCCGGGACCGGCCAATAGACCTCATAGGTAGAGACGAAGTCCAGGCACCAGGTCTTCACCCAGCGCTGCCAGCCGGGATAGGTGGTCTGGCCGGGGTCGTTGGCGTAGCGCGGGGCCAGAGGCTCAAAGACGTGGAAGACTCGCCAGTTGCGCGCGGTCCACGCGGCGAAGGGCGTGAGCGCCAGCAGCAGACAGACCAGGGCCATGCGGAGGAGGGCGGGGGCCTTTTGGGTACCTGAAAGCGGCGGGATCGAAGGAGGGGCTTCCGAAAAGCACACCTCAGGGGCTAAAGCCCTCGCTGATTCCATTGGCCTTACACCGGGGATAAATCCCCGGCCTACCGCCCGGAGGAGTTTTTTCCAAGCCTGTAAAGCTCCGGTTGATTGCGTCGGCTTTATGCCGGGACTAAAGTCCCGGCCTACCGCCCGGGGGAGTTTTTCCGCAGTCTCCTTAACCGACGAGGGAAGCTCTTTGCGCTTCAAGCCGAACAGCAGAGCCGGCGCCAGCGCCACTGCCGCCAGCGCGCCGTCGGGGCGCAACAGGGCCGCATAGGTGACGGCAAAGGTGAACGAGAGCGCCGGGCCCCATCCCGGATGGGCGCGGAAGCAAGCCGCCGACCAGAGCGCCAGCGCCAGTACAAAGAGCGTGGGCGCTTCGGTAAGCGGCTCGGCGGCATAGACCGCCGTGAAGGGACAGAGCGCGGCCAGCCACAGCGTGCAGTGCGCGGCGCCGATCCTGAACGAAGGCGGCGCGATGCGACGCGCGAAATCGGCCAGCAGGAGGCAGCCGGCCAGCTCCATCGCAATCTGTGCCCAGCAGACCGCGACGTAGTTTTCCATCCCGAAGAGGCGAAAGCAGAGAGCCAGAAAGAGCGGGTATCCGGGCAGCCGGGCCAGCGTGGGCGCCAGACTCCCCTCGGGCGAAGTGAAGGCGTATTGCCCATGGAGCAACAGGTTCTTGGCCAAGTCGCCGTAGATCAGCGGATCTCCCCGAAGCTCGAAGAAGTGCTTCAGCATCCACAGGCGCAACCCCAGGCCGGCGGCAAGCGCCAGGAGAACAGAGACGAAGTTAAGCGCGCGGAACCGAACCCGGCGCGCGGCTCCCGATTGACTCTGGCAGGTAGCTTCCATACGATTCGTAATGTATAGCGTAGACGGTTTCGGCGGTTTTCGCGCCTCGTTATTCGCGGCTCCGTTCTCACAGCCCCGTTCTCGCAGAAAGACACGCCAGGCCCTAGATGCCGGATCAGCAGATATTCTTCGACCCGCAGCGCAAGCGATGGAAGCGGCTGCGCCGCATCCTGGATGCGGCGGCCGTGGCTTCCACGCTGGTCCTGGCCGCATTCATCTTCAACGTGCTGCGCTATCAGCGGTTGCCGGAGCTGCTGCTCTCCACGCCCAAGCATAACTACAAGGCGCTGCCCGACCGTGCGCCGCTGCTGCGCGGCGTCAAAGGCCAGCGCCCCGCGCGCCGCAAGACCGGCCGCAAACCCTCCGAGATTCCCTTCAACACCGGCGAAGGTTTGCGCGCGGCCTACTACGTTCCCTATGACGAGGCCAGCTACTCCTCGCTCAAGGAGCACGTCCACCAGATCGATCTGCTCTTTCCCGAGTGGCTGCACGTCGACGCTTCCCAGGCAACGCTGCTGGCCGTCAACAACGACACCCACCGCGAGTATGCGGTCATCGACGGCGCAACGGTACGCGATCCCGACGAACTCAACAAGGTCAAGCGGGTGATTCTGGCCGCCAAGGAAGACACCGAAATTTTTCCCCACCTGAACAACTTCAACGCGAAGACCCAGGCATGGGATGCCGACATCGCCGTCTTGCTGGCCGACGGCGCCAATCGCGCCGCGTTGCGCCAGCAGATCCTTCGCTTCTTTACCGCTTTTCCTGCCTATCGCGGGCTTTCACTGGATTTCGAAAGCCTTCCCGACAACGGCGTCAAGAGCTATCTGAGCTTCATTCAGGAGCTCTATGGAGACCTGCACGCGCGCAATCTGCGGCTATACGTCAACGCCGCAGTCTCGACCCCCGACGACGATCTGAAGCGCATTGCCGCCAACTCCGACGGCATTGTGCTGATGAATTACGACGAGCACCAGACCACCAGCGATCCGGGGCCGATCGCCAGCCAGGAGTGGTTCGTAGGCAACCTGAACCGCGCCCTAAAAATCGTGCCCAAGGAGAAGCTGATCTGCGCCATCGGCAACTACGGCTACGACTGGACGTTGACCATTCCCAATCCAAAGGACCGTAGGCACCCCAAGCCGCAGGTTCTCAATACGGAAGACTTTCCCGTCTCCGAAGCCTTGCAGCGGGCTTCCGACGCCGACGCCGACCTGGATCTGGAATATGATTCGCTCAATCCGCACTTCGAGTACATAGACGAAGACCTGAACCAGCGCCACGTGGTCTGGTTTCTGGATGGCGTAACGGTGCTGAACGAGTTGCGCGCCGCCCGCGGAATAGGCCTGCAGACCTTCGCTCTCTGGCGCCTGGGTGAGGAGGACAGCTCGCTGTGGAATGTCTGGGACAAGCCCAGCAGCCCAGACTCGCTGCAAGCGCTCGGTTCCGTTCAGCCCGGCCACGATGTGGACGACGAGGGCGACGGCGACATCATCCGCGTCACCGGCCTGCCCCAGCCCGGCAAGCGCACCGTCACGGTCGACACCGACGAGCCCGACCCGCGCAGGAAGCTCATCGTCGATGAGCACATGGATGTCTACCCGCGCACCTACACCATCGAGCAGTACGGTTACCACGCCAACGAAGTCGCACTATCGTTCGACGACGGCCCCGATCCCAAATGGACGCCGAAGATTCTCGACATTCTCCGCGACAAAGGCGTCAAGGGCGCCTTCATGATGATCGGCGACGAGGGGCAAAAGAATGTCGGAATCATGAAGCGGGTGGTGCGCGAAGGCCATGAGATCGGCAACCATACCTGGACCCATCCCGACATCAGCGAAATCACCACCGAGCAACTGGACCTGGAACTCAAGCTCACCGAGCGGCTCTTCGCCAGCAAGCTCGGCATCCAGCCGCTTTACTTCCGCCCGCCCTACGACATCGACGAGGAGCCGGACACCGACGACCAGGCCGCCCCCGTCGAGATTATCCAGAGGGCCGGATACACCATCGTCGGTAGCAAGCTGGACACCAACGACTGGAACGAGCATCCCCACAAGACGCCGGCTGAGATGACCGAGTTGATCCTCGAACAGTTGGAGGTCATGAAGGTCAAGCCGCAGTTTCGCGGCTCCATCATTCTGCTCCACGACGGCGGCGGCGACCGCTCGGCCACCGTGGCCGCCCTGCCGATGCTGATTGATGCCTTGCGCGCGCACGGCTACTCCATCGTGCCGGTCTCCGCGCTGCTCGGCAAGACCACCGCCGAGGTCATGCCCAAGATCAGCTTTTCCCAGTACCTGCGCGCCCTGCCCGACTCCATCGCCTTCTCCAGCCTGGCCATCATCGGCCAGTTCATCGTGCTGGTCTTCTTTGCCGGCGACATCCTGATGAGCGCGCGCCTGCTGCTGGTGGGCGTCCTGGCTGTGATCGACCGCCTGCGCCGCCCGCGCCGCGCGGCTTCGTCCGGATTCAACCCCCGCGTTGCCGTCCTCATCCCCGCTTTCAACGAGGAGAAGGTCATCGTGCGCACCATCCGCTCGGTGCTCAACTCCGACTACGCCAACCTACGCATCATCGTCATCGACGACGGTTCCAGCGACCGCACCGCCGAGATTGCGCGGGAGGCCTACGCCGCCGAGATCGCCGCCGGCCGCGTCCAGGTTCTCTGCAAGCCCAACGGAGGCAAGGCCGCCGCGCTCAACTATGCCCTCGACCGGCTCACAGAAGATATCTACGTGGGCATCGACGCCGATACCGTCATCGCCGCCGACGCTATCTCCAAGCTCATCCCTCACTTCGAAGATCCGCTTATCGGCGCCGTCGCCGGAAACGCCAAGGTGGGCAACCGCGTCAATCTCTGGACCCGCTGGCAGGCCCTGGAGTACATCACCAGCCAGAACTTCGAGCGCCGCGCCCTGGACCTCTTCAACGTCGTCGTGGTGGTTCCCGGAGCCATCGGCGCATGGCGCACCGCCCCCGTCAAGGCAGCCGGCGGCTATCCCATCAACACAGTAGCCGAGGACGCCGACCTCACCATGGCCCTGCTCGAGCAAAAACTGAAAGTCGTCTACGAAGATCGCGCCCTGGCCTTCACCGAGGCCCCCGTCAACGTGAAGGGTCTTATGCGCCAGCGCTTTCGCTGGTCCTTCGGGATTCTGCAGGCCGTCTGGAAGCATCGCATGGCCTTCGTCCGCAACAAGGCCATGGGCCTCTTCGCCCTGCCCAACATCCTCATCTTTCAGATGCTGCTCCCCCTGGTCTCGCCCTTCATCGACATGATGTTCCTCTACGGCATCGTCAACTACTTCATGAACCGCCATTTCCATCCCCTGGCAGCCTCTTCCGCGGACTTGAACAAGCTGCTGGTCTACTTCGTCGGCTTCCTGCTCATCGACTTCATCACCTCGTCGGTAGCCTTCTCGCTGGAGCGCCGCCATCCCGCCAACAAGGGCGACGGCTGGCTCCTCTTCCACATTTGGCTGCAACGCTTCACCTACCGCCAGGTCTTCTCCATCGTCCTCTTCAAGACCCTCAAGCGCGCCATCGACGGCAAGCCCTTCAACTGGGATAAAATCGAGCGCACCGCCAGGATGAGCAAGGCTACCGAGGCGCTGACCGAGACGGCATAGAACGTCGACTCCTGACCTGTTGGAAGCTCTCCGGGAATTGACTGCGTTGAATGGGCAGGGGCTTCCGCTCTGGGCGCCGCTCTCCCAAATCCCGCCGGTTGATTTTTCCGAAAGGTTATCCGCTGATTTTGCTTGCAATTGGACAAAATGAGTTCGATAATTCCCTGAGTTATTCCCTGATCCCAAGTCAGGGTTCCCCAAGCAACCGCAGTCCCCAACAGGCCCCTCATGCGATTCCACTTTCCCCCGGAGGAACCATGGCCGATTCGGCGAATCCTATTCAAGGCAGGCGAGCCAAGCCCCCTGCTCTCGTTCCCCAAACCAAAGGCCGCGCGTGGTCTCTCGATGACATTGTTGTCGTTGTATTCGCGTTTTTTGGATTTGGATGCGCGGTGTTTCTTCCGCTTCGATTCGATAATATTCCCCCCATCACCATCTCTTTCCTCCTCGCGACCGGGCTTGCGGCTCTGACGTACAGGTTCCTCGGGGGCATCGAGGGAGCATCCTTCGCCGTGGGAACGCTCAAACTGGGCGGCGCTCTGGCGGCCCTGGTAGGAATCGCCATGCTCATCAATCACACGCTGGTTTCTCAAGTTCGGCCACCCGCTCCTCCCTACCAGGTCTGGGTCGTCTCCGGACAGGTGACGGATGAGTCCGGCCAACCCATTGAACCGCTGGACGTAACCGACATTGCGCTGCAGCCTCCCCTGCTTGTGCCTTATCCCGGTGGACGGTTCAAACTGAACATCTATAGCTGGCCGGATGTGAACGGAAAGATGGCCTTTCCCGTGATCTCGGTCAGCCATAACGGATTCAGTTCCCACCCGGTTGATCTGAACCCGGACGCCCAAAACGATGTGGATGTCGAACGGGCAGGGCAGACTATTACGCTGAAACAGATCAAGTTGTCCCGCCCCCCCGCGGAATACAACCCTCCTCAGCAGGCTCTTCAGAAGGTTGCCGATGCATCCAAGACCATGCCCGCACCTACGGAGGCGCAGCAATGAAACCCAGGGTTCTTCTCTTCAAAGTAGCGCTGTGCGGACTTGTGATGGTCCTGGCCGCGGCAATGGCCAGCGCCGCCACCGTGCGCGGCAGGCTGATTCACAAGAATGGAAGTCCCGCCGCTGGTATCGAGGTTAGCGTCGTTGGCCCGCAGGGAGCGCGGTCTGTGCCCGTCCGCACGGGAGCCGACGGCATGTATTACCTTTTCAATCTTCCGCCTGGTTCCTATCGCCTGGAGATTTGGGTTTATCCTGGAGGCGCGCCCCTGGTCTATCAGATCCAGGTTCGTGACCCCTATACCGACATTGCCCAGATTGGCGTGCCTTGAGTCCAGCCACGGATTCAGGGCGCGGCGGTGCTGCCGACGCGCTCAAACGCAGCGGCGCTCGCGCGAAGTGGAGTTCTCTGGTTGTTCAAGGAATGGTGGCCAGGGACGGGATTGAACCGCCGACGCCGGCCTTTCGAGGGCCGCGGGCTATTCCATCCACTGCGCCAAAGCGCAAAACCGCGAGCGCGGAGAGGACTCTTTTGTAATTCAGGAATGGTGGCCAGGGACGGGATTGAACCGCCGACGCCGGCCTTTTCAGGGCCGCGCTCTACCACTGAGCTACCTGGCCTCAGCGCAGACTTTCCGTTGCAACTTCCCGCGCGGATTCCGGCATCCCCGAAGGGTGTGGGCGAGTCCGCAAGCAGTTGGCCGCAACGACTCTTGACAGTATACAACTCCCCTCTTCCCGCGCCAAACCCGGTCCGCAAACCTTCCCCGTCTTTCCCGGCTTGCTCTAAACTGAAAAGCATCATGCACCGCTCCGTTCGCCTTGCCGCCAGCTTCGCCTTAGCCGCCCTCGCCGCCGCCCTCCAAACCCCGGCCCGCGCCCAAACCCCCGCCTCGGAGGCCCGCGCCGCCCGAGCCTACCAGGCCGCCTTGCACGACGGTCCGCTGGCTCTGCGCGCATTTCTCGATCAGTTCCCCAAGGGCGCAGACCTGCACATCCACCTCTCCGGCGCAGTCTATGCCGAGACCTTCCTTCGCGACGCCGGCGAGGACCAGTTGTGCATCGATCCGGCGGGGCTGAAGTTCGCCCGCGATGACAAGGGCGATCCCATCAAGGAGCCTTGCGCGCCGCCGCTGACCCCTGCATCGCAGGTCACTTCCGATCAGGCCCTCTACGACCACCTGGTCAACGCCTTTTCCATGCGCAGCTTTGTCCGAACCCCCGGCTTTAGCGGCCACGACCAGTTCTTCTCCACCTTCGGCCGCTACGGCGGGATCAGTAAGAAGCACATCGGCGAATGGGTAGACGAGATCGCCAGCCGCGCCGCCGCGCAGAATCAGCAGTATGTCGAGTTGATGGAGACGCCCAGCTTCTCTCACGCCGCCTATCTTGCGGCGCAAAACCCCTTGGTTCCCGACTTTGCCAAGTACCGCAATACGCTGCTGGCCGTCGGCCTGCGGGATGAGATCTTCGTCGACCGCGAAGACGTGCGGGCCGCCGAGGCGCTGCGCAAAGACATCGAGCACTGCGACACTCCTCAAGCCGCGCCCGCCTGCCGGGTCCAGGTCCGCTACATCTACCAGATCCTGCGCGGCAATTCGCCCGAGCAGGTCTTCGCGCAGACGCTGCTGGCCTTTGAGACCATCCAGCAGAGCATGGAGGCCCATGAGCCGAGTTGGGCCGGCCTCAACTTCGTCATGCCCGAGGACGGCTTCCTCTCCATGCGCGACTATACGCTGCAAATGCGAATGCTCGATTACCTGCACTCCGTTTATCCCAAGGTCCACATCAGCCTGCATGCCGGCGAACTGGCGCCGGGCCTGGTGCCGCCCGAGGGCCTGCGCTTTCACGTCCGCCGGGCCGTCGAACTGGGCCATGCCGAGCGCATTGGGCACGGCGTGGACGTGATGTACGAGGACGACGCCCCCGGCCTGCTCAAGGAGATGGCGCAGAAGCACGTAATGGTCGAGATCAATCTCAGCTCGAATGAAGGCATTCTGGGCGTGAAGGGCGCCGCCCATCCCTTCCCGCTCTACCGCGCCGCCCACGTCCCGGTCGCGCTTTCGACCGATGACGAAGGCGTCAGCCGTATCGACATCACCGGCGAGTACGTCCGCGCCGCCCTCGACTACCACCTTAGCTACGCCGACCTCAAGCAGCTAGCCCGCACCGGCATGGAGCACAGCTTCCTCCCCGGCGAAAGCCTCTGGGCCGCTCCGGATGCCTTCACCACTCCCGCCGCAGCCTGCAAGGCCCAGCCGCTGGGCGGCGACAAGCCCTCCGCGGCGTGTAAGACTTTTCTCGACGGGAGCGAAAAGGCCGCCGCGCAGTGGGAACTGGAGCGCCGTTTCCGGGCGTTTGAAGCCCGTTTCTGAGCTCTTTGATCAAGGTTCTCAACAGCGGCGGGGCAGGCGGAGAGGGATCGCCGCTTCCAGAAGCTTCGAGACTTAGTGCGGGTCCAATCTCGCTCCGTCCCCTCGCGCCGTTTATCCTTATAACAGGCGCATCCCCCGCGCCGCGATGGCAGGGAGCGGGTCAGATCAAAGATCAATCACATCCGGACAGCGGGTCGAATGGCCCGCGCCGCCGAGTGCTGCAATCTCTCCAGATCGCGGCATGGGTGGCGTTGTTCGCTCTTGCGGGGCCGGCGTGCTCCCAGCAAGCTACGCCGTCCTTGCCGCTGACTGCCGACAATGCCGCCTCGCCCAGCGCGCCCGAACCACAGGCTGCCCCTGCGCAACTGGCTTCGGCCGCACCCCAGCCGCCCGAGCAGAGTGCGCCGGGCAGCATCCATGGCGTCATAGTGGATCGGGAGGGAACCGTCTGCGAAGGCGCCCACATAGCGCTCTCACAGCCTTCTTCCACTCCTCTGTCGCTGAGAGCCACGACCTCCGGCGCCAGCGGACGCTTCGACTTCACCGGCGTTCCTGTCGGCGCATTCACGCTCACCGTCACCGCGAAGGGATTTGCGACCCAGGTCGTCACCGGGATCCTGCGCTCCGGCGAGAGCTACGAGGCGCAGCCCATCGCCATGCTGGTCACCACCGCCCAAAGCGAAGTGCGCGTGACGGCATCGCAGCAGGAGATCGCCCAGGCGCAGTTCCACGAGGAGGAAAAGCAGCGCGTCTTGGGCGTCATTCCGAACTTCTATGTCGCCTACGCGCCCAGTGCGCCTCCCCTTACCTCGAAGCAGAAATTTCATCTCGCCGCGGTCTCCATGATCGACCCGATTACGCTTCTGTCGACGGGGTTCTTCGCTGGAATCGAACAGGCCCAGGACAGTTTCAGCGGCTACGGAGAAGGCGCCGAGGGCTACGGCAAGCGCTTTGCCGCCAATTACGCCGACAACGTCATCGGCACCATGATCGGCGCAGCCATGCTGCCGTCCCTGCTCAAACAGGACCCGCGCTACTTCTACAAAGGGACCGGGAGCAAGCGTTCGCGCATCGGCTATGCCATCGCCATGTCGGTGGTCTGCCGGGGCGACAACGGACACTGGCAGCCGAACTACTCCGGCCTCACCGCCAGCGTTGCGTCGGGAGGCATCTCCAACCTCTACTACCCGGCGGCGAATCGCAATGGAGTCACGCTGACCTTCGAGAATACCAGCATCGGCATAGCCGAATACGCCGCGCAGAATCTCTTTCAAGAGTTCTTCCTGCGCCGGCTGACGCCCAAGCTCGTCCATTACAATTCGCCGCAGCCGTAAGACACGGAGTTCCCGCCTTCCAGAATCGAGGCCTGGGCCGCCAGCCGGCTTGGACCTTCCACGGGCCCGGCTTCCGGCATAAAATCACCCCATGGACAACGAACGCATCCGCGAAATCTGCCTGGCGCTGCCCCACGTTGTTGAGACCGTCAACTGGGGCCATCACCTGGTCTACTTTGCCGGCGACCGCGATATCGGCGGCAAGATGTTCGCCATGACCGATCTCGACGGCACAGGAATCGGCGTCCTCTGGTTCCACTGCGGAGCCGAGCGCTTTCATGAGTTGCTGGAGCGCGAAGGGATATGCGCCTCGCCCTACCTGGCCAAGGCCTATTGGGTGACGCTGGAGCGCTGGGACGCGCTCCGCCCGCGCGAGATCGAGGAGGAACTGGCTCGCGCCCATGCGCTCATCTACGAGAAGCTCCCCAAGCGCACCAAGGCCATCCTGGCATTGCCTGAAAAGGAGCGCGCAAAACTCATCCGCGAGCGCAAAAAGCTGCTCGCCGACCGCGACAAAGCCAAAGGACGATGAGATTCGGGCACTGCGGATTTGGTGGGAAGATCTTGCCGGCCGAAACCGGTTCCTCACCGGCAAAAAGGCAAACGAGGGCAGGGATCTCTCCCGGCCCTCGTCTCTGTCTGCTGGATTCCGCCGGACCCGGCCTGCGGGTATTACAGCGGCTGCACGTCGGCGGCCTGCCAGCCCTTGGGCCCCTTCACCACGTTGAACTGCACGGCTTGACCTTCTTGCAAACTCTTGAAACCATTTGAATTGATCGCAGAGTAATGCACGAAGACATCTTCGCCGCTCTGGCGCGAGATAAAGCCGAAGCCCTTCGCGTCATTGAACCACTTCACAGTACCTTGTTCCATCTTGATCGTGTTTCCTGAATTGAATTGCGCTGGATGAATCGGAGCGACCACTGGCAGAACGTTGCTTGGTTGGGCGAGTTGCTGCTCACGCCCGCTTCGGCTCGAACGCTGAAAACATAATAGCATTTTTCGTGGGAAACCGGAGAGAGAATTGTTGCTCCCCCCTCCCAAACCGCCCATCCCGTTTCCGGAAGCCGCTGATGGATAACGTCTTATTATGGAACATCCAACTGCAATACCGTCAGAAGTCGCCATGCCCGGCGATCCTGTGTTCGATCTGCTTCCGCGCACCAGTCACCTGCTTGGAGAAACGTTCGCCCTTCTGAAAAGAGCCTGACAGGCATCACCCAAACTGGATTCGGAACTGCTCCGGGAAGAGGTGGCGTTCCACTACGAAAACGCCGAAGGCCGCCATCGCCACGTAGAGAATCGCTGGAACGGCACACAGCGCGATGTTCCGTACCACCCCATAGCGCAGGCGAAAAAGAATCAGAACCCAGGCCAGAAGAACGAGCAGAGTCAAGGCCGCATACCAGAAAAAAGGATTCCAGCCCAGAAGCACGGCCATCTTCGTCTCATCCATTCCCGGAGCCCGGCGCAGCACCAGCAACTGTTTCCAATCCATTCCATAAAGAATGATTCTGTCCAGACTCATGATCACCGCCAGCGGAAAGGCCACAGTCAGCCACTTCCTCCGATAGATCAGCAGAATCGCAATATAGCAGACCAGAATCGTGAACAATGGCCCCCCGGCAACGCCCAGGAACCGCTGCTCTTCGCCGGGCGGCAGGATCTCGCGGGCGTAGGACATCGTTGCGGGAACGCCCAGCAGCCGGTATCCCAATACGTGGCCGAACTCGTGAATCGGAATCTCGAAAAATCCAATTACAGCCGAAACAGCCAGAAACCGAAGCCAGTCAGTTCGTTTGCTAAGGAAATTGCACGGCCGATCCATGAGCCCCTTTCGCCTCCAAATCCACACTTCGATGGCATCGCTTATTTCGCATCAAGCTAAGCCGGAGTGATTCTGAAACTGAAATCAGTCTACTCCACGCAGCAGTCTTAGGGACGGGTGAAAAAAATCCCCTTCTCCGATCGGTTCATCACCCCTGCTCCTCCGGAAGCTATTGATGAATAACCTTTTATGGCGACAGTTCCAACTGTGATAGAGTAATAGGTCGCCATGCCCAAGGATCCGGTGCCCCATCTGTTGTCGCGCGCCACAGAACTGCTTGAAGAGCAGTTCGCGTCCTTGCCAGCCTTTGAACCGGTCTCTCATACGGTGGCGATCGAGCGGGTTCTGGACGAAGTGGCGTGCCGGCTGGGCGACAACTACCCCTATTTTCATCCGCTCTATGCCGGGCAGATGCTCAAGCCGCCGCACCCGCTGGCGCGCGCCGCCTATGCGCTGGCCATGACCATCAACCCCAACAACCACGCGCGGGACGGCGGCCGGGCCAGCTCGGAGATGGAGATCGAGGCGGTGCGGGAGATTGCCGGCATCTTCGGCTGGACAGAATTCCTCGGCCACCTGGCCTCCAGCGGCACCATGGCCAACCTGGAGGCGCTGTGGATCTCCGGCCAACTCGCGCCCGGCAAGAGAATCGTCGGCTCCGAACAGGCGCACTACACCCATGCCCGCATCTCCTCCGTGCTGAAGCTGGAGTTTACACCCGTTGCCGCCGACAGCCGGGGACGCATGAGCCTGGAGGCGCTTGAAGCCGAGTTGCGCAAAGGCGACGTCGGCACGGTGGTCGCCACGCTGGGCACGACGGCCATCGGCGCGGTAGACTCTCTGACCGAAATCCTCGCGCTGCGCGAGCGGTACGGCTTTCGCGTGCATGTCGATGCCGCCTACGGGGGCTACTTCCGCCTGATCCCTGATGATCTAGAGGCCCCGGCGCGACGGGCCTTTGAGGCTATCGGCCAGGCCGACTCAATCGTGATCGACCCGCACAAGCACGGGTTGCAGCCCTACGGCTGCGGCTGCGTGCTCTTTCGCGATCCGGCCGTGGGGCGCTTTTACAAGCACGACTCGCCCTACACTTACTTCACCTCAAAGCAGTTGCATCTGGGCGAGATCAGCCTGGAGTGCTCGCGCGCAGGGGCCTCGGCGGTGGCTTTGTGGGCCACGCAGCGGCTTTTGCCGCTCACGCCGGGAGGCGAGTTTGCCCAAGGTCTGGCTCGCGGCCGGGCGGCGGCCGTCGAACTGGACCGCCGGCTGCGGCAAGATGAATCCGTAAGTTTTCTGCCGCTTGCCGCTGGCGCGCCGGAACTTGATATTGTAGTCTGGAAGGTAAATTCCAAAACACCAGAGCACGCCTCGCAGTTGGCGCGAGAGATTTTCGATGCGTGCGCCCGGCGGGATTTGCATTTGGCGCTAGTAGAATTGCCATTGGCGTGGTTTCAGCCCGCCGCTGGGCTTGAGCAGGCAAATGGCGCGGCAAGCAACGCCGGGCTGGTCACTTGCCTGCGCTCGGTGCTGATGAAGCCCGATCATCAGGCCTGGCTGGATCGTATCTGGGAGCGGCTGACTGCGGCCGCCGCGGAAGTCATCGGATAAGGAGAGAAATGCCCGAAGAAGTTGTAACCCGCACTGAAAATGAAAACGTTCTCTTCCAGGTCGGCGATTGCGCCGTCACCATCCTGCCCCAATTCGGCGGCAAGATCTCTTCCATCCTCGTCCGGGGCAGCGAACTGCTGCAAACTCCTCTGGCTCCCTACGCTCCGCGCACCCGCTCGATGAGCTTTGACCAGGGCGACGCCAGCGGCTGGGATGAGTGCCTGCCATCGGTGGCCGGTTGCACCGCGCAGACCGTAAACGGTGCCGTCGATGTCCCCGATCACGGCGACCTCTGGCGGGTCGCGTGGCAGGTCCTCAAATGCGCCAACGGCTCCATCACCCTGCGCGGCCAATGCTTCTCGCTGCCACTGGCGCTGGTGCGCGCCGTGACCCTGACTCGGACGGAAAAGGGCTACCGCCTTCATGCCGAATACAAGGTCACCAACACAGGCGTTGAAGAGACTCCTTGGGCCTGGTCGGCGCATCCCGGTTACGCTTCGGAAGCAGGTGACCGTGTTGTGCTGCCGGCTTCCATAAAAGCGCTGCGCCTGGAAGGCTCCGGCGGCGGACGCTTGGGCAAAGGCGGCGACACCGTCGCATGGCCCATCGCCAAACTGGCCGGTGGCGGCGAGACCGACCTCAGCGTCGCGCTGCCTCCAGAAGCAAACACCGGCGACAAGCTCTTTGCCGGCCCGCTCGCCGCCGCGGAAAACTGGTGCGCTCTGGAGCGGCCCAAAGCCGGCGTCCGCCTGCGCATCCGCTTCGACCCCGCTCTGACGCCCTACCTGGGAATTTGGATTTGCAATGGCGGCTGGCCCGACAGGCCCGGAACCAAGCAGCATTGCGTAGCTCTCGAACCGGCCACGGCCCCGGTGGATTCTCTCGCCATCCCCGGCCCCTGGTCGCGCACGCTGGCCGCGGGCCAGTCCTTCGCATGGCCCATGACCGTTGACCTTGAACTCTTGTAAACCAGTGGACAGTGATCAGTGACCGCTCAGTTGGTCACAAAGTATTTGCCAATTCCGGTTACTGAAAACTGATCACTGCCCACTGTTCACTGACCACTGAATAAGGATGTGACCTGAGATGCATGACCCCGCGGTACTTCGTTCTTCGCACCTGGCCCGCTTCCACGCCGAACCGGCGATCTTTGTCGCCCCCGGCCGCGTCAACCTGATCGGCGAACACACCGATTACGCCGAGGGCTTTGTCATGCCCGTGGCCATCAACTTCGCCACCCTGGCCGCCATCTCGCCGCGCGCCGACGGCAAAATTGTGATCTGGGCCGAGAACTACGGCGAAGAGAAGACCTTCGACGCAGCCGCCAAGCCCGTCGCCACGAAGCACTGGAGCGACTACCCGATGGGCGTCGTCTCCATCCTCACTGGCGAGGGCCACAAGATTCCCGGCTTCAGTCTGAGCATCTGGGGCGACGTGCCGCTCGGTTCGGGGCTTTCCAGTTCCGCCGCGCTCGAAGTCGTCACCGCTCTGGCCGTCCTCTCGCTCATCGGCGCAGACTATCCGCGCCCGGTTCTCGCCCGCCTCTGCCAGCGCGTCGAGAACGAGTTCGTCGGCGCAAACTGCGGCATCATGGACCAGTTCATCTCCGCCAACGGCAAGGAGAACCATGCCCTGCTGCTCGATTGCCGCGACCTCAGCTTCCGTCTCGCGCCCCTTCCCGCCGACGTCGCTCTGGTTATCGCCAATACCATGGTCAAGCACTCCATCGCCGGCGGCGATTATCCCACCCGCCGCCGCGAGTCCGAGGCCGCCTGCGCCATCATCAATAACCATCGCGGCGGCGTGCCCTTCCTGCGCGACGCGACACTTGAGGATTTGGCGAAGTGGGGCCACGAGATGGAGCCCAAATCCTACCTGCGCGCCAAGCACGTCATCACCGAAGACCTGCGCACCGTCGCCGCCAGCGAGGCTCTGCTTCGGGGCGACATGAAGGAAGTGGGCCGCTTGATGGCCGAGGCGCACATCAGCTACAGCAAGGACTTCGAGGGCAGTTGCGCGGAGGCTGACCTGATGGTCGAGTTAGCCAAGGAGTTACCGGGAGTCATCGGCGCGCGCCTCACCGGCGGCGGCTTCGGCGGCTGCACCGTCAACCTAGTCGAACAGGACAAGGCCAAGGCCTTCGCTGAGGAGTTAGGCAAGCGCTACGAAGCCAAAACCGGCATCAAGCCCGAGATTCACATCTGCCACGCCTCCGACGGCGCCCACCGCATCTCGTAGTTCTTCCGCTTCATCCGGCCTCCCAGGTCTCGAAACATCGAGATCTGGGAAGACTCGGCACTTGGCCCACTATTTGTATGGCCTGTCATTATTGTCTTGTGTCTCGATACCACAACCGCCGGAAGGTTGGATCAGTGATATGTTAGTTATCTCAATGCTGCCAGGGTCATCTGCTCATAAGTAGTCTCAATCTCGACAATCCGTTCCTCATCAGAGGCTGCATGATCAAGAACCTCATTGGTGACTTTCTTTGGGAGAAGTCGAGGGCTTGCGACACTAGCTTTTGAAAGAGCTTATCTCTTGATACGACAAAAACCGGGATGTTTCTTCTCTCGGCAAATTCAGCAAGGGCCTGTATCGCGAATGCGTCTGGGTTTGAGGAGCGAGGGGATTGTTATTTCATCACGAAGTGGTGTTATGACGAAAAGTGCCACAAGGTAGATTGACCAAGAGTGCGTCAACCTGCCAGCCTTGCTGCCGGAGAGCCCGGCGGCTCAAGAGCGGCTTGCGCGGGACTTTGCGCGGCAACTGGCGGCCGATGTGCTGGAAGGATTCTGAAGAACCGGGGCAAAAGAGGCGGCGCGGAGCAGCTTTTCTCCGCGCCTCTTAGGGTCTTACGGGGAGGATTCCAGTATACCACCCGGTAGGGTATTCTGGAGCCGCATGATTTTCGCACTTATTGGCGGCACTGAGCGGAGAGTGTTCCGTTCCCATCCATCGCAAAGAACGCGATGGATGGGGCACATGCACCCATCTTTTGGTGGAGGCAGGAGGCTGGCCCGATGAGCGGCGCGCGCTGGGGCGCTGGATTCTCCGCGATGGCTCGCTTTGTGGCGGAGATCGAGGCCGCGGCTGCCGGCAAAGGACCGCTCAGGCCCGGCTACGTGCTGGCCGGCGACGAGACTTTTCTCCTGGACCGCTGCCGCGCGGCCGTTCTCAAAGCCTTTGTTCCAATGGATTTGCGGGATTTCTGCCTCTCTGACCTGGACCTGCAAGGGACCTCGATCTTCGAGGCGCTGGACCGCGCGCAGAGCCCCTCGCTGATGGCGCCCTTCCAGGTGATCTTTGTGCGCAACCTGCGCCAACTCTACACGCGGGGCGCAAAGAAGGACGAGTTCGCGGCGCTGGAGCGCTACTTCCGCTCGCCCAATCCGCAGGCGCTGCTCCTCTTTATCGCTGACTTTGTGCGCATCCCCTCCGACACGCGGCGGATGGAGATGGACGACAAGAACCGCTTCGAGCGGCTGGGCGAGACTCTGGGCGCGCACTGCGGCATGGTTGAGCTGGCGCGGGTGACCGAGGAAGACGCGATGCGCTGGATCGTAGCTACCGCGCAGGAGTCGGGGACGCGGGTGGAAGCCGATGCGGCCCGCGAACTGGCCGATGCGCTGGGCGCGGATATGCTGCTGATCTCATCGGAGCTGGAGAAGCTGCTCCTTTACACTCTGGGCCGGGGGCGCATCACCCTGGGCGACGTGGAGACCATGGTACTGAGCGCCAAGCAGCGCTCGCTTTACGAGTTGACCGAGGCGATCAGCGCCCGCGACCGGGCGCGCGCGCTGGCGCTGCTGCAAGGGTTGCTGAACAGCTACGACGCAGGTGAGGACTCGGCTATCGGGCACCTTTACATGCTGGCCCGGACCTTCCGGCAGATGCTGGTAATTCTGGAAAAGAACGTGCGCGACTCGCGGGCGATCTGGCAGGCATTGTGGCAAGGCTTCCGCATGCCGCCCTTTGCCGCCGACGATCTGATCCGCCAAGCGCGCCGCTACAAGAGCCGCCGCGATCTGACGCGGGCCTTACGGCTGATTGCCCGCGCCGATCTGGAGTTGCGATCTTCGCCGCCGGATAAGCGCCTGGTGCTGGAGCGGCTGGTCTATGAACTGGCCTCGGAACCGAAACCGATCACGCCGGCATGGGCCTCGGGGCAGTTGTCGTTCGAGGGCTAGGGCCTAACGGTCGATGAGTTTCTGGAATTGTTGCGCTAGGCTGGGTACCTACCGCCTCCGTCCGCGTCTATCGAATATTCTTCCCCGGAAAGCAGGCTCTTATGCGGTTGCAGGTATTGGTTTTGGCTCTGATTGGCGCACTGGCCGCGACGGCGCAGACTCCCATCGACATTCAGCCGGTGAAGGAACTCAAGCCCACCGGCTCACTTGGCACCTGCGGTTACAGCCCGGTCACAGCCGAGGCTCCGTTCTTTGCCAAACTCAGCGACAAGGAGCAGACAAACGACGCGGCCTTCGGTGGCAATTACACGATGCACGGAAAGACCGGAACTTACATAAGTTGGTTCGGCATCGTGCGAGGGATTACGCCGGTGGCTCAGGGTGACGGGGATGTGACACTGCTGATCCAGCACCATTTTTTCGACGGGATGACCGACTGCCACATCATGCTCGTGGCCAAGAGCGGCGATGGGGATTTCCTGGCCAGGATCAAGGTCGATCCGGTGAAGATTCCGGCATTGGCGCTAGTGCGGGTTTATGGGAAGGTGACCGCGGAGAAGGATAAAGTGCCCGAGGTGGCGGTTGAATATATCCGGGTTTGGCCTTGGCTCACCTTTACTTTCACCGATTTGGCGGGAGCGGATCACAGCAATCCGCGCTGGCAGAAGTACTCGAAGGTGAAATACTCCGATCGCATTTACAAGCCGTATCCGAATGAAGGCTACTATCGGGCAATTCTGGGCAACTCGGCCGATTTCGGGTTGAATTTGAAGCCGGAGTAGGCTCTGACCGGCAAGCTCAGTTGCCCGATTCCTTGAGGTAAATCTCCGTGTAGTCCAGATAGTTTTGCGCGTATTCCAGGATCATGGCGCGGTCCTTGTCGTCGAGTTGGCGGCGGAGCTTGGCGGGGACGCCGGCCCAGAGGGTGCGCGGCGGGACCACCGTACCCTCCGGAACCACGGCGCCGGCGGCGATAATCGAGCCTTCGCCGATGCGGCAGCCGTTGAGGACCACGGAGCCGATGCCGACGAGCACCATGTCTTCGACGACACAGCCGTGGACAGTGGCGTTGTGGCCGATGGTGACCCAGTCGCCGACGACTACCGGGTAGAGATTACGTTGGCCGTGGAGGACGGCGCAGTCCTGGACATTCGAGTTCGCGCCGACGCGGATCGAGTTCACGTCGCCGCGCAGTACAGCGTTCATCCACACCGAGGAGCGTTCGCCCAGCGTTACGTCGCCGATCACCTGCGCGGACGGGTCAATGTAACAACTGGCGGGAAGCTGGGGCAGCCGCCCCTGGTAGCCGCGGATCATGTTTGAATGCCTCCGGGTCAAGTTTACGGGAGGATGCGCTGCCTCGACAGGTGAGCGCCAGGCAAGCCCGTCTGGCAGCAGCCATTCTAAATCGGGACCAGCCGGCTCGTGGGGCCGCCTTCGCCGGAATTCCACGCAACCGGAAGAGAATTTGAACGGATTGCCGGATTGCGCTTGACCCAACGGCCAATCTTTCCAGTATCATAAGAGAAGCCCCTTGGCAGGTTTGGAGGTGGGATTCTTTGGCAGAGGTTCGCGTACAGGAAGGCGAGCCGCTGGAAAATGCGCTGCGCCGGTTCAAGCGGAAGGTACAGCAGGAGGACATCATCAAGGAAGTCAAGCGTCACTCCTACTACCTGAAGCCCGGCGAGAAAAAGCGCGTAAAAGCGGCTTTGGCGCGCAAGCGGAATCGCAAGAAGGCTCGTAAGGAGGCTGACTAGCCTCAGGAAAATCGTGAGATGCGCCGTCCCGGCGACCCCCGTAGAATGCGGGGAGCAAATTGAAGCCTCAAAGCTGAAACGGGGCGGCCTTTCGCGACACTATCATTCATTTCGGTTCAATGCTCTACGCGCGAATGGCGAGAGGTGTTTTCTGGGTCCTCCCGGCTTGCCGGGCGGACATTGTATTTGCCGCTGAATTTGTTGCGGCCCGGGCCCCGGTTGTTGATTTGAGAACGAAGACAGGGAAGCGGGACCGGCAAGTCTTTTAGCTCATGGCCGATTTCAGAGAGTTTCCCTTCTTTGGGGAAGCCGGCCATGGAATATACCGACAGAGTTTTGAAGTGCCTCGACTGCGGCGCTGAGTTTATATTCACCGCCGGCGAACAGCTATTCTTCCACAACAAAGAGTTCAAGAACGACCCCAAGCACTGCAAGGCGTGCAAGGCTAAACGCGTCCGCGGGGGCTCCAGGGTGCGCCCGGAGACCCGCATCAACTGCTCGCAGTGCGGCGCGGCGACGACTGTGCCTTTCCGGCCCACGCAGGGCAGGCCGGTGTTCTGCCGCGGATGCTTCCAGCAGGCCCAGGGGAGTGCCAGGCCAACGGCTCAAGCCAGTCCAGATCCCGTGCCTACGCCAGGGCCGAGCTGAAGAGCAGGTCGCCCTTGAATCCCGACGGGAATCCGGCGGCGCGCACCAGCGTAGCCAGTTGCGCCCAATGGCGCTGGCTGTGGAAGAGCGCATGGCCCGCGATCTTGCGCCGCGAAGAAGTCCGCGTCTGCGGAGGCAGCCAGTTCACATCCAGTGTCATCGTCTCATCCCAGTTCCGGGTGGGATCGTCCAGCAGCGCGCGGAAGACCTGAACGGCCTGGACGTGGAGGCCGAAGAGTGCGTCCAGCGGACCGTCCGGCATCTCTTCGTTGGGCGAGACAGGCAATCCGGCGATGCGCTGTCCCCAGCGCAGTTCCACGCCCCAGACATGCCGGACGAACTGCTGCACATTCGCCGCGCCGCCGATGCCGCAAGGCAGCTCCAGCAGCGCCGGGTTGGCTTCCAGATGCGCCTTCCAGAAATTA
Organism: Occallatibacter sp.; assembly: GCA_049522975.1. Lineage (GTDB taxonomy): Bacteria > Acidobacteriota > Terriglobia > Terriglobales > Acidobacteriaceae > Telmatobacter. Next base: position 18,454 of record JBEKNI010000009.1, on the reverse strand, counting down.
GAGACCTCATCGTTCCAGGCCAGCAGCTCATTGAGCGTGATCGCAGGTGTCATGGTTTCCTCCTCAGCGCGCGATGGCCGATGTCGCGCCGGTAATGCATGCCGTCAAAGTGAATCCGCGCCATGGCCTCATAGGCGCGGGCCAGGGCCTCTTCCAGCGAGGGCGCGGTAGCTGTAACGCCCAGCACACGTCCCCCGGCGGTGAGAAGTTGGCCGCCCGAACGCGAGGTGCCGGAATGGAAGACTTGAACCCCCGGAACCTGAGCCGCGTCGCCCAGGCCGGTGATGGGGAAGCCGGTCTTGTAGCTCCCAGGATAACCGGCTGAGCTGGCCACCACGCAGGCCGAAGCGCCCTGGCTCCAGCGTAACTCAGTCTCCGCCAGCGTACCGTTGGCGCAAGCCTCCAGAGCGTCCACAAGATCGCTCTCCAGGCGCAGCAGAATGGCCTGCGTCTCCGGATCGCCGAAGCGGGCGTTGAACTCCAGCACCTGCGGACCACGCGCGGTCATCATCAGCCCGCAGTAGAGCACGCCGGCGAAGGGCGTTCCCTCTTCGGCCATTCCGCGCACCGTGGGCCGGGCGATGTGGTCGAGAATCCACTCGGTCATGGCGGGGTCGAGCATCGCGTCGGTGGAGTAGACGCCCATGCCGCCGGTGTTGGGGCCGGTGTCGCCCTCGCCGATGCGCTTGTGGTCCTGCGCGGGAACCAGCGGAGCCACATGACGGCCGTCCGTGAGGCAGAGGAAGCTGATCTCGTCGCCTTCCAGGAACTCCTCAAGGATGACCTGCTCTTCCACTGCGCCCAGTAGCGCGCCGGAGAAGATGCCCTGCGCCGCTTCGATGGCCGTCTGCCGCGATTCGCAGAGGATGACGCCCTTGCCGGCGTGCAGCCCGTCGGCCTTCACCACGATGGGCGGATGGAAGCGCTCGACGGCCTTTTCCACCTCGGCCGCGCTCGTGCAGACCGCGTAGTTGGCGGTGGGAATCTGGTGCCGCTGCAAGAAGCGCTTGGCGAAGCTCTTGCTCGTCTCCAGCATCGCCGCGGCCCGCGTAGGTCCGAAGACGCGCAGCCCGCGCTCCTGGAGCGCATCCACAATCCCCAGCGAGAGCGGCAGCTCCGGCCCCACGATGGTCAGCCCCGGCTGCTCGGCCTCGGCCAGGCGGAGCATCGCGGCCACGTCTTTCAAGTCCACCGGAACACAGCGAGCAATCTCCGCCATGCCGCCGTTGCCCGGCGCGCAGACCACCTCCGCAACCCGGCTGCTGCGCTTTGCGGCCCAAGCCAGCGCGTGCTCCCGTCCCCCCGAACCCAAAATCAAAACTTTCATGGTTACGTTCCCTGCTCTTTCTTGTTTCTTCGGACCCCGAAAGGTTATCTGAGCAAACCGGGGTTGGGAAGTCAAACGGAAGATGCAGATGAGGGCCAATCGACGTATAATTCTGCCATGCTGAAACGTATTTACATCGACAACTTTCGCTGTTTCGTCAACTTCGAGTACAAGCCAGAGCGGAAGCAACTGCTGCTCGGGGCAAACGGGAGCGGGAAATCGTCGCTGCTGGACGCAGTCCATGCCCTGAAGACATTCTTGGCAGCGCGTGGCAATAACTTCGAGAACCAGAGGGCCTTTCAATCAAACGCGACAAGGTGGCTTAATCTGCCCCTACAGGTGTTTGAGATTGAGGTGGAGATTGCGGGCTCTCAATATGTTTATCGGCTCGAGAACGACGTAAGCCACCCGAATTCTTCAGCCTCGGTTGCAGCCGAAAGCCTGAAAGTGGACGGGTCTCCAATCCTGGAGGTCACTAATGGGGAGGCGACACTGTATCTCGTGGGTGGCGCTGCTCCGATTAGTAAGTTCAGGATCAGTGATTCCTCTTCCGCGCTTCCTATTTTGAGCGCGAGCAGAGGGGAGGCTGGGTTATTTGCCGACTGGCTCTCGAAGCAGTTGTTCTGTTTGAAGATCGTACCGAATACAATGCTACCGTTGGGTAAGTTTGATGGGCAAACGCATCCGTTTTCGGATCTCTCGGATCTCGCTGCCTGGTATATGCAACTTGCAGGTACAGATGTTGAGAGCGTGATAGGCCTCAGGGATTCACTGAAGGAGACGCTTGCAGGTTTTGCTTCTCTGCAATTTACAGGACTTGAGAGCGGTGTCGGAGAGTTGCGCACCTCATTCAATAGTCCAGGTAAACCGATCCACATGGGACTTAACGAACTCTCCGATGGTCAACGCTGCCTCATCGCTCTCTACATGATTCTCCACTTTCTCATTGCGAAAGGCCACACAGTCATTCTCGATGAGCCGGACAATTTCATCTCTTTGCGCGAGATACAGCCGTGGTTATTGGCCGCCGAGGATGCAGTTGAGGAAAGCAAAGGCCAATTGATCCTTATCTCCCATCACCCCGAGATTCTGAATTACTGGGCGCGGGAATACGGGTTGCTGTTCTCGCGCGAGGAAAATGGTCATGTAAGAACCAAGGCCTACCGCGAAGTCGCTGAAACGGGGCTGGACCCCGCCGAGACCGTTGCTCGCGGGTGGGAACAATGAGTAAGCCAACTACCGTCATTGTGCTTTGCGAAGATAATAGGACGTTTTCGTTCACACGTTCATACTTGAAGAGATGTGGCATTGACCGTGGCATCCGTCCAGTGATCTCGCCACGCGGAAGGGGATGCGGCTTTGATTTTGTCGTGAAGAGCTTTCCCGCTCAAGTGAATGCCTACAGGCTTGTGAAGTCAAGAATACATACTTGGCTAGTCACTGTCGTTGATGCGGATACCGGCACGGTTGCACAACGAATTGGAGAAATGGATAGAGAGTTGACGGAAGCGCAGGAACCGCGAGTTCGAGCTATGCGCATCCAGGACGAAACGATCGCCAGGCTTGTTCCACGGCGCAATATCGAAACCTGGATACTGGCGTTGAACTCCACCGCCGTAAACGAAACCGACGATTATAAAGGCACCGTCAAGACGGATGAAAAGTGGTCTGAACTCATTCCAACTGCGGCGGAAGCCTTCTATACGCTGACAAGGCCAAACGCCGACATGCCGGAGAGCCTCATAAGCTCGTTGCGCCACGGAATAGATGAGATGCGCCGCGTACACAAGCTGGCTCGGTGACCCGCCATGGTCCAGACCCGCATCAAGCCGTATCACAAGCAAGTGGCCGAGCAGACGCGGCGCCGGGAGCAGATGCGCATCTACCGGCGCAACCAGATCTTCGGGCTGCTGCTGGCGGCGGCGGCCATCCTGCTCGTGTGGCTGCTGCGTACCAATCCCAAGTGGATCTTTCCCCCCGGCTGGTGGCGGCCGTGAGTGAGCAAGCGCCCATGAGCGCGCAGCCCAATCCGCTCGCCGTGCTGCTCCTCGGCCCCACCGGCAGCGGCAAGACGGCGCTTTCGCTGGCGCTGGGCGAGCGCTTTGGCGGCGAGATCGTCAGTTGCGACTCGGTCGCCGTCTATCGCGGCATGGACCTGGGCACGGCCAAACCCACCGCCGAAGAGCGAGCGCGGCTGCCGCACCATCTCATCGATGTAGCCGACCCGGACGAGCCTTTCACCGCGGGCGAATACAGCCGCCAGGCGCGGGCCGCGCTCCGGGAGATCGCCAGCCGCTGTCGCCTGCCCATCGTCACCGGCGGGACCGGCCTCTACTTGAGAGCGCTCAGCGAGGGCCTCTTTGCCGGACCAGAGCGGCAGCACGAGTTGCGGGCGCGCCTGGAAAGCAGCCGGACAACGCACGGTGAAGCCTGGCTGCACCGGCTGCTGCGGCGGCTGGACCCAGCCTCGGCCGCGCACATTCACGCGAACGACGCGCCCAAGCTGATTCGCGCCATCGAGGTCTGCCTGGCCGCGCGCAAGCCGCTTTCGCAGATGCTGGGGGACCAGGAAAAAGCCCGCAACCCACTGACCGGCTTCCGCCTGCTGCGCATTGGCCTCAACCCGCCGCGTCCGGAGCTCTATAAACGGCTCGACCGCCGCTGTGCCGCCATCTTCAAAGCCGGCCTGATCGAGGAGACTCGCGGCCTGCTCGATCGCTATGGGCCGGTGAAGGCTCTCGATTCCCTGGGCTACCGGCAGGCGATGGCTGTGCTGGCGGGGAGATTGAGCGAGGAAGCTGCAATCTCCGCCGCCCGGCAGGGCCATCGCAACTACGCGAAGCGGCAGTTGACCTGGTTTCGCCGCGAGCCGGAGGTGCATTGGATCGCTGGCTTCGGTGACGCGCCGGAGACCCAGCGGATAACAGCCGAACTGGTGCAAGAAGACCTGTAATGCGCGCTCATCAATATTGGAACCTGGGTGCCCACCCTCGCCGCGCCCTGGTTTTTGAGGCTAGTGTGGGCCGCCCGAAGAGCCTTCCATGGCCGGATAAATGAGATGCGCCCGGCAAGAGTGGCCTGTGCAAAGCAGACGCGCAATCGGCTCAGCGGGCATCCAATAAACTGGTTTATGGAATGGGGCGCTTCTCAAGCAGAGGGCAGCGCCCCGGATTGGAGCTTCCCTTGGCTGAAACGAAAACGGAGACCATCTACGACGCGGCAATCATCGGCGGCGGACCGGCCGGCTACACGGCGGCGATTCGCGCGGCGGAGTACGGACTGAAGGTCGCATTGATCGAGCAGTCCGCAAAGCTGGGCGGGACCTGCCTGCACGTGGGCTGCATCCCGACCAAGGCCCTGCTCTTCAACGCCGAGATCTGGGACCATCTGCGGCACGCCGCCGATTTTGGAATTGAGGGCATCGGCGCGCCCACGCTCAACTGGGCCGCGGTGCTCAAGCGCAAAGACGCCGTCATCACCAAACACGTCAAAGGCCTCGACTTCCTGATGAAGAAACACAAGATCGCTGTCATCGCGGGCTATGGCCGCCTAACCGGCCCGGCGCGGGACGGCGTGCACACCGTCGAAGTGACTGCGTCCGGCGGCGAGACCAGCGCGATCCAAGCGAAGAACGTCATCCTGGCAACCGGCTCGGAGGCCAAGATGCTGCCCGGCCTGGAGCCCGGCGCACGCATCCTCACCAACATCGAAATTCTCGCGCTCGACCAGGTTCCCAAGTCGTTGATCGTTATCGGCGCAGGCGCGGTGGGCATGGAGTTCGCCTCACTCTTCCGCACCTTCGGTTCCGAAGTGAGCATCGTCGAGTTTCTGCCGCGCGTGGTTCCGGTGGAGGACGAGGAGGTTTCCAAGGAGATCGCGCGCTTGTTCAAGAAGCGCGGCATCGAGATCAACACCGGCGCAAGAGTCGAGAAAGTCGAAGAGACCGGAACCGGTGTGAAGGTAACCTTCACCGATGCGAACGGCAGGACTCAGGTAAAGGAGGCCGAGAAGGTGCTGGTCGCCGTGGGCCGCGCCGGGCTGACATCCAATATCGGTGTCGAGAAGACCCGCATCGAACTGGAACGCGGGCTTATCAAAGTTAACGACGCGCAGGAGACGGCCGAGCCGGGAGTTTTCGCCATCGGAGACATCGTGGCCGGGCTGCCGCAACTGGCCCATGTGGGCGCGATGGCTGGCATGATCGCCGCCGCAAAAATCGCCGGCAAGCCTTACCGGTCCATTCGCCGCGACCGCATCCCCGGCTGCACTTATACCGAGCCGCAGATCGGATCGGTCGGCCTCACCGAGACACAGGCCAAGGAAAAAGGCTATGAAGTGAAAGTAGGAAAATTTCCCTTTGCGGGCAACTCGAAGGCCACGATCCTGGGCAATCATGACGGCTTTGTGAAGATCGTCTCCGACGCAAAGTACGGCGAGATTCTCGGCGTGCACATTCTTGGCCCCCAAGCCACGGAGCTGATCGCCGAGGCCGTCGCGGTGCTGGAGTTGGAAGGCACGGTAGAAGAGATGATCTTCACGATCCACGCGCATCCCACGCTGGCCGAGGCTCTGCTCGACGCCTACGGCGCCGTGGAGGGAATGGCGATCAACGCGTAGGGCTCCGGCGGAATGCGGGGCAGGCCATTTGTCGGCAAGTTGAAAACCGGAGGACTTCCGGGCCCTGGAAACAATACTTTGGGGCAGCGGTCAGTCCGCAAGCGATTCCAGCCGTTCCAGCCAGCTATTGAAATGAGGGCATTCCGTCCGGATGGTCGATAGGCCAATTTCGATGACCGCAAGGGGACCAAAAAGTGGCTTTTGATACCCAGGGAACAAACCAACAATCCTCTTGGAGGGCGCGGTATCGGCAGAATCGTTGATGTCCTCGGGGCATTCAAATTCCTGACGAATTGCAAGGAATTTCGCGGCGAGATCCCGCCTTTCAATCCCCTGCGCGAATCGTTCTGGATCACTGAAGAGCAAGCCCTCAAACTCGTGCATTACAACAAGCGGAACAAACCGCTTCGGCTCAAAACGCGGCCCCATCGCTTCAACAATATCGGCATTCAATGCCGATTCCACGTACTCTGCCTTAGCGGATGAGGAGTTCATGCTTGGGGCTTCCGCGCGGCCCGGCCAGTCCCGCGGAAGCCCATAATAGTCCACCATTGTTGCGTGAATTGCGACGGAGTCCTCTTTGAGGTGTCTCAAAATATCCCTGCGCGCCGATTGCCAGGATCGAATACCACCGCGTTGCTGTGAAAGCCCAAGTCTTCGCGCACTTACTGAGCCATAGCCGATCCCCAACAGGTGCTCGACGAGCACCTCGTTGACGAAGGTCTCTTCCGTCTTTCCCTCCACGTGAACGAGCAATCGTTGCATCGCTACTCTTTCGTTGGCTTTCCCTCGAGCTCGCCCTTCTCCCATAACTGGCCGAGACTGTAGTCATTCAACCATTCGGCTAGCCGTTCGGGCTTTAGCCGCTCAATAGTGGTAGCTCCTTCGACTCTGTTGGCTACGAGAATATCTTCAGGATTGAAGCAATCCAGAAGCATGGGGGACTGCGTTGCGGCGATGACCTGTGTCTCAAAGGATGCTTGACGGATGAGGGAATAAAGTAATTCAATCGCATTGGGATGCAGGCCCAACTCCGGTTCATCGACAAGAATGACCGACGGCCTCAACTCCACCGGCTGCAAGAACAGCGTTGCCAGCGCGATAAACCTCAATGTTCCATCCGACAATTCCGAAGAATCCCATTCGCGGTCCGATCGCTTGTGCTTCCATTCGAGCTTGATCGTCTCCGGGTTGAGAGCTTGTGGCTCAAGATGAAAATCCTCGAAGAAAGGCGCAACCAGCCCTACCGTCTTACGTATCAAATCATAAGACTCCCGATACCGCTGTTTCAGCAGGAAAAGAAAGGAAGCCAAGTTGCTTCCATCCGGGAACAAGAAACGATTGTTATTATTGAGATCATTGGTCTTCTTGAGAGGAGAATGGAAACCGGTATCGTGAAACTGGTAACGTAGGAACGAAGGAGCTGCCCGATTGACAAAACTCCATTCCAATATGGCTGCAGCTAGGTTTCCAGCTAGATTTCCAGCTAGATTATCGCCTGCAACATATCCATAATGTGCGACTAAAGATCTAAAATGCGGCGAATCTAAAGCCACCTTTATTTCTTGCGTTGTTTTCGAACCATAGTGCAAGAGCCGGTCGGCTCCGCCATGTTTTGAAACATAGAAATCCATGCGTCCGGCTTGAGCCTCCTGGAGAAACACGAACGCCTCCAAAAAATTCGACTTTCCCGAGCCATTCGCCCCAATCAAGATGTTGATTGGACGCAACGGGAAATCCTTGATCGAACGGATGCTCTTGAAGCCCTCTATCGTGACGGATTGGAACATATCAGCGGCCATGCTTTTTCACCTGTTCTAACGGTGTTTCGCCCCGCCCCGCCGGGGCGAGAATCACTGCATTGAACGCTCTCCCAGGATTTCATCCTGGGCTATTATCGACGCCTCCCTCTGGGAGGGGCAATGCGTATCCGAAACACATTGCCACATAGATATTGGTACAAACCGGAAGTCCCATCCTCAGAACACCTTCATGCGAATCACCAGGTACTTTTTGGGGTCTTCGCGGATGCTCTTGACCAACTGCTGGGCCTGGTCCATGGCTTGGTCGGCGTGGTCGTAGAGGGCGGGGTTCTGGGCCAGTTGGCCCAGCGTGCCCTTGCCTTCGTCCATGCCCTTGAGAATCGAGTCCAGGCGGCTGACAGTATCGTCGAGCCGGGCCGCGAAGGCCGGGTCCTTGGCCAGGATGCCCAGCGCGCCTTTACCGGCGTTGATCTCGGCCACCAATTGATTGGCATTGGCGGCGGCGGCGTTCAGGTTGTTATAAAGCGATTCGTCTTTGAGAAACTTGCCCGCGCTGCCCTTGCCTTCGTCCAGTTCCCTGGTGATTTTGTCGAGCCGCGCGATGGCCGTATTGGCGCGGTTGTAAAGCGCATCGTCGTCGATCAGTTTGCCCAGCGTACCTTTGCCTTGGGCGACGGCTCCGGAGATGGTTTCCAGATCGTCGGCGATGTGATTGATCTTGCGGGCGAGTTCGGGGTCGTTGAGCAGCTCGCCCACCGCACCGCGCTTGGAGTTGACCGCATCGACCGTGGTCTCCACCTTGTGCAACAGCTTGTTGGCCTCGATGATCGATTCGTTGCTGTTGCGGACCACATCCTGAATGCTGGGCGAGCCGGATGCCTTCAACTCGGCGTTGTTCGCCGGAGGGGGTCCGCTGGCGTGGGCCGAGCTGATATCGACATAACTGTCGCCCAGCACGCCTGCCTGGTCGATCGCGGCAGTCGAATCGGTGTGCAGGAGGCTGAGAGACTCGCGGCCCACCCGCATGGCCACCTCCACTGGGGTTGGATTGCGCTCCGGAACCACGCGGACATGGATTACGTTGCCGATGGTCACGCCTTCCAGCGTCACCGGCGCGCCATCCTTGAGCCCCGCGGCATTTTCAAAGTAGGAGCGGAGCACCAGCTTGCGCGTAAACAGCCCGCCGCTCGAGCCGGACATGAGAAGAATCAGCCCGATCAGCACGGCCGTGGCCACCAACATCAGGGACCCCACTCTCAGTTGCGACCACTGAATCTCTTTGCGGCTTGGCACGGCGCTCTCCTGAGGAAAAATACGGCGACGGTTGCCTTGAGGATAGCAGAATCAGCGGCCTCAGCACCCATCCTCGAGGACCACGCTGGCCATGGCGAGCGCGGCGGTGTGGGTGATGGACAGTGCGGCGCGGCGGGCGCCCAGGCGGGCGGCGCGTTCGGCCGCGCGTCCGTGAAAGCGAAGAGTGGGCCTTCCGCCGGGCTCGCGCTCGACTTCGATCTCCAGCCAGCTTACTCCCTGGCTGATGCCTGTTCCCAGGGCTTTGGCTCCGGCCTCCTTGGCGGCGAAGCGGGCGGCAAAGCTCTCTGCCGCATTGCGCTTGCGCAGGCAATAGGCCTGCTCGGCGAGCGTGTACACCCGGTCGAGGAACCTCGCCCCGTAGCGATCCATCGACTGCTGAATGCGCTCGATCTCTGTCAGGTCGATTCCGGAGCCGACAATCATGCTGTTTATCAAGCTACATCATTTCCCTTTTCTTGTGCTTGCGGATGCGTCCGGCGCACTTCTCTAAGCGGCTGCTTTGTGGAGTGAATGTGCCTCCAATTACCAACGCAGGGCGCTTGGGGCCGGCTCAAAGCGCGGTTGTATCAAAGACGGTCAGCAGGCGTTCGACTCCGGCACATTTCTGACGCTGCGCCGCTGGCCTCCGATAAGGCGGATGTGAGAGTAGTGATGCCCAGCTACGAGACGACGAATCCCATCAGCGTTCCCTGGGCGATGCAGATGAAGGCCATCTCCATCGAGGAGCCCTCGCGGCTGGTTCAGACCCTTACCGGCGCAATCCTTGGCTGCGGCGGATGGGTCTTGAGCCGCGGCGCAAACGACACCGGCACGGTGAACATGCTCTTCGAATTCGAGCGCCAGGCATGCGTCGATATTTACAGCGTGATGATCTCCGCCGGCGTCGAGTTGAGCCAGAGCGGTCATATCCGCTTTACCGAACTCTGCCAATGCACCCGCAACAACCGCCAGGATTGCGGCTCCGAAATCGCCAGCATCGATTTGGAGATACAGACCTTTCCTGTGGAGATGCAGCAAGGCGCGCGCTCCTCCGAGCTAGCCTGAGAGCCGGAGCGGACTCGCCGGAGATTGGATCGCGAAGGCCGGCCTGAGTGATCTGTGCGCCGCAAGCCCGCCGCGGGGACGGCGGCTTTACTGCGACCTAAAGTCCTTCGCCTGTTCCCGCCAGTTCCGCGTGCGGACAAAGAAGACAAAGACTCCCGGCGCCGGGGCCGGCGTGAACTTCGCCGCGTCCTTCGCTCTTGCGCAGCGGTTGGCGGCCACAATGCCCGAGGTCAGAATCTCGTGGACCGCATACCAGCGGTCGCTCGGTTTCCCCTCCCCGATTTCGGCGTCGCAGTTGACGTAATACTGCGTGGCGCTATCGTAGGTGGCTTGAATCGAAAGGACCTCGGCATTCCTGGGCAGGGTCAGCTTGCCGGAGCCGTTCGGATTCTGCAACACCCAATTGGCATGGACAGTTTCCTCATGATTGATCCGAACCAGGAAATACGAGGTTTCAATCAGCTTGCCGGTTCTCGCATCCAGCATCCGCAGGGTGATGGTGTTGGTTTGCGCGCACAAAAAGCCGCAAGATGCGGCCATGCACAGCAGAAGGGCAAGCACGCGATAGGTCCGTGGCATCATTTTCGCCTCGTTGGCTGCCACTATAGTAATCCCGCGCCTACCAGGAGGAGTAGGCCGTGCCGTCGGAGCTGGTCTCCTGCGAACCGGAGTGGACATCGTCCATGCCGGCGTCGGTCTGGTCCAGCGAATGTAGCGCGTCGCCCATCTCAGGAACCCAAGTGTCCTTGGTGTGGGTGAACGGATCGACGGGGATCTCCCGCAGGTAGCCGTCCTGGATCAGGTCGTCGAGCGAAGTAGGCGCCTTCTGCTTGTCCATGGTATAGGAGTCGATGGCCGCGCGCATCACGTGCAGGTCTTCTTTGAGCACCGCTTCCCTGGCCTGTTTGACGGAGGCCTCAAAGCGGGGTATCGCCACCATCATCAGGATGCCGATGATCAACATGACGATCATCAGCTCCATCAGCGTAAAGCCCGCGTCTTGTTTGCGTTTGCTGCTCACTGAATCCTCTTTGCTCCGCTGCCTACCAGTCCGCGTACTTGGTTCCGTCCAGGGCCGTGCCGGTGGACTTGGAATAGACGTCGAAGACGCTTTGCCCGCCGTAGGAGGTCGAAGTCGGATCGTCCTGCATGGAGCGTAATCCCCACTCCGCCTTGCCGGTCATCGGGTCTATGGGAATGTGGCGCAAGAACTTCACCTTCTTGGTCTGCACATCCACGCCGTTGACCAGCGTCTCCAGGTCGGGCGGATAGCCCTGGCTGTCGAGCTTTACCTGAAAAGCGTGAAGTTCGGCCGCGTCCTTGTACTTGTCGATGGCGTCGCGCATCATCCACAGGTCGTAGCGCAGGATTCGCTCGTTCTGGCGCTTGACCTCGAAGCGCGCCACGGGAAAGACCGCCCCGGCCAGAATCGAAAGAATCGCCACGGTGACGATCAATTCGACCAGCGTAAGTCCCCGTTCTCCAGGGCGGCCGGCGCGGATTGGACTGCTTCCATTCATCGCTGTGGGCCTCATCGGTTCAATGCACCTGGACGCTGATCCGCGCGCCCTGGGCCGGTATCTGCTGGCGAGCGCCGGTGACCGCTCCCGGACTGGTAATCTCGATCGCGCTTTCTCCGGCGGCCTTGGCCTGGAGGCTGAGTGTGAAGACCACCCCTGTCCCGCTGATCCCGGTCTTGCCGGCGCGCTCGGCGTTGATCACGATCAGGCCCGGCGGGTCGTCGCGGTGGGAGAGATCCCACGCCTGACCGTCCCTGCCCAAAAAGTCTCCCTTGTCCACGTTGACCAGCGCGAGCTTGGCCGGATCGTAGGAGATATGCACCGGAACCGCGGCAATGTCCGTGCCACCAGCGAGCACCACCGGGACGTTGAAGGTGGATCCAACCGTCACCGGACCGGGCGGCGCATTGAGCGCAAGGCTGATGCCGGCGGCGGGGGCCGGGACGGTCGGCGCGGCCGGGGCGGGATCTCCAATCGTCTCCACGCCCTTGTGCATCTGGTCGAGCGCCGCCGGGCCTGCCGCCATGGCGCTTTGGCCGGGAACCGTGCCCACGCCGGACCGCGGGTTGACGGGCGGACGCGGCGGGTAGGCCGGGCGGGCTGGGCTGGGAGCCGGATTTGAACCAGGATTTGGACCAGGATATGGACTGTGATTTGAGCCTGGACTCGCCGCCGGATTCGGGTTCGGGACTTCGCTCGGCACGCGGCGAATCTCAATCGACTGCTGGCCCGCGCCGGTATCCACGGTGCGCAGATTCACCGCCTCCAGCGACTGCGAACGAACCACGTGCGGCACCACCAGAAAAACCAGTTCGTCGTCGCTGACGGTCTGATCCTTGGAGCCAAAGAGATACTTGAGAATCGGAATCGAGCTCAACCCAGGGATGCCGGTCCAGCTGCTCTGGTCCTGCTTGTCCTGAATGCCGCCCAGGATGCTGGCCTCGCCCTCACGCAGCCGGATCACCTGGTCTACCACGCGCTGGCTCAGGATCGGCTCGGTCACCTGGCTGATGGTCACCTGGCCGCTCTGCGAGGTGACCTCGATCTTGATCTTCAGAGTCACATCGCGGTCGAAGTGAACGGTCGGCGTCATTTCGATATTCACGCCCACGTCGGTGTACTGGAACTGGGTGTTGACCAGCGAACTGATCCCTCCCAAGGCTCCTGTTCCCACGCCTCCTCCTCCATAGGAGCCAGTGGCGATGGGAATTTTGGAGCCGACCTTGAAGGTAGCCTTCTGCCCGTCAGTGGCACGTATACGCGGATTCTGAAGTATTTTAGTGCTCGAGTCGGAGAGCAGCAGGTTAGCCGTGGCTGAACCGACAGACACGGCAAAGTCGTAAGCCTTCAAGTGGGAAAGATCATAGAGGGTGGGGGAGGCGCCGCTGCTGGGTGTGGTCGTGCTCGTGTTTGTGTTGGTCGTGGTCGATGCGGTGCTGGTGCTGTTTGGAGCCTGCAGCGCGATTCCATAGTTGGTCGGCCATGCAATGCCGAGGTTCCTCTCCCAATTCTTGCTTACCTCCAGAATGGCGATATCCACCACCACCTCGGGCCGCGCCTTGTCCAGGTCGTTGATAAGCTTTTGCGCCAGCAGAAGCTCATCCGGCGTACCGCGGATCACGATGGCGTTCTGGCTGGCCACGGCGGCGACTTTGACGTTGGTCAGCAGATTGCGAATCGCGGTCTGCACGTCGGTCATGTCGGTCTGCTGCCAGGCATTGGAGAGATAGAAGGTCTGGACCGCCTGCTCGTCCAACTCGGAGCGCTTAGCGCGGGTGTTGGCGGCGACGAAGATGGTGTTGTCGGTGACCGGCCGCCAGAAGGTATTCGAAATCGTGCCCACAATGCGCAAGGCGTCCAGCATCGAGACGTTGTTCAGGTCCACCTGAATGCGCTTGGAGGAGTAGTCGGGGTCAAAGAGAACATTGACGCCGGCGGCCTTGCCCACCGCCTGGTAGATCACCTTGGTGTCTTCGGTCATGTGCAGGGTGAGCGGCTCGTTGGAGACGGGCCGAAGCTCGGCCGGGGCGCCCATCGACTCAAGATCCTCCTGCTTGCCCTCGGCTTCGGGCAGACTGGTCTCGGAGGACGGCGTCACCTCGCCGTTCTTCTTGCGCACGCGCGCAATGGCCTGCTGCGCTGCCTCGTTGCTGGGATCGATCTCGGCGGCCCGCAAAAACTCCGTCAGCGCCTCGGATTCGCTGCCGGATTTCAGCAGCTTCTCGCCTTTGGTCACGTGCATCGACGAAGCTGTAATCCGCACCCGAAAGAGCGCGGTGCGGTATTCCAGGTTCTTGCCGTCCTTCTGATAAGCCTTCTGGAAGTTCTCGAAGGCGGCATCGTAATCTTCTTTCGCTTCGGCGCTCTGGCCGCGCTTGAAGAAGCTGTTGGCCGACTGAGCGCGCAGCGATGCGCTCGACAGGCCAAAGACGGCCACAACGGCCAAAAGCGCAATCCATGAAGCGGCTCCAGAAAACGCAGATCTGGGGAAAATGGCTCTGGAGGCAGCCGGAGCATCTACGCGGCGGTTCATCGAACTCCCAGGCGTCTTTGCCGGCCCGGAGATTCCGCCGGAGCCTTGCGGGCTGCCTTGGCTGCCCGAGACGCAATTGCTATCGAATTTCCCATGGGTCAATCTTCTCATCCGACGCTGTCCCATTTTAGCTTATCCCCGCTGTGCCGGGCTTCAAACCCGCCAGAATGTTAGGATTAAGATTCGAGGAGACCCCGCGACGGCTCGCCAAACCAGCCACGTGATCGACCAGAAGGCCGCTCCCGGCCCGCAGAAGCCGGCCCGTCCCCGCGACCCGGTGGCCAGCGGCGAGCGGGACGCCGCGCACAATCGCGCCGCCAGCCACAACTACTTTCTGCTGGAGAGATTCGAGGCCGGCGTCAGCCTGCGCGGGACGGAAGTGAAGTCCATCCGCGAGGGCAAGGCCAACCTCAAGGACTCCTACGGCCTCATCCAGAACGGCGAGGCGTTTTTGCTGAATCTGCATATCGGTCCCTACTCCCACGGCAACCTCTCCAACCACGACGCCACCCGCACCCGCAAGCTGCTGCTGCACAGCGGCGAGGTTCGCAAGCTACTCTCCAAGACGCAGATCAAGGGCCACACGCTCATCCCCACCCGGCTGTACTTCCGCAACGGGCGGGTGAAGTGCGAACTGGCCCTGGCCAAGGGCAAGCAGGACTGGGACAAGCGCGAGACCGAGAAGCGCCGCGAGGCCGACCGGGAGGCTCGCTCGGCGGTCAACGCCAGCAAGCACCGCGGCGGGCGGTAGGGGGCTGGTGGAGTTGAGGGAAGTACGAGCGTTTGGAATTAAGTTTATCTAAAACACATTAACTCGCTATACTTTGTCCTATACCAAATCTTTTGGAACAGGTGAATCTGTTTCTCGCAAATCGGACAAACAATATGCATCTGCAAATCAAAGAAGCGGCTTCCAGTGGTCAAATCGAGGACACAAATGAACTTACATTCTTGGGGTTGAAATGAAAATTCCCTGGCTGAATAGCGTGATTGTGGTTTTGCTCTGCACAGTCTATCTATTTTGTTCATCCATGTTGGCTCAATCCAACAGCGCTTCAATCTGCGTAGCACCAACTGACATTGAGAACCCAACAACATGCGGGACACCGGAGCTTTGCACTCCTGGACCGATCTCTTTCAAACTCGATGATCGGCCAATTGCCCCTTGGCCAAAAGCAGAGTGCTTAAAAATTGATGGGCTCGATGCTGCTAAAAAGCATCGCGTGATAGTCTATCGTGCGGGTAAAGCGCAACAATCGTTCAGCTTCCGGTTTCCTGTGTACGGCTCAAACAATGCCTGTCTCTTCCTCAACGATCTATATTGGACCGTTCAGTTGTGGGACAGAAAAGGCGCGCCGTCGTGTAAGTGCAAGTGAGGAAAGGCGCGTTGCAGGGGTAAACAGGCGGCGGAACAAGCCTCTGTTTTTGGGAAAAAGTCCAAAAAATGCAAGGGCTAAAACCAAAGTTTGTCTTGTGGAAACTACCGGATTACTTCAATCTCAATCCCCAAATCGAGCTGCTTCCAGACGCGGTCCGTCGTGTAGACCGTCGCTTTGCGCTGAATGCCGAGGGCGAGGCAAGCCCGGTCGCCCAGCGACAGCCCAAAGGGACGGGTGATTCGGACCAAGCCGCCCGCTATCTTTGCCTGCTCTTCATCGAATGGCACGCACTCGCAATTGATTTCGCCAATGTGCCACCAGGCGCGTTCCTCTTCCATGCCGGTCAGGATCAACTTGGTCAGAGCCTCACACTGATTGACTGCGCTGATAATGGCCCACGGCAAGCACCCGGCCACCTTTTCCGCTCCCTCCTCCTGCTGGATCATTGCCATGAAAGCGGAGGCATCGAGCACCGCGACTTTATCCAAGCGCCTCCTCCATTTCGCGGCGCGCCTCTTCGCGCCTCTCCGCAATCAACTCGTCGGCAAGAGACCGGCCCGGAGGAATGTACTTTCGCAGACTCTCCTGAACGCGCCGCACCCGCGCACGGTACGATTCGATCCTGAGCGCGTCGCCTTCGACCGTCAGAAGAACGGTATCGCCGGCGCCGATCCCCAACTTCTGGCGCATTTCGGCTGGTATTACGATCCTGCCGTTGTCACTGAGACGCAACTTGACACTTAGAGAATTATTGACTGCAACCGCCATATTTCCCTCTTCCATGCATTGTGACACAGATTGCCCCTAATGTCATTTCTTAAGCCGATCTCCCTCTGGAATTCGAATGCCTGACCGGTTCCTCGTTCGTCCCGCCCGCCATGGTGAAATAATAGGCAACATGAAGGCTCAACTGAAATTCGCTCTTCTTTCCGAGATCCAGACCGAATTGCTGGCCGTGCTGGCGGCTGACGCCCAGACCGCCAAAGACTCCGGCGCCAAGCCCCAGCCCGTGCTGCTGACCGCCGACCCGGCCGTCCCCGCCGCTGTCGAGGCCCTGCTGGCCAGCGGCGAATTCAAGGCCGGTGCCAATGAGACGGTGCTGTTGCACGCCCCGGCCGGGCTGGCCGCCAAGCGCCTGCTGCTCGTCGGCCTGGGCAAGCTGGCCAAGGTCACGCCAAATTCCGTGCGCTCGGCTGCGGGAACCGCCGTCCGCTTCGCCAAGCCGCGCGGCATCCGGGAGCTGGTCTTCGCGCTGCCCGACCCCGCGCTGGCCTCGCCCGAGTTCACCATGCTGCCGCCCGGTCCCTGCATCCGCGCCGCCGTCGAAGGCGCATTCGTGGGCGACTTCGATCCCGACACCTATCGCAGCGACCGCAAGGACCAGAGCGTGAACTCCTTCACCCTGGCCGCGCCCGCCGATGCCGGCAAAACGGACGAAGCCGCGCTGAAGAGCGCCTTGGCCGAGGGAGTCATTTTCGGCGAGAGCCAGAACTTTACGCGCTCGCTGGTCAACGAACCGGGCAACAAGCTCACCCCTGCCATCCTCAGCCGGCGCGCCGTGCAGATGGCCGAAGAAGTCGGCCTCGACTGCCGCAGCTTCTCCACCGACAAGCTGCACGACCTGAAGATGGGCGCGTTCTGGAGCGTGGCGCAAGGCTCGGCCGAGCCGCCCGCCCTGATCGTCCTGCGCTATGAGCCCAAAGGCATGGCGCAAGGTCCGGCACCTGGCCCGGTCTTGGGCCTGGTTGGGAAGGCCATCACCTTCGACTCCGGCGGCATCTCCATCAAGCCCGCCGACAACATGGAGAAGATGAAGTACGACATGGCCGGGGGCGCGGCCATGCTCGGCGTGATGCGGGCCATCGCCTTGCTCAAGCCCAAGGTGCGCGTGATCGCCGTCCTCTGCGCCGCGGAAAACATGCCCTCGGGGACGGCGCAGAAGCCAGGCGACGTGCAGACTGCCATGCCTCTGGCCGCCGGCAAGCCCGGCAAGACTATCGAAGTCATCAATACCGACGCCGAGGGCCGCATGGTTCTGGCCGACGGCCTTACCTACGCTCGCCAGTTAGGCGCAACTCACCTGATCGACGCCGCCACGCTTACCGGCGCATGTGTCGTCGCCCTGGGCCACGTCAACGCCGGCGTCTTCTCGAATGATGAAGAGACGTACAACAAATTCAGCGCGGCGCTGGCCGTCTCCGGCGAGAACTTCTGGCGCTTGCCGCTGGGAGAGGAGTACGCCGAGCTAATCAAGTCCGACATCGGCGACATCAAGAACACCGGCGGACGCTGGGGCGGCGCTTCGACGGCAGCCGAGTTTCTGAGAGTCTTCGTCGAAGACACTCCCTGGATTCACCTCGACATCGCCGGCGTGGCCTGGGTCGAAGACTCCAAACCCTACATCGCCAAAGGACCGAGCGGGGTCGCCGTTCGGTCGATCCTGGAGTGGGTGAGAAGTTACTAGGGCGTGTTCACACTACACGCGGGGCCTCGGCGATGAGGGCAAAATGAAGGAACGCGAGGAAGACGACGTCGAGCTTTTCGAATCTGGAAAAGATCCGGCGAAAGCCTTTGAGCCTTCGGAAGAGCCGTTCGATTTCGTTGCGTTTCTTATAGAGTTCTTGATTGTAACTCCAAGGATCGAGCGTTCGACTTGGGCGGGACCACTGGAACCATGTCCAGGTCGAGCACCGGCTGCCTCGTTTCATCGCCCTCATAGACGCGATCCATCAACAACGGCAGGCCTTCCGGCATCGGTCCCAGATCCTCCGGCAGCAACCGGCCCTGCGGTGCATCGTGGTCGTTGCCGGCCGAAAGGGAGAAGATTATGGCCGTTCGATCATCCGCGGCAACCATAGGAATCTTGGTCTTCCATCCGCCGCGGGACTTACCGATGGCTTGCGGGCCCTTTTTTTTAACGCGCCGGCGCCATCCGGGTGCACCTTGACGGAGGTCGA
>JBEKNI010000008.1:0-115104 GCA_049522975.1 Occallatibacter sp. | reverse complement strand
CGTCAAAAGGAGCAGGTGAATCGGCTCGCCCTTGCGGCGGGCGGAACACGCGATCTGCCCTCTATCGTTGATGTTGAACGCATTGAGCAGAACCCAATCCGATCCCTCCGGCAAGTAAGCATTCAGGTCGGTCATTCGACCATCCCGCCACAAGAAAGCATGACGCTTGGTTCCTGAAATGTTCGATGCTCCTACCACTTCACCACGGTTGTTGATTCCGGATGCTTCACTGGGATCGTTGCCCAATGTGCCGAGATCCCGCATCGCGCCGTCTGCATAAAGAAACGCATGAACTCCATCGGGAGCATCGCTGAATCCGGCAATCTGACCATGGTCGTTGATAGCTCTCGCGGTGCTGACAACTCCGTGGGCGAGGGTTCCAAGGTCGACGATCTTTCGATCCGTCCAAAGAACCGCATGATAGGATTTGCCGTCGATGTCGGCCTCGCCTGCGATCATACCGGCATTATTGATGGCGAAGGCGGAACTCGATTTACCGGAAGGCAGTGTCCCCAGGTCGGCAATACTGGAACCTGAAATCACAAATGCGTGGCGCGCTCCACCGGCAAGATTCGCCGCGCCAACCGCCGCGCCCTTGTCGTTCAGCCCATTCACGCGGCTATCCCGTCCGCCCAATGTAGGAACGATCCGGATATGTCTGCGATGTTGAATGAACCCTCGCGTGGTCGACAGGCTATCCACAAGATTGCCGCTCGTATTCATCCAGCCGGCCATGTCGCCGTGACGATTGATCGCATGGGAGATACTGTTCGGATAGCCCGGCACGTCATCGATGTTTGTTGCCCGGCCGCCATGCCACAGCGTTGCATGAACCGTACCATTTGTTTTTGTCCAGTACGCTACTGCGCCGTCACCATTCAAGGAGACGGTAACATCATCGGCAATAGGTGCCAATAGGCCCAGATCGTCAATGGTGTAGATCGCTGCTGGCCGCGCGGTTGTTGAAGCCGACACATTATCCTCTTGCCTCAATGCTGTGCCGGCCCAGAAGAACGTCAAGATCAGGCTAACTCCGGAAAGGATAGGTATGTGAAACAGGAGACTCCGCACTGTGAAGATGGAGGGCGAGGAGATGGTAAATGGGCGGGGAAGGTGAGACCTCATAGAAGCGATGTTACCACAAGATCGGATGTTGCGTTTAGTGCGGTGCAAATGCAGGCATTCCCGTCGTGGATGAACGGGATTCTATTTGCGGTGACCATACTTCGGTCAGTTTACAGCAATTCTTTCATGCGCCGACAATCTGTGACCCGAGAGCAATAACTCTCGTAACCGGCCCTGACAGGTTGCTGAAAAACGGCCTCTTGCGCGTTGTCTTGTGTCTCTGAGCAGTTATCTTGGGTGCCGGCGGAATTGCCGCTATTCTGCACGGTGATCGCACATTGCACCTGCTCAGCTTTCGCTTCCATATTCCGCATCCTCAGTTGGGCCTCGAACTCAGCCGGAGGCGGATAACTCAGCGCCGAGTGCCGGCGTTTGCGGTTGTGGACATTTTCGATAAACGCGCCGATCTGTGCGCGGACGTCGGCTACTGAGATGGTGTCCCGGTAGTTCGGAAAGTTTTTGCTTTTTCCTCATGCCTACTGTCAGCCCTGGCCCGGAACCAAAACCAGCACTCATCCCATCCACGCCCACGTGCAATCATGAATATAACGTGCAACCCGCCTATACCGTCGCCGAATACCTCACCGATCTCCGGGCTATCCGCTCGACTGGCTCGGCGACCGCCGAGACATCCTATTACCCTCCCCTCGACCGGCTTTTCAACTCAGTCGGTCAAGCGCTCAAGCCCGCCGTCCTTTTTTCCACCCAGCTTCGAGATAGTGGAGCGGGCATCCCCGACGGCGGCTTCTTTCCTCAGCAAAAGCGCCAGCGCCGCAACACCGAGCCCGAGCCGCTCCAGAACCCCGAGCGCGGCGTCGTAGAGATCAAGTCCGCCGATTACAACCTCGACACTCTCGCCGCCGGGCCGCAAATCCTCCGCTATCTACGCCAATACGGCCTCGTCCTCATTACCAACCTCCGCGAATTCCGGCTCCTTCAACTCTCCCTGTCCGGCGCGGTTCAGACCCTCGAACGCTACACACTGGCCGCAACCCCAGCCGATCTTTGGCAAGCCCCGCTCTCCGCCTTCGCCAAGCACAAAGACCTGCTTCCCGATTTTCTCGCCCGCGTCCTGCTATGCCGCGCCCCGCTTGCCCAGCCCAAAGACGTCGCATGGCTGCTGGCCTCCTACGCCCGCGAAGCCCGCGCCCGCGCCGAGGACCATCCGCTCCGCAGCTTCGATGCCGTCAAGCGCGCCCTCCAGGAATCGCTCGGCATGAGGTTTGAAGGCGAAAAAGGCGAGCACTTCTTCCGTTCCACCCTCGTCCAAACCCTCTTTTACGGCATCTTCTCCGCCTGGGTCCTTTGGTGGCGAAGCCCCGAACGCCGCCAACCCGGCGCGCATTTCAACTGGCAGCTAGCAGCCCAATATCTCCGCGTCCCCGTCCTCCGCAAGCTCTTCTGGGAGATGGCCGAACCCGGCGCGCTCGACTCCATTCAACTTCAAGAAGTCCTCCATCTCGCCGGTGAGGCCCTCAACCGCGTCCAGCCCGCTTTCTTCGACACCTTCCGCGAAGACGAGGCCGTCGCCTACTTCTACGAACCATTTCTTGAGGCCTTCGATCCTCAACTCCGCAAGGATCTCGGCGTCTGGTACACCCCCAAAGAGATCGTCGAGTATATGGTCGCCCGCGTTGACCACCTTTTGCGCACCCAACTCAACCAGCCCCTCGGCCTGGCCAGCCCCGCCGTCCGCATCCTCGACCCCTGCTGCGGTACCGGAGCCTATCTCACTGCTGTCCTCCATCGCATCCATCGCACTCTGCTTGAAAATGCCGGCGACGACACGGCGCTCGTTCCCAGCAGCCTGCGCACTGCCGCTCTCAGCCGCGTCTTTGGCTTTGAGATCATGCCCGCGCCGTTCGTGATCTCTCATCTCCAGATCGCATCCCTGCTTGAAACGGCGGGAGCTCCGCTTACCGACCAGCACCGTGCCGGAGTCTTCCTCACCAACGCCCTCACCGGCTGGGTTCCCGAGCGCCATCCCCAATCTGTCATCTTCGAGGAGTTCCGCCGAGAGCGTGAAGACTCCGAGCACATCAAGCAGCAGGGAACCATCCTCGTCATTCTCGGCAATCCGCCTTATAACGGCTACGCGGGTATTGCCCAGATCGAGGAAGAGCGAGACCTCACCAACGCCTATCGTGAAGCCATCCCCGGCCTGCCCGCCCCACAGGGCCAGGGTCTCAACGACCTCTATATCCGCTTTTTCCGCATTGCCGAGCGTCGCATCGTCGGCGACGCCCACGTCCACGGCAACCAGGGCGGATGTGGCATCGTTTCATTCATCTCCAACTACTCTTGGCTCGACGGCCTATCGCACACGACGATGCGTGACCGTTATCTGAGTACCTTTGACGAAATCTACATCGACAACCTTCATGGCGACCGCAAGATCAGTGAATATGCTCCAGATGGCAAAACGAGCGAAACCATCTTCGCTGTTACGGGCACGAGCGTTGGAATAAGAATTGGCACTGCGATCACTACTCTTGTCCGGAACGACTCACTCAACACATTCCAACAAATCCAATATAGGGATTTTGAAGAAGCTCGCGCATCGGAGAGGCGCGAGGCATTGCTCCGATCAATCGACTCGATGGAAAGGCCTTACGCGACACTCACTCCAAACCGCACACTTGGCCTGCCCTTCAAGCCTAGGAGATTCGCGAGTGAGTATTTGGATTGGCCGCTTTTTCCTGATTTATTTCCAGATTCGTCTCCAGGGGTGCAAACCGGTAGAGACGACCTCCTCACAAGCATCGAAAGAGAAAAATTACAAGAGCGGATGAGCAAGTACCTCGACCCAAATGTCTCCGACGAATTGGCGGATACACTTGCACCAGGAATCATGAAAGATTCAGCGCGTTTTCAGGCTAAGGAGGTACGGGCAGCCTTGCTAAGGAAAGGTTTCAGGGCTTGGCAAGTTGTGCAATTTGCATACCGGCCTTATGACACCCGATGGCTGTACTGGGAGCCCACAACAAAACTGCTGGACGAAAAGCGCGAAGAATACATGAGCCAATATCTGCCGACTGCTCCTGCTATTTACCTTGCGCAAAAGAATAGAATGGCGTTTGATCCACCAGGGATCACCTACTGCCTCGCGAACCGCCACCTAAACGAGCGTGGAGCAAATGTCTTTCCTCTAGCTTCCGTCGGTGAGCCTTTGCCTGGCCATATCGAGGTACGACGCAATTTGACACCGCCTCGACAATTTACTTGGACCGAATTGCCTGTGAAAATAACTCCGATCTATTCTTCCACGCCCTTGCTGTGATGCACTGCCCTTATTACCGTATTGAAAATTCCGGCGCTCTTATGAGCGATTGGCCCCGTATTCCGCTTCCCGCCGCAGCCGATCAATTGGTTCACTCCGCATCGTTGGGCCATCGGCTTGCCGAACTCCTCGATGCCGAATCCGGAGTCCACTTTAGCGCCGAGTGGTCCTTCCTCGCAGCCCTCAAACTCCCTGTCGATCACAACATCGACGAGGCCCTCAAGCTCACCACTGGATGGGGACACAAAGGCCAAGGAAGCGCTGTTAATCCCGGTAAAGGCAAGGCTCCTGAACGCCCCTGGACCGCAGCCGAGCACAAAAAGCTGGCCGCGCTGGCCGCAGCCCAACCACTTTCCGTTGAAGTTGTGCTAACCCTGCTCGGCGAAACGTGCGTCGATGTTTATCTCAACGGAGACTCCCATTGGTCCGCCATCCCAATCAACGTCTGGAACTACACCCTCGGCGGTTATCAGGTTCTCAAGAAGTGGCTCAGCTACCGCGAATTCACCTCGGAACCCGCCTCACCCCTCGTCCACCGCGCCCTGCGCCCCGAAGAGGCCGCATACTTCGCCCAGGTCGTCCGCCGCATCGCGGCGATCCTCCTGCTCGGCCCCGCCCTCGATGCGAGCTATCGGGCGATTCTCCCAACTGCCACCGGATTTCCGGCCTCGGCAAATCGCTAGCGGCCATCGATGATCGGCAGCGAGACGGCCTCTTGCGCGGGTCAGTCTTGTTGAACGTCCGTGGCCGTTCGCGCTCACCGGCGGCGTCTTTATGGTCAAGGCATTGGGGCTCAACTTCTCTGTTGCCGTATGGGTTGGATTCATCGCGCTCTTCGGAACTGCCGTGCAGACCGGCGTGGTAATGGTCATCATAAGCAATCTCCGCATAAACGCGCCGAAGGCATAAGGAATCTCCGCATAAACGCGCTGGACGCATAAGCAATCTCCACAGAAGCGCGCCGGAGGCGCGGAGTTGATTAGCCCCGCGCTTCAGCGTGGGGAAAAGGGATTCCACAAATCTGTTACGGAGTCCCGTAGGGACGGCGCAAGGACATTATTAATGCGAGAACCAATCGCTCTTGAGGGAATGTCCAAAGGGCATCGACCTTATCGAAGACTCCCGAATGGTTATCTTTGGGTCTTAGCCCGATCCAAAGACTCATCCTGAATTCCCGGCGATTCCGTCCACTGCTTTCCGCAACTCTCGCATCGCCAGGAGTTGACCGGAGCGGCGCTTTCGAGCACCGGGTCTTCGGCGCCGCACTTGGGGCATACAGGCGGTTCGTAATCCTCGATGGGCGTTCTGAATTGCTCGACGACGGCTTGCGGAATTGGTCTGGCAATGATCTCGCGCGCCTGCTCCAGTTGATCGGCGGCGACCACGACCCGCGGATATCTCGTATCTTGCGAGAATTGCGATCTCGGACCTTCAACCCAGCTTTCGATTCCCGCCTCCTTCAACGCCAAGTAGATCTGCCATGCTTCTTCCTGTTCGTTACATTCGCAGAGCAGAGTCTTCCAGGTGTATTCGTAGGGGCCGTCATCCTCAGCTTCGTCTCCGGTCTTTCGCCTTCCGGCCGCGGCGGTTGCCGCTTCGGCGCTCAGACCGCCTTCCGGATCTGCGGAGCGCTCTGGGAGATCGGCCTCGGCGCTTGCCAAACGCGGCCGATTCAGCCTGCGCGTCCTCATTTCGTCGCACAGGATCTGCTGTGCTTGTTCGGTCAAATCGGCGATCGAGGCATCCAGTTCGTACAACTCCTCGTCGCTCATCTCCCGATAGAGCTCAGTGAGCCTGCGCCATTCCTCGAAGGGATCGACTCTCATAGGCAGCAGTATAGCTGGCAGGCGCCCAAATCCGCCGCAGTCTCATCGCGCCGGATACGGAAGACCGCGAGCCTCAACCAAACGGTTGCCAACGACGCATAAGCCGCCCGGCTCGAACTCGACTCACTGATCCAGAACCCAGCCCCCGTCTTCAGCCAGCGCGAAACCCGCAAAAAAAGGCACGATCCGATGACCGTACCCTTGTCTGCGAATCCACGCCGATTTCCGCTTGTTAGAAGCTGACCTTGCGCTCCGGGAACCAGGTAAGTTGAATCGTCGTCGTGGTCACCGTCTGCTGGCCGCCAGCCTCGACATAGATCGGCGCCTTCCACTTCTCGTAGGCGAAGCTGCCGTCGATCTCAAAGTCCTTCCGGATGCGCTTGACCGCCTGGAAGTTGATGTCGTTCAGCGTCGTGCCGCCCGGCGGCAGGCAGGGGCTTTTGGCTGAACAGGGAGTGCCGGTATAAGTCGGGTCCGTCGAGCCCGGAATGAAGTAACCTGTGGCCTTTTGATTGCGCAGGCCAACCTGGAGCCATTCGTTGCCGCTCAGATGATAGGTGATCCAGGCCTGGCCGCCTTTGTCTTCTCGCCCGATCCAGTCGCCGAAGAGCTGGCCCTTGTTGGTGTAACCCTGTTTCTGGATGCCTTCGTAGTACATGAATTGCCCGTAGTGGCTGGGGTACGAGGGGCCTTGTGGGGGAGTGGGATGGTCTGAGCTGGACGGGTCGGTGGAGGCCGCTTCGACCCGCACATCCAGCTTGGGGATGCCGGGAACATGGGAGAGATACAGGCCCGGGCGATAGGCCGCGCGCCGCGGAGCATCGGCGGGAGAAACGTCGTCATGCACCTCGGAGTCGGTGTAGAGAGTCAGCCATTTGCGGACGAAGGGCAGCCGGTAAGAGAAGTCGAAGGAGCCAAAACGGGCGCCGGGATCGTCGCGGCCGTTTTTGACGGCGCTGCCGGGCGACGAAAAGCTGAAGAAGCTCTTCAGGAAAGTGTGAAAGGTGATCGGTCCATGGCCCTCGCCGCCCCAAATCGCAGTGCGCTCGAAACCGAACTCGAGGTTTTCTGTCGGCCGGAAGCTGATCTTCTCAAGGTGCATCCAGGGATCGCCCGGATTGATCACGTTCACCACACTCGAGGAGGGCTTGGCGGCATACGCTGGATTCGGCATATAAGTGTGCCCTCTGAGTCCTCCGATCATGAACTCATAGCGGAAGGGCCCTGTGAGCCGGGAGATCAGCGGAACGTGCAGGGGCTCGATGCGGTTGATGCGGAACGAGTAGATGTTCTCGGCATTATTGGAATAGGCCATTCCGCCGCCCAGCCCAGGCCCCAGCCAATCGTCCTGTTTGCCCAGGGAGATTTCGTGGTTGAGCAGATGTGCGGAGACGAAAGCCTCGATCACCCGTCCGTTGGTGGTGGAGGAGATCGGTCCCATCGGAATCGTGGCCTGTGGAAGGAAATACATTGTCGGTTGGCTGCTCCCGGCGGGATAGATCGTGTTGTCTACCATGCTGAGCGCCTGGGCCAGCGCCAGAGAGTAGCCGGTGGCCGACGGCGCCGCCTCAAACTCGCCGCGCACGTAGAGCACGAACCGGCCGGCGGAGGCGTAGCCGCTGGCGCCGGAGTAGTTGTTGAATCCGTTCTCGTAAGGACGGCCGTAGTCGTTGATGATCGTCGAGCCGAGATGATAGCTGTCGCGCAGGGGCGTGCCGCTGATGCCGCGCGCCGCGGTATAGACCGACTCGACCCGGGAGCTGCCCTGGTGCGCCAGGCAGGGGCCCTCGGTGTCGAGGCGCAGTTCGCGCAGCAGCGCATCGTAGATGCCCTCAGCCTCGCTGGCGCCTGGCCCGGCATCCGCATCCTCGATGTGCGCCCCGGCCTGCTCGATCATGCGGCTCACGCTGGCGCGCGTCCACGGGCGCATGCCCAGAAAGACATCGTCCACATAGCCAAGCGAGTAGAGCCTCAGAACGGCCGGATAAACCCAGCTATCCACCGGAATGTAAGGCGAACCGAGCACGGCCGGGTCGCAGGCTCGCGCGGGAGCCTTGGGCGCTGCGGGCTGTGCTGTCGCTCTTGAGCCGGCGGTCAAGAGGGAAAACCCAACCAGCAAAGTCGCGCTTGTGAGAAGGGAAGCCATCAACCTACGTTTGCTCAAGTTCATACCCCTAACTTTATCATTCGCTTGCATCGATTGGATGCAGGAAAAAAGCTGCGCGATGGGTCAAATCCGCGCTGCGCCTTGAACCGGGGATTCAAAATCCCGGCGGAGGATTCAATGCCCCGCGGGAAGCGGCAGCTTCGATTGCGGCATCCAGTTCCTTCGTGAAGCCGGCGGCGGCTTCAGGCTTCAGCTTGGTGTTGAACAGCCCCTTGCGCGCAAGATACGTCTCCATTCTCAAAACGGGGTCATCCGCCTCCGAACGCTCTGTATGGCACTCGATAAGTGTGGGTCCGTTGCCCTTGCGCGCGTGGGCGATGGCCTCGGTGGCCACGCGGTAGACGGCCACCACGTCGTTCCCGTCCACGGCGATCACCGGCAACTCGCGGGCCTGCGCCTTGAGGCCGATTTCTTCGACTCCAGTTTTTCTATTCGGGATCTCAGGCTCGGCCGGAGAGTTGTTGTGCGAGACGAAAGAGACGAAGAGAATGGGCAACTGCTGGATGCGGGCCCTCGTGAGCGCTTCCTGCCAGGAGTCGAGCGCGCCGGACCCATCGTTGGAGAAAACCACGGCGACCTTGCCATTCTTCTCCGTCGTGTTGGCCAGGGCTGCGGCGGCGGCAATGTCGAGCCGCGCGGCGAGGTTTGGAAGGCTGGCGCGAGCAAGCAGGGATCGGATGATGCTCTCCAGCGGAACGCCTTGGATTAAGCGGATGGCGGAGTCGCGCTCTTCTGCGACGACAGTGTCCTCCGGCAGCAAGTCGATCGCCACCCCCACGGCAGCCGCTTCCAGCCCCCCGGCGATTTCTCCGCTGCCGGTGGAATTGCTTTGCTCAAAGAGAGCGCGCGCCCGCTCCTCGATCATGCGGCACTTCACCATGGCGGCGTAGAGCCTTACCAGCTTTTCGTTGGAGATCAGTGAGAAGCCAGGATTGCCGGCCGTCGCCGCGGCTGTGCTTTGCTCCTTCGTCCTGGCCGCCATCTTTGCCTTGCCCCCATCCGTAGCTGTGATTGTAAATGGGTTGGCGGCGGCAGAGAAAACCTGTGCGGTCGTTGGACAAGCCACGCCAATTGTCTCGTTTCAGGACAGCGCAAGATTAGATTTTTCAAATACTTGAAGATTCTCATAACGATCCGTCGCTTCCTGCCGAAGAACTTCCTATTCAGGCGATCTGGCGCGCCATTCTCTGCCCAATCCCTGAGCAGGTCTCCAGGAGCAATCGTCATGTCTTCATCTCCAATGGTTTTTGGGGTTTATGCCCCGCGGAATTCCTTCAGCAGGCCGGCGGGGTTGCAGGTTCAACTGCGGACGTGGCTGCCGGTACTGGCCTGCGCGGCGGTCCTTGCCGTCGAGTCCACCCCCTATCTAGGGTCGGACCACACCAGCGCGCCGCTGCGGCAGCTTGCCGAAGGGATCTTCGGCTATGATGCTTGCGTGAATTGGAACCAGATCCACCATCTCATCCGCAAGACCG
The DNA here is from genome assembly GCA_049522975.1 of Occallatibacter sp. GTDB lineage: Bacteria > Acidobacteriota > Terriglobia > Terriglobales > Acidobacteriaceae > Telmatobacter. The sequence goes on along the minus strand of JBEKNI010000008.1, from coordinate 105,231 downwards.
GCCACTTCGCGGGTTACGGAATCTTCGCCCTGGTCTGCTTCCGCAGCTTTTGGATTGTGCTTCAAGCAGCGGGTTCACGGGTGTTGAGGCAGATGCGGGCGCACGGGCTGGCGATTCTCACCACCTTCCTGGCGGCCGGCGCGGACGAGTTTCACCAGAGTTTTCTGCCCAACCGGACCGGCCAGTTCAGCGATGTGCTGCTGGATACCTGCGGCGCAGTGGCATTGTGCTTGGTTCTCTTCCTGACGATGCAGGCGGCCCAGTTGCAAAGGCGGGTGCGCGATTCCCGCCCCGTGCGGATTCGCCACGGATGGGGAGCCCAACTTCCAGCAACCGTGAAAATCCTTCAGGTCGAGTAGTCCGCGTTGATGCTCACGTACTCATGGGTCAGGTCGGTGGTCCAGAAGACGCAGGAGCCGGTGCCGTGATTAAGTTGAATGGTGATCGAAAACTCTGGCTGCGCAAGATAGGCATGAGCGGCTGCCTCGTCGTACTGGGGGGCGCGGCCGCCGTCGCGGCAGATGGCGAGCTCGCCGAACCGGATGTCGATTCGCTCGGGGTCGATCTCGGCGCCCGAGTAGCCGATGGCCGCCATCAGCCGGCCCCAGTTGGGGTCGCCGCCCGCCCAGGCGGTCTTCACCAGCGGTGAGTGCGCGATAGCTTTGGCAACCTTGAGCGCGTCCGCCTCCGTGGCCGCTCCTTCGACATGCAACTCCACAACATGCGTGACCCCTTCGCCGTCGGCCACGATCTGCCGCGCCAGCGAAGTCGCAACCTGGGTCAGGGCCGCGGCGAAGGCAACGTCGTCCGCGCCCACCGCCGCTCCGCTGGCTCCCGAGGCCATCAGCAGCACGGTGTCGTTGGTCGAGGTGTCGCCGTCCACTGAGATGCGGTTGAAGCTGACTTCGACGGCCCGTTGCAGGTAGCCGTCCAACGCCGCCGGCTCGATTGCCGCGTCCGTCAGAATGTAAACCAGCATCGTGGCGTGCGGGACGAGTTGGGGGAAGATCATTCCCGCGCCCTTGGCGAATGCGGCGATGCGAATCTCGCGGGGCTGGCCATCGGAACCGGCGCCTTCCAGCCGTGCAAAGGCGGTCTTCTCCACCGTGTCTGTCGTGAGGATGGCCTGGGCGGCCTGCTGGAAGTGGCCGCAATCGGCGCCCAGATCGGCCGCCAGGCCGGGAAGAGCGGCAATCAGCTTTTCGGCTGGCAGCGGCACGCCGATGATGCCGGTCGAAGAGGGAAAAACCTCTACCGGCCGGCAGCCGAAGAGCTGGGCGGCAGCCGCGCAGGTGGCGCGCGCGGCATCCAGGCCGGCCTGGCCGGCGGCGCAGTTGGCGTTGCCGGCGTTGATGGCGGCGACCCGCACCTTGCCTCCGCTGGCCCGCAGATGCTCCTTGTCAACAATCAATGGCGCAGCACTGACCCGGTTGGCGGTGAAGACGGCGGCGGCGCTGGCTGGCGCGTCGGCCACGATCAGGGCAAAGTCGGCGCGGCCGCTCTTCTTCAGGCCCGCCCTGGCGGCGCCAAAGCGGAAGCCGCGCGGTAGAACGAATTCGGATGTGTTGGACATTTCGGCGATGGGATTCAATCCATCCAATCTAACAGACGGATGGGGCTGAATGTCAGGCCCCTTGAAAGCCCTGATCTGTGGCTGAGCCCTTCGACAAAGCTGCATCCGCACGCCCGGCGCCCCGCCCTCGCCGCTGTCATGCTGAGCCCAGCGAGTCGAAAGACCTGCTTCTTGCGCGTTGCGGCCAGGGCGGGCTGCCACGAACTCCAACGGAACCCGTTCATCAGAAGCAGCCCAACTCGTCCTTGCGCGCTATGGCCCGCAAATGAACCCGCCAACTTGCTAACTCGCCATCCCGCGAAGCGGGGCCAACTTGCCAAGTGGTTTCCCGGTTCTTCTGTACTTTGGCAATAGAATGGAGAAGCTGGCTCCAACAACGATCCGGTTCATCGGCAGCGAGCCCAGCGAGTCGAAAGCCTGCCCTGAGCCTGTCGAAGGGAGACCTGCTTCTTGCACGTTGCGGCCAGGGCGGGAAGGAATCCGGCAACCCGTGCCGGTTTTGCGGATAATTATGCTCCCCGCGCGGATGATAGAACCAGTAGCAAACGCGAGGCCCAAATGACCACCCACCAATCTCCAACCCGTGCAATCTCAGTCCCTAGTCCCTCGTCCCTAGTCCCTGTCTTTCCCGTTTCTTCCCCCAAAAACCGCCTGACCCCCACCCCCCCACCCTGTGGAAATCTTTTTTTGGCCCATTCATTTCTCATAACCAGCACAGTATCAACAGCTTGCATTTTAGTAATGTTAACGAATCAGTAACAGCAAACCCCGTTTTTTGCCTGCTTTTTGGCCCAAAAGCAGGCCATTTTGGCCAGAAAAGCCCTCTTATTGGCGTTTTTTGAACGCTCGTAAATACCGCAATCCGGGATTTCTGGAGCGGAAATCCCATAAACAATAGGTCGCGAATGCGTCGTCTGCCGCACCGCAGAGTTTGGGACTACGAACCTCCCGCGCGTAGCGCCGCGTCCTCCACGAACTTCAAGAGGGTACTGTCATTCTGGCTTCGCGTGAATTCTTCGCCAGTTGTTTGCAAATCGCATCGGCCGCCCACTTGCCGGACTCCGCCGCGCCCTCGTTGAAGGGCATGCTCATGAAATCGCCCGCCAGCCAAACGCGCCGATCCAGTGCGCGCCCACTGCTTCTGTACTCCGCAATCTCTCTGGCTCTTCCCACCTGCGAATAGGGTTCGGCGTACTCCCAGCGATAGAGCCGCGCCGCTCGAATTTGCGCAGTCAGGCCGGGAAGGAATTTCTCCGCCTCTTCCGTCGCTGCGGCAACGATCTCATCGTCCGGCAGCGCCATCATGGCCATCGCCGAAGCGTGGCAGAGCAGGATGTTCAGTAGCTGCCCCTCCTGCCCGCCGCCCCTGTACTTGTTTTTCTCGATGCAAATCGCGGCGATCTGCCGGCGTTCCTGTCGCGGAACCAGCAGGCCATACACATCTTTCAACGGCTCGGGCAAGTGGAAACCACTTCCGGCCACAACGGCGATGTTGATGGTTGAGCTATAGGGAACAGCCATCAGGCGGTTGGTTATTTCATCGTCGCTCCGGTAAAGCCGCTTCGCCTCGTGCGCCGGGATGGCCAGAATCACGTGCTCGGCCTCGATTCGCGCGGCATCCGTCGCGACGACGACTGAATCGCCATCGCACGTCATTGATCGAACTGAAGCGTGGAGCGCCACATCCAAGCGAGCCGCAATCGCCTCGGGAATCGCTCCCATTCCGCCCGAGAGCGCCAGGGTGCGCGCCCGCCTCGATCCAAACGCGAATAAGATCAATCCCAACGCCAGTGAGGTCTCTTCCGGCTCTTGAAAGTAGAAGCCCTGCAGCATTGGCTCGAAGATGTATTCGAGCGCCGGCGAGTCGAGCGTGCGATTTGCCCACGAGGAGATGGACTCCGTATCGAAGCCTGACCACTGGCTGTAATCATTGAGCGGCAAGCTCGCCAGCGCGGAGCGCTGACGCCAGAGCTGCCAGCCCAGCTTCATCCACGAAGCAGGACCGAGAAGCCCACTGGCCAGCACGTGCAGCGGATTACCGGCGCGGATGCGGCAGATCTTCCCCTGGCGCACGATTGCGTTCCATGGGGAAGTTGGACGCGGACTCTCTTGCAATCCAATCTCTCGTACAATGGATCGCAGCAGCGGATACTCGCTGGAAAGAAACTGCGCGCCGCAGTCAACGGTGAATCCGCTGACCGCGTCGGTGATCATCCGTCCCCCGACGCGGCCGGAGGCCTCCAGCACCTTGACGCGAATGTCGGCCTTCGCCAGGAAGTGAGCGGCAGTCAATCCGGCGATCCCAGCGCCGACGACAATCACCCATGCTGAGGATTGCTCCGGCATGGCGCACGTCTTTCCTCAGGCCGTGGCCTTGGCGCAGAACTCGTCAAAGGCGCGCAACAGTTCATCGGCGATTTGCTGTGCGCTGGATTGCTCGATGACGGAGCGCTGCATCAGATAAACCAGCTTGCCGTCGCGCAGAATGGCGACCGCCGGGGAACTGGGCGGGTTGCCATCGAAGTAGGCGCGGGCGCGCTCCGTGGCCTCGCGGTCTTGGCCTGCGAAGACGGTGATTCTGCGGTCGGGCAGGTTGGCGGTGTTGCCGAGCGCCATCCGCACGCCGGGGCGCATCTTGCCCGCCGCGCAGCCGCAGATCGAGTTGACAGCCAACAAGGTTGTGCCCGGCTGGGCCAGTGCTGCGTCCACGGCCTCGGCGGTGCGGGTTTGCTTGAATCCAGCGCGTGCCAGTTCCTCGCGCATGGGAATCACCATCAGTTCTGGGTACATTTTTGCCTCCGGCAAGGGAAGTTGCCTTCAACCATTCTAACTTGAATTCCGTGGTGTAGCCTTGATTCGATGCTCATCGAAGAGAACAAGCCGCTTGCGCCCTTCACCTCCTTCGGTATTGGCGGACCTGCGCGCTGGTTTGTCGAGGCCGCGAGCGAAGAAGAAATTGTCGAGGCAGCGGCCTGGGCCGAAGAGCGCGGCGCACCGCTCTTTGTGCTGGGCGGGGGCAGCAACCTGCTAGTCTCCGACGCGGGATTCGATGGCCTGGTCCTGAAGGTGGGATTGCGTGGTGTCCAGACGACGGATGGACCGAATCAATCCGGCCAGAGAATCTACAGAGTCGCGGCCGGCGAAGACTGGGACCACTTCGTCGAGCGCATCGTTAGGGACAATTGCGCGGGCGTCGAGTGCCTGACCGGCATTCCCGGCACGGTGGGTGGGACGCCAGTGCAGAACGTCGGCGCGTACGGGCAGGAGGTCGCCTCTGTCATCGAACGGGTGCGGGCCTTCGACCGTCAGCAGCGCGGCTTTGTCGAGTTTGCAGCTTCCGAATGTGGCTTTGCCTACCGCCGCAGCCGTTTCAACTCAGCCGATCGCGGACGCTATATCGTAACCCGCGTGGACTATCGGCTCACCCCCGGCGGCGCGCCCGCCGTGCGCTACGCCGAGCTGCAGCGGGCTATTGTGGAGCGTGGATACGCGAGCGGCGAACTCAGCCTGGCAGAAGTCGAGGCCACTGTGCGCCGTCTCAGGCAGTCCAAGGGAATGTTCCTGGTCGAGGGCGATCCGGATTGCCGGAGCGCCGGCAGCTTCTTCAAGAATCCTGTGGTCAGCGAAGAACAGCTCCGGCAGATCGCGGCCGCCAGCGCAAAGGAACCGCCGCGTTTTCCCGCTGGGGTGGGCGTTGAGAACACAGTGCTGGCGAAGATTCCCGCCGCTTGGCTGATCGAGCAGGCCGGCTTTGTCAAAGGCTACGCGTCGGGCGCGGCGGGCATCTCCTCGCGGCACACGCTGGCGCTCATCAATCGCAGCGGAGCTAGCGCGGCGGATATCCTGGCGCTTGCCGCCGACATCACCGGCGCGGTTGAAGCGCGCTTTGGAATCCGGCTGGAAATGGAGCCGGTGCTGGTTGGGTTTTGATTCAGGATCCATGCTGGGCGGGATCGACTCAAAGATTGAAGGTGAGAACTTGGGGGGCACTCATGCGAAACGCCGGCTGCTTGCCGATTCCTGGTCGCAGGTTTCGCTCCTATGACCAACAATTCATGTGCTTGCCGCGCCGGCCATCTTGCGACGATCGGCGGATCATCTGCTGTCATGTTCCTGTGCCCAACGCACAGGTGGAAAGGGGAGTCCTGCCTGTATTGTGGCAGTTTGAGGACCAAAGATTTTTAATTCAGAGGTCCATCGATCCGTGGACTACCGTGTTGATTCCTCAACGCATATCCGGTGAGCGCACATTTGGCATCGATGACAGCAGTATAGGCAATATGCAAAAGTATGCACAGAAGATGGGAAGTTGCCTTCAGATACCTCCACTCCAAAAAGGATTACGTTCCCTCAACCTTTATTCGCGCATTTCCCGGCCGCAGTCTACCGCGTTGTGCCGCGGAATGGGCCGGTGGCTGATAACCTATCTTCAGCCATGAACGACAATCTGCACCAGTTGCGCTGTTTTGGATGCGGAGCGCGAATCTCAGGCCCGGACGCTCAGCCGGACTTTCGTTGCGCCGCCTGCGGGGATCTATTTGAAGTGGAATACCCCGGATGGGCCCAGCGCGGAGGCCCGGACCGCCCCAATCCCGGCGCGCTCAAGTGGCTTTGGCGCGAGCGGCGCTGCTCTTCTGAAGGGTTGGACCACTCCGGCGTATGGCGCTTCCGCGAACTGCTGCCGATTCTGGACAGCTTTGGCAGCGCGGTGACGCTGCGCGAGGGCAACACCCCGCTCTACCACCTGACGCGCGCGGCCAAAGCTCTGGGCATCGACCAGCTTTACGCCAAGCATCAGGGAATGAACCCCACCGGCTCCTTCAAGGACACCGGCATGACCGCGGCGATGAGCGTTGCGAAAGAGCGCGGCTTCGAGTGGGTGGCCTGCGCATCCACTGGGAACACCTCGGCCTCGATGGCCGCTTATGCCGCGCGCGCCGGGCTGCGCAGCCTGGTACTAATCCCCGACGGAAAGATCGCCTGGGGCAAGCTCTCCCAGGCGATGGATTACGGCGCGGTTACCTGCCAGATCAATGCCGACTTCGATGGCTGCCTCACCCTGCTGACGCGGATTGTGAAGGAAGCGCCCATCTACCTGCTCAACTCGGTCAACCCCTACCGGCTGGAGGGACAGAAGACGCCAGCCTTCGAGATTGCCGAGGCCTTTGACTGGAGCGTGCCCGACCACCTGATCGTGCCCGGCGGCAATCTGGGCAACAGTTCGGCGCTGGGCAAGGGCTTCCGCGAACTGCGCGAACTCGGGCTGGCAGCGCGGATGCCGAAGATCAGCGTGATTCAGGCTGCGGGGGCGAATCCACTGGTGCGCAGCCTGGCCGACAACGGCGGGACGGCGCTGGAGCCGGTGGAGGCGCACACGAGAGCCACCGCCATCCGCATCGGCAACCCGGCCTCGTGGCGCAAGGCCGCGCGCGCCATTCTGGATACCGGCGGCTGGTGCCTGGATGTCACCGAGGCGGAGATCGCCATCGCCAAGGCCGAGATCGGCGCCGAGGGCCTGGGCTGCGAGCCGGCTTCGGCGGTCACGCTGGCGGGATTGAAAAAGCTGCGCGCCGAAGGCAAGATCGCTCCCATCGAGACGGTGGTTCTGGTGCTGACCGGCCACACACTGAAAGACGCCGACTACACGATCGACTTCCATCGCGGAAGCCTGCTCGACGAAGATGAGAAGGCGGGCCGGGAAGCGGAGATTGCCGGTTTGCAGCGCAATGCGCAACCCATGGAAGCTACGCCGGCCGCGGTGCTGGCTGCGCTGAAGGGCAGTGTGGGATGAGCGAGGGTCTTGGAGCAAATTCTGGAAACGGGAACCCTGGAACACTTCGGCTGCGCCTGCCGGCCACTTCGGCCAATCTTGGCTCAGGATTCGACGCCGTGGCCGTGGCCTTCGACTTCTATCTCCAGATTGAGGCCGAACAGGCCGCGGAGTTTTCGATTGCCGCGACAGGGCGCAACCGGGAACACATTGCCAGGCTGAAAGACAACCTCGTACTGGAGATCTACAAAGGGCTGCTGGAGAGCAACGGGCGGCCAGTGATTCCTCTGGCCATTCAGATGAACAACGAGATTCCATTGGGGATGGGCTGCGGCTCATCGGCGGCCGGGCGGCTGGCGGCCATCGCTCTTGCAGTGCATTTTGGCCGGCTGGGCTGGGATCCGGAGCAGATTCTCGAAGAGGCTTCGGCGCTGGAGGGCCATCCGGACAACGCCTCGGCTTGCTGGCTGGGGGGCTTTATCTCCGCATTCCGCGAGCGCAGGAGAGTGCATGTGGCCCGGGTCGCACCGCCTGCTGAGTGGCGGGCCATCCTCGTTCTTCCTCCCCAGCCGCTGGCGACGAGCGAGGCTCGCGCCATGCTGCCCGATTGCTACCCCCGCGCCGACGTGGTGGCCAACATTCAATCCGCTGCGCTACTGGGGCTGGCCTTTGCGCAGGCGCGGGCCGACCTGCTGCGCGTTGCCATGCAGGACCGCATTCACCAGCCTTACCGCGCACCTCTTTGCCCATTGCTGCCCCAGCTGTTGCCGCTGGCTGGGGAGCACGACATTCTGGGAGCGGCGTTGAGCGGCGCCGGACCCTCTGTCCTGGTCGTCGTTGGCAGCGAAGAAAGTCTTCCTGGCGCGACGGCTGCAATCCAGGGGGCGCTGCACGGGCTGGCGGAGCCGGAGATCAAGGTCTGCCGGTTCGAGTCACTGGGAGCGGGCCAGTCCATTGAGGCGGGATTCCCGGTCTGAGCTTGGCTCGGCGGCCAGCTTGGACAAAATTCATCCGCTAAAGTCTGTCAATCTTGAACGTGAGATACCTTGGCCGGTGGCGCACGGATTGTCTTGCGGGGTTCTTCTTGATGTTACCTTTTTGTCGTTCTTTTCGCTATCCACCTATTACTGTTTTTATTACTCAAGATTCCTTGCAATCCGCCCCCGAAACTCCTACATTCAGAGGGTGGGCAGTTCTGGGGGAGGGCTGCTCTAGCGCCCGTGATCCTTCTCAGGATCCGGGCGCTTCTGTTTTCTGCGACGCGGCACAGCCATAGTATCTACAGCATTTTGTAATGAACTTCTTCCTTTTTCCTCTTGGATGGTTTCGTTTTCTGTTGACGATGAGGGAGAGGTCTGAGACTTTCCAGCCGGCAGCCGCATCCCATGAAGGCCGGGTAAACGGTACGCTTAGAGTGTCCGGATTGTCTTACGGTGTTCTTCCGGATGTTACCTTTTTGTCATTCTTTTCGCTGTTGGCATATTACTGTTTTTATTACTCAAGATTCCTTGCAATCCGTTCCCGAAACTCCTACATTCACAGGGTGGGCAGTTCTGGGGGAGGGCTGCTCTAGCGCCCGTGATCCTTCTTAGGATCCGGGCGCTTCTGTTTTCTGCGACGCGGCACAGCCATAGTGTCTACAGCATTTTGTAATGAACTCCTGCCTTTTTCCTCTTGGATGGTTTCGTTTTCTGTTGACGATGAGGGAGAGGTCTGCGACTTTCCAGCCGGCAGCCGCATCCCATGAAGGCCGGGTAAACGGTACACTTAGAGTGCGCGGTTGCCGCAAGGGAGGATCATGGCTGGATTGGGAGTTCTGGAAGTTAGCGACGCAACGTTCGATCAGGAGGTGCTCAGAAGCGAGCAGCCGGTTCTGGTGGATTTCTGGGCCGTATGGTGCGGCCCCTGCAAGGCCATTGGGCCAATCGTGGAGGCCGTCGCCGCAACTTATGCCGGCAAGCTGAAGGTGGCCAAAGTGAATGTGGACGAGAACGGCGCTACGCCTTCGCGCTACGGCATTCGCAGCATTCCGGCGCTGCTGTTTTTCAAGGGCGGCAAGGTGGCCGATCAGGTGGTGGGCTTTGTACCCCAGGACGTGATTGAAGAGAAGATCAAACGCCTTCTGGCCTAGTAAATCTGCGCAGCAAGGAACGAGAAGAGAAAAAATGGGATCGGACAGTGCGCCGGGTTCCTTGTTGTTTTCAATCGCGCCATCAGGCCAGGGGATCAAGGCCGACCCGTCTCCGGCATTCCTCCAGAATGGCCTGGGTGCGCGTGGTTCCCACACGGCTGACGCCGATGGCGCGAACGGCCAAAAGGGCATCGAGATCGCGGATGCCCCCCGCCGCTTTCACCTGAACCCTTGCCGGGGAGTAGCTTCGCATCAGTTCGAGATCGGAAAGAGTCGCTCCGCTGGGGGCGAAACCCGTTGAGGTCTTGACCCAATCGACGCCAATCTCTCCGCACATCCCGCACAGGCGAATCTTGGTGGCATCGTCCAGATAAGCATTCTCAAAGATGATCTTGACCTTCGCCCCGCCGTCGTGGATGACCTGAGTCAGCGCCGCGAGTTCGTCCCGGATATATTGCCAATCCCCGCTCCGGGCCTTGCTGACATTGATCACCGCATCCAATTCCTGGCCGCCGTCCTTCAGTGCCTGCCGGGCTTCGGCAATCTTGATCGAGGTAGTGTGACCGCCATGCGGAAAGCCGATGGTGGTGCTGGCGTTTACCGTGGTTCCATGCAGCAGCTCGGCACATCGGGAAAGGTAGTACGGCAGGATGCAAATGCTTGCCACGTTATAGCGAATCGCGAGAGCACAGCCGTCATCCAGTTCCTGTGCAGTCAGGGAAGGATTGAGCAGCGAGTGATCGATCATCTTGGCTATCGATTCGTAATTGTAGGGATCGGTCAACTTAGACCTCTGGCCTCAGGTTGAGTGTGGAAAGCGGTCGGCGCCTGATCTCTGAAAGGAGAAAGTACAGCAGCGCTTCCAGGCATCAAGCTGCAATGGCGTACTGTTTGGCACGGACCGATTCGCCTTCCATCCGCTGTGACTACCTGTATTTGCGCAGCACGCCAAGTACGCGGCCCTGAATGGCCACATCCGCGGCTTTCACCCGGATAGGGTCCATCTCCGCATTGGAAGGTTGCAGCCGCACGTGATTTCCCTCGGCATAGAAGCGCTTGAGCGTGGTCTCGGAGCCGCGCAGCAGAGCCACGACGATTTCGCCCTGGCGCGCCGAACGGGTACGCTCCACCAGCACGTAGTCTCCGCTGATGATGTGCTCGTCGCGCATCGAGTCCCCGCGCACCTCCAGTGCGAAGACGTCGCGATTGCCCACCACGTCGTGCAGCGAGATGCTCTCCTCGGTCTCCATTGCCTCGACCGGCATGCCTGCGGCGATGCGCCCCGCCAAGCGCAGCCGGTCGCTGGAGCGGGTTCGGACCCCCGGCGGCAGCACCTCTATCGAGCGGCTGCGATTATGGACGCGGTCCAGCAGCCCTTTTTTTTCCAGGTTGGTAATGTGCTTGTGCACGGTGGCCAGGCTCTTGAGCCCCATTCCGCGCGCAATCTCCTCAAACGATGGGGAGTAACCGTTGCGCGTAACGAACAACTCCAGGAAATCGAGAATCTCTTTTTGCCTTCGAGTGACAGCCATGCACGCATTATAGCGAATAAAAAGCGAACCGCAACAGCTTTTTTGTTATTTTTTTCATCTCACCGGCAAAGCGGCCCTGAAAGACGCCCCTGATGGGGTCAAGCGGCATCCGCAGCGGCATCAGAAAGCCGGCTTGGGACGGTGGGCAAACTGAAGGCCAAGGTTAAAGCAATGCCGGGCAGTATCCGATAAGCAGAGGGGGTGCGTCCGCGCTTCACTGTCTGGCCGGCAACGCCGCGAGGCTTGATGATCTCGATAAAGCATTATCTTGAGCAAGCGCAAACGGAGCCGAATGGGCGCCGGGAGCCGGATGCGGAAGCTCTTTTGCTCTTAACCGTTGCCGCGTATGGCTCCGCATTGGTGGAGATGGGCAACTGCGGCCAGGCTGCCTGTCCGGCTTTGGGTGAGGGGCTGAAACAAGGTCTGGCCAGGCTCTGCGAGAGGCTCGGCGCGGAATTCTCCCAAGAGAGAGTCGAGGAGACGGAATCCGGTGTGCGGGAGCAACTGCAAGCCTGGGGCCGGCACGCGGCAACGCACCACCGGCAACAGACCAGAGAAGTGAAGGAGATCCTGCTGGTGATGGCCCACACCGCCGAGTCAGTGGGCCAGCGAGACCAGCGCTGCGCAAGGCAGATCACCGAGGTGACAATGCGGCTGAGGGGCATCGCCAAGCTGGAGGATCTGACCGAAATCCGGGAGTCGATCAAGAAGAGCGCCCTGGATCTGAAGATCTCCATCGACCGGATGACTGCCGAAGGAAAAGCCGCAATCGACCAGCTCCGGGCCGAGGTTTCAAGCTATCAGACCCGGCTGGAGGAGGCCGAGGAAACCGCCTCGCGCGATGCGCTCACCGGGCTGCGCAGCCGGCCGTGGGTCGAAAGCCAGATCGAGCAATCGGTTCAGATCGGCGCTCCATTTTGCGTCGCCATCGTCGACATCAACGAGTTCAAGCGGGTCAATGACGAGCATGGCCACCTGGTTGGAGATGAACTGCTCAAGCAGTTTGCCGCGAAGATGCGCTCCATCTGCCGCTCCACGGATACCATAGGACGCTGGGGCGGTGACGAGTTCATTCTTCTGCTGCATTGCGGTATCAATGAGGCCAGGGCGCAGATTGACCGGCTGCGGGAGTGGGTCTGCGGGAATTACACCGTGCAGGGAAGCTCCGTCCCCAAGAAGCTGCGCGTTGCGGCTTCGATTGGCCTTGCCGACCGCCTGCCCGGCGAGACGGTGAAAGCGCTCGTCGACCGGGCCGACGCCGAAATGTATCGAGAAAAAATGACATCGCGGGCGCCTACGGGCAAGCCAACGCGATAGAGTGGCCGAGTTGGCCGCGGCGGAGCGGCTGGCGGCAACGCCGTCTTGAAAGCCAGCGAACCCAGCGTTCTCGGGGGACACGCGGCTCCTCGCCATTTTGGGAACTCTCCTGCGCAGTGCCGTTTCTGGAATCGCCTCCCCATCTTTCTTCTTTCCAATCTTGTGTTCGTTTCCCCCTTAAGGGAAGGTAAAGGGGAGCTGCACCTTAGCGGACGCTAAGCTGGCCGGCTGGGAACCTGGGGCAGACAGGCGTTGCGGGTTGAGGAAGGTTCTCAAAGAGAAAGGTTGCCATGAGGTTATTGATTGCCGAAGATGACAAGGCGCTGGGGTTGTTTCTGAGCCGCGGCCTGGAGGCCGACGGGCATCGTGTTCGCCTGGCCTACGATGGGGCCGCCGCAGTCGAGGCGTTTCGCCAAGAGCTGCCCGACTTAACCATTCTCGATCTCAACATGCCGATCAAGGACGGCGAGCAGGTGCTTGAAGAGGTGCGCGCGCTCGATGCGGATCTTCCGGTGCTGGTGCTAACCGCCCGCCAGGAGGTGGACACGCGCATCCGCTGTCTGGACCGCGGCGCCGACGACCTGATGACCAAACCCTTCAGCCTGCACGAGCTGCGGGCGCGATGCCGTGCGCTGCTTCGCCGCAAGCGTGAGGCGCGCCTGTTGCTGCACGTTGGCGACCTCGAACTGGACCGCTTGGACCACACCGCCCGCCGCGCCGGCCAGTCGATCCTCCTCACCAATAAGGAATTTGCACTGCTCGAACATTTGATGCTCAATCGCGGCCAATGCGTCTCGCGGGTGGAGCTGCTGGACTCGGTCTGGAACCTGGAGCCGACGCAAACCACCAACATTGTGGATGTCTACGTCAACTACCTGCGGCGCAAGCTCAAGGACCCGCCTCCCGGACACCTGGTCCGTACGGTGCGCGGGCAGGGCTACATGGTGCCCCAGGAGGCCGATCTTGCGCTTCCCGTCCTGGTACCGCTCCCTCTGCCGGCGATTCTGCCCTCCGCGGCCGGTCCGGCTTTGGAAGCGCACTGATTTTCTCTGAGTTCAACCTTATTCATCTTCAGGAGCGTACTCATGGTAGCTGCATCCATATCCACTTTGCCCCCTCTCGCCACCCGCATCCGCCCGCGCACGGCGCTGGTGACCAGCGCCGACCGAAACTTCCGCCAGCGGCTCTCCGAAACTCTCACCGGCCTGCGCTGGCAGGTGCGGGAGGCTGAGGGCGGCGCCCAGACCTGGGCGGAGGCCGAAGCGGTCGCGCCCGAGGCAGTTATTGTCGACTCCTGGCTGCCCGACCTCGATTTGGCCGAGTTCCTCAAGGACTTCCGCACCCAATTCCCTCAGGTGGATTTGGTGACAGCCAACGGCTCGGTGGCGCAGGAGAGCCCGCGCGGACCCTACCGGCAGGAACTGCTCTATGCTCTGCGCCGCTCGCAAGACAACGACACGGCCATCTGGAACACCGCGCCCGCGCTCAACAATCCGGCTCCGCCGCTCGACCCCAGACACGCCAATCCCTGGCCGATTCCGGCTCATCCCGCCGCCCCGCAGGCAACCCAGGGCGTTGCGTCTGCGGCGCCTGGCACCGTGCATCCAGAGCCCAGTCCCTCTAAGAGATTCCCGGCCGAAGCGAGTCAGCCCGTCGCGGCGGTTGAGCAGGCCTCCAGCGGACGGTTGCCGGAATTGATCGGCTACGCCCCTTGCATGCTCGAAGTCAGCCGCCGGATTCGCCTGGTCGCTCCGCGTTCCACTCCGGTGCTGATTGAAGGGCCCACCGGCTCTGGCAAGGAGCTGGTGGCCGAGGCCCTGCACCGGCTCTCGACCCGAAACCGCAAACCATTTGTTGCCATCAACTGCGCGGCGATCCCTGAATCGTTACTTGAGGCGGAACTTTTCGGCCATACCCGCGGAGCTTTCACCGGCGCGGTGCAGGGGCGCATTGGACGAATTGAGGCCGCCGACGGGGGCACGCTGTTTCTGGACGAGATCGGCGAGATGCCGCTGGGGCTGCAATCCAAGCTGCTGCGCTTTGTGGAGTGCGGCGAATTGCAGCGGGTGGGCGATAACGAGACCGTGAAGGTGGATGTACGTATCGTGACCGCTACGCACCAGCCGCTTGCGCAGCAGGCCCAGAAGGGCGCCTTTCGCGCCGATCTTTACTATCGGCTGGCCGTCTTCCTCATCCGCACTCCATCGCTGTCCGAGCACAGCGAGGATCTGCCGTTGCTGGTCAGCCACTTTCTTGCGCGAATGGGCCGCGAGGCGCCGGTCAAGCGGGTGGATCAGGGGGCTATGGCCAAGCTAGCCCTTCACGACTGGCCAGGCAATGTTCGCGAGCTCGAACACGTGCTCGAGCGGGGCGCCATTCTGGCCGGTGAAGAAGCTGTGCTGACCGACCTCGAGATCGACTTCGGAGTGACGGTGAACTAGAGCAGCTTCTAACTGGAAGCCGGAGGCTACAAACTTGAAGCTCGAGGCTCTTTGGTCCAGAAGGGAGGATGGAGATGCAGGTTGAAACTCAGCTCGGCGACCAAATTGGGCGCTATCTGGACCTGGCCGCCAGCCAGGCCAAACTGACCGCAGCCAATATGGCCAACATCGATACCCCAGGCTATCGGGCGGTCGGCATGGACTTTGAGGCCGAGATGCGGGGGGCACTGACGGACGTGGAAGAGGGCCGCGCGGCGCGCCCGGTGCGCCTGAAGGCGGTTGACGGGCTGATTGCCCGGCCCGACGGCAACAACGTTTCCATGGACCGCGAGGGCCTGAACCTGGCCGAGGCGCAACTGCGCTTCAAGACCGGCGTAGCGCTGCTCCGCCAGGAGAACCAGCGCATCTTGGACGCCATCCATTCTGACAGCAAGTAGCTTGGAGAGCGGCGTGCAGGGCTTTCTCTGAGAAAGGAGGCGGCGGGATGAACCTCTTTGCAATGATGGAAACCTCGGGCGGCGCCATGCAGGCCGAGCGGATGCGCGCCGAGGTCGTGGCGGCCAACATGGCCAACGCGGAGACGACGCGCACCCCTTCGGGCGGCGCCTACCACCGCCAGCACGTGGTCTTCGCCGCCAATCCCGGCGATGCGGAGTTCGCCAACTCCTTGAATGTGGCTGCGGGGAACACGGCTTTGGGGGCATCCGGCTCTGGAAGCCTCGCCGCCGCGGCGTTGCCCTCGTTTCCGGCGCTCTTGCAGCCGTTCAATCTGAATGGAGCCCTGAATGGCGGCACTGGGCCGGCGGCGCCGGGCGTGCATATCGCAGCTGTTGTCGAGGACACTTCTCCCCCGCTCAAGCGCTATGACCCTGGCCATCCGGACGCCGGACCGGACGGGTATGTCTCATATCCGGACATTAATCCGCTCACAGAGATGGTGGACCTGATGGGGGCGACGCGTGCATATGGTCTGAATAGCTCCGCCGTGCAGGCCGAGAAGGGCATGATCACCTCGGCATTGGAGATCACGAAATCCTAGTTGAGCTCAAATCCTCCAGCCGCGGCGGCATCGGTATCCGGGGGGATGAATCCCCGGCTGAGGGAGCAGGGAGAGACGATGATACCCGCATTGAATCCCATGACAACCGTAACCCAGACGCTCCCAGCTTTATCCGGACTGGGCGCGCAGACGGACGCAACCTCAACCGGCGGACCGGCCGGCGCGCCTACGCCATTTTCCGATCTGCTGACCGACGCGGTTGGCCAGGTGAATCAACTGGAGAGCTCGGCCCGCGCCGCTGTAACCGGGCTGATGACCGGTTTCGGCGTGGATGTTCATCAAGCGATGATAGCCACCCAAAAGGCCAGCATGGCCTTTGAGATGGCGCTGGCGGTGCGTAACAAGGCCGTCCAGGCCTACCAGTCAGTCATCGGCATGCAGTTTTAGGGCAGAGGTCAGGCGCAACAGATCCACGATGTGCCGAGTGACTGACCACGATTCACTGACTACAGTTCACTGACCACTGTTCACCGAGAGCAGCGAAACGCGAAGACCATGGCCACCGGAACACAGTTGGAGAAAAGCGCGCCGGCGATGCCCGGACAACCTCAGTTGGCCGACCGGCTGGCCGGCCTCTGGGGTCTGGGCCGGGTTCGCTGGGCTCAGATGCCAGCGGCGCAACGCGGCTGGTCCCTGGTGGCGGCAGGGCTGCTGGTGGCGCTGGTGGGAGGCCTGTTCTGGTACGGCCTGCGCACCGACTGGCGCACTCTCTACTCGGAGATGGACCCGGAAGACGCCCGCCAGGCGGGCCAAATACTGGCTCAGGCTCAGATTCCCTTTGAAGCGGCCGCCAACGGGACGGGCATTCTGGTTCCGGCCGCGTTGCTGGACAAGGCGCGGCTGGTGACCGCCGCCAAGGGCCTGAAGAGCGGACGGCTGGGATTTGAGATATTTGACAAGCCCAACTGGGTGGGCTCCGAGTTTGACGAACAGGTCAACTACCAGAGAGCCCTGGAGGGGGAACTGGAACATACGGTTGCCTCGCTCTCCGACGTGCAGTCGGCCAGGGTGCACCTGGTTCTGCCCCATGATTCGCTCTTCCGCGAGGCGGAGCGGCCCGCCAAGGCCTCGGTGGTGATCAAGCTGCGTCATCGCTCCCTGGCCGAGACCGAGCCGGAGGCGATTCGCAACCTGGTGGCCTCGGCCGTCGACGGTCTGACGCCGGAGCGCGTGGCGCTAGTCGATGCCGATGGCCGCCTGCCGCTGGGGCCAAAGACCGCCGAAGCCATGCAACTGAGCGCCGAGCAGGCTCTGGAGGAGAAGCTGATCGCTACCCTCGAGCCGGTGACCGGAGCGGGCAACGTGCGGGCGTCAGTTACCCTGAACTACGATCCGGAGGCCACCGAGGAAACTCAGGAGAATTACGATCCGGACCAGACGGTGACTCTTTCGATGCAGCGCACCGAACAGACGGCTGGCGCCCAGCCGTTGGCCGCCGGAATCCCCGGCACAGCCTCCAATGCGCCCAACGCGCAAGCCTTGCCGGTCTATCCCCAGCAGACCAGCGCGCCGCAGACGGCCAAGAGCGAGTCTGGAACCTATGCGTCTTCGAAGACCGTGCGCCATACGGTCGAAACTCCCGGAAAGGTCTCCAGGCTGACTGCGGCCATCGTGGTGAACGATCGCCTTGTCCAGCCCGGGTCCAAGGGAAAGGCTGCGCAATGGCAGCCTCGCTCGGCCGAGGAACTGCGCAATCTGACAACTTTGGCCCAGGCTGCGGTGGGCTTTAGCACCGCGCGCGGGGACATGCTGACCGTTGAAGACCTGGCCTTCGATGAAAACCGCTCTCCGCCGCCAATCTCGCTGCCCGCTCAGGCGCTGGCCACGGCCGAAGGCTCGCCGGTGGTGGTCAAGTACGCTGCCTTACTGGTTGGCCTGCTGGTAGTCGTGGCCTTCGGAGTGCGTCCCGCCCTGCGTAACGCCCGGTTCGGTCCAGCAGGGGTCAAAGAGGCGGTCAGGGGAGGGGTCAAGGAGCTTCCAGGCCAGCCGGATGAGGCGGCACAGCGAGCTTTGAAACCGCCTGAGCCGGTAGAGATCGATCCCGAGCGGATCAGGACACAGGAGATCTTCGAGCAGGTGAGTCAGCACCTCAAGCGCGAGCCGACGCAAAGTTCCCGGCTGCTGCAAAGCTGGATTCACTCCGATTGATAAGAAGGGCAGAGGGAATGCGGCTGGGAGACGGAGGCTTTGCGGGATGAGGCGCAAGCGCAAGGGAGAGCAGGGCGAACCGGCGGGGTTTGAGCAAGGGGAGTTCGAGAGTCGAGCGATTGCAGGAGCGGTAGAGCCGGAGCATAGCAAGGGAAAGGACCAGGGCCTTGGCCGATCAGGAGAACCAGAACGGGCCAGCACGGCGCCGCGCCTCGGCGAACATGTCCGGGCTGCGCAAGGCGGCCGTCCTATTGGTGGCGGTGGGCGAGGGATTGGCCAAAGAGATCCTGCTCGCGCTGCCCGATGTGGAGGTGCAGCGGCTCACCGAAGAGCTGGCCGATCTGCGCGGTGTCACGCCGGAGACGTCGGCCGAGATTCTGGAGGAGTTCTGGGAGCTTCTGGAGACCCAGAACTACATGATTCACGGGGGGCTGGACTACGCCAGCCGGCTGCTGCGGGAGGCCTTCGGCAACGAGCGCGCCGACGAGTTACTGATGCAGGTGCGCCGCTCCCAGGAGGCCGCCCAGGGCAATCTGGCCAAGCTGCAGCGCACCGATCCCCAGCAGTTGGGCAAGCTGCTCGATAGCGAGCATCCGCAGACGATCGCCCTGGTGCTGGCCCATCTGGATCCCAAGCGGGCCTCGCTGGTGCTGGACAACCTCAGCGAGGACCACAAGGTGCTATCGATCCAGCGGCTGGCCGAGATGCGCCAGTTTTCGCCCGAGATGGCGCAGAAGGTGGCCCACATTCTGCACCGGCGCCTGGAGAGCGTGGGCGACACGGCGCGCCGCAGCTACTCCGGCTTCAAGGCGGTGGCCGATCTGCTGAACCGGCTCAATGCCGAGGAATCGAAGAAGATACTGGAGACCATTGAGGATGGCCAGCCGGAGCTGGCTCTGGCCATTCGCAATCTGATGTTCACCTTCGAAGATCTGGTGACCGTGCCGCCTGCCACCATCCGCGAGATTGTCTCCGGCGTGGACAAGCGGCAACTGGCAATGGCCCTGCGCGGCGCCAAGGAGGAGTTGCGCGCCCAGATCTTCAAGTCCATGAGTTCGCGGGCCGTCGAGATGCTGAAGGAAGACATGGAAGTGCTGGGTCCGGTGCGCTCCCGCGAGGTGGCGCAGGCCCAGCAGGAGATTCTCAACCTGGCGCGAAGGCTCGAGGCCGAAGGCAAGGTGGTTCTCAAGCTGGAGACCGGCGACGAGATGCTGGCGTAACCGTGAACAGTGGACAGTGAACAGTGAACAGCAGAGCGCGAACAGTGAGTAGCGGTCGGTAGTGAATGTGCAGTCGGAGGTGGGCCACGTTCTTCTGACCACTGACCACTGACCACTGTTCACTGACCACTGGTGAGAGGCAATCCCGTGCATCGACCAGTATCGGCAACGCGCAACCCCGCCTCCGGGCGCATTGAGGTCTTCGAGTACCCGGCCGGCCCCGATGCAGGTCCGTTGCCGGCATGGCAGGGATGGGCGTGCGATGGGGAGGGCGCGTCCGAGGCTTCCGATGCGATGGCGAAGGATGCCGGAAGCAGCGCGGTCGAACTCCGGCTGCGCTCCGAGTTTGATCTCCGGCTGGCCGAGGAGACGCGCCGCTCCTTTGAAGCCGGCCGGGAGCGAGGCCGTCAAGAGGGCCGGCAGTCGGAACGCGAGGGGCAGGCCGTTAACCAGGCTGCGGCGGAGCGCGAGCGGGCGCGGCAGGCCGCCCAGCTGATCGAGAGCTTCACCCAGGAGAGGGAACGCTACCTGCGGGCTGTCGAAAACGAGGTGGTGAAGCTGGCTCTGGCCGTGGCGGCACGCATTCTGCGCCGCGAGGCGCAGATGGATCCGCTGCTGCTGACCGGGGCGGTCAGGGTGGCGCTGGGCCAGCTCTCCGGATCGACCCAGATGCGCTTGCGTGTGCCGGCGGCCGAGCTTGACCTATGGACCGAGGCCATTGGCCTATTGCCCAACCTGGCCGTGAAGCCCGCAGTCACCGCTGGCGAGGGAATGCGGCTGGGTGACTGCGCGATCGAGACCGAGTTGGGTTCGGTGGACCTGGGGATTCGTGCGCAGTTGGGAGAGATTGAGAGGGGCTTCTTCGACCGCCCCGGCAACCCCAGAGACACCAATTCCAGATCCCAGGATGGCCGGCCGGCGGGTGCTCCCTCCAGCACAGGCCGGGAGAACCGCGCATGACTCAGATGCTGAACCGTTACTTTGCCCGCCTGGAGCGCGGTCAACCCTGGCGCTGGCAAGGGCAGGTCCTGGAGTCACTGGGGCAGACCATCGAGTCGTCTGGACCGCTGGCCTCGGTCGGCGAGTGCTGCGAGATTCAGGACCAGTTCGGCCGGACGCACCTGGCCGAGGTGATTGGCTTTCGCGGAACCAACGTATTATCGATGCCGGTAGAGAGCACGGAGGGCATCCGCTTTGGAAATCGGGTGGAAGCTCTGGGCTTCAATCCCGAGATTGAGGTGGGGCCGGCGCTGATGGGGCGGGTGCTGGATGCGCTGGGCGCGCCGATCGACGGCGGTCCTTCGCCCACCCTCTCCCTGGCGGTGCCGCTGGAGGGGACGGTGCGGCGGCCGCTGGACCGGGTGCCGATTCGCACGCCGCTGGGCACCGGAATTCGGGTCCTCGACGGATTGCTGACGGTGGGCCGGGGGCAGCGAGTTGGCATCTTTGGCGGCTCGGGCGTGGGAAAGAGCACGCTGATCGGCATGATGACTCGCAACACCGAGGCGGACGTGACGGTGGTGGGCCTGGTAGGCGAGCGGGGCCGAGAGGTGGTCGAATTCCTTGAGGATTCGCTGGGCGACGCGGGCCGGGCCCGATCGGTGGTGGTGGTGTCGACCTCCGACCAGTCGCCGCTGCTGCGCATGAGGGCGGCCCTGGCCGCAACCACCATCGCCGAATACTTCGCCGCCCAGGGCAAGCACGTGCTGCTGGTGCTGGACTCTCTGACCCGCTTCGCCATGGCCGCCCGGGAGATTGGCCTGGCCGCCGGAGAACCGCCCACAAACAAAGGGTACACGCCTTCGGTATTTAACCGAATGGCCAAGCTGGTGGAACGCACCGGACAGTTCCTGACGGGGTCGATTACCGCGTTTTACACCGTTCTAATGGAGGGCGACGATCAGCAGGATCCGCTGGTGGATGCGGTTCGGGCGCTGCTCGACGGCCACGTAGTGCTCTCGCGGATGCTGGCCGCCGAGGGCTGGTATCCGCCCATCGGAGTGTTGGACTCGATCAGCCGCCTGATGCCGGCAGTCACCGAGCCCGCGCATCGCGAACAAGCCGCGCTTCTGCGGCGTCTGATGGCGGTTTACACGCGCTCCGAGGACCTGGTGCGCATCGGCGCCTATAAACCGGGCTCGGACCCGGATCTGGACCGCGCGTTGCGCGCCCGGGGGGCGATGCGAGCTTTTATGACCCAGCAGGTGCACGAGCAAGTTAGTCTTGACGATTCCGTGCGACGGCTGGCCGCGCTGGCCGCGGAGGTGTGAGCCATGGCCGTCTCTCGCGCACTGCGCCGGCTGTTGCGCATCCGGGACCTCGAAGAGGAGCAGCGCCGGCTCGCGCTGGAGTCGGCTCTGGGCGAGCTTGGGCGGCTGGAGCATGCGCTGACAGCCACCAACGAGCGGGGCCGCCGGGGCCGGAGGCTGGTCGAGGAGAGTGCCCGGACGGATCAGTTGCCGGACCGGCTCGCCGGCCTCGAAGAGACCCGTTCCGCTCTCTGCCATGCCGACGCGCTGGGGCCCAGAATCGAGGCTGCCGGAGACGATGTAACCGCGCTGCGCCGGGAGTTTATTGCCAAGAGGGTTGAGCGCCGTCAGGCCGAGACCCTGATCAAGGAAACCGAGGCCGAGGAGGCGATTGCGGCCAGCCGGCGCAGCCAGCAGGCGCTCGACGACTGGTACGGTTCCCGGCTGTATCGGGAAGGCGCGGAAGCTGAATCGGCTGCCCCTGCGTTGGCACAGAGCGCCTCTCAATCGCCCTCCGCTTCCGCACCAATACCTGGCGAGATGGGTGCGCGGGGAGCAAGACTTGAGAGAGAATCCACATGAAGGGCACTCGGGCTTCCTGAATCGGGATTGCTGATCCCATTCCTCACAATGCTCTAACCCGCTCTTGTCGCCATTTGGCACACCGTCTGCTCAATCTCTTTCCATGACCATTGCCGCCGGAATCGAGATTGGAACGGGCGGAAGTCCAGCGCCGGGTCTGGGCAAGGCATTGGGCGCCTCGCACGGCCTGGGGCGAGCTGAGGCCGCTACTCAGAGTTCACAGCCGTCGATTGGTCCGGGAGTAGACAGCTTTCGCACCGGTTGGCAATCGCTGCTGGCCTCGCTGGCTTCCAGTGGGAATGGCTTTGCGGGGACTCGTGCAGAAGCGGATCAAAGGGAGAGCTCCACTGGACAGGCGCCGGCAGAGGCTGCCGGAGAACCTTCCGGGAAAACTGCAACTCTGCCTGCCGGCCTGGGCCTGCGCTTGAGACAGAGGCCGGAACAGGGAAGCGAAGAAACGGGTGCGGGAGTGAGGTTTCGTCCGGCTAACTCCTGGGCGGGAGAGGTCGCGACCCGGCCGGCCGCGGGAACTGAAAAGGCAGCCGTAGCCAGGGCGGAGGAGAAGAAGCCTGCGACGGTGTCGAAGACTGAGTCTTCCAGCAGCGCTCGTCCAATCTATTCCATTTCCATCCCACAGCCCGATGCTGCCGTAGCTGAACCGATTCCACGACTGGTCCCTGCGGCGGCCATTGTGATTCTTCCGGAGATGGCGCAGGCTCCTGTGGTGGCCAGCGCGGCGGCCCGCAGTTCGGAGCCGAGGGCGCAGTCCGCGCCGACCGACATCTCTTACCCGTATCTCTCCAGCGCTCCGCCGACCGGTCTTGCTTCGGCTACCATCCGTTCGCACCCGTCGAATCCGGAGAATCTCAATGGAGCGGCCGGGCCGGACAGCCAAGCCGTGCGGGAGACGACAGAAGAGGGTGAGACGTCCGGGACACAAGGGCAGGTCTCTGTTGGCCCGAATCCGAGCAAGTCATTCAGCCCGGCCTTGAGCTCAACAGATTCACCGAAGGCGCGGGAAGACGCTCCGCAGCCGGAGCCGATGCGCGTAGAGGACGAAAAGCCGCCTCAGGCAGGCTCGGAAGCGCGGAACCGGACTCAGACGTTTGCAACAAGTCCGAACTCGATTCAGGCGCTTTCGGCCATTCGAAGCCCAGTCCAGACGTTTGTGCCCGGCCAGAACCGGATTAGGCCGCTTGCGTCGAGTCTGAACTCGAACCCAGCGCCAGCGTCGAGTGAAAGCCCGTCGGAAGTGTCAGCGAACAGCCGGAATCTGATACAGCCACCGGTCTCCGGCCCAAGTCCGTCACAGGTAGTCGTGCCAGCCCAGAGCTGGCTGGAGATCGCCTCGCCGAGGTTAGACCCGACCGAGACGCTGCCGCCGAGCGAGGAGACATCTCGGACGTTTGCTGGCCACCAGAATCTGAAACAGGCGCAAATGCCAGCTCAAAGCCCCGCTCTGGAAGTAGTGCCGGAACAGAGCGAGGCCCCGGCCCTCTTGCTTGGCCAGAAGCCGGTTCAACAACCGGCGCGGGCCCTAAACGGGTCTCAGAGATTCTTTCCAGATCAGTCCAGGACTCAAACGGTAGCTTCGAGCCAAAATCCGATTCAGACAGTTGCGCCGATCGAAGACCGGATTGGGGCGCTCATGCAGAAATGGAGTCCGCCCCCAACCCAGGCGCCCGGCCCGAAACCGGCTCAGCCGCTGGTGCGTGCCCCGAACTCATCCCAGACGCGCGTTCCGGATCAGAACAGAATCGAGACGGTAGAGTCGAGCCAAAATCCGATTCAGCCGCTTGCGCCTAGCGAGGAGCCGACTCAGCAGCCAATGGTTCCTCCTGGCCGAAGCCCATCTCAGACGCTCGTCTCAGATCAGAACAGAATCCAGACGGTAGCGTCGAGCCAAACCTCGATTCAGCCGCTTGCGCCTAGCGAGGAGCCGACTCGGCAGCCGATAATTCCTCCTGGCCGAAGCCCATCTCAGACATTCATTCCAGAGCAGAACAGAGCCGAAACGGTAGCCTCGAGCCAAACCTCGATTCGGCCGCTTGCGCCTAGCGAGGAGCCGACTCAGCAGCCGATGGTTCCTCGTGGCCAGAGCTCACCTCATACATTCATTCCAGAGCAGAACAGAACTCAGACGGTAGAGCCGAGCCGAACCTCGATTCAGCCGCTTGTGCCTAGCGAGGAGCCGACTCAGCCGGTGGTGCGTGCGCGGAACTCATCTCAGACGCCCATCTCAGAGCAGAACAGAACCCAGACGGTAGCCTCGAGCCAAACCTCGATTCGGCCGCTTGCGCCTAGCGAGGAGCCGACTCAGCAGCCGATGATTCCTCCCGGCCAGAGTTCGCCTCAGTCGTTTATTCCAGAGCAGAACAGAACCCAGACGGTAGCGTCGAGCCAAACCTCGATACGGCTGCTTGCGCCTAGCGAAGAGCAGACGCCGCAGCCGGTTCCTAGCCAAGTCCCGCCGCAGGCAGTCGTGCCGGAACGGAGCGTAACCCCAACGCTGACGCCAAGCCTGAAACCGACTCAGCAGCCGGTGATTCCTCCTGGCCAGAGCTCGCCTCAGACGTTCATTCCAGAGCAGAACAGAACCCAGACGGTAGCCTCGAGCCAGACCTCGATCCGGCCGCTTGCGCCTAGCGAGAAGCCGGCTCGGCAGCCGGTGGTTCCTCCTGGCCGGAGCCCATCTCAGACATTCATTCCAGAGCAGAACAGAGCCGAAGCGGGAGCCTCGAGCCAAACCTCGATTCGGACGTTTGCGCCTAGCCAGGAGCCGACTCAGCAGCCAATGGTTCCTCCTGGCCGAAGCCCATCTCAGACGCTCGTCTCAGAGCAGAAGAGAACCCAGACGGTAGCTTCGAGCCAAACCTCGATCCGGCCGCTTGCGCCTAGCGAGGAGCCGACTCAGCCGGTGGCGCGTGCGCGGAACTCATCTCAGACGCCCATCTCAGAGCAGAACAGAACCCAGACGGTAGCGTCGAGCCAAAAGCCGATTCAAACGCTTGCGCCTGGCGAAGAGCAGACGCCGCAGCCGGTTCCTAGCCAAGTCCCGCCGCAGTCAGTCGTGCCGGAACGGAGCGTAACCCCAACGCTGACGCCAATGCTGAAACCGACTCAGCAGCCGATGCAGCCGATGATTCCTCCCGGCCAGAGCTCGCTTCGGTCGTTCATTCCAGGGCAGAACAGAACCCAGACGGTAGTGTCAAGCCTGACCTCGATTCGGCCGCTTGCGCCTAGCGAGGAGCCGGTTCAGCAGCCGGTAATTCTTCCCGGCCGAAACCCATCTCAGCCGCCCGTCTCAGGGCAGAACAGAACTCAGACGGTAGCGCCGCGCCAAAAGCCGATTCAAACGCTTGCGCCTAGAGAGAATCTGACCCAGCCGTTGATGCCAAGCCCGAGTCCGACGCAAGCAGTCGTACCGGAACAGGGCGCAACCCCAACGCTGCCCCTAAGCCTCAAACCGGCTCAAAGCTCCGTGCGTGGTCCAAACCCGCCTCAGACGTTCGTTTCAGGCCA
The DNA here is from genome assembly GCA_049522975.1 of Occallatibacter sp. GTDB lineage: Bacteria > Acidobacteriota > Terriglobia > Terriglobales > Acidobacteriaceae > Telmatobacter. The sequence goes on along the minus strand of JBEKNI010000008.1, from coordinate 79,686 downwards.
GGTTAGAGTTGAGACGGCAACACAGCGTCAGGACTCTGCTAACACGCCTGTGCCGGTTGAGAGACAAATCCAAGCAATCGCGCCGGGGCTAGACCAAATCGAGACGGCAGCATCGAGCGAGAACCTGATTCGGCGGTCCCTGCCGGAACAGAGCCCGATTCAGACGGTAGCGCCGGACCAAAGGCTCATTCAAACAGCAGCGCCAGTTCAGATCGCGCCCCATGCACGAGCGGCGAGTCAGAACACGGTTAAGACGTTTGTGCAAGGCCAAGATGAGGTTCCGATTCTACCGGCGATCATGACAGCGAGGATGTCGCCGGGTCCGACCGGAAGCAGCGACTTGGATCTCCTGCCGGTGGCTGTCAGTCCCTCCGCCTCCCAATCCGGCCAGCCCTTGGCTGCAGCTCTGAACACGGGGAAGCCAAGCCGTTCCAGCGGTGGAAAGCTCTCGCCGTCAGCTTCAGTGCAGTCTGCGTCCAGAGTTGACCACCCTGATTCGGTCCAACCTACGAGTCCCCGCGCGGAAGGGCAGCCCTCTGGTCCGGCTGTGGATGTGCCCGCAATGGCGCGGGAACTAGCTGTTGCTCGTGGAGTGATAAGCATAGCTGGTGAGCCAGCGGGAGGTTCGGTCATTTCGGCAGCCGGGCCGGACACGCGCGAGGCCTTCGCGACTCTTGATGCGGGGGGCGCGTCAGGAAAGCCGACCTGGATTCATGCCGGGACGCAACGAGCCGAGGCAGGCTTCCAGGATCCCGCGCTGGGCTGGGTAGCCGTCCGGGCGGATGCAAACAATGGAGGCGGAGTTCATGCCGAACTGGTGCCCGCTTCATCCGATGCTGCCCAGGCGCTGGGAAGCCACCTGGCGGGATTGAATGCCTATCTTGTCGAACACCATGCTCCGGTCGAGGCGGTGACGCTGACTGCGCCAGAAAGCGGGTGGGCGGGATTGGGCAGCGACCGGGGCGCGGGAGAAGGCATGCAGCAGGGGGCAGGGCAGCAGACAGGGCAGGAGGCGGCACAGAGCGCAGATGCCGGCTCCCAATCAGGCTCATCCGGGGGCCCAGCGGTTCTGCCCGCGGCAGCTTTGGAGATCACTGCGCTCCCACGAGAGATTGACGGTAGCGCACAGGCGGCAAGAGCGGGGGAGATCCACATCTCGGTGATGGCCTGAACCAGAGGCCGTCAACAGGCCGGAAACCCATCGGACGGCGGACGGAAGTCCGACAAACAAGGGAGCAGAGCAACGCAAGTTGGAAGAGAGAAAGCAGGGACGCGACATGGCAGCGGCAATCTTGAATCACCATATGACGGCGGCGCAGGCTCTCACGGGCAGCGCCGCAACCCCGATGGCGGGATCGGCAAGCGGTACGAGCAACTCGAGCAGTTCAAGCAGCGCAAGCGGCAGCTCGGCCACCATCTCGGCAAACGACTTTCTCACCCTGCTGGTGACCGAGATGAAGAACCAGGACCCGACCGCGGACACCGACCCCAACGAGTACATCAACCAGTTGGTGAACGTAAACAGCCTGGAGCAATTGATCTCGATCAACCAGACGCTGACGACGGACCTGGGTAGCTCGATCACCAGTTCAACGGGCGGCACAACCAGCGGCGCGGCCGGGGCCTCAACAGCGGACCTGGCCGGCAAGACCTCCAATAGCACAAGTGTGCAGGCTCAAGCGGCACACCCAGCAAGCGGATCGGCGGCTGCGCAACCCGCCAGTTCCGGCTCAGCGACAACCGTTCCGGGCGCCATCAGCGCGGCAGCGGCCCAATTGGCTCCCGGCAATCTCGGCGTTCCCGCAGCCAACGCGTCGGCGCGCCGGTTGGCCCAGGCCCTGAACGGGCGGCCGCAATAGATCTTCGGCGGGGCGTGCACGATAGCCCGAGAAAAGCTCTTTCACCCGCTGGCCGCCAAGGCTTGCGCCAACTTAAGAGGAAGTCAAGAGGAGACTCACCATGCCCAGCTTTTACATTCCGCTCAGCGGACTTGACGCCGATTCGACGGCGCTCAACACCATTGCCAACAACCTATCCAACATGAGCACAACCGGCTTCAAAACGCAGAACACAAACTTCAGCGACTTGTTTTACCAGCAGACGGGCACGACCGGATCAGGAGATCAGATTCAGGTTGGCACCGGCGTGCAGGTAGCCTCGAACAGCACGGATTTCACCGGCGGATCGATTGCATCGACCGGCGTATCGACCGATGCCGCGATCAACGGCACGGGCTTCTTTGTGCTGGACAATGGCGGTGGCCAGCAACTGTACACGCGCGACGGCAACTTCCAAATCAGTTCCACCGGCACGCTGGAGAGCACCGAGGGTCAGGCGGTGATGGGGTATGGGGCAACCAACGGGGTCATCAGCACCAGCGGCGGCCTGACCGATATCGTGGTACCGACCGGGCAGGTGATGCAGCCTTCGGCGACATCGACCTTCGGCATGACTGAAAACCTGGACTCCACGTCGGCCGTAGGCACGCAGCAGACCGGCCAGGTGCAGGTCTACGACTCGCTGGGCAAGACCTATGAAGCCACCGTGACCTACACCAATCTGGGACAGAACAAGTGGAGTTATGCGATCACCATGCCGGACGCGCTGGCGGCGGCCGCGGCGACCGCGCCGGCCGCTCAGACCCTGCCGGTTACAGCCGCCGCGCCGGATTTGGCAACGATAACCAGCACTCTGACAGCAGCCACCACCACCCCCGTTGCGGGGACCACCGCCTACACCTTCAACTTCGGTTCGAGCAGCGGCACACTGGCCTCGGGTTCGAGCAGCGGCACATTGGCCACGGTCGATACTGGAACGAGCTTGACCATCACCGGGGCGACAACCGGTGGAACGGCGACCATTGCCGCTCCAACCATTGCCTCCGGTGAATCGGTCTCCACTTATGCGGCGGCCCTGCAAAGCGCGATGACTACGGCAGGCATCACCGGCGTCACGGCCACGGCCACAGGTGGCCAGTTGGTCATTACCGGCGCTACCGCCACCACGTCGATCGCGGGCGCCGTCAAGCAGGATTTGGAGGGGGCGACAGTCAACTACAGCCTGGGATCGAGCGCGACTGTCGATCCGTCGACGAACCTCTCGATCACCGGGCTGACCGCGACTGGAGTCCCGGCGACCATCGTCCTGCCGACGGTCACCGCAGGAGAATCGGTCAACAGCTATGCCACAGCTCTCCAGGGCGCGTTGACGACGGCGGGGATCACCAACGTGACGGTTGCAGCCACGGCGGGCGGGCAGTTGTCGATCACCGGGGCCAACATGACGACCAGCGGCGCAGTGAGCCAGGATTTGACCGCGCAAACTATCAAATACAACTTCGGTTCGAACCAGAATCTGTTGGCTACGGTGAATTCCGGAACAAATCTGACCATAAGCGGTTTGACGGCGAACGGCTTTGAAGCGACCACCGTTGCGCCGGTAGTCACAGCGGGTGAAACGGTGGCGCAGTATGCGGCGGCGCTGAACCAATCGCTGGCCGACGCGGGCATCGGCGGCGTGGCCGTCACTGTCAACGGCGGGCAGTTGTCGATCTCCGGCGCACATATGTCCACCAGCGGCAATCTGATCCAGGATTCTCCGGCCTCGGCCAATGCGACCGGAACGCTGAGCTTCGACGCGAACGGCAATCTGGTCAGTCCGGCCGCGAACCTGAGCAACATCACCTTTGCCGGACTCTCGGACGGAGCAGCGCCGATGAACATGACCTGGAACCTGTTTGGCGCGAATGGGACGGGAGAGATCAGCCAGACCGCAGCCGCTTCCGGGCAATCGGCGCAAACCCAGAACGGATATACCAGCGGCGAGTACCAGGGCTTTAGCATCGGCTCCGACGGAACTGTCACGGCTACCTACTCGAATTACCAGAGCCAGGTGGTGGGCCAAGTGGCGCTGGCCACGGTGAGCAACCTGCAGGGATTGAGCGACGTGGGCTCGACCGAATACAAGACCACGCCAGCTTCGGGCCTCGCCACGGTGGGAGTGGCTGGCGCGGGCGGGCGCGGCACGCTCGAGGGGAGTTCTCTGGAGGCCTCGAACGTCAACATCTCCGCCGAGTTCTCCGACCTGATCGTTGCCCAGCGCGCCTTCGAGGCGAACGCGAAGTCGATGACCACCTTCGACACCATTACCCAGGAAACCATCAACATGATCCACTAGGCCTGATGAGGTTCTTGCGCCCAACCGGGTCGCGGGGCCTGCTATTCCGGGCGCGACTTGCGCAGCGGATGCTTGACTCACCTCGCCGGGAAGTAACGCGAATGGATGGCGCCGCGGGGATGAAGCGCATCCCGGTGATGAAGATGGAATCCGGCCAAAAGAAAAGGTGGAATGTGAGAGTCACATTCCATCTTTTCTGAGAAGCAGAAATCGGTCGTGCAGGAAGTTCTAGCGGGATTTCGCAAACCTGTAGCGAACCAAGCCGGCCAACCCGAGAAGGCCGGTGCCGAACAAGCCGAGCGTGCCGGGCTCGGGAACCACCGGCGGGCTGTTGTTGGTGTAATCGTATGTGACGGTGACCGTGGCGCCTACGTTCGTAGCTTGGCTCTCTGTATTGTTGCCACCTGTGAAAACCAAATCAGTTAATGTTGTCGTGTCTACGTCGTAAAGAAGGCTACCGACCCCAATAAAATCGAAGATATCGCCAGTCTCGATCGTCGGTGTGCCGGCAAGCGTCTGTACTCCGCTATTGTATATGTGACCAGTAAGAGGGGATTTGCTCAAAGTCGTATATGGGGTACCAGTAAGGATATAATCCAAAGTCTCAGTGTCGTCTATTATGCTTCCTGAGGTCGCATCGTCGGTAACAGCAAAATAAACAGTGGTTCCCATCTCGTACACCTTAGATGTACTGGAGGTGCTTGAGTTCGTATCAGTGACGTTCGTGGTGCCGCTAGCATTGACCGTGAAGGTGACCGAATCAAGGGTGCCCAGTGAAGGGTTAAACTCTGCAAGCGATATCTGTGTTGAGTAATCAGTTAGTGTCGTGGGAACAGTGGCGGAATACGAGACTGATCCAGCCCGGGCCACTGAGGCAGCCACGACGAGCGCCAGGACTATTAGGGAAGTCCGAAGGACGAGCGTTGAACTGCGAGAGGTTTTCAATTTTTCCCTCTTCTTCTACGGGCCGATCCACGTAAGTGCTTTGTGGCGCCGTTTGTTAGGGTTTCCGCTGGCCGGGGAAACCAGACTGGAACCGTGTTGATGGAGATCAGGCACACTCTGCGACTCGCTCTGCAAGTGTACGCCGACCGGACACAAATCCCTTTCGCCAAGATTGATGCACGTGACGGGCCATGTTCAAGACTCCGTTTTCAGGTCGAACTAGCAAATACTAACGTGTTAAAAATGAATGATATATGACGCAATCATCCAAGGAATCTTCGAGCAGACGCTCGGCTTGCCGGATAGCACAACTGTGCAACGGTTTGCATAGTTGAGGTAAGAATTTGCCCAAACAGCGGACAGTGAGCAGTGGACAGTGAACAGTGGACAGTGGACAGTGACCACTGACTTCTGATCCGGCAAAAGCCTTAGTTGACGCCGGGTGAAGAGAGAGGTACATTAAACGAACACGGGAAAGGAGGTTGATCCAGCTGATGACAAGAGATTGTTCGAGTTGTTTGTTACGTGAGGTGACTGAGGCCTAAGGCATCGCGCCTTAGACCCCAACTGTCGCCCCGGCGGAGCAAGTCTTGCCGCAGGGGACGCAACCGCATCTTCACCGTAAGCTGCAACATTTCGCCCGATTCGCGGAATGGCGAATCTTTCCATGGCGCGACGCAGTTCGTCGCCGAAGGAGCCCGGCTTGCCGGGTATCGCCACAAAGGGATCGCGGACGAGGGGACAGAAGTGAGGATGCCGGGGCTCTCGCTTGAGCGCGATGGCCTTAGTCCAATACCAACAGATCACCGCGACGGCCTGGGCGATGCGCCCAGGCCGCCGTTGCGTTTGGGTCATTTGCTGTTTCCTTTCCGAGATGTTGTGGGAGACGGCCCTTGTGCGGCGGCTCCGAGGTTCCTTGCGGAGGACGGGCGCCGGCAAGCGGGCCAACTTAGTGCTCAGGATGGTAGCCGCAAGGACGGGCATGGAGTCTCAGCGGCGACTCAAGAGGGTCGAGGATTCGACGAAAAAGAGGCCTTTTCTTGCTTACAGGGCCGTTTTAGGGGTCGAAAAACGGGTGAAATCGGGGGTTTACTGTTACTGATTCGTTAACATTACCAAAATGCAAGCCATTGATTGCGTGTAAGTTGCGAGATAGTAGCAGACCAAAAAAAGATTTCCACAGGGTGGGGGGGTGGGGGGTAGCGCGATTTTTGGGAGAAGAAACGGGAAAGACAGGGACTAGGCACGAGGGACTAGGGACTAAGATTGCGCTAGTTGGAGATTGGAGGGTGGTCATTTGGGCCTCGGATTTGCGACTGGTTCCATACTCCGCGCGGGATGAATAATTATCTGCAAACGCCGCACGAACAAAAACACGGCAAGGATGGTGCGCCTGCGGCGGTTTGACTCTCTGGCGTCTGGTTTCGCGGGGAGACGCGCCTGAGATACACTCAGGCCCATGCGGGTCTTCGGCATCGATTGCGGGACGGAGGTGACCGGGTACGGCGTGGTGGAGTCGGACGACTCGGGGCTGCGGCCGCGGCTGGCGCTGAAGGCGATGGGAGCGATCCGGCTGGCGAAGTCCAAAACCACGGCGGAGCGGCTGGAGCAGGTCTTTCGCGAGCTGAGCGCCGAGCTGGAGCGCTGGAAGCCGGACGCCGTGGCGATCGAGGAGGTCTTCTATTCGGTGAACGCCAAGTCGGCATTGAAACTGGGGCAGGTGCGGGGCGTGGCGCTGCTGGCGGCGGCAAGGCAGAAGCTGCCGGTGGCCGAGTACGCGCCGCTGAAGATCAAGTCCAGCGTGGTGGGCTACGGGCTGGCGCAGAAGGAGCAGGTTCAGTTCATGGTGGCGCGGCTGCTGGAGCTGCCGGAGAGGCCGGAACCGCCCGACGCCGCCGACGCTCTGGCCGTGGCCATCTGCCACATTCACACCGCCCAGACGCTGGCGCTGCAAGGGGGTGTGCGATGAGGGGGGCGGTTTCAATGGCTGAGAGCGAAGGCTTGTTTTCCGAGAAAGTACCTGAAGGACGTTTCTCAAGGGCTAAAGAGGCTGCGAAGAAACTCGGAATTTCGGGCGACATCGGTGAAAAGCATCCCCTGTGGGCTAAAGCCCGCATTGATTCTGCCGCACTTGCGGCACGACTAAAGTCGTGCCCTTTCAAAGCAGGTCGTTTCTTCGCAGCCAGTAAAGCCTGGGTTGCATCTGCGGCAGCCATGGCAGTCAGAGCCGGAGCCCTGACCTACCAGTCGTGCCCTTTCAGGACAATGCGTTTCTCCGCGGCCTGTTTGGCGGCTCTTGCGCTGCCGTCGCAGGGACAGGCCGGCCCGGTCGTCCAGATGGACTACTCCAATCCGGAGCTTAGCCCGCCGCGCTGGACGCTGACACTTCACCCGGACGGAAGCGGGCATTTCCACTCTGAGCGGGGCAATCCGGCTGCCGGGAGTTTGGAGAGCGGAGATTTACCTCGGCTGGAAGCTCCCAGCCAGGAGCGCGATATTCACGTGAGCGCAGCGTTTGCCGAGCGCGTCTTTCTAGCGGCGCGCAACCACAAGCGGTTCAACGAAGAGTGCGAGAGCCACATGAAGGTGGCCTTCCAGGGATGGAAGAAGCTGAGCTATTCCGGCCCCGACGGTCAGGGCTCCTGTGAGTTCAATTACTCCAGGGACAAGGAGATACAGGAGCTGGGCGACTCGCTGGCGGCCGTGGCCGAGACCATCCTGGAAGGCGCGAAGCTGGAGAAGCTGCTGCTGCACGACCGCCTGGGACTGGACCGGGAGATGGAGTACTTGATCGAGGCGTCGGGCGACGGACGGGCGCAGCAGATTGGCGTTATCCGGGAGATTCTGGAACGGCTGGCCGAGGATCAGGGTGTGATGGAACGGGTGAGGAAGCGGGCCAGGGCGCTGCTGGCGAAGGCGGAATAATTTGCCACCCCTGCGAGGCAGGGCGCGACTTTTCGCTCCTGGCCGTGTCTTAAGAAGAGTTGGGTAGCCGCGTCTGCCGGTCGTCCGGAGATTGGCGGTGCGACGGGGCAGTGCGATGGGAAGGTGGGGGAAGCATGAATTTCAGAGGATTGGTTGGATGCTGGTCCCGCGCCTCGATGCTGGGGTTGGCGCTGGGGTTGGCGGCACTTGCCGTGGGAACGGTTTTGCTGGCGCCGGCCTTGTGCGCGGACGATGCGGCGCAGCCGGCGCGCGCGGCGCGGCTGAGCAGCGTTGAGGGTCACGTACGGATCGCGCAGGGCAGTCAGTTGCTGGCCGATCCGGCGCTCGCGAATACGCCTCTGTTTGAGGGAACCCAGGTTACGACCTCGCAGGATGGCCGGGCCGAACTCCAGTTTGACGAAGGCAGCGTGGTTCGTTTGGCGCCCAACAGTTCTCTGACGCTGACGGCCATGCGCGGGCAGGGCGGCAGCGCGGAGGTCCTCCTGGAGGGCGGGCTGGGGTATTTTGAGCTGCACAGCGAGGGCACATCCAACCAGATGCGGGTACGCTTCGGCGACTGCGTGGTCACGGCGGACGGCTTCACCGTGCTGCGCGTCAACCTGGACAGCCCTCCGGGCGAACTGGCGGTCTTCTCCGGGAATGCTCACCTGGAACGCGGCCCCAATGTGGTGGTGGCTGTACGCGGGGGCGAGAGCGTGACCCTGAACGCCGCCGACCCCACCCAGTACAGCCTGGTTGAATGGATCGAGCCGGACTCCTGGGACGCATGGAACTCCGACCGCGGCCAGGCGCTGATGTCCGCGGAGACTTCGAGGACAGGGGCGGCCAATAGCTTACCGGACAAGAACAACCCCGCGTGGAACGACCTGGACGCCAATGGCAACTGGTACAACGTGCCCGACCAGGGCTATGTGTGGTCGCCCAACGACGCCGCCAACCCAGGCTGGGACCCCTACGGGAATGGCGACTGGATGTGGACTCCCGGCTACGGATACATCTGGGTTTCCGGGTATTCCTGGGGCTATATGCCGTATCAATGCGGCGCATGGAATTATTTCAACGGCTTCGGCTGGGGCTGGGCGCCGGGCGGTTGCACGCCATGGTGGGGCAGCGGCTTGTGGTTTTCGAATATCGGCTACCGGCCAGGATGGTATCATCCGCCGCTGCGGCCGCGTCCTATCCCGCCGCGCGGTCCCATCGCCCGTCCGCTCAACGGCGGACTCCACGCCGTGGCTAACCCGGTTGTTCCCGTCAACCGGCGCTTGCCGGCTGGAACAGTGGGGGCACCGGCGCGCGGGAGGGATGGAACCGCGACGATTGGCGGCCACACGGTGGAACCGATGCGTCCTATCTCGCCGCGCCCGCTCTATGACGGTTCGATCTCGGGGAATATGGGGCGTTCACGATCTGATTATTCAGACGCAAGAACCTCCGCCGGACAGCGCCCAGCAAGCGGTTTCGTCTCTGGCGGCAGCCGTCCGGGAGGCGCGGGCGCGGCTGGGGCCTACGGGGCCAGACCCTCCGCGCCAGCGACCAGGCCGTCTACCCCTTTGGCTAGGCCGTCCGGTGGTAGCAGCCCACATCCGGCGGCGGCCAGCCATCCGGCCTCAAGTTCAAGCAGGAGCGCGCCGGCCAGCCATGTTTCGAGCGGGGGCGGCGGGGGTGGCGGAGGCTCGCACCGCTGAGAATCAGACTGATTCAGGTTTCTTATTCCGGGGCTGCTTTCGGGGCTGCTTCGGCTGACGAGGCAGCCTCTTTTGTTTCCAGGCAGCGCCAGAGGGCTGCAAGGCGCTCGATAGGCACGGCCTCGGCGCGGGCGAAGGGATCGATTGCGGCCTGGTCCAGTGCGCAGAGTGCGGCTGCGGAGGAGATACCGGCGGCGCGTAGGTTGTTGGCCAGCGTCTTGCGCTTCTGCGCAAAACACAGGCGTACGAAGCGCAGAAAGCCGGCCTCTTCCACGCCGAGTTCCTCGAAACGCGGTGCAAATCGCCAGCGGAAGACCGTCGAGTGCACTTCGGGTGGCGGCGAGAAGGCCGCCGGTGGCAGGGTAAAAAGACGCTCGGCCAGCCCGTAGATCTGCACGGTGACCGATAGCAGGCCGTAGTCGCGCGAGCCGGGTTGGGCGACAACGCGATCGGCCACCTCGCGCTGCACCATCAGCACGGCGCGGTCGAGGGCGGCATGACTGGCGGCCAGTTTGAGCAGAATCTGCGAGGTGATGCCGTAAGGCAGATTGCCGACGACCAGTAGGCGCTCGCCCGCTGCTGCGGAGACTGCCGCGAAGTCGAATTGCAGCGCATCCTGCTCGATGACCGTAACGCGCTCAGCCGGGAAGTGCACGCGCAAGCGGAGGGCAAGAGCGTGGTCGAACTCGACGGCCAGCACGTGGGCGGCGCGCGCGGCTAGCGCTCCGGTAATCGCGCCGCGACCGGGGCCGATTTCGACTACAGTGCGGCCAGTGAGATCGCCGAGGGAGGCCGCGATGCGCTGGATGGCCTCGTCATCCACGAGGAAGTTCTGGCCGAGCTTGGGTTTGGCGGGCATGGGCTTTCTTCATGGTAGATGAGGCCGGGCGATTCATGCGGCAGCGCGCTGCAAAGCGCGACCGTAGTAGACTGGCCCTTTAGCCGGGCAAATGAGACTGCGCGCCCCATTATTCGCCGTAAAGGGAGAAGCCTTCATGCACATTGTTTTTGCCGCTTCGGAGTGCATTCCGTTTGCCAAGACCGGGGGGCTGGCCGACGTGGTCGGGGCGCTGCCTTTAGAGTTGGTCAAGCTGGGCGATGAGGTCACGGTCTACCTGCCGCTCTATGCGCGGGTGCGGGCGCAGATTCCGGGCGAGTTGAAGTATGCGCTTCGGTCCATCACCATCCCGTTCCAGTCCTACAACCGCTTCGCGGCGATTGTGGATGGCGGCAAGCGCGGCGGCGTGCAGTATTACTTTGTCGATTGCCCGGAGATGTATGACCGGGCGGAGCTATATGGGAGCGGCGGGCGAGACTATCCGGACAACGCCGAGCGCTTCGCTCTTTATTGCCGGGCGGTTCTAGAGGCGGCCAAGCAGTTGGGCGTGCCAGACGTATTTCACGTGCATGACTGGCAGGCGGCGCTAATTCCGGTTTACCTGCGGACGACCTATGACTCCGACCCGGCGCTGGAGCACGCCGCGGCTGTGCTGACGATTCACAACGCCGCCTACCAGGGCGCGTTTCCGCCGGTGACCACCGAGAGACTGCTCTTTCCCTGGGATATCTTCACAATGGACAAGGTGGAGCAGTATGACCGCTTCAACTTTCTCAAGGGCGGGCTGGTCTACTCAGACGTGCTGACCACGGTGAGCCGCAAGTATGCCGAGGAGATTCAGACGCCGGAGTTTGGCGAGCGGCTCGACGGCGTGCTGCGATTGCGCGCGGCGGACTTGCGCGGAATCCTGAACGGCGTGGACTATGCGCACTGGAACCCGGCCACGGACCCGAATCTGGCGGCGAATTATTCGCCGGAGAATCTGGCCGGCAAAGAGCGCTGCCGCGCCGATCTGCTTTGCGAGTTTGGATTGGAGAAGGTGGGGAAAACGACGCCGGTGATCGGCGTTGTTTCCCGGCTCGCCACGCAGAAGGGCTTCGACCTGGTCGAGCAGATTGCGGACAGATTGTCGGATTTGGATGTTGCCGTAGTGGCGCTGGGCACGGGCGACCCGGTTCACGAGAAGTTTTTCCGCAATTGGGCATTTCTGAACCAGGCAAATGTGGCAGTGCGGATCGGCTACGACAACCCGCTGGCCCACAAGATCGAGGCTGGCGCGGATATCTTCCTGATGCCTTCGCTCTATGAGCCGTGCGGGCTGAACCAGATCTACTCGCTCAAGTACGGCACCGTGCCGGTGGTGCGAGCTACAGGCGGGTTGGACGACACTATCGAGGAGTGGAACCCGGAGCAGGGAACTGGGACGGGCTTCAAGTTCGAGGGCTTCAGCGCCGATGGCCTGTTGACGGCCATCCAGCGGGCGCTGGCTGCTTTTGCGGACAAGGAAGGTTGGAAGCGCCTGATGCTGAACGGCATGGCCAGGAACCATAGCTGGGAGCAGCCGGCGCGGGAGTATGCGGCGGTGTATGAGGAAGCAGCGAGCAAGCGGAAGCAATGAGGAATACAGTGAAGTTGGAAAAGACCAGCGGGCTTGAGCATCCCAGGTAGTTAGACTGCGGAGATAGACTTCAGTTCCGCCAGGATTTCGGCAATCGCCACTTGGGCGGCTTGCGCCGCTGTTTCGGATAGCTCCATCGAGATCGGCTGCTGGGGATCGATGGAGATGGCGTAGAGCACAACCTCGGGGCCTCCGCCCTGAATGTAGAAGACATCCAGCAGGTCTTTGACGCCGATGTCGTGGGCGGTCAGCGTGGGCGGATAATCGCGCGAGAAGCGGGGCGTGGTGCGGGTGACGGTGCCGGGAGGATTGCCGTCGGCGGCGGCGTCGATGAGGATGATGCGCCCGGCTTCTTGCAGCGGCTCGAGGAGAACGAATCCGCCCGTGCCGCCGTCGAGACACTCGACATCGCTAGGAAGCGTATGCTTTTCCAGAGCTCGAACTACATGAACGCCGACGCCTTCATCGCCCATCAGGACGTTGCCCAGGCCGAGGACCAATGTCTTAGTACTACTGTTGTACCTGGCCATGAGAACACCGGTCCGGGCCTAAAGGCCGCGCTGTTTGAGCCTCATTTTCAGGGGGTTGAAACCCCCTGCTCCCTCCGCATAGGCCATCTACAACAATGGTATTAGACCCGTTACTTATCACTCTTCTCCGTCCGGTCGAACTTCCATCCGCCGATAATCGAGGATACCGTGCCGCGTCCCTCGATGTAGTCGTGATAGAAGGCAAGATAGACGTGAATGATGACAAAAACGACAAAGAACCAGAGGAATGTGTGATGCCAGAAGCGCACGCCGAACTCGCCGCCCATCAACGGCACAACCCAGGTAAACATCCGCGGCAGCCAGGAGTTGCTCATGCTGGAGTAAAGCGCGAAGCCGGTGATGGTCTGGAAGGCAAACGCAAGGAACGTGCCGAAATAGATCACGCCGGCCAGGGCGTTGTGCCCGGTGGAGATTGGCCCGTGCATCTTGACTTCCAGCACGTCCGCCTTGATCACATCGACGATCTCTTGCCTCTGCGACTTTTTCAGCGGAAAGAAGGCGTTCCAGTGGGAGTATTTGTTGCCGACGAAGCCCCAGTAGAGCCGCGCCAGGAAGTTGAAGACGTAAACGAAAGCCGCGGTGAAGTGGATGAACCGCACCCAGCCGAACCAGTACTGCTGATAAGCTTCAGCCGCATAAAACGCGCGGATGGGCGCGCCAATCAGGTAGCCGGTGACGCACAGGGCCACCAGGGCGATTGCGTTGATCCAGTGGTAGGCGCGCACCGGCAGTTCCCAAACATACACGCGCCGGTATTCGACGGGCGCACCATCGTTCTGCCGAAACGCGTCTCTTACGCCAATACCATGGGTGCTCATAGCCCTCACTCGAAGGAAATCTGGTGAAGGTGCCGTCCCTGCGGATCGTACAGATGCACGGCGCAGGCCAGGCACGGGTCAAAGGAATGGATGGTGCGCAGAATCTCGACCGGCTCGTCAATCTTCGCCACAGGCGTGCCGATCAGCGCCTGCTCGAAGGAGGAGCGCTGCTGCTTGGCGTCGCGCGGCGAACCGTTCCAGGTGGTGGGAACTACTAATTGGTAATTTTCGATGGCGCCGTCGTGAATCTTGATCCAGTGCGCCAGCGCGCCGCGCGGCGCCTCGGTCAGGCCGACGCCCTCGGCATCTTTGGGCCAGCTCTTCGGCTCCCATAACTCGCCATTGAATGTGGAGACCTCGTTGATCTTCACACGATCCATCAACTGGCCGTAGTATTCCTTGAGCCAGATCATGGCCAGCGCCGCGTCGAGGCCGCGCGCCGCGGTGCGTCCCAGCGTGGAGAAGAGCGCGGGAACTCCAACGCCGAGCTTGCCCAGAGTGTCTCTTACCAGTTCCTGCACATCCGTGCGGCCGGCTGCAAAAGAGACTACCAGGCGCGCCAGCGGACCCACCTCCATGGCGTTTTCCTTCCAGCGCGGAGTCTTCAGGAACGAATATTTTTCGTGGCCTTCGAGTGTCTCGAAGGGCGGCTTGGGTCCGGTGTAGTTGAGCTTGGTCTCACCGGCCCAGGGATGCAACCCAGCCGCGTCGCCGCCTTCGTAGCTGTACCAGGAGTGCGCGATATACTCCTTGATCTCCTGGGAGTCGGTCGCGTTGACCGGATAGACTTTGCTGAGGTCGCGATTGAGAACTACGCCTCGCGCATATTTGAAGGCGTCCGGCTGGCCATAGCCCTTGGTGGGAAACTCGCCGTAGCTGAGATAGTTCGGCAACCCGCCGCCCCAGCTAGCCCAATCTTTATAGAAAGAAGCTACAGCCAGCAGGTCGGGAATGTAGACCTGGTTGAGGAACTCATCGGCCTGGTCGATCAGCCGCTTGACCAGGTTGAGCCGGTCGGAGTTGATGGCGGCCACTTCATTCATGTTGATCGAGCAGGGAACTCCGCCGACCAGATAATTCGGATGCGGATTCTTTCCGCCGAAGACCGCGTGGATCTTGACGATTTCTTTCTGCCAACTGAGCGCGTCGAGGTAGTGAGCTACCGCGATCAGGTTCACCTCGGGCGGGAGTTTGTAAGCCGGATGTCCCCAATAGCCGTTGGCGAAGATGCCCAGGCCGCTGGCCGCGAAGGCCTTGATCTTGTCCTGCACATCGGAAAAATAGGCGGGCGTGTTCTTATCCCACTTGGAAAAGGACTGCGCTAACTCGGCGGCCTTCTTGGGATCGGCTTTCAAGGCGTTGACGATGTCCACCCAATCGAGCGCGTGCAGGTGATAGAAGTGGATCACGTGATCCTGCACATATTGCGTGGTCATCATGATGTTGCGGATGATCTCGGCGGTCGGCGGGATGGTGATGCCGAGGGCGTTCTCGACGGCGCGCACGCTGGTGAGCGCGTGAACCGTGGTGCAGACGCCGCAGACGCGTTCGGTGATGGCCCAGGCGTCGCGCGGATCGCGGCCCATGATAATCTTCTCCAGTCCGCGCACCATTGTGCCGGAGCTGAATGCGTCGGTGATTTTGCCGTTTTCCACCACTGCCTCGATGCGCAGGTGGCCTTCAATGCGAGTTATCGGATCGACGACGATGCGTGTCATGGGCTCTTAGGACTCCTTCTGATCTTCGGCGTGCACTTCCGCGATCACGCTCCGTTTGCGTACGTTGGTGACGACCGCGTGGGCGGCGACGCCGGCCAGAGTGGCCACTCCCACCACCGTGCCGATGGTGTCCGCCGTGCTCTCGATGCCGAAGCCGGGGAAGGAGGCCAGATGCTGGTAGAAGGGGCCGTTGTCCCAGAAGCCCGCTTCGCTGCAACCGATGCAGCCATGGCCGGACTGGATGGGGTAGCTGGTGCCCTCGTTCCACTTCACCACCGAGCAGGCGTTGTAGGTGACCGGGCCGCGGCAGCCCATCTTGTAGAGGCAAAATCCTTTGCGAGCGTTTTCGTCGTCCCACGACTCGACGAACAGGCCGGCGTCGTAGTTGGGACGGCGATAGCAGGTGTCGTGTACTCGGCGGCCGTAGAACTCCTTGGGACGGCCCTGCGAGTCGAGTGCGGGCATCTGTCCCAGGACGAGAAGATGGGTGACCACGCCCATCATCACGTCGGCGATGGGCGGGCAGCCGGGGACATTGATCACCGTCTTGTCCACCAGCTTGTAGATCGGCGTTGCGCCGGTGGGATTCGGTTTGGCTGCCTGGACGCAGCCGTTGGAGGCGCAACTGCCCCACGCCACCACCGCCGCCGCATCCTTGGCCACCGTTTGCAGGATCGATTCGGCTGTCTTGCCGCCGATCATACAGTAGACGCCGTCCTCCTTGGTGGGCACGGCGCCTTCCACCAGAACAATGTACTTGCCCTTGTTGTTCTGGATGGTGTCATTCAAGCTCTTCTCGGCCTGGAAGCCGGCGGCGGCCATCAGCGTCTCGGTGTAATTCAGGCTCAGCACGTCCAGTAGCACGTCGAGTACAACGGGGTGCGAGGCGCGGATGAACGACTCGCTGCAGCAGGTGCACTCCTGGAAGTGCAGCCAGACGACAGCCGGTTTGTCTTTCTTCTCGAAGGCCGAAACGACCTGAGCCACGCCGGTTTGGCTGAAGCCGGCCACGGTTGCGGCCGAGGCGCAGAATTGAAGAAAATCTCTGCGGCTGTAGCCCTTCTGCTGCATCGAATTCCAAATTGATTGACCCATGCCTACCTCGCTCAACGTGCCGGAACCGGAGGGCGCTGGCGGCGAAAGAAGGTCTTGAGGAAGCCGCCGGCGGTTCGCCGATGGATGGAAGTTACGCAGGCGAAAGGACGGTCGGCTGTGATCGGCATCACAATCGTTTTGGCAGCATTCGCCGCGTCAGTAGCTCGATTGGGGGAAACAAACAAGATAGCAAGGTCTGAATCCGCGGTCTGTTCACTTTGGAACGGATTGTTATGAAATTTTGGCGGGGCGGGTATCTTCAGTGATACGAGTTGCCCATGGAAATCTCTGTCATTCCTGCTCATCCGGAGCGGCGCAGCTTCCCACGCCATCGCCGAGACTGTCTGTCGCACGCTGGAGGGCGGGTATAAGGTCTGGTTCCACGAGTCAGTTGTGGGGGATCTCCAGGGCGCCGGTCAGGCTCGAGACTTTTTCCACGCTGTGGCTGCGGCACCAGGATTCGAGGCCTCGGGCGAGGCGCTCGACGGCGCGGGGATCGGCATAGCTGGCCGTGCCGACTTGAACGGCGGTTGCGCCGACCAGCAGGAACTCGACCGCATCCTCGGCGGTGACGATGCCGCCCATGCCGACTATGGGGATGGTAACAGCCTTGGCGGTCTCGTAGACCATGCGCAGGGCGATGGGCTTGATGGCCGGGCCGGAGAGGCCGCCGGTGATGTTGGTGAGGCGCGGGCGGCGGGTTTCGGTGTCGATGGAGATGGCCAGAAAGGTGTTCACCAGGCTGACCGCGTCCGCGCCGGCGCCGGCGGCGATCTTGGCCATGTGGGCGATGGAGGTGACGTTGGGCGAGAGCTTGACGATGAGCGGACGGGTGGAGGCTTTGCGGGCGCGGGCGACGAGATATTCGAGCGAGCCGGGGTCGGAGCCGAAGGCCATGCCGCCGGCGTGGACGTTGGGGCAGGAGACGTTCAGCTCGTAGGCCGCAATGCCTTCGGCTTGGTTGAGGCGCTCGATGACCGCAATGTACTCGCCCACGGTGTAGCCGAAGACGTTGACGATGACGTTGGCACGGGGATAGCGGCGGAGGGGCGGGAGCTTGCGCGCGACGAACTCCTCGACGCCGACGTTCTGGAGGCCGATGGCGTTCAACATGCCTGCGGCGGTCTGGATGATGCGGGGCGGGGCGTGGCCGGCCATCGGCTCCAGCGAGATGCCCTTGGTGACGAAGCCGCCGATCCCCTCCAGCGCAACTATCTCTTCAAACTCGATGCCGTAGCCGAAGGTGCCGCTGGCTCCGATGACCGGGTTGACCAGTTGGATGCCTGCCAGCGAGACTTTCATGTCGGGTTTCACGCGGGGGAGACTCCAGTGGACAGTGGTCAGTGAACAGTGGTCAGCCACTACAGGATCATGATACTCGCCTGGGGCGGCGAAGGGCGCACAGACCTTGGGAGGTTGGCCAGGGCAATTGCTGGAAGGCAAGGCAGTTCTTCACAGTTTCACAGTCTCACGGTAAATAGGGGGGTGGGGGGTACCCCAAAAAGGTACGATAAAACGATCTAACTCCTTTGTTTTGTGCGTATCTGTTCATAAAACCTCCGGGAAAAGCGGTTGAAAATTGGCAGAAAAGCGGCCCCAAAGGCCGTAATTCAGCGTTAAAAGCCTTGGATTGGCGCTTGTTTGGAGTGTCTTTGGAGGACGGAACGGTCAGAATCCCCGGATCGGCGAGTCCAAAGTTCGGCGAATCCGGGGTTTGGCGCTCCCATGATTCGGGGAATCCCGGAGTTCGGTAATTCCGGTTCGGCGAATGCGAGAGGACCGGCCAAAGTTCAGCGTAGCAGGATGGTTGAAATGATCTGCAAAATCCGTTCATGCGATTGCCCTGGGATGAACTGTCCGTTCGAGGTGCCCGGGATGGCGTTCCCGCAGGCTCCAGATGGGGGTGGGGACGGCCAACGGCGGCGGGGAGCGTAGCGGTTTGCCGGGGCTACTGCCAGGGCTTCTGAGAAGCCGGCTTCACGGTGTAAATGGGGCGCGTGATCTGCTATGGATCACTCGCAGATACGACGCGGCGCGTCCCGTCCCGACCGCAACGGTCGAAACGATGGACGCACCGGATCGATTTTATTCCTTCCAGTTACTCGGCAGCCTGCCGGATGACCGCGGCGACCGCCTCGGGATGCGAAACATAGATGGCGTGGCTGCCTGGCGCCTCGGTAACATGTGCGCCTGCGCGGCTGGCCATCATGCGCTGCGCCGGAGGTGGAATCATGCCGTCATCCTTGGCGACGAGGTAGTAGCTGGGCTTCGAGCGCCATGCGGGCTCGCTGACCGCGCCCTGTAACGCCTCCAAACCCCACGGAACTTGGGAATCGGCCATGAATGCTGCGAAATCTGGGCGAACGTCGGCAGCGAAGGAAGCGGCGAACTTCTCCCGATCCAGAAAGAGGAAGCCGTCTACCGGAGGAAGAATCGGCGGCACCGGAGCGCCGGGAGGAGGGTTGGCAATCAGCGATGAGACAGACTCGCCCTTCTCCGGAGCAAAGGCCGTGATGTAGACCAGCGACTTGACCTTCGGATCGTTGCCGGCCTCGGAGATGACCACTCCGCCGTAGGAGTGGCCAACGAGAACGACGTCCCCCTTGGCGGTCGCGATTGCGCGCTTTGTCACGGCAACGTCGTCTGATAACGTGATGGTGGGATTCTGTGCAACGATGACCTCGAAGCCGTCTTTCTTGAGGATCTGGTACACACCTTCCCAGCCAGAGCCGTCAACAAAGCCGCCGTGTACGAGAACAATGGTTTTGGACTTGGACATAACTTTCTCCTTTTCTCATTTTGGGGATTCGGGCCGTTTCCGGCCTCGATCGAGCTTGTACTATTTCTATCTTTTGGTACTCTGAATGACAAGTTCTGAATTCTCACCAAATAGTGAGGAATACTCAACAATGGAATTTTCTTCAAGACAGTTGAGGGCCTTCCACCTGGTGGCGCGCCATCGCAGCTTTGCCCGCGCGGCCGAGGCGCTTCTGATCACGCCATCCGGGCTGAGCGTGTTGATCCGCGAACTGGAGCGCCAAGCCGGTTTCCGATTGTTCGACCGCACCACGCGACAGGTCAGCTTGACGGCTTTGGGGAGCGACCTGCTGACGGTGACAGAGCCCAGCCTAGCTGCGCTGGACGCAGCCATGTCGCGCATTGAACAGACAGCCAAAGGCCGGGAGCGATGGATCTCGATTGGAACGACGCCATGGCTGGCAGCCAATGTATTTCCACCTGCCATCCGGCAGTTTCGCGAGCGCCGTCCGGACCTGCGCGTGCGATTGTTCGACGGCCTGCCTGGCGAAATTGAGCAGCGTGTTCTCTCGGGAAAGCTGGATATAGGTTTGGGGCTTTTCAAAATTGCTCCGGGCTTGCGCCGAATCCCGTTTTTCAGCTTCGCTCTGATGGTCGTATCGCCAGATCAAGGCTTTGCCATCAACAACATTGCCATGCGATGGTCCTCTCTCGACCGGCGCAGGCTGATCTCGCTCACCAACGATTATTCCTATCAGTTGATTATTGATAAGCAACTGGCGAAGGCAGGCGTCACGGTTGCGAGGGGGCAGGTGGTCAAACTGCTGGAGACGCAGATTGCCTTGGTGGAGGCGAATGAAGGAATCGCTGTGATCCCCTCGTTTGGGATGCTAGCCTGCCGCAATCGCAAGGTCACAATGAGCGAGCTGATTGACCCGGTCGTGAATCAGGATTTCTATCAGATTACGAACAGCGGAAGCCGCCTTTCAGACGAAGCCAAAGAATTCAGCGCGTTCCTGAAGACATACATCGCGAGTTGGGCAGGCACTTCGAGAGCCAAATAGGCCGACGCGGATTTGTACCGACAAACACCGATGCATTCGCCGATTCTTAGGATCTGGACCGCGCTACGGAAGAGTAACGCCATCTCCTTGCAGGGAAAGGAGATGGCCCCCTGTGTGAGCGGTCGGGCTAAGGAACCTCGGGTCTATCACACAGGCTGCGGAAAAAGATCATTTTCAAACGAAAATGCCCGAAAAGCATACCTCAGGGGCTAAAGCCCTCGCTGGTTCCATTGACTTTATGCCGGGGATAAATCCCCGGCCTACCGCCCGATTGCGTTTTTCCGCAGCCTGTAAAGCCCGCGTTCATTTTGCGGCGTTGCGGCATCCTTCGACAGGCTCAGGAGAGGCTTTGAAGCCGTGCCTTACGAAGAAACTACTTTCCGTGGAGAATGCAAGTTGTCGATTCCATAAGAAGCACATTTTGATGTGGGTTTCCTTCGGTCCCTACGGGACGGAGGGCCTCTTGTTATGGCTGACCCAGGACTGCGCTAGGCTTGTCCTGGGCTATTATCCTTTCTCCCTTCGGGAGAATTGACGCTGGCAGTTTCATGCCTCGCGGGTCGGCAAAGCCGGTGGACGGCGATACAAAGCCGATTTTTGAAACACGCTCTAGCTTCCCAACGCTTGTCCTGGGCTATTATCCTTTCTCCCTTCGGGAGAATTGACGCTGGCTGTTTCATGCCTCGCGGGTCGTCAAAGCCGGTGGACGGCTGATACAAAGCCGATTTTTGAAACACGCTCTTGCTTCCCAACGCTTGTCCTGGGCTATTATCCTTTCTCCCTCCGGGAGAATTGACGCTGGCTGTTTCATGCCTCGCGGGTCGGCAAAGCCGGTGGACGGCTGATACAAAGCCGATTTTTGAAAGACGCTCTAGGGAACCTCCGATCAAGTTCGGCTACACGTTGGGCAGTCCCTCAGGGGCTAAAGCCCGCGTTCATTTAGCGGTGCTCGCGGCACGACTGAAGTCGTGCCCTGATACAAAGCGCAGGCCGACGGTCGATTTTTCAGCAAGCTGTGAAGTCGTGCCCTGATACAAAGCCGATTTTTGAAACACGCTCTAGCTTCCCATCCTTGCGATAGAAAGAAATCGCAAGGATGGGACACCCGCAGCCTCCCAGGTCCGAAAATCCGGACCTGGGGCACCCAAACTTAGGATTACACGCCGACCGGCTCACTGGCGTTGACCCTGACCGGGGTGAGCCAGCCGAAGCGGTCGGGTTTGAGGCCGTTGGCGATGCCTAGGAATTCGTCGGCGATCCTTTTGGTGATTTCGCCGGGCTTGCCGTCGCCGACCACAATCCGGTCAATGGAGCGGATGGGCTGAACCTCGGCGGCCGTGCCGGTGAAGAAGACCTCGTCGGCGATGTAGAGCAGCTCGCGGGGGATGGATTGCTCGGCGACCGAGAAGCCCAGGTGGCGGGCGATGGTGAGGACGCTGTCGCGGGTGATGCCGGAGAGGGCCGAGTTGGCCAGCGGCGGGGTGAAGAGGACGCCGTTGCGGACGATGAAGATGTTCTCGCCGGAGCCTTCGCTGACCAAGCCGTTTACGTCGAGGCCGATGCCCTCCTGGTAGCCGTTGACCTCGGCCTCCATATGGATGAGCTGCGAATTCATGTAGTTGGCGCCGGCCTTGGCGAGCGAGGGCATGGTGTTGGGTGCCAGGCGGTTCCAACTGGAGATGCAGACATCCGCGCCGCCGTGGCCGGCGATGTACTTGCCCCAGGGGAAGTTGGCGATGTAAACCTCGATGGGCGAACCTTTGGGGCTGACGCCGATTTCGCCGTAACCGCGAAGCGCGATGGGGCGGATGTAGCAGGGCGCGACGCCATTGGCTTCAATGAGGTCCACTACGCCGGCGCAAAGTTCCTCCAGCGTGAAGGGCAGCTCCATGCGGTAGATCTTGGCCGAGTCGAGCATCCGCTGCATGTGCTCGGGAAGGCGGAATACAGCCGAGCCATGCGGCTGGGCGTAACAGCGAATCCCTTCAAAGACGCTGGAGCCGTAGTGGATGACGTGGCTCATCACGTGGATGGTGGCCTGCTCCCAGGGAATAAGATTGCCGTTGTGCCAGATTTTGGAGGTGGTTTGGAATGGCATGGGGTTTGGAACGCTCCTTGGCCGCGCGCGCGCGTACACATCAGGGTAGCGCGAATGACGGGGGGCTGTCACTTGCGCTTTCGATAAATATCTGAGAAACCTCCGATTCCGCTCTACCGGACGTCAGGCTTCTCTTCAAGGGCTAAAGCCCGCATTGATTTTGCGGTACTCTCGGCCTGACTGAACGGCATAATCAGAGGTTCGCAAAGGTAGCTGCGATGTTCCCACCCTAGCCGCAAGAGGCTGAATCAGGTCCTCCGACTCGCTGCGCTCGCCCAGGATGACAGCGGCGAGGGTGGGGCACACGTGCTTTCGCTGCTCGCGAAAAGGAGCTGAACCTACCAGCGCAATCCTATCGTCACCGGAAGCAGCTCGGTCTTCCCCAGGCCGTTGGTCTGGGAGATGGGCGGGGTGTCGATAAAGATGTAACGAGCTTCGGCGAAGAGCTTCATCTTGCCATCGCCGTAGAGGCCGCCCACGCGGCGGTCGAGGCCAAAACCCAGGTTGCCGCCCGCCTGATTGGACGAAAACGAGTTGGTGTTGACGCTGACCGGGTAGCCGTAAAAGTCGCAACAGGTCTGAACATTAAAGTTGGTGGACTTGTGATAGTAGCCGCCGCCGCCGGTCAGGTAGATGTCGTAGGTTCGCTTCGGGAAGAGCTCCAGGACAGGCTCCGCCGTCAGTGAGACGATATGCGTGTTCCCGTTGGTTGCGCCGTCCCCTGCCTCGGCAATGAAGCTGCCGGGGAGCTTGTTGTCGAGGAACTGGAACTCGCCCAGCAGGGAGAGGCGCTGGGAAAAGCGCAGCCCGCCGCCCGCGGTCAGGTTGCCGCCCCAGGTGATGAAGGGACCACCGTACGCCTTCGAAGTGTCGTTGCCGATGGGGGCGTTGAAGCCAGCTCCGAGATCGAATGCGAAGCCGTGCGAGGCTACCTTCTTCCAGCCCTGCTTCTGCTGGCCGGCTCCTCCGCCCGCTCCCGCGGCGGGATTCGCGGAAGAAGCCGTCGCGCCGCCCAAGCCGTCGCCGGTCAACAGTTGGTAGGCGTCGGATCGGGATTCGCCAGACGAGGCCAGACTGAACTTGAATGGACTGGGGGAAGTTGAGGACTGGGCGCTCGCCGCGTCTGCCGCGAGGATCGCCGCGACCCAAAGGAAACTGACACGCCGCATCAGCGACATCCAATGTGGAAAAGACATGCCGGAACCTCCATGATCGAATTGCCTCGAATGCCATTGGAGAAGACGCATCGGGCAAAAGATTAGACACGAATTCCGGTGGAAAGTTGCGGCAGGCGGCTGGTGGGACGTTGGCAGGAATGTCCCACTTTCTGAAACACGTGCCACTACGATGATTAGTGTCGCTGACGAAGACGATCTTCGAACAGACCCATAGCGGAACGCGGTGCGCTCCGAGAGCGGACCCTCTACTCGTGCTTCGCCCAGGGGTCGTAGGTGCCGGCGCTCCAGGAGTGGCCTTCGGGGTCTTTGACGGTGAACTCGCGGCTGCCGTAAGGAGTGTCCTGGAGCGGGCGGATGACTTCGGCTCCGGCGGCTACGGCGCGGGCATAAGCAGCGTCGGCGTCGGGAACGACGATGTAAAGGCTGCGGGTTTCGATGCCGTCCAGCTCATGGGGAGTCTTGAAAAGGCGGCCAAACTCATCGTCCTTGCCCGTGCCGAGCATGATCATGCCGTTGCCCAGGGTCAATTCGGCGTGGGCGATTGTCCCGTTTTCGCCTTCGTAAACGGCGTGGCGCTCGAATCCAAAAACCTGGCAGAGCCAGTCGATGGCCGCAGTTGCATTTCGGTAACGCTGGCCCGGGACGATGGTACTGGGAAAATTGGACACGGGGAATCCTCCAAGGCAATGCTATCGCGAACAAAAGTTGACGGCAATAGGGTATTCTTTTTCATATGCGTTTGCCCTCAGGCGATTCGTTCTTGGTGCAGATTATGACTTCGGCCTTCGCCGACGCGGCCCAACGGGCGGGCGAGCGGCTGGTCTGCAAGCAGGGCTGCACGCAGTGCTGCCATGGGAGCTTCGCCGTCAATCCGCTGGATGCGTTGCGGCTGCGCGCCGGCATGGAGACCCTGAGGACCGCCGAACCGGCTCTTGCGGCCGAGGTCGAGCATCGCGCGCAGATGTGGATTGTCGAGCATGAGGCGGGCTTTCCCGGCGACATTCAGACCGGCATCCTGGGCGATTCCCAGTTGGACCAGGAGAAATTTGAGAACTTCGCCAACGAAGCGCCCTGTCCGGCCCTGGACCCCGAAACCGGCCGCTGCGACGTTTACGAATTCCGGCCGATGACCTGCCGGGTCTTCGGTCCCCCGGTCCGCATGGGAGAGGGCGGAGCGCTGGCCCACTGCGAGCTGTGCTTCAAGGGCGCGAGCACGGAAGAGGTTGCGGCCTGCGAGATGACAGTTCCCTTCGACATCGAGGCGGAACTGCTCGATGAGATTCCGTCCAAGGGCTCGACCGTGGTGGCGTTTGCGCTGCTGAAGTGAAGGCGGCGTTGGGGCTAGATCGTTCCCGGTCCCAAAAGCGGGACCTGAGGCACCCAAGGTTCGATCATTTCACACGATAGGGACCTGGGCCATCCGCCGGGATAGCTGGCTGGAGGGTAGGTCATGACGTGGGACTCAGGTATATGATGCAGCTATTGCGCACTAACATCCGTCGAATGAAATCCGTATTTGGTCTTTTTGAGAGCGAATGTGCTTCCGAAGAGGAGAAGCGGACCAGTTACCTATATAGGTGGATATTCAAGGGAGTCTGTCCTGTATGTTGCAAAGACTTGAAGACGCGGCACGAAATCGCGAACGTTGGCTCCTGTAATTTTAGTGGTCCTAACCTTAACAATGGTTTCCTTATTCAGGTAAAGAACAGGAAGTGGCAGGAGGTGATCGAGCCGTTTACACGTATCACATCAATGGAGCTTATGGCCTGCGAGATCCTATGCTGTCCTAACAGCATAGCAATAGTGGTGTGGGTTGAGGTCGACCTTGCAATTGGAGGAGATCAATACCTGGTGTATTCAGAACGAATTGAGGAGTATGATTTTGAGCAGATTCAACAGGCTAAGACATTAAACTGGATTTCGTTCGGGCGGACGGGTTCTATAAAATGGGATGTCAAGAATAAAACTTCACCTGATCCGCCGGGTGAAGATATTCTCTGACATCCAGGGCGGGTGGCGCAGGTACGCCCACTAGGATTGGGTGGCCCACAGGTCTGGATTTTCAGACCTGGGGACGGCGAACCTCGACCGGGCGGACCGGAGGCCGGCCCGCATCCGACCCGTCAGATGCGATGGTTGCCCCATCTCTCGATTCTGAGGGCCTGGAGTCAACCCTCACCGAATTCTGTTTGCGGCTTTGCGGGAGTTGGCCTATCCTGAGAAAGCATGGACTACGCAAACATCATCACGATTGAACCGGGCAAGCGCAGCGGAAAGCCCTGCATCCGCGGCCTGCGCATCACCGTCTATGACGTGCTCGACTATCTTGCCGCCGGCATGAGCGAAGCCGAAATCCTCGCCGACTTTCCCGATCTGACGGAGACAGACATCCGCGCCTGTTATGCCTTCGCGGCAGACACCGAACGCAGATTCGAGATTGTCTCGCTGTGAAGCTCCTGCTGGATGAGAATCTCTCGCATCGCCTGGCATTGGCAATAGCCGATCTCTACCCCGGCTCGCTCCACCTTCGCGATTGCGGTCTTCGCGGAGCTTCCGACGCGGAGGTCTGGCAATACGCCCAGGCAAACAACTTCTCCATCGTCAGCAAGGATTCGGACTTCGCGCAAAGAAGCTTTCTTCTCGGCGGTCCGCCCAAGGTGATCTGGCTGCGCATCGGCAACTGCACCATGACACGCGCCGATTTTGTTTTGCGCAACGCCGCCCCGCGCATTCATGCCCTCCTTGCCCAAGCCGAAGAGAGTTGCCTGGTGCTCACGCATCCTCACTCCGGCTGAGCTGTGAAGCATATCCGTCTTCGCCCCGAATGCCTTCTCGATGCGTAGCGCCATCTCCGACGCCAGACCGGCCTTACCGTTCCGCAAGCTGGACCAAGCGGGGCTGGCGCGGCGAGCCTGCCCCCGGCCCGCGTTAAACTAGGGCTTGGACCCCCAGATGCCAACACGCCCTTGCTGGGTTGAGATTAGCGCCCGCTCCCTGGAAGACAACTACCGTTTTCTTTCCTCCCTGGCCGCGCCCCATGCGGAGCTGCTGGCCATTGTCAAGGCCGACGCATACGGCCACTCGCTCGGCATCTGCGCGCCGGCGGTGGTCCGCGCCGGGGCACGGTGGCTGGGCGTCACCAGCGTCGAGGAAGGCATCGCCGCGCGAGCGCGGTACCCCGAAGCGCGGCTGCTGGTGATCGCCGGAGTCTTTCCCGGCCAGGGCGCCGATGCCTTGCGTCACGGGCTGACCGCTGTGGCCTGGGAGCCGTGGCAGTTAAATGAGTTGGAGGGCGCGGCGCGCGCGGCGGGCATGGCGGCCGATTCGGTCCCGGTGCATCTGGAGATCGACACCGGCATGAGCCGCCAGGGAGTTGCCGCCGACAAGCTCGCTCCGGTTTTGGCGCGATTTGCTCCGGGGTCGCCGCTGCGGCTGGAGGGCGTGATGACCCATCTCTTTGCCGCCGACGAGGCGGATGGCGCAGTGACCGGGGCGCAACTGGCCCGCCTGCACCAGGCGCTGGAAAGGGTCGAGGCCGCCGGGCTCTATCCCGAGTGGCTGAATGTGGGCAACTCCGCCGCGCTGCTGGCCGGTCAGGCCGGAGCGATTGCCGCCCTAGCCGCTCGCCACGGGATGAAGGCGCTGCTGCGGCCGGGTCTGGCGCTCTACGGCCTCGTGCCCGAATATGATCCCGGCTTTGAACAAGAAGAGCCCAAACCGCTGGCAGAGGCGCGCGCCCGCTTGCAGCCCGTGCTTGAGTGGAAGACGCGCGTAGTGAGCGTGCGCTCGGTTCCAGCTGGCGCCGTGGTGGGCTACAACGGAACCTTTGTGGCCACCGAGCCGATGCGGTTGGCGCTGGTGGCCGCAGGCTACGGCGACGGCCTCGACCGGCGGCTCGGCAACCGCTTCAGCCTGCTGGTTCGCGGGGCACGCGCGCCTCTGGCGGGCCGCATCAGCATGGACCAGGCGGTGCTGGACGTGACGGAGATCGCCGGAGTCGAGCCGGGCGACGAGGTGGTGATTCTGGGGAAGCAAGGCGGCGAAACCATTACCGCCTTCGATCACGCCAGAGCCGCAGGAACCATTCCCTGGGAGATTTTCACGCGGATCGGCGCGCGGGTGCAGCGGATTACTCTTTAGCGGTCTTCCACGTCCAAAGAATCGAAACCTGGGGCAACCGGGTTCTGTTCGGAGGCAGTTTGTCTCGATTTCTGTTTCTGGCCCTATTAGCTTGCGTTCCCTGGGCTGGCGCGCAAAGTTACTCCCGGCAGGAAGTCGGGGTTGGCGCTTCTGCTGTCAGCAATACTCCAATCACCTGGACGGCCGATGGACCGGTTAGCAGTTATCATGTGTTCGCCGGTCCTCTTGCCCGGTACACGTGGAATCTCTCGCCCAGCCTTGCGCTGGAAGGCGACGTATCCTTTCATTTCGCCAATCGGAACTACTTCAGTGGCGCCAACGACGGGGATCTGCTTGTGGCCGGAGGCATGAAGGCCGGATGGCGGGGAAAGCGTTTCGGAGTCTTCGAGGAGTTCAAGCCCGGCGTCACCTGGTACCACAATGGCATCGAAGAAGTCTACCCTGTCGTCAAATATTTCGATGTGGGTTACTTCACTCTTCAGCAAGGCGCGGTTCTGGAGTACTACCCGTCGCGCCGCCTCATTTGGCGCTTGGACGCGGGCCAGAGGCTCCTTGCCCAGTTCGATCACACAACGTTGGACACAAGCACGCTTCGGGTGTACTCGGCCGGCGCCGTCCCGACTCACCTCAGCTTGTCCGTCGACGCCAGCTATCGGCTGGGTGAACTGCGCGAGGAGGATGAGTCCGTTCCGCGCAAGGGCGCCGCGGATTTGGGCATCTTCTTTCCCTTGCAGATCCGCGAGCATATGCAGAATCAGGATCTTCGGCCGGATCGTGGTTTAGGCGGATGGTTCTCGGTTCCGGCATCGCGCTATCTGTCGCTGGATGCCGCGGGATTTCGCTTGCCTCAGGATGATCGAACCTATTACGCACAGGATGGCGGGCCGGCCACCGAGATTTTTGGAGGACTGAAGGCCGGCATACGCAGAGATCGAATGGGCTACTTCGCCAAGGTGCAGCCTGGGGTGGTCCGTTTCGATCATGGGCTGGCCGACTTGGATCAGACTGGCCCCTCGACGTTTGTCATCCACCGCAGGCCCATCGACAACTTTGCCTGGGATACGGGCGGAGTCTTCGAGGTCTATCCCTCCTCGCATACGGTGCTGCGCGTGGATGCCGGCAACGTGTTCATTCACTATCACGCTGAGACGATAACGGCGCCCACCGGCATCCTTTACTATCCCCCCGTCAGGAAATCGTCGATCCTCTTCGCCTTTGGCGCTGGCTGGAGGTTTTAGATTAACGCGCCTGTTCCGCGGTTGCCCATCCGGCTGCGGCGGCTATTGCGTGACCGGCGGCGCGGCCGGCGCAGGCGTTTCAGGCGCTGGCGGAGTCGTAGATCCTTTCTTGATGCGCAGGTCGCCGTTCTTGGCGCTGAGGATGCTTTTTGACGCTCCCCAACCGATTCGCCGGCTGACCGTCTTGGTCTCCCCGCCCCTGACTGTGAGGCCGAATTCGGTGACGCCGCCGCCATTGCGCGTGCGGCCGTCCACGGTGGCCGAGGCGTTGGGCGGATTGCAGCTTAGAAGGCCGAAAAAGAAGATTCGAGAAAAAAGGCGGCGGAATTCCCTTATCGCTGACCCCCGCATAGGGAAGGGGGGTATACTATCGGAGAAATCAGCGAAAACAATGGAAAGGGGGAAAAGAAAATGTCGAACCCATCCTTACAATCCAATGCCGCCGGGGCTGCCGACCAAGCCGCAAGGCCATCCCGCCCGAAGTTGAGCCTCGGAGCCAGAGCCTTCGGCAGCTTTGCGGTGGTCACGCTCGTGTTTATCGCCGTCCTGTTTCTTCCCGCCGGAACCTTCCGTTTCTGGCAGGGATGGGCGTATCTGGCCGTACTGTGCGGTCCCGTCTTTTGCGCCTACGTATATCTCTGGAAGCACGATCCCGAGACGCTGGAGCGCAGGCTGAAAAGCGAGGAGCGGGTGAGCGAGCAGAAGCGGCTGATGCGATGGGCGCGGCTGCTTTCGGTTGGCATTTTTCTGCTTCCCGGCTTCGACTACCGCTTCGGCTGGTCGCGCGGCCTGCTGGGCGAGCAGCCATTGTGGCTCACATGGCTCTCTCTGGCCCTCGCTCTGGCGGGGATTCTCTCCGCTCTTTGGGTATTGAAGGTCAACCGCTTTGCCGGAAGCACGATTGGGGTCGAAGCCAGTCAGACGGTGATCTCCACCGGGCCGTATCGCATCGTCCGCCATCCCATGTACGCCGCAGGCACGATTCTTTGGCTCTTTACTCCTCTGGCGCTGAGTTCCTGGGTTTCACTGCCCGCCTTCGCCCTTGTCATTCGCTTTTGCGTCCTGCGCATCCTCAGCGAGGAGAAGGTCCTCGGCGAGCAACTGACCGGCTACACCGAATACTGCCTGCGCACCCGTTACCGGCTGATTCCCTTCGTCTGGTGAGCCCAGGAGCGGCCACGAGCGCTCCGACAACAAAAGAGGCGCATGAGGAACTATCCTCATGCGCCTCTTCCGCTATTCACAAACCGGCTGCGGCTGCTATTGCGTGACTGGCTGCTTGGGCAGCCCTTTGGACGGCTTCAAATGCTGCGCATCGGAGGCCGCTGGTTGCTTGGGGGCAGGCGGCGCGGGTGTCGCGGGCGCTTCCGGCGCTGACGAAGCCGCCGAGCCTTTCTTGATGCGCAGGTCGCCGTTCTCCGCGCTGAGGATGATCTTTGACGCTCCGGAGCCGATTCGCCCGCTCACTGTCTTGTTCTCCTCGCCGCTGACCGTCAGGCCGAATTCCGTGACGATATCGCCATTGCGCGTGCGGCCGTCCACAGTGGCCGAGGCGTTGGGCGGCAACGTTACTTCCACGTCGCCTTTGCTGTTCTTGGCGTCCACTCCGTAGGCGCCGGCCGGCTCGACCGAGATGCTGCCGTCGCGGTCTTCCACGTAGCTGTCGCCGGAGATCTGGCTCAGGTCAACGTCCTTGGAGTGCGTCACCACGCGCACCTGGCCCTTGGCCTCGTTGATGCGCAGGTCGTCGGAGTCGAGGGTGAGATCGCCGGGCAACTCCGCCAGTTGCAGGTCCGTCACCGAGGTGTGCAGATGCACCGGCCCGCCGATGGTCTCCAGGTGCACATCGCCCAGGATTTCGCCGCTCTGGTTGACCTTGCCCTTGACTTCGGAAAGGGTCAGGTCGTTCAGGTCGCCGCCGGCGGTTACGTCGCCCTGGACATCGTGCGCGGAAAAGTCGTGCTTGCCGTCGGAGAAGCGCGCCTCGATCAAGCCGGCAATCGAGTTGAGGTGAACGTCTCCGTGGGCCGTGACCTTGATGCCGGCGCTCAGCCCGTCGGCGGTCACATCGCCTTTGCCGGTCTCCACCGTCACCCTGGCGCCGCGCGGAACGGTGACAGTCAGGTTGAGCTTCCCGTTCTCGCTGCCGTTGGACTTCACTGTTACAGCGCTTCCGGAGACCTTGAGTTGAGCCGCTTCAGAGTCGAAGATCCTCCGGGCGCTCGAATCGGAGTCGGCATAAGCCAATTCGTGAGCCTGCACCTCGATGGCGGAGCCATCGCCCGCCGTGATGCTCACGTCGCCGCGGGAATTATCGATCTCGATGGCGGCATTGGCGGGGATCTGCTGGCTCAACGCCTTCTGGTCGAATTCGTGCTCGGGCAGGCCAAAGACGTTGAAGAAGTCGTTGTCATGGTCTCCCCACTCGGAAAACCACGGCCGCGCGTGATGCCATCCGGCGCCGCAGAAACCCAGGAAGGCCAGCAGAATGATGATCCACACATAGCTGCCGCCGCGGCGCACCGGAATTCCGCGGTGCATGTCCAGCGCCCACTCGCCCAGCAGGGCCAGGCCGGCTGCGATCAGCAGCAGCGGCCACCAGCTCCAACACCAGTTCCAGAACTGGTCGGAGGCAATACGTCCGGTGAACAACAGCAGGGCAATGACCCCGACGGCGATCAGAATGACCGGACCGACGACGGAGGGAACGCGAGGACCGTAGGCGCCGACATAGTTGGCCTTGACGGCGCGCTGCTGGGCCTTCCAGGCTTCGCGCTGCGCGCGCCAGGCCGCCCGCTGCTGCTCCCGGTAGGCCCGCCACTGGGCCTTGGAATCGTAGGGAGGAAACGGGGGCTGCGGCCCGCTTCCCGGAGGCATATTTGGAGGCATGTTCGGCGGTATGGTGCTCATAGTTGCCCTTCTTCGGGTTTATCTCCCGAGTCCCATTGTTGCGGCGGAACATAGGCCGCCGGTTGTCCGGGGTAGGGTGGAATCCCCGTTGCCGTCCGGGGATCAGGCGCGCCGGGATAAGGCGGATAGCCGCCCTCGATGGCCAGCGCGGCCCGCTCGGCCAGCAGGATTACCCCCCACAGAATCAGCAGCAGGGGCCAGCTCTTCCAGATGCTCAGAACACCCATCTGATGGAGCAGGGCCAGTGCGCCCAGCAGCAGAACAACCACTGGCGTACGCAGGCGGCGAATCATGATGTAACGGCTCATTTGGAACCTCCTTGCGAATCGCCAATGTGGCGGATGATCAGCCAGACACCCAATCCGATCAACAGCAGTGGGAAGGCATACTTCATCTGCCCCAGCAGAAACAACATTCCCAGGCCGATCAGCACGAAGGCTCCGACCGGCGCATTGCTCGGCCATGGAAACGGCGGTGGCACGTATGGGACCTGATTCGGCCCTTGAATCGGAGTCTGGTAGGGCGCCTGATAGGACGGCTCAGGCTCTCCGGCAGGAGGGGGATAGGCCCCCCCAGCTTCCGGGCCGGCCGGAGCCTGGCCTGCCGGTCCAGGAGCCTGGAAGCCTGCGCCCGCCGGAGCTTGCCCTGCGCCAGGTTGCGTCGGAGGCCGCATCCGCGCGCCCAGGTTCATCCAGTTTCCCAACTCGTTCAATCCGAAGGGATCGGGCACCGGCTGGCCGTCGCGCAGCGCCTCGGCGGTGTGGAAGGCCTCAAACGACTGGTAGAGGATCCAGGCCGCGATAAAGAGGCCGAAGATCGGGTAGTTCTCTGTGATGCCGATCAGCACCGCGAAGACGACGACGTGGATGAATCCCTTGAAGAACTGGCCGTTGTACATCGCGCCCACGCCCGGAATCAACCCCAGCACGGCGGCAGCCGAGGGATTGGGTCCCCTGGATGGCGGTGCGACAAAGGGCTGTTGATAACTCTGCCACGCGGTGGTGCAGGCGTCGCATAGAATCTGCCCGCCGGTACCGGAACGCATTGCTCCCGCCGCGACGCAATCGGCGCAGAGCGCCTTGCCGCAGTTCTGGCAATAGGCGGCCGCGGGAACGCCCATGTGATTTACGCAGTCCATACTGTGCTCCTTTCCCGTATTTCTCTTCGGGAGCCGCCGGAATGCGCGGGCCGGTGCTGAAGCTTGAGGGAAGTTTCCAAAAAATCAGAATCGTTGAGAGTGGGTTCGACCGCCGGCTCAAGAGCCGGGCTGCCCGACTGCTGCGGAGGGTCCATCCGCGAGCCTCCGTCCTTGTTTGCCGGCGCCTCCTTCGATTCGCCGGGCGACGAGTCATGGGGCTGCTGCCGGTCGCTATCGCCTTCGCCTCCGGTCGTCTTGCGCAGCTCCCTCATGCGGGTCTGCACTTCGTAGACCAGCCGCAGGTGGTCGTAGTAGCGGATGATCGGGGTCGAGGCCATGGTCAGCCGGCGCTCCATGAACGAGCGCACCGCGTTGGGCCGAAGGTTCGAGAGCCTCAGGTCTCTGAGCCGCACGCCGGTCATGTTCAGCGTCATGGCAATGGAAAAGAAGGCCATGGCCGCCGTCATCAACAGGCGTGGTTCGGCAAAGCGCCGGACGTAGCCCAGAATGCCCGGACGCTGCCAGGACGGAATCATTGCCGGGTGGATGGGCACAACATTGCCGCTGCCCGTCGCGAAGGTGTAATCCGCCGCCTGACCGGGGCCGGTGCGGGCCAGAAGCCTCTCCAGAAGCCCGGCCGGAACCTCCGGCTCGGGCGAGAGAAACTCCAGCCACTCGCGGCCCCGCCGCGCCTCTTCAAAAAGCTCCGTGCAGGCCGGGCAGGCGGTCATATGGGCCGCAAAGGTCGCCTCGTCCTCGGGCTTCAGCAGCCCGTCGAGCGCGTCCGCCAAAAGTGTCTCCCACTGCCCGCAGGCCGGAGATGCCGGAATGAATGTGCGCTCTGTCATGGTTACATCACCTCCCGTCTATTACGTTCCAGAAGCCTCGCTAGTTCCGCGCGGCCCCGGCTTATTCGCGATTTGACCGTTCCCTCGGGTATGCCCAGCACCTGGGCGATCTCCTTGTAGTCCAAATCCTGCAAATCTCTCAGAATGACGGCCTCGCGCAACTCCACCGAAACGCAGGCTAGGGCGCCTTGCACCATCTTTGCCAGCTCCTTCTGGGCCGCCGATTCGTGCGGCGAGGCTCCGCGAGAAACCAGCCGGTCCACCGGCTTCAGGCTCTCGGAGTCCTCCCAGCCGTCGTCGAGAGAGCCGGTAGCGCGCAGGTTCCGCGTCCGCCGGAAGTTGTCCACCAGCAGGTTGCGGGTCATGGTGGTGATCCACACCTGCAAGGAGCCCCGCAGCGTGTCGAAGCTGGCCAGATTCGAGTAGACCTTCAGGAAGACATCCTGGGTCAGGTCCTCGGCGTCGGCCGGATTGCCGGTAAAGCGGTAGCAAAGCCCGTAGACGCGCCGATGATGGGTGCGGACCAGCTCGGCCCACGCGCCGGAATCCCCGTTCATGCAGCGGCGGACCATTTGGGACCAGTCGATCTCCGGCGCGCTCAGCTCTCGATTCGGCTGGCGCGCGTCAGGAGCGGTCATCTTGCCTCCCTGGATATTTCCTGTCAGGCTCTCGCCGCGGCCCGTAGCGGGCGTCCGTAGAGCGCCAATCTCCGGCGCTTCCATGGTACGCCGCGAGGGGCTGGCCGGGGTCCTCAACGGCAGGCGTTCGTCGCCGGGGTGTCTCGCCGGCGACGCCAGCCCCATCCCGTTCCAGCTTAATGTACCCGCGCATTGCATATTGCGCTAGTACGTAGGATTTCCGCGGATAGTTCCGCCTTGACTTTGAACTCTAACCAACCATGTCGATTATATTTTGATATAATCTGCCAAGAGGCTTTGCCATGCACACGACCAACCTGCGCAAGGTCGGCGGGTCCGTTATGCTCGTCATCCCGCCGGTTCTTCTCAACCTGCTGCACCTGAAGGCGGACACCGCGGTGGCCATCGATGTAGAAGACGGCCGTCTGATCGTTGAGCCGAAACCGCGCCCTCGCTACACCCTGGACGAACTGCTGGCCGCTTCCGACTATTCCCAGCCGCGAACGCCCGAAGAACAGGAATGGCTCGACGCCCCGCCTGTCGGCCGTGAACTGCTATGAAGAGGGGCGACATTTATTTGGTCACGCTCGATCCCACACAAGGGCGCGAACAGCAGGGCCAGCGTCCGGTTCTGATCGTTTCGCCGACCCCATTCAACCAAGCCACAAACCTGCCCGTGATTTTGCCCATCACCAGCGGCGGCGAATTCGCCCGCCGGATCGGCTATGCGGTTCCCATTGCGGGTATCCGGACCACGGGGATTGTGCGCTGCGACCAGCCGCGCGTGCTCGACATAGCCGCGCGAGGAGGCAGGAAAGTTGACACGCTCCCGCTGGAAATCCTGGATGAAGTAATGGCAAAGCTGGTGACGCTCTTCGAGTAATCAATCGAAACGTCCGCGCGGCTACTATACTCGTGAACACGGAGTCTCCTGACAGATGAGCGCAATCGTAGAACCCAGAATGAACTACAATCTGGCCCTGCCCTTTTACGAAAACTCCATCGCAAACCCCCAGGCCCTAGCCTTGTTTGTGGGTGAGGCGCTGTTTTCCTATGGAGAGTTGGGAGATCTCTCGCGGCGCATCTCCGGCTGGCTCGGCCGCGAGACCGGCGAGCGATCCGGCAAGATCGGCATTCTTGCCTCCCGCACCATCGAAGCCTATGCCGGCGTTCTGGGAACTCTCTGGTCCGGCGCGGCCTACGTTCCCATTAAGCCGGACACCCCCGAAGACCGCGTGATCCGCATCTTGCAGCAGACAAATCTGGACGCGCTCATTGCCGATCAGGCTGGATTGAATCTGCTTTCGGATCGCGTGCTTGAACACGCGCCACGCAGGATACTCTTCTCGCCGGGCGCAAAGCCACCGCAAGGCGCCCTGGAATTCAAGGGAATCAGCTTCGAGAGCTTCGCTGAGTTACCCGATGCGGGACCCGCTCAGCCGGTGATCGCGGCGGGAGATGAGTTGGCCTACATCATCTTTACCTCCGGCACAACCGGCACGCCCAAAGGCGTGATGATAGAAAACGAAAGCGTCGTTCAGTTTATCGAGATCATGCACCGTCGATTCGAAATCAGCGCCGAGGATCGCGTGGCGGAAGCCTCGGAACTTACCTTCGACGCTTCGGTCTTCGATATGTTCATGGCCTGGAGTTCGGGCGCGGCGCTCTACGTGGTGCCTGCCGCTCAACTGATGGCTCCGGCCAAGTTCATTCGCGATCACCAACTCACGATCTGGTTCTCGGTGCCCTCGACGCCATCTTTCATGGGCCGCATGAAAATGCTCACCCCGGGCGCATTTCCGTCGCTGCGAATCTCCATCTTCGCCGGCGAGGCGCTCTCGGTGGCAACCGCCCAGGCATGGCAGATCGCCGCTCCCAATAGCATCGTCGAGAATTTTTACGGACCAACGGAGTTGACAGTCGATTGCATTGCCCAGCGCCTTGAAGACCCTCCCTATGTCACCAGGAATCGCGGGACGCTGGCCATTGGAAAGACCTTTCCCGGCGTTCGCGCCGGCATCGTGGACGCGGATCTCAACTTCCTGCCGCGAGGCGAGGAAGGGGAGTTGGTCGTCTCTACCCGGCAAGCGGCGCGCGGATACTTCCAGGATCCAGAATTTACCGCTGCGCGCTTTCCCACACTGGATGGAGCACGATGGTATCGCACCGGAGACCTGGCCTTCGAAGACGCCGCCGGGATCTTTCATCACCTGGGCCGCATTGACAACCAGGTGAAGATACTCGGCAACCGCGTCGAGTTAGAGGAAGTCGAAGCTCATCTGCGCGAGATTACCGGAACAGACTCCGTGGCAGCGGTGGCTTGGCCGCTGACCGACGGCCGCGCCGCCGGGATCGTTGCCTTCCATTGCGCGCCTGGAGTCACCCGCGACCAGATCCGCGAGGAAATGAAGAAGCGCGTGCCCGATTACATGATTCCCAAGCGGGTTCATCTCCTGGACGCTCTGCCGCTGGGCTCCAGCGGCAAGATCGACCGCAAAGCTCTGGTCAGAATGCTGGACGAGGCAAAACTCTGAGCCGGATTGCGGACTTTCTTTTATGCCGCCGGATTCCGGATCTCATGTCGGCTTCAGGGCGAGTAACTCCTGGCCGGCTACGACCCCGTCCGCCGTTCTCGGAACCCTATCCACCAGAACGATTCTCGCCGGCGTCGATTCCTCAGGAAGGTGCAGGCTGCAATGCGCAACCAACCGATTGACTAACTCGCTGCGTAGTTTGCCTTGCCCAGGCGCATTTGCCAATTGCACGAAGCAGGAAGCATTTGGCGTCGGCCAGCCGATTGCGGGTAAACCTATCTGGTGCAGAAACCGTTTCGGAACGAAAAGCGCATCATAACTCCCGTCCGTCCGGCAAGCCGCCCAACTGAGATAGACAACGAATTCCAGACCCTCCGCTTCCAGGTCAAAAAGAGCCTGAGGATGAATTCCTTCTTCCACCTGTTTTTCGAGCTCGCGCCGCAACTCGCCGGCGGTTTGCGCCTCATCCCCGTCTCTAAGAATCTTAATGGCCGCAAGGTCCTTATCGATCCGCGCGTTAGGAATCCGCGTGATGCCAATGCGCTCGTTCGGATGCTGCCGCAGCATGGAACGGATCTGGTCCAGCGTCCATTTGTGCTCATCCCAATCTTGAAACGCAGCGTCCAATGAAGATTCTTTTTCGCAGCCCACATGAAGAATCGCTTCATAGCGGAATCTCGTCATTTCATTGTCGGAGCGGCCGCGAAGCGGGCGTATATCTACCCTCGATATCTTTGGAAATTCACGTTGCAGGGAGAAGAAATATGCTGGCGAAAGGACCAGCTCCGGCTCTCTCTCAATACGTCTGCGAATCCGCTCGCGCAGTTCTCCGGCTCCCATCGCATCCGCGGCTTGAAACAATTCCACGGAAGATGCAAATGCCTGCAAGAGCGGCAGGCTTCGCACATCGCCGATATAAACATGCCCGCCAGGCTTCACCATGTTGACGGCCTTCGCCAGCACCTTCGTCAGATAGGCGATATTTGGGAAGAACTGCACAACCGAACTGAGCACGACTGTATCGAAGGTATTGTTATCGATGCCATCTAAATCGTTCGCCCTCTGTTCCATCACTTCCACTCGCGCGGCTACGCCGGGAACGGTCCGCAATTGTTCCCTGAGCCGACCCAGCACCACGGGAGAGAAATCCACTGCGACATATCTCTCGCAATGAGGAGCAATCCGCATAACTAACATTCCGGTTCCGCAGCCGATCTCGCATACAGTTTTTGGTTCTAGCCGGAGAATATCGCCCACGGTATTCTCCACCCACTCGCGCATCTCATCCGCGGGGATCGTGCCTCGTGTGTAACTGCTATTCCATCCCTCGGTGTTGAATCCAACGGGTGTAGACTGAGCCTCTTTGGAAAGCTGGCTCAGATCGAAGATCTTCTTCCATTTCCCGATAACACTCGACCCCGCCGTCGCGCGGCCTAGTACATCGTCTACATAGGCATCGTCGGGCACCACAAACGCCGAAAGGCCGCTGCCGCCGTCTGAAACAACCGCGGCCTCGCGCACGCCCGGATGCGCGCGCAGCACGTCTTCGATGGCGGCTTGCCGATTGGCGCACTGCGCCGTTGGGGTCGGCCCCGCATCCCCATCGTTGTCAGTGAACGTGTCCATCGAAAACTCCCGGCAATCTCAATTGGAATTCGAGACAGTCTGCGTCAGAGCATAGATCGCGTCGATGCTGTCAATCTGCTCCTTGTCAAAACCTATCTGCGCAAAATCGATGCCAAACTTCTCTTCGAGAAAGACAACGATCTCCACCGCGTCAATCGACTGCAAGCGTCCGCTGACTAATAGGGAATCGGAATCCGCCAGCGGCTGATCGTCGCCGCTGTTGGTCAGCAGTTCCCGCACAAACTCGTGTATCTCCGCTTTTCCTTGCATGGACACCCCTAAAAGTGAATGAAGAAGAGGCTTGCCAGATACTTGATGTGCTCCAGGAGCGGATACATTCGCTCATCGGCGTCAAATACATTCAGCATACAGTAAAAGAAGCCGACGCCGAATGCGGGCAAGAGACGCGCGCGAAAGAAGCTGGCCGGTTGGGGTTTGCGTTTTCGCAGTTGAGAAACGCACAGTCCCGCGGCAAGAAATGCATTGTAAAAAAACAGCACCTGATAACTGGTGATCGCCTTCCAGAGCCCGGCATCCCGAATAATCGGCCAATCCCGCGTGATGTGGTAGAACGAGTTGCCGAAGAACGCGGCCGCGAAGGTGGCAAAGGCCATGCGCAGCCGCCTATGCTTTTTCCAGTACCGGAGAAAAGCCGGATAGAAAAAGAAATCGACGAGCAGTTCCTTGAAGTAGTAATAAAAACGATTAAAGAATTCCGCAAGGGTTGTCGAAGAGAGCGGGCGATACGTATTGCGTAGCGCGTTGAATCCAGCCATGCGGCAAGCGGAAATGATCCTATGTCCGAAGATCGAGAACGTGAAGACGATCTCAAAAAAGGCGAGTATCTGGCATTCCCAGCGCAAGTGCCAGGCCACGGGCGTCCCTTGCACGCTCATGGCCAGTGCTTGATCGGGCATCGGTATGCGCAGATAGCCGTGAAAGAATGCATTCCACAGGTTCTGGGAGACCGCCAGAAGAATCGCCCACGTCAGCAGCTTCAGGCCTTTCAATTGCACGATGGCAAGCTGCTCGGGATTCTGCGCTTCAATGCGGCGAAGATAAGCCGCCCCTTTGGGAAACGGCGTATTCGTGGATCCCCACACCGGGTGAAAGGTTTCCATCTCCAGCGTCAGGTCGCGAGCCGGCGTCGAGTTCCGGTCGGCCAGCGCATAGCAGATGAACCAGAGATAACTCGCCAGCGCGCCCACCAGAGCCCATAGGATCAAGTCCAGCAGGGAGCGCGGGGGAACGGCGCAAGCTAGAAGAATCAGGGCGGTGAAGCTGCTGAGAAAATATAGGACCGGCCGTTGCCCAAACCGGGACTTGGGCCATCGCATTACGCACCAGTAGAGGAAAATCCCCAATGCTATGACCGCCAAGCTCGCGCCCAGCAGCAGCGGATCCTGGAAGGTCTTCAACACCAGAAAGACGATGGGTGCAATCGCCAGAATGAAGCGGCGATACTCGGGCATGAAAGTTATCAGCGCGAGGATAAACGTTAGCGGCAGAGTCGAGAAAAAGTCCGGGAGAAAATAGCGCGAGCCCAGAGCGAACGCGGCCAGCAGAGCCACTTTGCCCGGCGCGGTCTGAGCGAAGGAAACGGCTCTCGGATAGGTTTCCAGGCGCGGGATAAGGCGGAATTCGGCCAAGCTGCGCATCGATCCAGCGGATTTCATCTGGGCAGCCATTTCGTTTCCCAACCAGGGAGTCTCCCGAAGAGTATGGTAAACCACGGCCTCGGCGCCGCGGCCGCCCTCATCCGCGGATGGTTCGCCGGAGATGTGGATGCTCCCCGCGATTCGGCGGTTTCGCGCCACCGGATTGTAACCTTTTTCCCCGGAGTGCATCTCACAGCTACCGGCCCGAATCGAAGCGGCCCAGGAGCTTCCCCATGTCCAGCACGATCGCCTTACGTAGCGCCCTCTCGTCTCTGCTGATCGCCGCTTTGCTCACCGCCGGATGCCGCGCGGCGGCCAGGACTCCCATCCCCGCCGCGGCCCAGGACGCCCCGCTGGCGCAAGCGCCTGGCAAGCAGACGGCGGTCTTTGCCGGGGGGTGTTTCTGGGGCACGCAGTCGGTCTTCGAGCGCGTAAAAGGCGTGCTGGCGACGACGGCCGGTTATGCCGGCGGCTCGGCCCAGACCGCGACCTACGGCCAGGTGACCACGGAGACCACCGGCCATGCCGAATCGGTGCGCGTGGTCTACGATCCCTCGAAGATCACCTATGGGCAACTGCTGCGCATCTTCTTCTCCGTTGCCCACGATCCCACTCAGCTCAACCGCCAGGGCAATGACGTCGGCACATCCTACCGCTCGGCCATCTTTTACGCGAACGAAGAGCAGCGCCGGATCAGCCTCGCCTACATTGCGCAGTTAAACGCCGCCGGAGTCTTTTCCAAGCCGATTGTCACCCAGGTCGTCCCGCTGACTGGCTTCTACGACGCCGAGTCTTACCATCAGCATTACGCGGACAACAACCCGAACAATTCCTACATCCTGATCTGCGACCGCCCCAAGATCGAGGCGCTCAAGCAGCAGTTCCCCGAGTTATTCCAGGAGTACAAGGGCA
Source organism: Occallatibacter sp. (assembly GCA_049522975.1). Lineage (GTDB taxonomy): Bacteria > Acidobacteriota > Terriglobia > Terriglobales > Acidobacteriaceae > Telmatobacter. The sequence goes on along the minus strand of JBEKNI010000008.1, from coordinate 38,557 downwards.
AGTAAAGCTGATCCCCGCCGAATGAATGGGTCAGTTTCTGGTTTGCCGGTGATAGAAGCGTAACGCGTAAGCGCGATACAGATGGTATTCTGATAGTGCGTGTTCGCGGAGCATTTTCATGTCGATTGACGGTCCAGGCATTCTCGAAAGCGACCTCGGCAACGACGTTTACAACGAGATTCTCGATCTCTACGACGCCGGAGTTCCGATAGAAGAGTTGCGAAACCGAATAGCCGCTTACAACGAGCCAAGCTCTACAGCCCTGGACAAGGAGATATATCTTGCGGCCGCAGCCAAGGCTTATTGGGAGATTGGGCAGCTCCCTGAGGCGCTTCAGGTGGAGCTGTCACAACTTATTCAAAGCGGCAAAAGCTTCACAGAATGGGCGCAGTGCGGCGACACGGCCCTTGCTCGGTCTCGAAAGAATACCCTAAACAGATTGTTGCACCAGATTTCCGTGCCGCGCCCCAAGCCAAGGCCTCGGAAGAAGTACCCGAAGATTCAGACCAAACTCTACTCGGTCGGTGACTGCCTGGAATTGACCACGCACGAGAAGGTTTATCGTGCTGTCGTTTGTTCTGTCCTGGAATATAGGGGCGTGTGCGAATACGCCATCCTTATTATGGGACCAGAGACTCTTTCGAATCTCGAATCTTTCAAGTTGGGATACTATTGGGGGCATCTAATTGGGTCGACATTCGACAAGCGAGGCTACGTCTTCGGTCCGCATGTTATCCGCCTCGAACATCGGATGCTTCTCCGCGAAAACAACCCATTCAAAACTCTTGGACACGTTGATTTGGACGAAACAGTGTATTCCATGGGAAGTTTTGGCGGAGTGCTCAACATGCAACATGTTATCGAGGACTTCGGGCGTACTGAAACAAGCACTATCAGGTTCGGATGGGAGTTGCTGGCCTTTCGCGACTTGCTAAAGAGCCCAGGATCCTGAAAAAGCCGCCGCGAATCGGGAGTTTGTATAGGAACAATTTGGACAAGTTCGTCGGTGACACACGCTTGGGATCGTTGAATTACGCCCGGTTTATCGCCAATCCGAAAGCTGTGCGACTCCCTCCACTCAACCCGCCTTCACAAAGTGCAGCGCCGCCGAATTCATGCAGTAGCGCAGGCCGGTCGGGGCGGGTCCGTCATCGAAGACGTGGCCCAGATGCGCGTCGCAGCGGCGGCAGGAAACCGCGGTGCGTACCATGCCGAGCGTCGAGTCGATGGTCTCCACCACATTTTCTGGCGCAATCGGCTGCCAGAAGCTGGGCCAGCCGGTGCCGGAATCGAACTTGGTCTCCGAGCTGAACAGTGCCGTCTCGCAACAGACGCAGCGGAAGATGCCGCGCTCGTGCAGGTTCCATGTGTCGCCGGTAAAGGCGCGCTCCGTGCCGTTGTGGCGCGCCACCTCGTAGGATTTCGGCGAGAGCTGGCGCTTCCACTCGGCGTCAGGCTTGACGATCTTCGGCACGGTAATTTTGCCGGTCTGCTTGCCATCGGCGGAGAACTCCACGATGGTCACGTTCTTCGGAGCATTCGCGGCAGAGACGGGCTCCGCATCGGAGAAAGCCGCGCGGCGCAACAGATAGAAGGCCGCTCCGCTCGCCGCGCCCGCCGCCGCAACGATGAATGCACGCCTGCCCCAATGGGCCATCCCAGTCTCGTCCTGCGACGGGGCCTGTTCTTCAAGAGGATTCTTCATAACTCTTCCTTTCCGAATTTGAAATGCCTTCATCCGAAGGTAAATGCGAACGCCCGCGCCCCCGGAGTTAGAAACTCAATGTGAAACTCGCGATCCCGCACTGCGCCTTTTTGCCGGATCAATTGATACAAGCGGCTTTCCGTCACCACCCCGTCGCCGTTCTCGTCGCAATCTTCGCCGTGATCGGCCCCCGGCGGCTTGCCGTCCAGCGTAACTCGAAAGCGCACCGCCGCGCCCTCGCTGCCCGGCCCCAGAACGAGATGCAAATCCCGCGCATGAAAGCGGTAGACAATCCCGCCGCCGGAAGCGAGCAGCGTCGCGATCTGCTCTTCATCCTTCCACTGGCCCGTCAGCGCCCAATCATTCAGCTTCAGCCGTGCGGGCGCTCGATAAACCTGCGCATCATCCTTCTTGAATCCCCCCGGCGAGCGAAAGTTGTCCGCGCGATCGTATCCGATATACGTCTCCGGCGACTCGACGGCATCAGGGTCAGAAGCGGCCTCCGCGCCGCCCGCGGCAATCTTCGCCGCAAGATCGGGCGGCGCCTGATGATTCCTCTCCTCCAGCAATTCGCGAATCCACTTCTCCGATTGCTCATACTCGCCTTCGCCGAAGTGGTGATAGCGCACGCGTCCCGTCGCGTCGATAAAATAATGCGCCGGCCAATACTCATTATTGAAGGCGCGCCAGATTGCATAGTCGTTGTCCATCGCCACCGGGTAATCGATCCCCAACTCCCGCACCGCCCGCCGCACATTCGCCTCGTCCTTTTCAAAAGGAAACTCCGGCGCATGAACGCCGATCACCACCAGCCCGCTATCTTTATATTTCGCATACCAGCTTTTCACCGCCGGCAGCGTGCGCAGGCAGTTAATGCACGAGTAAGTCCAGAAGTCGACTAGCACCACCTTGCCGCGCAGCGCCTCCGCGGTCAGCGGCGGCGAGTTGATCCAGGCCGTCGCTCCGGCCAGATCTCCCAGCGCACCCGGCCCTCCCGCCGCGTCCCCGCCGGAAACCGTGATCGTCTCGTCAGCTACCCTCACCGGCTCGGCATTCTTCTTCCCCGCCAGCGAAACCAGCCGCTGCTCAAGATTCGACGGCCCGGCCAGCGAGAGCCGCGTAAGAACGCCGCGGTCCAACCCAAAGGCAACCGCCGCCACGCCCGCCAGCACGGCCACTCCCAGAATGCGGCGAATCCACGCCTCCGCGCCCAGCGACCGCTTCATCGCCTTGAAGACGCGCCCACCGGCCACGAGCGCCAGAGCCAGCGAAGTCGCCGCCCCGGCCGCATAGACCGCCAGCAGCAGCGCCGTCCGCGCGCTCGCCCCGCTCAGCGCCGCTCCGGTCAGGATCAGCCCCAGAATCGGCCCCGCGCACGGCGTCCACAGCAGCCCCGTCGCCACGCCCAGCAAAAACGACCGCAGCAGTCCGGGCTTGGCGTCATGGCTTCCCGACAGTCTCCCTCCCAGCCGCACGAAGGGCCGCGCCAGCCGCTCGGCCAACGAATCGGAGAGCAGCGTAAGCCCGAAGACGCCGAAGAGAATCAGCGCCCCAATCCGCCCAAACTGATTGGCGCGCACCGCCCATGCCCCTCCCACTGCCGCCAGGCTGGCCACCAGCGTAAACGTCGCCGCCATCCCCGCCAGCAGCGGCAGCCCGCTCCGGCGAAACGGCTGATCGGAGCGCGCGAAGACGAACGGCAGCACGGGAAGAATGCACGGGCTCAAGATGGTCAGAACGCCGCCCAGAAAGGCGAGAAAAAGCCAGAGAATCAAGCCGAAAGCCTCCTTCATTCCACTGCCGGCCTCTCTTGGTGCCAAGGCGCAAACGGGGAATGCACCCGTACCCTATCAGACTCCGTCAGCCCTCAAAAAGTTACAGGGAATGTTGCGCTTGCCGTACTTTCCGCCGAGCGCGCCGGCGATTTCGCGAAAGCTGAGAACCACTCCGGCGACATGGAAGATTGCCAGGGTTAATTGAAAGCCGGGCGAGGAATTCCTCCAATTTGCCGGCCATTCTGAAAGTAAACGAGCGCGGCATAAGCCGCGCTCGTTTACACGCGTTCGGAAATGCGGAGTGGAGCGGGTCCAAACTCCCGTTCCACTCCCGTTGCCGCGCTGCGCTAATTCACCACGCAGGCCACTCCATTGAGTGAGATTGCCGTGGGCACGGTGTTGGTTACGCCGTTCCAGTTTGCGTTGAATCCCATGCCCGTGTAACTTCCGCCGGCGGGGATGCTGCCGTTATAGCTTTCGTTGGTTACCGTCACGGCCGCGCCGGTCTGCTTCCACACGCCGTTCCAAAGCGACGAAATCGTCTGCCCATTGGCGAAGTTCCAGCTTAGCGTCCAGTTGCTCAACGCGGTGCTGCCGTTGTTGATAATGGTGAGGGTCGCTCCGAAGGCGCTGGTGTTCTGCGGTTCGATCACATAGTCGATGGTGCAAGCGGGCGGCGCCGCCGCCGTCACGGTAAGTGCGATGGTGGTGGACCCGAGCAGCACCTCCAGCGTGCTGGATAGGTTTCCGAACGCGGAGACGGTCACCGCGTACGTGCCAACCGTTGCCGTGCTGCCAACGGAAAGCGTGAGCACATTGGGTTCGAGCGTGACTACACCGTTTTCAACGACGGTAGTGAAAGAGAAGGAAGCGGTCACTCCGCTGGGCAAATTGGAAACTTCATACGTTACGCCGCCGGGAAATTCACCGGTAGTAACGCCAGTTACGGAGAGGATGCTGCTTCCACTCGCTCCCGGCGCAAGGGTCAGGCTGGCCGGCGAAGCGGAGACGGTGTACTGCGGCACCTTCCCCGTCACGCCGAGATTGAATGTTCCCGTTGCGGTTTGTCCGCCGTAGCTTCCGGTGACGGTGACGGTGAAGACTCCTTCGGCAGCGGTGCAACTGACGGAGACGGTGTAAATGGTGACGCCGGCGGCTGTCGGAACGGGGTCGATGGCGACAGTAACGCCGCTCGGCAATCCGGAGAAGGTATAGTTGACTGCGCCGACGAAACTGGATTGGGTCAAGGTGACAAGTCCGGAGGCGCACTGGGCTATGGCGAGATAAGACGGTGAGACGGAGAAGCCGAATGGCGCGGCTGTTACTACCTGGCTCAACGGGCTGGCGCTGCTGGATCCGACATAACCGTTTTCCTCGGTAAAGGTTGCGCCGACGACATCCGTGCCCGCAGCCAGTGTACTGGTGGTGTAACTGGCACTGACACTGCCTAAGCCGACTCCGCCGCCAACCGTAATCGGCGCGCCCACAGGCAGGCCGTTCACGGTGAACTGAACGGTTCCGTAGATCCCAGATGGTGCGTAAGTGCCTGTACCGGTAACGGGGGAGCCGATGACACATGCGGGAATAGCCGTAACCGCAACCGTTGCCGAGAAGGTTACAGGCTGGCCCTGCGTGGACGGGTTCAGCGAAGAGGTAAGCGTAGTAGCGGTTATTCCAGCGCAATTTCCGTAAACAGACTGGATCAGCGGCGCCGACGTGCTGGGTGCGAAGTTTGAGGCGCTGCTGGGTGTATAGATGGCCGTGATGCTAGCCCCGCCCGCATACAGCGCCGCGGTGGTATAGGTGGCGGCGCCGCTCGAGTTGAGCGCGACCGGCGAGCCCAATGCCGCTCCGTATGCGGTGAACTGCACGGTTCCGGCTGGAATGTTCGAACCGCTCGCCGCCTTTACCGTCGCGGTGAAGGTCACGTACTCGCTCACGTTGGACGGGTTCAGCGAGGAGGTGACCGTGGTCGTTGTCGCCGGAACGTTGGTGACATAGGTTGCCGTGGCGACCGCGCTGACCGAGTACCCCGGAGCCACGGCGATTGCTTTTACGGTCTCGGAGGAGTACACAGTGATTGCTCCCGTGTACAACGTCGAGCCGGTGGTGGGCGCCGTTCCGTTGGTGGTGTAGTAAATGCTTGCTCCCGCCGCCGCGTCGGAGATGGTCACCGTCTGCTTCCCGGTATACGTCCCGCTCGCCAGGCTGAAGGTTGGAGCCGGCGCCGGGGGCAGGTTGATGGTATAACTGACTGTCGCCACGGCGCTGGTGGAGTGTCCGCTGGCCATGGCAATCGCCTTGATCGTCTCCGTCGCCGACACAGCAATCGGACCTGTGTAGGCAGTCCAGAATCCGCCGTTGTTGTAGTAGATGGTTGCGCCGGCCGTTGCATCGGCGATTTTCACCGTCTCGGTTGTTGTATACGTCCCGCTCGCCAAGCTGAAGGTTGGAGTCGCGGCTGCCGGCAGCGCCACGGTGTACAATTGATATTTCCACATGTCGTTGTATTCGCTGCCGTTTAGATCGGTCCCTCCAAAGAACCAGAGATTGCCGCTGTTGTCGGTCCAGTTCGATGCGCCGATGCGGCCGCCGGGGGTATTTCCTGCAGCCGGCGTACCCAGTATGCCGTAGACGCCGGGCTGGCCCTCCAAGGGGCCGGGGACCGTGCTGCTGCCGCCCACCCAGGTCCACTCCTTCGTGGAAGGACTGAACTTCCAGAGATCGTTGAGAGCGCCCTCCGTGCCGGCGGAGTCATAGCCCAGCCCGCCAAAGAGCCAGAAATTGCCGCTGCTGTCGGTCCAGCTCGAAGCCTTGTCCCGGCTGCCGGGCGTGTTTCCCGCGGCGGGCGTTCCCAGTGCGCCGTAGACGCCGGACTGCTCATTCGAGCTGCTGCCGCCCATCCATGCCCATTCCTTGGTGGATGGATTGAACTCCCAGAGATCGTTGTAATTGGGGCTATTAAAACCGCCCCCAAAGAGCCAGAAATTGCCGCTGCTGTCGGTCCAGCCGGCACACAACTCTCGGGGGCCGGGGGTATTTCCGGCGGCCGGGACTCCCAATGTTCCGTAAACCGGGGCCTGGTCGGTCGAACTGCTTCCGGCCATCCATGCCCATTCCTTCGTGGATGGATTGAACTCCCACACGTCGTTGAGCCAGCCCAGTGAGTCGCTGGAACCGTAGCCCATGCCGCCAAAGAGCCAGAAATTCCCGTTCTTATCCTGCCAGCTCGAAGCGCCTTCCCGGCCTCCAGGCGTGTTTCCGGCGGCAAACGTTCCCAACGTGCCATAGACGCCCAATGCGCCATAGACTCCCGATATGCTGCTCGTGTCGCTTCCGCCCATCCATGCCCATTCCCCGGTGGAAGGATTGAACTCCCACAGGTCGTTGAGCATGCTCAAGCCGCTTTGGTCGAAGCCATTGCCGCCGAAGAGCCATAAATTGCCGCTGCTGTCGACCCAAGTCGAAGCGTTATAGCGCGCTCCAGGAGTATTTTCGGCGGCAAACGTTCCCAATGGGCCATAAACGCCGCTGTCTTCAGGCACGTCGGAGCCGCCCATCCATGTCCATTCGTTGGTGGAAGGATTGAACTTCCACAAGTCGTTGAGCCAGCCGGTGGTGGCGCCTTCGCCGCCAAAAAGCCACAGATTGCCGTTGTGGTCGGTGCTATTGCTCGCACCGTTTCTGCCTTCGGGGATATTGCCGGCGGCGGGTGTCCCAAGAGTGCCAAAAACTGCGGAGGAGTTCTGTGTTTGTCCGCCCATCCACGCCCAGTCGCCCACGCCTTGCGGGTGGGCGCTTGCGGCAAATGCGAACAGCAGGCAGCAGCAGAAAACTGCCCACGGGGCGGCAGGTTGGGTCTGTTTCTGCGGACGGCCGGGAATTCGACCGGAGACGACGACGCGAATCTGCAAGAAAACCGGGGGAGGTATGGAAGTCATCTTTGGAATGCTCCTTTCAAGGAAGGTGGACCTGCTCGCCGCTGTTAATTGAAGGAGACAAACAGCGGCCCAAAGCAAACTCCGGCTCGCCGGGAAGGAGGCGCAAACACCCGGAATCTGCCACCGTTCGAGACGGCGGAAGAATATCACAGTCCAGCCAGAAAAGTCCTCGAAAAAAAGAAGCGATCGGTGCGCGGGAAAGCATCGCTGGGTTTGGCGTCTCGCGAAACTCTGGCGAAGCTCACGTATTCCTTGCACGGGAACCCAGCGGCAAGCCTGAGGGAGAGCGCCGCGTCTGCCAAACCACGCAAGAAGATCGAAGGCGCAAACCGGGGAACGCGCGGTGCCCTATCAGGCCCCGGCGCCCTCAAAAGTTACAGAGATCGACGCGGATGGCGGATGCTTCCGCAACGACAATGGAACCTCCGAGGAACCTCGGAATAGGGAAGTATTGTATCAGGGCACGACTGGTAGGTCAGGGCTGCAGTCCTGACTGCCGCAGATGCAGCCAAAGAACGGTCGGGCTTCAGCCCCGGAGGAAGACCCAACGCATAGCCAAACCTAATCAGAGGCTCCCTCTAGGAGCGCACTCGATAATAGACCGAACGTGCCATCGAAGCCCGCGCCCAGAGCATGGTTTAGAGCAGCTGTCCGTGAAATCTCCGCCGTTTACGCTCTCGTTACCTGCCACCGAAAGAGACGTAAAGTCCGTAGACTTATGGTCCTCATGGCTGTTCTGATTGTTCCTATGCCTTCCAAACCAGCCGAGGAAGTTCAAAAGCAATTCGGGGCGCGGATGCGTTCGCTGCGCCAACAGAGAGGCCTTTCGCAGGAGGAACTGGCATTCTCCTGCAACCTCGACCGAACTTACATCGGCAGCGTGGAGAGAGGCGAGCGCAATATCAGCCTCGTCAACATCCATACCATTGCGGCGGCATTGGGGGTTTCACCGAAGGAATTCTTTAATGACTGAGCGAAATCCGATCCCCGCGAAACTACTTCAGCGCATCAAAACCGTCACAAATAAGCGCGCGCGATTTGTCCTCGATTCAATCGTCAAAAACGGAAGTGTCTCGACCATCCAGCTCAAGGAAGCAGGATATGACCACCCTCCCCGTGCGGCGCGGGATGTGGTCGAACTCGGCTTCGCCCTCACGCGAGTCAAGGCAAAGCGTAACGACGGCCAGGCTATCGCCGCATACGTGTTCGACGAGCGGGAACTTGATCCAAAGCTGACCGGGCGGGTCGTCCTCGCGAAGAAGGAACGCGATGCCATCATCGAGCGCAAGGGCTCCAAATGTAATTTATGCGGAGCCGCACACAACATCCAGCTTGACCATCGTATCCCGTTTCAGGTTGCTGGCGAATCTCAGCGCGATGAAGCAGACCCGTATCAATTGCTCGACGGCGCGTGCAATCGGAAGAAATCGTGGAGTTGTGAGCATTGCCAGAATTGGCTGAAACTCAAGAGTGTTGACACATGCCGTTCATGTTATTGGGCGAATCCCGATATGTACACCCATGTCGCCATGCAGCCAGAAAGACGAGTAGATCTCGTTTGGAAGGGCGAAGAAGTAAACGCATTTGAACGACTGAAGCGCACCGCCGACAGGAATAAGAGATCGGTTGCAGACGAGATTAAAACAATGATTGCGCCATAGAAAATTGCCCATCGAACTCATGCAGACTCATTGTCTGGCCGTCTACCGTGGCGGGAATCACGTTATGCGAAACATATAGCGATTCAATGGTCACGTGATCTCGCCCATTCAATGTCGCTTGGCTGGAGCGTCCAACATCCAGCAGAATGCGAGATGCGAGCTCTCTTGGCAACCGGTCACCATAGGTCCGATTCCCGCAAGAACCGTCATAGCTCAATATGAAGGGAATTCCCTGCGCGTTAAGGACATTCAATCCTTCAATCATTCGCTTGCGAGTAACCCCACCGATATACCGTGAATCGCGTCCTTCGCTTGTGCCCTGGTAAGGAGGGTCCAAATAGAAGAAGTCCCCAGGCTCAGCGGTTTCGAATACTTCAAGAAAGTCAGCGCAGACAGTACGGGCTTTCCCATGAAGCAACCGATGTGCCGCGAGCAGTTCCTTCCGCATTGCGTCCGGTTTCGTTCCTGTTCTCCGCTTATCCGGGGATTGGTTGAATTCTCCTGACGGGTTAAAGCGTACCGCGTTTTTCACGCAGCGCGCGAGCAAGTAGAGAAGTTTCGCAGGATCACGATCTTTATTGAATTGCGAGCGAATGTCGTAGAACTCATCTATCGGCCTTTCGCGCTCTCGCTTCCAAAGGCTCTCGTATTCGTTCGCAATGCCTTCCGGGTCGTTGATGATCGCCCGCCAAAGCATCACGAGAGGTTCAAGACGATCACCGATTTCAAAACGTCTGAACTTCATCGAACTCGCTGCGGCGAGTGTTACCGCCGCCGAACCCGCAAACGGTTCGACCAGCCTCACATATCTCCCCGCTTCCACATGGCTCAGAATCGCGGCGGCAAGCCGCCGCTTGCTTCCCTGATACGGAATGGGATGGGGAACCGAGAATTGCACGAATTACCTCAGACGATACGTAAAGTCATCTTACAATATTTCGCGGTCGGCAGTGATTGCCCAATTCAAAAACGTACCATAGTTTCGTCACTTATTCGCCAATTTCTTCGATGGGTCGAAAAATCCGACGCCACATTGGAACACCATCCCTAAATCGCGCTATTGTCGGCTAGCGTCCGTTGATTTGTCGGGCGCGGCCCCCCATGCCTGGATTTTCGGACTAGGAAAGCCATGAACCCCAATCAGCCCTGTTCCTGAGCAGAAAGCCGCCTGAATCCCTTCCGCAATCGCCGCACCCGCAAACGGCAGCCGCCGGCGGCGTCCTCCCGTTCCCAGCGGAATCTGCGCCGAGTCTGCAGAGAATTACCTTCCCTTGGCGGAGAATGGAAATGGATCGGAATGGGCGAGATGGCGAACCGTGGTCGAGTGCCGGAACAGGTCGAGCGGCAGCGGAGGATCTCTGCCTGGAATCTGTCCGCTCCGGACCGGCCGTCTGCCGCTTCTCCCCTCCATCTTCTCCGTTTCTTCTCCTAAAATCCGCCTGACCCCCACCCCCCACCCTGTGGAAATCTTTTTTTTCGCTTGTAAAATTCACACAACTTTCGTGCAATCAACAGCTTGCATTTTGGTAATGTTAACGAATTAGTAACACCAAACCCCCGATTTTGCCTCTTATTGGCCAAAGAACCTCTCTGTTTTTGGCCCAAAAGCGCTCCTTTGCGCTCTTTTTGGAACGGTCGAAAACCCTAATACCTTTGCAGGAACTGCGGATCGACGGGGTTCTCGAAGAGCGAGGCGTCGCGCGTGACGATGGTCAGTCCGGAAGGAGTGACGAAGTAGCGGCGCTTGTCCTCCAGCGGGTCGTAGCCGATGATCGTGCCCTCGGGAATGTGTACGTCGCGGTCGATGATCGCTCTCCGGATGCGGCAGTGGCGGCCAATGTTCACGTGCGAGAAGATGATGCTGGCGTCCACGCTCGAGTAGGAGTTGACGCGCACATCCTGCGAGACCACGCAATTCGACACCGTGGCGCCGGAGATGATGACGCCCGCGGTGATGACCGAGTTGACCGCCATGCCCGAGCGCCCCGGCTCGCCGAAGACGAACTTGGCCGGCGGATACTGCCGCACGCGCGTGCGGATCGGCCAGTTCTTGTCGTAGAGGTTGAAAACCGGCGAGACCGAGCAGAGATCCATGTTGGCGTCATAGTAGGAGTCCAACGTGCCCACGTCGCGCCAGTAGAGCGCCTGCTGCTTGTTCTCGTCCACAAAGCTGTAGGCCATCATCTTTTTCTTGCCCAGCATCTTGGGGAGAATGTCGTGGCCGAAGTCGTGCTTGGAGGCAGGGTCCTCGGCGTCGGAGATGAGCGCCTTGAGCAGCACTTCGGTGTTGAAGACGTAAACGCCCATCGAGGCATCCACTGCGTTGGGATTGAAAGGCGAGCGGAAGCTGGTCGAGGCCGGCTTCTCCTGGAAGCCCAGAATCTCACCCGTCCTGCCCACCTCGACCACGCCGAGATGCTTGACCTGATCGGGCGCGATGGGCAGCGTCGCCAGCGTGATCTCCGCCTTGGTCTCCTTGTGGTAGGCCAGCATCCGGCTATAGTCCATCTTGTAGATATGGTCCCCGGCCAGGATGATCATGTGCTTGGGCTGCTCGCTGCCGATCGAATAGATGTTCTGATAGACGGCGTCGGCGGTGCCCATGTACCAGTTGGCGCCGGTGCGCTGCATGGGCGGCAGCAGTTCGAAGAACTCGCCCAGCTCCTGGGCCACGATCCCCGTCCATCCTTCGCGGATGTGCCGGTTGAGCGAGAGCGCCTTGTACTGTGTGAGGATGAAGACCCGGCGCAGCCCGGAGTTGATGCAGTTGGAGAGCGTGATGTCGATGATGCGGTAATGGCCGCCGAAGGGCACGGCCGGTTTGGCGCGATCCCTGGTGAGGGGGAAGAGGCGTTCTCCCGCTCCGCCCGCAAGCAATACTCCCAGCGTATCTTTCATCTCCGTTGGACCCCGCCTTCGCGCCTTTTTGCTGTCCGGAAAGCCCCAGCCGGGGCAGGAAGCGCCGCTACCCGATACAGCATATCTTCCGGCGGCATCTTCGTCCAGGAACTGCCGAAGGATGGAGAATACCACGCGCCGGTGAACCTGGCATCCCCGCTTGCTAGCCCGCAGATTTTCTCTTGAGCGCCGGTTGCCGTTGCCACTGTAGCGCCGGCCCAGGGGTGCCTGTCCCCTAGCGCTTCTTCTGGAACTTGTACTCCACCCCGACCGAGATGGCGAAGTTGACATCGGTGAACCGGCCCGCGGGAGTGTAGGCGTTGGGAGCGTAGTTGGTACTGTAACGGGTCACAACCGCGTCGGGCGTGATGCGAAAGACCCAGCGCGGGGAGCGGTTCAAATCCATGTGCCCGCCGATGATGGCCGCCGGGGCAACCTGGTTGTTGTAGAAACCCTCTGTCCGGGCTGGATTGGGATTCGCGCCGTTGGGCTGGCCCAGATGCGCATCAAAGTACGCACCGCCCACCATCAGGTGCGCCATCAGATCTCCGTGCTTGTTGTGTGGTCCCAGCCACTCGGGTCCGGCGACAAAAAGGTACTGGCTGACAAACGGCCCGGTCTTGACGTATGGGTTGGTAGTGCCGGCACCGCTGCTCCCCAGATAGGTGCGGCCCGTGCCCTCGACGGCCCAGTGCTTGCTGAACCAATAGGAGGCGGAGAGATCGAGACCTCCCAGATTGGAGCCTTGCAGCACGATTGGTCCGGACTTCATGTGATCGTAGGCCATGCCGAGCGAAAGATCATAGCGGTTGTCGTAGCGCACATTGGCCAGCGGGTCGGTGGGGATGTAGGTGCCATTGCCGGCGGCCGGCGAGGCGGTGCTCTGGGCCTGGGCGCGGGTTGCGCAAGACAGAGCGAGAGCGGTTGCGGCGAGAAGAAGGGCGGAGAAACTTACTAAAATACGCATCGTTATCCAGCTTACAGGACCATGCCGACAGGGGACAATCCAAGCTGGCGGCATTTGCATCCCTTACGGCTCGCAGCCCTCGGTCCAGCGCGTCCATGTCAGGTAGAGCACGGTCTTGAGGGTTTCGACGGATGCCTCGGCCCAAAGGTAAGCTGTCGGCTGGGGCTTGAGCGGCGGCGCGGCGTGGGCGCGCCACTGGAGCGGCAGGTCGCCGAAGAGGATGGCGGCGCGGGGCAGATGGCTGGCGCTGGAAACCACCTCCGCGGAACGCCAGCCATGCGCCTTCATGATTCGCGCAGCGTAGCAGGCGTTCTGCAAGGTGTTGCGGGCCTCAGGCTCGACGAAGATGGCCGACTCGGGAATCCCCTGCGCTTGCGCGGTTCGCGCCATCACCCGAGCCTCGACAAAGCGGTTGCGCACAGCTCCCCCGGTCAGGATCAGCCGTGGCGCCACGCCACGCTCGTATTCATGTACCGCCTCGGTGACGCGGGCCAACTGCTCCGGCGCAGGATTACCTTCGCTGTCAGCCGGATAGCCCAGCACGATGATGACGTCAAAGCGGGTGAGGGAGGTGTTCGAGGCGGGCGCCAGCAGCCGGGCGAGCGCGCCCCAGCCCAGGAGGCAGAGAATCAATAAGATCGCAGCCAGAATCAAACGGCCCCTCCAGCTCAAGCGCCGCCTCACGGCCGTGCGCCGATGGTCGAGCCGGCGGGCGGGCGTTCTGCGGAATGGGCGCGCGTTCGTCAAATGAACTCCAGCTTCCACTGTAACGCGAAGTCCGGGGCCGTTGGCCGGGAAGGCTCAATTGTTGATTGTTGCGCGCGGCAGAATCAGCTCAGGATGGCCGGCTCGCCCCAGGCGGATAGAACGAACTCGCTGAGGGCTTTGCGTGCGCGGGGAGTGGTTTCCTGCTCCAAGTGATGCGGGTCGGCGAGGTTGGCTGGCTCGCCCTGATAGCCGAGGGCGATGACCGCGCCAAGAACGTAATCTTCTGGAATCTCAAAGACTTGGCGTGCGGCGGCCTGGTCGTAGCCGGCCATGGAGTGCGTGGAGAGGCCCAGCTCTGCAGCTTGCAGGCAGAGCATGGCGGCTGCGGCTCCCAGGTCATAGAGCGCGTAGGTGTTAGTGGCTCCATTGTGAGCGAATCTGGTGTTCGCCACACCCAGAATCAGGACCGGCGCGGCACCGGCCCATTTCTGGTTGGACTCGGCGAGAGTGGAGAATATTTTCTTGTAAGTTGATGAGTTACGGAGGCCAACGAGGAAGCGCCAGGGCTGCTCGTTGCGGGAAGACGCAGCCCAACGGGCGGCTTCAAAGATTCTCCGCAGGTCGGCGAGGCTGACCTCGCGATCGGCAAAGGAGCGCGCGCTCCAGCGCGCGACGATGGCCGGCAGCACGCCATCGACGGCTGCGGCTTTCTTCAAATGATTGACTTCAATGGCGGATAAGGTCATGATTTGGGCACCTCGAAGCGAATGAACGCATGACTTTGATGGGCCGGGCGAGGCGGAAGATTCCAGAATGGAAAGAATAAGCTGTTGTAACGAGTATTTCCGTAATTTGGGGGTAGAGTCGGTGGAGGGGTGATCGGCGGTTGTATTCGAGTAGTCACGGCTGAATCACGTCAAGCTGATGCCGAATTTCGTCCCGGAACAGAACCTCTATTTTCATGATCTTGCCATCCACAACATCCAAAATGATCATTCCTTCCTGGGGCGTCACTTCAACGCACTTGTGGTTGGGTCCATAGCTTCCTTTCGGTTTGGGCTGAGTGTAGAACGTGGCGCAGAAATCGTCACCGCACCGGCAGCGATCCACGATTTTCAGTCCGCAAATTTGGGATGCCAGTTCAGATTCGCTTTGTGCCGTGAGCAGCGCTTCAAGCTCGCGGGCAAATTCCTGGAGCACATCGGCGAGCAATGGGTATGACGGCATAATAGACCCGCACACATTGAGGCTTCCGCCAACCAGGATTAAGTTGGCGCCAGCGGCACAACTACACAACTAATTGAGCAGCGGAATCCCGCTCGCCGGCTCGCCGGCAAAGCAACCTCAGTCCTGGCCGCCGGGAGGCAGTACCTGCGGGCGCGGCGCGATGGGCTTGCGGAGCGTTTCGACGACGGCTTTGACCGACCTTAAGATGCTCGAGACCTGCTGGACCGGCCGGCTGACGGAGTCGACCACGAAGCTCCCGGCGCGATCGGCGGTGTTCAGCAGGCTGGTGAACATCTCATCCAGCCGGTTGCTTTGCCTGCGCACCTTTTCCAGAACCTCATTAGCCGAGGAGTGGAATTCCGTAGTCTGCTGGCGCAGCGTCTGGGTGATCTGCACCAGATCGGCAGCGGCAACCTCGACCTTGGGCGCCACGCGGGTGTAGAACCCTTGCGCGCTGGTCAGGAATTCTTGCGCGCTTGCCAGGCCTACCTGTGCGCTGGTCAGGCTTGTCTGCGTGCTGGCAAGCAGGTCCCGCGCATCGTAGATGACGGGCATGACCGAGGTGCGCAGGTTCTCGGCCTCTTCGCGCACGGAGTTTGCCGCCTTGCGCAGGGCGGCGGCGATTGCCAGCAGGATGATCGTCTGCAGTACCAGGGCCAGCCCGGTTACAACAGCAAAGGCGAGCAGAATGGTTTCGTTGTCCAGTTTCGGCATTGGCATAGAAGTGGTCTCGCGCAGTCAGCCTGCGTGCTTGGGTTCTGTTCTCTGGAGTGCTCCGAGCCCTGCCGGAGCGTTGTCTCCGGAGCCAGCGAATGAGCGGCAGTCTGCCACTCATTCGCGCCTCCGGGCGGATGAAACAGATGCTCTCATTGGCGCCAACGCTCCAGGCCGGAGTGCGGCCGGGGCGGAAGCGCGGACTCAGAGCTCCGTGGGTTCGCCGGCGCCGGGAGGCGTCTTGTAGGCCTGGCGGCCTGCTTCAACGGCCGCGCTCACCCGGCTGGTCTGTTCCGAGACCAGGTTCTTGCCGCGCTCGACGAACTCTTCCCACTGTGCCCGCCCGCGCTCGACGTAATCGCCCGCCTGCTCCTTACCCTTGTCCACCAGACCGCTGACCTGTTCGGCGGCTTGCCGAGCCCGGGCGCGCAAGTATTCGGTTCCCTCCCGGGCGCCGCTGATCAGGTCTTCCCGGGTCTCGCGGCCGCTCTTGGGGGCGTAAAGAATCCCCACCAGCGCGCCGACTCCCAATCCAGCCACAAACCACGCCAGACTGTTGATCCTGTTTTCTTCTGCCATGATGAAAACTCTCCTCTCGCTCAGCTTGAAGGATGCCTGAGCGTATCAAAATTTTCCTCTGTGCCGCAAACTCAATATCTCTTGCGGTCCCTCATGAGGCAACCAAGCGCGCCTCCGGCGGGGTGAAACCCGCGGCGGCGGCGTTGCATTGGACGCAGATTCAGTATAGTGAGTTCCAGCAAAGATTGGGGAGAATAAGAAAACTTTAACTATTGCGGCGAGTGAGTGGTCAAAACAGCACATGGAAGCCGGTTGTCCGCAAAGAAGCGGCGCGGAGCTGAAGGCCCACGCAGGAGGCGAGGAAAAACCGATGGCTTGGTACTCAGGCCGCAAGGGGAATCCGACTGGTACCCTGTTTCTGCGCTGGGCGGAGGCAATGCGTCCGCGTCCCAGCCGGCAGGACCCCGGTGGATTGCGCTCCAGGGAAAATCCAACGAAGGAATGTCTTTCGCGTCCGTGCCCTCGGCGCTTATAATGATCTGGGTGTTTGGAGGAGATTCATGAATCATAAGCTGCTTATTGCCGGACTTTTGACGGTCGCTTTCGTTTCGTCTGCCAATCTTCAAGCTCAGGGGTCGGCCGCTTCAAGCGCCGCCAGGGATCCGTCATCGATGGTCGGATCGGGCGGAACCGGCGGCAATTTCAACCAGATGTTGAGCCAGCAGAAGGGGAGCATGCATTTCATGGGGAAGGTGGTCGTGGTGGAAGGAAGCCTTCCCTGGGACCCGATTCCCGTCGTCGTGAAGTGCGACGGCAAGACGCGTTACAACGCGGTCACGGATACGAAGGGCGCGTTTGACATCCAACCCGCAGCCAGAGAAAGCGAGGTTGTGGCGAACCGGAACGATCCTAAACGCCCGACTCCGGCCGCCCTGGTGGGCTGCAAAGTCAGCGCGGTTCTGGACGGCTTCGAGTCCAGCACGATTACGCTTGCCAACCGTACCCTGGAAGACGACCCGAATGTCGGCACGATCACCTTGCGCCAGGATGCGCGGGCGACGGGATCGATTGTGAGCCCAACCAGTTTGTCGGCCCCGACGGATGCGCGCAAGGAAGCTGACAAGGCGCGCAGCGACGAGGTCGACGGGAGCCTTGGCAGTGCCAAGAAGCACCTGCAAAAAGCGGTGAGCCTCTATCCGCAGTATGCCGAGGCCTGGTACCAACTGGGCAAGCTTGAGGAGAAGGATAAGCCGCAGGATGCATTGGCCGCGTTCAAGAAGGCCGCGGCGTTGGATCCAAAGTTCATCCCGCCTTACGACCATATTGCGGCTTTGGCCGCAGCGCAGCAGAAGTGGCAGGATGTGGCGGACGCGGCGAATCACGCGCTGCAACTGAACCCGGAGGGCACGCCGCAGATTTGGTACTGGAGCGCGGTGGGCAACTTCAATATCGGGGATAAGGAACTGGCGGAAACCGCTGCGCTGACGGCGTTGAGCATGGATCCGGGACATGTTGCCGCGCCCAAGACCGAAGACGAACTGGCCGTGATTCAAGCCGCAAGAGGGAAGTACAAGGAAGCGCTGGAGCATGTGCGCAACGCCCTGACCTATACCACCGGGCCGGATGCGGACCTGATGCAGCAGCAGGTGGCGCAACTGGAGAAGATCGTGGCAAAGACGGCAAAGTAGGGGCAAACGCAGGATCAGTTGAGAGGCCTTGAGTTCCGGCAGAAACCTTGCAGACGGAATTCAGGGCCTCATTGCATTGCGGGCAATCTTTCATTCCGATAAGCGCCTGCTTTCTGACGAGCGGTTCGGCATGAGTTGCCTCGGCCAGGCCAGCACCGTCTTCAGTCTGCTCGTTCGCGGAGCGCCTTGATCCAGGCAGGAATAGCCTTGGCCTGGACCTGTCGAACGTCTGCCCTGATGGAGTAGTCTGGTTACGCAGGAGACTGTTGCCGAAGATGCCAAGGCCGTACCGTTTTTTCTTCCCCGTTCTGGCCGTTCTCGCCCTTGCGTTTCCCGCGCTCCGCGCCCAGCAACCCGCGCCGGATGCACCCAAGGAAGATTACATCCGCGCCCACTACACCAAATACGAGTTCCGCATTCCCATGCGCGACGGCAAGCGGCTGTTTACGGCGGTTTATGTGCCGAAGGATCCGTCCGGCGGCCCTTACCCGTTCCTGATGGAACGGACTCCGTACAGCGTCGCGCCTTACGGCGAGGACCAGTATCCGCGCCACCTGGGCCCGTCTGAGGAGTTCGAGAAGAGCGGCTATATCTTCGTCTATCAGGATGTGCGCGGGCGCTGGATGAGCGAGGGCGAGTATCTTGAGATGCGTCCCCACATCGACGAGAAGAAGTCGCCGCAAGACGTGGACGACTCCTCGGATACCTACGACACCATCGAGTTCCTGCTCAAGCATGTGGCCAACAATAATGGCAAGGCAGGCATTTATGGGATCTCCTATCCGGGGTTCTACACCTCGGCGTCGATCATCGACTCCCATCCGGCGCTGGTTGCAGCCAGCCCGCAGGCGCCCATGACGGACCTTTTCGCGGGCGACGACGACTCCTATCATGGCGGCGCGTTCATGCTCTCGGCGACCTTTGGCTTTTATGCCCCCTTCTTCCATCCCCAGGACGGGCCGCAGACTCCAAAACCCACTACGCCATTCAACTTCGGTACGCCGGACAGCTACAAGTTCTATCTCCAGGCCGGAAACATCGCAAATCTCGACAATCTCTACCTGAAGGGCTCGAACTGGCTCTTCAACGATCAGGCGAAGCACAACACCTACGACGCTTACTGGCAGTCGCGCGACCTGTCGCGCCACATGAAGAACGTGCATTGCGCGGTACTGGTGGTCGGCGGCTGGTATGACGCCGAGGATTTGAGCGGCCCCTTCCGGACCTTCTATGCGATCGGCAAATTCAATCCGCAGACGCCGGCGACGCTGGTCGAGGGGCCATGGGTGCATGGCGGATGGGCGCGCGGCGACGGCAGCCACCTGGGCGATATAGAGTTCAACTCCAAGACCAGCGAGTACTTCCGCGCCAAAGTGCAATTCCCCTTCTTCGAGTATTACTTGAAAGGCAAGGGCGCGGCGCAGCCTAAAGCGGTGGTCTTCGAGACGGGGACAAACGTGTGGCGCAGCTTTGACTCGTGGCCGCCCCAGGCAGCGGCAGCAAAGACACTTTACTTCCACGCCGGCGGCAAGCTGAGCTTCGATCCGCCAACCGAGGAGAGCGGCGTGGATGAGTATGTCAGCGACCCGAATCATCCCGTTCCATTTGTGGGCTACACCACCGACACGGTGCCGCAGCGCTACATGGTGGACGATCAGCGCTTCGCCAGTTACCGGCCCGACGTGCTGGTCTACCAGACCGAGCCGCTGGAAGAGGATGTCACCATCGCCGGGCCGATCTCGCCCAAACTGAAGATATCGAGTTCCGGCACCGACTCGGACTTCGACGTGAAGCTCATTGACGTCTATCCGGACGACTATCCCGACCCCGACCCTGGAATGCACGGCGACAAACACCTGCTGGACGCGCCGCCGGTGCACATGGGCGGCTATCAGGAACTGTTGCGTGGGGAACCCTTCCGCGCCAAGTTCCGTAACAGTTGGGAGAAGCCCGAGCCGCTCGTGCCGGGTACGGAAACCGCCATCAACTTCACCATGCCCGATCTCTTTCACACCTTCCGCCGCGGTCACCGCATCATGGTTCAGGTCCAGAGTTCCTGGTTCCCGTTGACGGACCGCAATCCGCAAACCTTCACCGACATTCCCAACGCCCCGCCGGAAGATTTTCAGAAAGCCACCGAGCAGATCTTCCGTCAAAAGGATGCAGCCAGCGGCGTGGAAGTGCAGGTGATGCCGTAAGAACAGGGAACAGCCGTTGTTTATTGGCTGCAAGCTGACTTCATCGCTCAAGAGGATCTCAATGTTGACTTACAAACTTCGCTCCGCCATCCTGCTCCCGGCCGCGTTTCTCCTGGCCGCGGGGTCTGTGATTCACGCCGAAGAAGGCATGTGGACCTTTGACAACCCGCCGCTCAAGCAGTTGGCGGAAAAGTATAACTTCCATCCCACGGCGGCCTGGCTGGACCATCTCCGGCTTTCCAGCGTACGGCTCAATGACGGCGGCTCCGGCTCCTTTGTCAGCCCCAATGGCCTGTTGCTCACCAATCATCACGTTGCGCGCTTCCAGTTGCAGAAAAACTCGACTACTGAGCACGACTACATTCGCGACGGCTTCTATGCCGCCACACCCGACCAGGAGATGAAGTCTCCGGATCTTGAAGTGAACGTACTGGTGGCCATGCGGGACGTGACCGCCCGGGTGCAGGGCGCGGCCAAGGGAATCGCCGATAAAGCCCAGGCTCTCAAGGCGCGTGACGCGGAGATCGCGGCCATCGAAAAGGAGAGCAAAGACAAGACCGGCCTGCGCTCCGACGTGGTCTCCTTCTACCAGGGTGGCGAGTACTGGCTCTACCAGTACAAGGCCTACACCGATGTGCGGCTGGTCTTCGCGCCCGAGCAGCAGGCGGCCTTTTTTGGCGGCGACCCGGATAACTTCACCTATCCGCGCTACGACTTGGACATGGCCATCTTCCGCGTCTACGAGAACGGCAAGCCGCTGCACAGCGACAACTTCCTCAAGTGGAGCGCCAAGGGCGCCGCGCCCGGCGAACTGGTCTTCGTCTCCGGCCATCCCGGCTCCACGGAGCGCGACGACACCATGGCCCAGTTGCAGGAGGAGCGCGATGTGCGCGGGCCGGCCATCACCGAGTACTTGCAGCGCCGCATCGCCGCCGCCCAGGCATTTGCCGCCCAGGGTGAGGAGCAGAAGCGGCTCGTGGCCAGCGACATCTTTTTCAATCAGAACAGCCTCAAAGTCTATCTTGGCCGCGCTCAGGCTCTCGCCGACCCGGCCATCATCGCCAAGAAACAGGCCGAGGAGGACGATTTCCGCGCCAAGGTGAATGCCAATAAAGAATGGAAGAAGGCTTATGGCACGGCCTGGGACGAGATCGCCCGCGCCGAGGAAAAGGTCAAGCCGGAGATCCAGGGCCAGCTCTACCGCCGCACTGGCACACGGCTGTTCACCATCGCGATTCAGATCGTGCAGTACGTGGCTGAGGTTCAGAAGCCAGACGGCGAGCGTCTCGATCAATTCCACGACGCCGGCCTGGAATCCCTCCGCTACCAGTTGCTTTCGCCTGCCCCGATTTATCCCTCCTCCGAGAAGATGTACATGACCGCCGGCCTCAAGCTCTGCCAGGAGAAACTGGGCAAGAACGACGCCTTCGCGCAGGCCTTCCTGCAAGGCGGCGAGGTGGACACGACCGTGAATGCGCTCATCGACGGGACCAAGCTGGCCGATCCGGCGGTTCGCAAGGCGCTGCTCGATGGCGGTGCGGCAGCCGTGGCCGCTTCCACAGATCCCATGATCGCAGCCGCCCGGCGCGCCGACCCCATCCTCCGCGAAACCAACCGCCGCATCAAGGACACCATCCTCAGTGTGCTCACCCCGGCCGGAGAAAAGCTGGGCCAGGCGCGCTTTCTGGTCTATGGCAAGGACGCCTACCCCGACGCCACCTTCACGCTACGGCTGAGTTATGGAACGGTCGATGGTTTCCCCTACAACGGCACCATAGCGCCGCCCTTCACCACCTTCTACGGGCTCTACGACCGCGCGGTGAGCTTCAGCAACAAGCCGCCCTTCGACCTGACCCCCAAAGAGGCGGCGGGCCGCGACAAGCTGGATCTCTCGACGCCGCTCGACTTCGTCACCACCAACGACATCATCGGCGGTAACTCCGGCTCGCCGGTGGTCAACCGCGAAGGCGAGCTGGTCGGCCTGATCTTCGACGGCAACATCGAGTCGCTGGCCGGCGATTTTGTCTATGACGGAACCAAGAACCGGTCGGTCGCGGTGCACTCGGCGGGGATGCTCGAAGGGCTGCGCAAGCTCTACAGCGCCGGTGCCTTGGCCGACGAGTTGGAAGGCAAGAAGTAGCTCTACGTTTGGGCGGATCGAATTTGCGGAACTGTTCCCGGAGATGGGACGCGCGTGAGCATTCGCGGCGGTGATTGAAGAGGGCGGAGAATTAGCCGAAGAGTTTTTTGGTTAGAAGAACGCCCTCTTTAGATAAAAACGGGGGGAATTCGGAGTTCGATGTTACTGATTCGTTACGGGGTAAGAAATACAAACTATTGATAACATATAAGTTAAGAGAGGCCATAGGAGCGAAATACGCCCTCCACAAGGAGGGATGTGGGTAGAAGCCCGAAAATCCTCTGTCGAAACGGTGCGCGGACGCGAAGAAAAGAGCAAAAGTGAGCGGGATCAACCGGCCGGATTCCTGACGGAGTGGACGGCCGGATCAAAGCTTTTTCGTTGCCGCTGGAGCTGTTCCCGGACTCGACCTGCGTTCGACATGATCTTTCTTCCTAACCTGTTTCCATTGTCCTCTTGCAGTGCATGGTTCTCTACAAAATTCAGGAGATTTTGTGCGGGGTGAAATTGGCGAGCCTGCCGGTTAGCCCGTGACGGCTGCGGCCTGGGCGTTTCCCGGCCTGCGTTGTCCATTTCGCTGAACGGCAAGGCCGGGCTCTCGGGAGAGATGGCGCTGCGCATCGAGAAGGCTCTTGACGTGAGGATAGGTAGGCTGATGCGGATGCGGTCGGCTTACGAGATTGCGCGGGCGCGGAAGCGTAAGAGACTGAATCGGGCGGGACGGGCTCGCTGCGCGGCTTGAATTCAGGATCAAGGGGGAGTGTTCCGGGGCTTCGGAGAGGGGGCTTCACACCGCGCCCTACGGGGCGGACGGGATTTCGGGGCGCGTACCCCGGATTTCGCTGCGCTTCATCCAGGGCTACTTTGGCGCCCTCCCTGCTGGCAGAGTCAGGGAATTCGTGGGCTGCCGGCCTTTCCGTAGAAGGATACGGAAAGGATGGGGCACTCTCATTTTATTGCGATTCATGGGCGGGGCACTCGTCCGTGTTTGCTCTGCTCAGGAACTCGACTGCAGGTAGTTCAGTATGTGGCTTGCAATGTTGGAACCGATGCTCCATCTGATTGCCGCATCCCGCGTCTAACATTCAGGCGGTATTCTTTGAGGGCGATGCAGTTGCGAATTCTTCCCTTTGGCGTGTTGAAAGACTGGCTGGGCTCCGGGACGCTGCTGGCTCTGGCGTCTTTGGCGCTCACCGCGCAGGAAGCCACCCTCCACGTGGACGTGAAGCTGGTTAACGTCTTTGTGAACGTGACCGACCAGAACGGGGCCATTGTGGGCGGCTTGACGCGCGACGACTTCACGCTCGCCGAGGACGGACGGCCGCAGCAGATCGCGGTCTTCGAGCGCCAGTCCGAATTGCCCCTCAACCTGACGCTCGCCATCGATACCAGCGGGAGCGTGCAAAAGGACATGGCCGAGGAGGAGAATGCGGCTCGCCGCTTTGCCCACGCTCTGCTGCGCTCTCAGGATCAGATGAGCCTCGTGCAGTTCGCCACATACGTCCGCGAGTTGACGCCCTTCACCAACAAGATCAGCCAGATTGAGAGCGGACTGGGCAAGTTGCGCGGCGACTGGGCCACGGCGGTCTATGACGCAATCTATCTGGCTTCGCAACGGCTGGGAGGAAAGCAGGGACGGAGGGTACTGGTGCTGGTCTCCGACGGCGACGATACCGCCAGCAGCGCCACCTACGCCGAGGCCGTAGAGCAGGCTCTGCGCAACGAGGTGATGATCTACAGCATCATCGACGTGCCCATCGAGGCCAGCGCAGGCCGCGACCTGGGCGGAGAACATGCGCTTATCACCCTGGCCGAGCAGACCGGCGGCAAGAGCTTCTACGTCAGCGACGGTGGCCTGGACAAGGCCTTTGCGCGAGTCAGCGACGACCTGCGAACACAGTATCTGGTCGGCTATTATCCGCACAATCAAGTGAAGGGAACGAACTTCCATCGCGTGCAGGTGACCATCCCCAGGGCCGCCGCCGATGCCTTCAATATCCGCCATCGCACCGGCTACTACGCGGACTCGCCAGCCAAGAGCAAATAATTAGCCGCCTCATGCTGGAGCCGGTTCACGGCCTGCGTTTGCAATGGACTTGCGCGGGCCCCGGCGTTCTGCTATTTTGTGATACACATGGTCCGCGCCTCCCAACGCCGCTCTTGTTGTAGCCTGTCGATGATCGTCGACGGGTGCATGAACTAGTCTCTGATTCCCCATTCGCAATTCATCAGAAGACGCACCCCAAGCTGAATAGCCGGTGTGCGCACCCCTTGCATCGGCCTTCAGCGGTTCACTCACTGAAAGAGGTCATGCATGACGGTCGCTGAAACTTTGTCTCCCCCTTCGCCGTCCAAGAGCGCCGCCGCGTCGCAGCGCCTGAGCCATCTTCGCCTGCTGGAAGCGGAGAGCATTCACATCCTGCGCGAGGTGGCCTCGGAGTTCGAGCGGCCGGTGATGCTCTACTCGGTCGGCAAGGATTCGTCCGTCATGCTTCGGCTGGCGCAGAAGGCCTTCTATCCCGCGCCGATTCCCTTTCCATTGCTGCATGTGGACACCGGCTTCAAGTTCGCCGAAATGCTCAGTTTTCGCGATACGACGGCCCGCTCGGTGGGAGCCGAACTGCTGGTCTGGCGCAACGAAGCCGCCATCGCCGCGGGCACGAATCCCATCGCTCTCGACACCAAACGCTGCTGCGGTCTGCTGAAGACGCAGGCCCTGCTCGATGCGCTGCGCCACTATAACTTCGATGCGGCCTTTGGCGGCGCGCGCCGCGATGAAGAGAAGTCGCGCGCCAAGGAGCGCATCTATTCCTTCCGCGACAGCGCCGGACAGTGGGACCCGAAGAACCAGCGCCCGGAACTGTGGAACCTCTACAACGCGCGCATTCATCCGGGCGAAAGCATTCGCGTCTTTCCGCTCTCCAACTGGACGGAGATGGATGTCTGGCAATACATCCATGAGGAAAGGATTCCAGTCGTTGATCTCTACTTTGCCAAAGAGCGGCCGATGTACGTGCGCGGCGATGCGCTGCTGCCCATCGAGCAATCCTTTGTTGCGCGGCCCGGCGAACAGCCGCAATGGATCAAGTCGCGCCTCCGTTCGCTGGGATGCACTCCGTGCACCGGAGCGATTCGCTCCGATGCGGATACCATACCTGCCATCATCGCGGAACTCGTCTCCTTCCGCTCGTCGGAGCGCGCCAATCGCGTTATCGATCACGACCAGGAGGGTTCCATGGAGATCAAGAAGAGGGAGGGCTACTTCTAGATGGCGACTCTCACCGCACAACCATTCTCTGTTGGCGAGTTTCTAGCCAAAGAGCGGGAAAAGGATCTGCTTCGCTTTTCGACCGCTGGCAGCGTGGATGACGGCAAGTCCACGCTCATCGGCCGTCTGCTCTACGATACGCAGTCGGTCTACGAAGATCAGGTGCGCTCCATCGAAGGGAAGGGAACGACGGCTCCAGGGCAGATTGATTTCGCATTGCTCACTGACGGCCTGCGCGCCGAGCGCGAACAGGGAATAACCATCGATGTCGCCTATCGTTACTTTTCCACCGCGCGCAGAAAGTTCATCATCGCGGACACGCCCGGCCATGAGCAGTACACGCGCAACATGGTCACGGGCGCATCGACGGCCGATGCAGCGGTGGTGCTGATCGACGCCGGCAAAGGAGTTCTGATTCAGTCGCGCCGCCATGCATATATTGCATCGCTGCTGGGCGTGCGCCAGCTTCTCGTCGCAGTGAATAAAATGGATCTGATCGGCTATGACGAAGTGGCGTTTCGTGCTATTGAGCGCGATTTCAGCCTTCTGCTCGATCAGATCGCGGCCGATACGGACAATCCTGTCGACTCGATCTTCGTTCCGGTGAGCGCGCTTGCCGGGGACAACATCGTTCATCGCTCCAAAGCCATGCCGTGGTACAAGGGGCCATCGCTCTTGGAGCTTCTGGAGTCACTGCCATCGTCGCTGGACACACGCGCCGCGCCTTTTCGCTTTCCGGTGCAGCGAGTGATTCGCCCGGATCACAGCTTTCGCGGATTTGCCGGCCAGATCGCTTCAGGAACGCTTCGCCCCGGCGACTCGGTAACTGTGCTTCCCTCCGGCAGATGTGCAAACGTCGCCCGCATTGTCACCTACGATGGGGATCTTGCCGAGGCTTGCGCGCCGCTTTCGGTCACGCTGGTTCTGGATACCGAACTCGACATCAGCCGTGGGGATCTTATCGTTTCCACGCACGCGCAAGCCACGGTCGCCGAGGGCCTTCGGGCCGCGCTTGTCTGGATGGATGCGCGGCCGCTCCAGCGCAATCGCCGCTATATGCTCAAGCACACCAGCCAGACCGTGCCGGCATTCATTTCCGACATCGAGTATCGCGCAGACATCGCCACATTGAAGCACGAACCCGCGGACACGCTGGAGATGAACGCTATCGGCGTCGTCACGCTGCATCTGCTACGTCCGATCGCTCTCGACCTTTACAGCGAGAATCGCTCGAGCGGCTCATTTATCCTGATCGACGCGGAAACCAATAGCACAGTCGCGGCCGGAATGATCACGGCGGCCGCTGGCCCGGCTGCGTCAATCTCAGGTCCAGTGACAGCGGAAGAGCGAGCAGCGCGCTGGGGTCATCGCGGTAGCGTGCTCGAATTGACCGGGCCGGTTGAGCTGATCGATCGCATCGAGCGGTCGTTGTTTGTACTGGGTGCGATCACCGCGCGCATTGACGTCGACTCGGCATCCGGAATTGACGCGGGCTTGGCCAAAGTCCTGATCGCGTCGAAGGCTTTATCTGGCATGATCGCCCTGATCGTAAACCTCACCGAAGGCGAGACTCTGATTGCCCGAATCGAGGGCGAGCAAATCGCGCTGGACGCAAATGAATCGATTCAGGCAATTGCGGCCGTGCATGAACTGCTGATACGGTGCGGCATTCTTGTGTCATCAGGGAGCTCCGACTGGGAGATCTGACGCGCACAATCTACAGGGACCATGAAAACGCCCCAGATCGGGCGACGAGAAATGGACCAACCGGAAAGGAAGCAGCCGTGAGTACAGTTGAAATCAACGCGCATGTGAAGACCAAGCTAGATGTAGTGCGCGCGGCGCTCGCGCGCGAAATCAATGGCAATGAAGATGTGTGCCTCACATGCAGCTTCCAGGCTGAGGATGTATTGCTGGCGAAGCTGGCCATCGAATTGGACGCGAAGATACCTATTCTCTTTCTGGATACGGGATATCACTTTGCAGAGACCTATGCCTATCGCGACCGCATCGCAAGCGAGTGGCAATTGAATCTCATCAACCTGCTGCCGGCGCAAACGGTCTCCGAGCAGGAGGCCGAGCACGGCATTCTCTATCGATCTGCGCCCGATGAGTGTTGCAGGCTGCGCAAGGTCGAGCCGCTCTTCAAGGAGGTAGCCGGATACCGCGTGTGGATTACGGGTCTGCGGCGAGAACAGGCAAAAAGCCGCGCGGCTCTGGAGGAAAGGGCGCTCTTCACGCTTCCCGGCGGCCAGCAGGTGCTCAAACTTGCGCCTCTGGCCGCATGGAGCACGCGGGACGTCTGGTATGCCTGCGAAGAACTGTCGATTCCGCTGCTGCCTCTCTATGAGCGCGGGTTTTCCTCGATTGGTTGTGAGCCTTGCACAATGCTTCCACTTGATCCGAACGATCCGCGCTCCGGGCGCTGGGCCGGCCGCAAAGTTGAATGTGGCATTCACATCGAAGCCGCCCAGTCGCACTGAAACGGGCGCGCAGGAACTGAGGATAGAAAATGCAATATCTCATTGGATTTGTCATTGCGCTGTTCATTGCGCTCACCGGAGTCGGCGCGGGCACCGTCACCGTGCCGGTTCTGATTCTGTTCCTTGGAGTGCCGGCGCCGGTTGCCGTAGGCATCGGCCTGATGTTCGCCAGCGCGGTCAAGCTGATTCTGGTGCCAACGCAAATCGCCCGCCGCAACGTGGCCTGGCGCACTCTTGGGTTCATGCTTCTGGGCGGTGCGCCCGGCGTCGTCATTGGGTCGCTCTTCCTGAAGCATCTGGTCAATGCCGGCTCGCAGAACCTGATGAATGCATTGCTGGGAACCATTCTGGTGACGACGTCCGCGTGGCAGATATTTGTTTACTTTCGTCCGATGCGGCAGAATCCGCAGCCGCCGGATCGCAGCCTCTGGCTGGCATGGCTGATGTTTCCAGTCGGTGCCGAAGTGGGCTTTTCTTCGGCTGGAGCGGGCGCACTGGGCTCGGCGGCGCTGCTTAGTCTAACGACTCTTTTGCCCGCGCAGGTCGTGGGAACGGACATTGCCTTTGGCTTCGTCATCTCCTTGATCGGCAGCGGCGCGCACTGGTTCTCGCACGCCTCCAACCCCGAGCTGCTGATTCACCTGATCGAAGGCGGCGTCGCTGGAGCGATTGCCGGAACGCTGCTCAGCACCCGCGTCCCGCGCCGCCAGCTACGCTTTGCGCTGTGGGTCTGGCTATTGATCCTGGGCGGGCAGTTTCTCTTCCACAGCTATGCGGCATGGGCAGCCCCGGTCAAAGTAACTGTGAGCATCTCCCAAGCGAGACCACAGAAATAGCTGGGCTGGCTGCACTCGAATTGACTTGAACATCGACGATTCGCAGAAACCCGGGATGTATTTGCTGCCGATTCATCCCGTGATTCGAACCCCTCATCCGCTTTTTCAGCCCCTTGTCCGGAACCAGGTGCGCGCCTGGCATCTTCCGTCTACCCTTGAAGAATAGCAAGAGACTCGGAAAGGGAACGACCCATGGAAGAAATCGTCAACGTCGAGGCAGTCAGCCGAAGATTTCCTCTGGACAATTTTCCAACACATCACCCGGCCCACAGTTTTGTCAGCGCCCTTTCGCAAGCCAGCTTGCGCGTCTGCGCGGGTGAGTTCTTAGCCATCTCCGGGCCCAGTGGAAGCGGCAAGACGACCCTCCTGAATTTGATCGGCTGCATCGATCAGCCCACCACCGGCCGCATCCTGGTGGACGGCGTCGATACTTCCCGGTTGAAGCCCGGCGGCATGAGCCAGCTTCGCCGCGAGAGAATCGGCTTCGTCTTTCAGACCTTCAATCTCATCCCCGTCTTCACCGCGGCCGAGAACGTCGAGTATCCGCTGCTGATCCAGGGCGTCGCCAGCCGGGAGCGGTCGGAGCGGGTGGCCGCGGCACTGGAGAGCGTTAGCCTCTCCGCCCGCGCGAATCAACGCCCTGACCTGCTCTCCGGCGGCGAACGGCAGCGCGTAGCCGTGGCCCGCGCCATCGTTCATCGTCCCGCCCTGGTGCTGGCCGACGAGCCTACCGCCAATCTCGACACGCACAACGCCACGCAACTGATCGACCTCATGCACGATCTCAATCGCCGCCTCGGTCTCACCTTCATCTTTTCCACGCACGACGCCCGCTTGCTCGAACACACCGACCGAATCGTCCGTCTCACCGATGGCGAGGTCGTCTCCGACAGCGCAACCCAAGGAGGCAGCCGTGGGTAAGTTTCTGCTTCTCGCATTCAGAAACATCTTCCGCAACCGCCGCCGCACCCTGATGACTCTGATGATGGTCGCAGGCGGCGTAGCCGGCCTGCTGCTGGCCGGGGGATACTTCGCCTTCATGACGCACGGCCTCCGCGAAGACACCATCAACAGCGGCCTCGGTCATCTGCAAATCTTCACCGCCGAGCACTTCCAACGCGACGAAAACCGCGTCCTCGACACGGGAATCGATAACTGGCGTCACGTGGCCGCCTCGGTCAAAGCGGGCAGCCATGTGCGCGGCATTGCGCCTCGCATCGATTTTTACGGCATGGTCTCCAACGGCAACAAGGCCGCCGGTTTCTTGGGCAGCGCCGTCGATCCGGC
The DNA here is from genome assembly GCA_049522975.1 of Occallatibacter sp. Lineage (GTDB taxonomy): Bacteria > Acidobacteriota > Terriglobia > Terriglobales > Acidobacteriaceae > Telmatobacter. The sequence continues at coordinate 8,542 of JBEKNI010000008.1, read as the reverse complement.
GGCGGAAAAGAGCCTCGGTTTCGTCTCGCGCATCGAAACGGGACGCGATCTGGACCCCAAGCCCAGCGGCGAAGTCGAGGCGCTGATCGGCAAGGAGCTGGCCAAGTCGATGAACGTCGGCCTCGGCGATGTTTTGACGGTGTTGGCGTTGACCTCATACGGCGGGCTCAACGGCGTTGATGTGCAGATTGTCGGCATCATCAACTCCGGCGCGCCGGAGCGGGACGCGCGCTATCTGCGCATCACTCTGCCCGCCGCGCAGCGCCTCCTGCAAAGCGACCGCGTCACCAACCTCGTGGTCGGCCTCGACGCCACCGAGAACACCGATCATGCCTACGCCGAAATGATGCCGCGCTTGAACGGCCTGCCGCAGAAGATGGAACTGAAGAAGTGGATCGACCTGGCCACCTATTACAAGCAGGTCAACACCATGTTCAACGGCATCTTCCTCTTCATGGGTATTATTGTCTTCTTCATGGTTCTCATGTCCAGCGTGAACACGCTGCTGATGAGCATGTTCGAGCGGACTCGCGAGATAGGAACCATGTTAGCCATGGGCACGCCGCGCGCATGGATCGTGGCGCTCTTCATGGTCGAAGCCACGCTGCTCGGCGTGATGGGCGCACTTCTCGGCCTGGCCGCGGGCAATCTTCTCGGCGCGCTGCTGAACTCATCCGGGCTGCATATGCCGCCGCCCCCAGGCTACAGTCTTCCCATGCCCTTCAAAGTCCGTCATGTGCCGGTTCAGATGATCGTTTCTTCGCTGCTGGTCATCATCTCAATGGCGCTTGCATCCATCCTGCCTGCGGTCCGCGCATCGCGGCTCAAGATTGCGGAGGCTCTCTCTCATGTCTAAGATCGACTGCATTCTGCGCACATTTCTGCTGGTCTTTTTTGTCGGCCTTTTATTAACCTGTGCGATAGTCTGCCGCGCCGCCACTCCCGACGCCGAGGCATTGCTCAAACGCTCCGACGCTTATCGAAACGGCTGGCCTTCTTATGTATTGAAGGTCAAGATAACTCATTATGAATCCGGCAAAGCGGACGAGGAAAAGCTCTATGAGGTCTCGCAGAAGGGAACCGAAAAGACCTATGTCGAGTTTCTAAGTCCCAGGGAAAAGGGCCAGCACCTGCTCATGCTGAGCGACGATATGTGGGTCTATCTTCCCGACACCAGCCGCCCGGTGCGCATTACGCCGCTCGAACGGCTTTCGGGCGACGCCTCCAACGGCGACGTGGCGCGCACCAACTTCGCCGTCGATTACGCCGCCGCTTACGTGCGTACTGAGAAGGTTGGCAATGAGAATTGTTACGTGCTCGATCTGACCGCAAAGCGCAAAGGCTCTACTTATCAGCGCATTCTCTATTGGCTACGCGTCGAGGATGCGCGCCCGGTGAGGGCCGAGTTTTATCTCACCTCGGGCAAGCACATCAAATCGGCGACCTTCGACGAGTACTTTTCTGTCGGCGGCAGGCCCCAGCTCCATCGCTGGACCCTTTACGACGAAATCCGCCATAACTCCCACAGCATCCTGGAATACTCCGGCATTGCTCCGCGCGAATTGCCCGACAAGCTATTTTATCAGGGAAGAACGGACCGCTTCTAACTATCATGAAATTACGCTCCGTATTTGCGTTCATTCTTGTGCTCTGCGCCGGGAGACTTGTTGTCATGGCGCAGGACGAAGCGCCGCCCGAACCCCGACGCGATTTTCGCTACACCTTCTTGGCCATCGAGGATGCTACGTTCTATAGCAGCTTTCGCCCGCCCCTGCCCGCATCCGCGGCAATGTTGAACGATCCTACGGTAACGCTTTTGCAGAATCAGTTGCTTCTTGAGCCGTCTTTCACTCTTCGGTACAAGCCGCGCTGGAGTCTGGCATCGAGCGTGGTGGGCCTGGCGGAGACATTTCACGGCCTCACTGCCGCGGACTTCAATCCGCCGACGGGCAGCGTTGCTTCCCTCGATGCTGCGCTTGAGCCGATTACGGGAACACGCACCCAGCTTCGCGTCAAGGAGACCTATGCCGGACTCTCTGCTGGGGACTTCGACTTTACAGTGGGCCGGAGAATTGTGCGTTGGGGAACCGGCTATGCATTTACTCCGACCGGCGTGCTCGATCCGCCGCGCGTGCCCACGAATCCGACCGACCGCCTCAACCTCAACGTGGGCCGCGACATGGTGAAGGCTGACTTTGTTCACGGGCCGCACGCCTTTTCGCTTGCCTGGTCCACCGCCGCGCTTGCGCCTGCTTCGGCAAACCTGCATGACACCACGGGTTTTCGGTATAACGTACTGGTAAAGGGTTTCGACACTTCGCTGATCGCCGGCGACGACCGTGGCGGAGATGCCTTTGGCGGACTTACTTTCACACGGGTCTTCGGCCAGGCCTGGGAGCTGCACGGCGAAGCCGCCTGGCGCGAGCAGGGTGCAATGCTCCTAGGCGGAAAATACATCACCACAAGCGAGATCTCCTTCTATGCCGAGTTCTACACGCCTCCCAATATCCCGTACTATCGGGATATGAACATCTCGCCTACAGCCGGACGCCAGCACTATCTCTTCCTTTACGCTGGTAAGTCGCGGCTGCGCGAGTTACCTGGATGGAAGCAATGGGATCTCTCCGCGTCGATGGTAGAGAATCTGAATGATAAGAGTTATACTGCAATCGTCGACGCCAACCGCAGGTTTGGCAACCACTTCTCTTCCTATCTGCACATGGAAATTCCCGAAGGAAGCAAAACATCGGAGTACGGAGCCACGCCCTACTCCGCCGCAACATCGGTGGGAGTCCGTTTTCAGCTATGATCTGCGATCCACGCCCACCTATTGCGGCTCGGTCGGCAAGCCGCTGGCAATCTGGACATTTGGCCGATCACTTCCTCAGGTCGTTGGGGATTGTGGCAGGCAGCGCGCTGCTGATTGTGGCCCTCTTGCTCTCGTTGGGAAAGTACCGGCTATCTGACACGGGCCGCACGCTTTTCATCGCATTTGTATATTGCCTGCTCATCGCCATTCCCTCTATTGTAGTTCTGACCCGCATTTCACATCGTTACGGCGAGCGATTTCCCCGCCTGATCTTTCTCATGCGGGCGGCGGTTCTGTTGTGCACCGGGGTAGCCGGCAGTCTCGCGGCCGGGGTAGTCTTCGAGATCGTTGGACTGGTTCCGCGCAACGCGTATTGGACCAATCTCCGCGAGGTGCTGCCGTTTAGCATTGTGACCTCGCTTATGTTCGGCCTGAGCATTTCTACCTATGAGACTCTTCGTTACCAACTCCAGGCCACGGCGCTCGAATTGCGAACAAGGCAAGTGGAGCAGGAGCGAGCCTACAAGCTCTTGGCCGAGGCGCAGTTATCCTCGCTCGAATCCCGCATCCACCCGCACTTTCTCTTCAACACTCTCAACTCCATCGCCGCGCTTATTCCCAGGGATCCGCAGTTAGCCGAAGATACCGTTGGCAAACTGGCCTCGCTCCTCCGCTTTTCGCTCAACGCCAATCAGAGCGGACTGGTGGCGCTGAGTCAGGAACTGAAAATCGTTCGCGAGTATCTGGAAATCGAGAGGACCCGCTTTGGACCGCGCCTGAGCTATGAGATTGCAATTTCCGAATCTCTTCAGGATGTGGGCGTGCCCCCTCTAGCTCTCCAATCGCTGGTGGAGAACTCAGTGAAGCATGTGGTCTCCCAGCGCGCCCAGGGTGCGGCGATTCGGATCGCCGGATCGAGAAATTCCGGTCGCATCGTGCTGGAAGTTATTGACGACGGGCCCGGCTTTTCCCTCGATGCAATTACGTCCGAGCACGGCCTCGGCAATCTCGTTGCACGCCTCGAACTTCTCTTTGGCGCCGACGGCCGGCTGGATGTGATTCGCGAGAATGGAAAGACCGCCGTTCGCCTGTCTTTTCCCGCATAATGGAAATGCCGATGGAAACCGCCCCGCTTCGCGCCTATCTCGTCGATGATGAACCGCTGGCCATCGAACGGCTCAAACGGCTCCTGGAAAGCGCTGGCGGCCTCAGCATCGCCGGCAGCGCTACCGATCCTGCACATGCCCTCGGCTTTCTGAACAACGAATCGATTGACGTGCTGTTCCTCGATATTCAAATGCCGGGCATGAACGGCTTTGAGCTGCTCTCGCGGCTCAACCAGCAGCCCTTCGTCATCTTCACCACAGCTTATGACGAATATGCGCTGCGGGCCTTTGAAGTCAACTCCATTGATTACTTGCTGAAGCCCATTGAGCTGGAGCAGTTGGCGCGCGCTCTGAAGAAGCTCGACCGGCTTCGCCCGGCGGCAAAGCAGGATTGGCAGCGGAATCCGGAGCTAACCGCGCTGCTCAAGGAACTAGCCGCGTCAGTGCGCGGAGAGCGGCCCAGTTATCCGCGGCGCATCGCCTCGCGCGTGGGCGAGCACATCGCGTTTCTCGATCTGGATGCCGTAACTCATCTTCTGGCGCATGAGAAGCTCACTTACGCCGTGGTGAACGGACGCCAGCACTGCGTCGATCAGACGATTGCCGAACTGGAGCGGCGGCTCGACCCGGCGAAGTTCCTGCGTGTCCACCGGGCCGCCCTGGTGAATGTGGATTGGATTCACGAGGTGAACTCCTGGTTTGCCGGCAAGGTGATTCTCTCGCTCAAGGATGCTCAGCGCACACAGATTCCCGTGGCGCGGGATAGGGTTCGGGTATTGAAATCGCGCCTGGGAATTTAGGAGCTTCTTGAAGTCTTCAATGTGCTCTCCGTCACCCCTCGCGCGGGATCCCATCGAATAGAATGAAGCGGAGGAGTCCCAGAACAATGTCTCGTAAAGCACTGATTGCCGCCAATTGGAAGATGTACAAGACGCCCGCCGAAGCCAAGGCTTTTGTCGATGCCTTTTTGCCCCTCGTCGCCTCGCACGACCGCGACGAGATCATCTTGTTTCCCTCGCCCGTGCTTCTGCCCACGGTAATTGCAGCCGCCAAAGGCTCGAATGTTGCCGTGGGCGCGCAGAACATTCACTTTGCCGAAGAGGGCGCGTACACCGGCGAGACCTCGGTGGGCCAGCTCAAGGCCGTGGGCGGAACGCATACGCTGATCGGCCACTCGGAGCGGCGGCAGTACTTTGCCGAGACCGACGAGATTGTCAACAAGAAGCTGCACACGGTGCTGAAGCACGGCGTTGTGCCTGTCGTTTGCATCGGCGAAGTGCTGGCCGAGCGCGAGGCGGGCAAGACCGAGGAAGTGCTCAAGACGCAGGTCACCGGGGCATTCGCGGGCATCACGGCCGAGATGGCCGCGCCCATCGTGATTGCTTATGAGCCGGTCTGGGCCATCGGCACCGGCAGGACGGCGACGCCGGAGATGGCCGCCGATGCCCACAGAATCATTCGCGCGGAAGTGGCCAAGTTGCTGGGCGCGGAGGTTGCGTCGGCGATGCGGATTCTCTACGGCGGCAGCGTCAAGCCCGACAACGCCACTGCGCTGATCGGCCAGGAAGAGATTGACGGCGCACTGGTGGGCGGCGCCAGCCTCAAGCCGGACTCATTTACGGCGATCGTGAAGTACTGATCGCTGTCAGAGAAATCTTCCAGGTCCCGAAAGCGGGACCTGGGGCACCCGGCTATGCCAACTGGTCAAAATGTGGCCGCCCGCCAGAGGCGACCGCCTAGAGCTTGCGGGAGTAGTGAAAGACTGTCGCCGGCAGTTCCTTGCCGTGGTCCTCGTAGGCCCATGCCTCGTCGTGATGATTGGCGTCGATGAAGGTGATAACCAGGCCCACCATGTGCCCATCGCCGGGGCCGATGTTGGTTCCATCCTTGAAGCGGAACGCTATTTGATTCGGCACCAGCGCGGGGATCATCTGCATCCGAGGCTGGTTATGTGCGGCGCAGTAATGCGTCGCCATCAGCGTGGGGCCGTCGGGGTGGAACATGGTCACCATCTCGTGCGGGGTGTCTTTGCCGAGCAGATGCATGATGGCCGAGCCGTCGCCGGTCATGCGCACTTCTAGGGTGGATTCTTGCTTCTGGCCGCCCTCTTCCGCGGTTCCCTGCCACTGACCCACGAGAGAACGAAGCTGCTGCCACTCCGGAGTATTGGGCGCGGCGCTGTGCTTCATTTCCATGGTTTCAGCCGGCTTTTGCTGGGGGGCGGCCTGCTGCGCAAACGCGGCGGCCTGAGAAAGGGCCAACGCGAACAGCGCGACGGTTGCGATTTTACGATTCATACGACCTCCTAAGATGATTTTGGGCGGCGGATCGGGCGGTGTCAACAGGCTTGTGGCGCAACCGGTCGGCCAGTTTGCAGGGTTGGACTGGAATTCGCGAGGACGGTTTGGATGGGTGGAGGGCGTGGTATCCAAGTCTAGAAATCCAGACCTGGGGCATCCGGCCACCCAAATTTAGTGGTTAGTCAGACTTGGGCCACCCGCCGATGGACGCCCCACGGGATTTGTGTCACTCGCCGACAAGAGTCCTTGGATTCGCTGTACAAGATCCCTCGGGCCACTTATTGACAATCCTATATATGTCTCTGCCGGAGCCGGTCTCACAAATTCGGACAGGGGGTTATGTGGAAGTTCTGTTCGCCCGCAGCCTTAAGATGGCTGAGAAGAGGAGAAAGAATGAGCAGACGTCCGCGTCGGAATCACACAGCGGCGTTCAAGGCCAAGGCGGCCCTGGCCGCAGTCAAGGGTGAGAAGGCGCTGGCCGAGTTGGCCGAGCAATTCGACATCCATGCCAACCGGATTACGCAGTGGAAGAGCCCGCTTCCGGAAGGCGCAGCCGGGGGCTTGGGAAGCGAAGCGAAGGCGGAGGCCGCGACGGCTGCGGTGGACTTGAAGACCCTCCACGCCAAGATCGGCGAGCTGACGCTGGCGAACGATTTTTAGAAGGCGCGCTCACCAAGGCGGGATTGCCGAGCGCAAAGCGATGATCGATCCCGAGCACGACCTTCCTATCAAGCAACAGACAGAGGCGCTCAAGATCGGCCGCAGCACGGTCTACTATGAGCCGCGGCCGGTTTCGGAGACGGACCTGTGGCCGATGCGGCGCATCGATGAGTTATCCCTGAGTTATCCCTTCGCCGGCAGCCGGATGCGTCCTGAGTTCCCCTCTGGCATAATCTCGGTTCCCCTCTGGCATAATCTCGGGTATGCAACCGACTATTCAGTCATGGTTCAGTCAGAGGGTGGGGGAGAGGCGCGTCGCGCACGGAGATGGCGATCGGTTGCAGAGAAGCGGCGGATCGCAGAGTTGACCTTTGAGCCGGGGGCGAGTGTGGCACTGGTGGCTCGGGATCACGGAGTAAACGCCAACCAGGTATTCAAGTGGCGCCGCGAGTTGAAGAGGGGCGAACTGGCTGAGCCTGATGCAGCGAAGACCGCACTTCTTCCTGTTACGTTGTCTTCTTCGCGCGAGCCGAGCAAGGAGACGCTGCAGGTCGGTGCGAAGGAACAACCGGCGGCAAGCGGCGCGATTCACATTGAGTTTCCGGGCCGGGTTGTGATCAGCGTCGAGTGCGGCGCTGATCCGGTGCTGTTGAAGTCGATCCTGGAGAGTCTGCGCAAGTGATCCAGCTTCCTGCCGAAACAAGGATATGGATCGCAGCCGGTGTCACTGACATGCGCCGCGGCTTCGATGGGCTCAGTGCGCAAGTGCAGACCGTGTTGCATGAGCAGCCCTTCTCCGGTCACGTCTTCATTTTCCGTGGACGGCGTGGTGACATCGTTAAATGTTTGTGGTTCGACGGCGACGGACTTTGCCTCTTCGCGAAGCGTTTGGAGCGAGGCCGATTTATCTGGCCGCAAGCTACCGAAGGCACCGTTTGTCTGACTCGTGCGCAGTTGTCGATGCTCTTGGAAGGCATCGATTGGCGCCGTCCGCAGAGGACCTGGGCACCGCAGATCGCAGTGTGAGTTATATGCGTGATTCTCCTGTGTTCATGCGGCTTTTGTTGATGCATTCTGATCTGTCTTATGGCATACTTCGGTCATGGTTCCTGCTTCCTTGCCCGACCTCGATGGGCTCGATCTTGAAGCGATGAAGGCGCTGGTGCTAGCCAAGCACAGCGAGTCCATCAAGCATTACAAGGAACTCACATCAAGTACACACGAGATCGAACATCTGAAGCTGGTCATCGAGAAGTACCGGCGGATGATCTTCGGCAGGAAGAGCGAGAAGCTGACCGGAGAGCTTGAGCAGCTTGAGTTCCGCCTCGAAGAACTGGAGACCACGCGAGCCGCAGAGGAAGCTGCACAGGATACGGCAGCGCAACCTCCCGTGACTCCAGCAGATTCGAAGCGTCGTTCACGCCCTCAACGCAAGCCTCTGCCCGAAGAACTTCCACGAGAAGTAGTCACTCATCTTCCCGCGCATAACTGCTGCCCCGATTGCGGTGGTATGCTGCGCAAGTTCGGTGAAGACGTCTCTGAGCAACTGGAGCGCGTTCCGGCCACTTATAAAGTGATTCGTCACGTGCGGCCGAAGTTTGCCTGCGCCGCCTGCGAACGAGTTGTCGAGGCGCCTGCTCCTGCACGGCCGATCGACCGTGGCCTAC